>DASYAV010000114.1:0-25970 GCA_036501145.1 Streptosporangiaceae bacterium | reverse complement strand
GAGGCCGACAGCGAGGACGACCTGCGCCGCCTGGTCCGCACCCACCACAAGAACGGCGCCGACCTGATCAAGGTGATGTCCACCGGCGGCTTCATGACCCGCGGCTCGGCGCCATGGTACGCGCAGTTCAGCACGGCGCAGCTGGCGGTGATCGTGCAGGAGGCGGCGCGGGTGGACAAGCCGGTCGCGGCGCACGCGCACGGCATCGAAGGCATCCGCCGCGCGGTGGCGGCCAAGGTGGCCACGGTCGAGCACTGCTCATTCGTCACCGAGACCAACGAACGCCGTTTCGACGAGGCCCTGGCCGCGCAGATGTCCGGGCAGGGCACGATCGTCTGCCCCACCGTCAACGTGAACGCGCCGTACGTCGCCGAGCTGACCGGCATCGAGATGGGCCAGTTCGCCCGGCCGATGCACGACATGGGCGTGCGGCTGATCGCGGGCACCGACGCCGGCATCGACAACACCCCGCACCACCAGTACCTGGGCGGCCTCCGGCATCTGGTCACGCTGGGCTTCTCACCGGCGCAGGTGCTGGCGATGGCCACTACCGACGCCGCCGCGGCGCTCGGCGTGGGCGGGACGACCGGCCGCCTCGCGGCCGGCTACGACGCCGACCTCATCGTGGTGGAGGGGGATCCGCTGACGGACATCGGGGCACTCGGCCGCCTCCGGCGCGTCGTCGCCCGCGGCCGCGACTACGTTCCGGACAGCGGCCGGTTCGACGTCAGCGCGCCCGGCACACCGTTCGCCGACCCTGATCATGCGGTTGACCTGCGCCTGCTGACCGAGGCCACGCGCCGCCGCCAGGCGTAAGCCGTTCATCATGAAAATATTGCCTTGACGGCTTCGCGTGGCCGTAGTCAGCCCGGCCATCACCCTTGAGCTGCTGAGCGTCGCTGGGCGATCACGAGCACGCGGCGGGTCATGGTGGCCAGGGTGGCGTTCATCTCGGCGATACCCGCCCGTCGCTGCGCGGCGGTGCCGCCGGACTCGGCAGCCAGTTCCGTGGCGGCGGCGAGCAGCGCCTGGCCGGTTCGCTGCTGCCGGTCACGCCAGGCGTCGGTTTCGTGATAGCCGAGGATGTCGAAACCGGCCTGGCCGAGCAGCGGACGGTGGTCGCTGACCTGGGGCGGGCGGCCGGCAGGCTGGCTGTGGTAGTCCCAGCTGGTCAGCACCAGCCGGCCGCCGGGAGCGAGAATCCGGGCCAGTTCGGCGGCGGCGGCCGGCTTGCTGGGTGCGAACAGCAGGGCGTCGATGCTCATCACGGCCTGGGCGCATCCGCCGGGCAATCCGGTGTCGCTGAAGCTCCCCAGGCGGAAGCCGGCCCGGCCGTCCATTCCGGCCTGGGCCGCCCGGCGCCGGGCGGCGGCCAGCGGCGCGTCGTCGGCATCGACACCGGCGAGATGAGCGCCGGTCGCCGCGGCTACCCACAGCCCCGGGCCGCCGCGGCCACAGCCGATATCGGCCAGGCACTGGCCGGGCGCCACATGCAGCTCGCTGGCGAAGCGCCGCAGCTCGGTCACGCTGACATAGCTGAACGGGTCGGCCCAGCTGGGGTACTCCGGCCCGTACACCTGCTGCCAGATGCGCGCCCGCACCGCCGAGGCGGGGCCGGTGAAGCTCCGCTCGAACCGCGCCGTCCACTCCGCCTGATCGCCCATCGCCCATAGCCTGCCAGGGTCCAGGCCCGCGTGCCGCCTCACATCCTGGGGGGCTGCCTTGTCGTACGGGTGAGGGCCAAACCGCTGTCCCTGGCACGTCATAACAATGGAGGGTTAATCATGGCTGCATCACGCGCGGCTGACGAAGCCAGCATCCGGCAGCTGATCGGCAGGCTGGCCGAGGCGATCCGCGTCATGGATTTCGAGCGCCTGAAGGCGTGTTTCGCTCCGAACATGGTGTCATTCGACGTCGGCGGCCCGCCGCTGCAGACCGTGGGGGCACAGGCCAAAGTGAAAAACTGGGAAACCGCCTTTACGGTGTTCCAGCCTCCGCTCGGTTACGAGATCCGCGACCTCACAATCACCGTGGGCGATGACGTGGCGTTCGCGCACAGCTTCAACCGGTTCAGCGGCACGTCGGAGAACGGGGCCAGGATCGGTCCCTGGGTCCGGTACACGGCCGGCTGCCGGAAGATCGACGGCAACTGGCTCATCGCGCACGACCAGGTCTCGGTGCCCGCGGATTTTGCCAGCGGAAGAGCGCTGCTGGACCTCGAGCCCTGACCTGGCGGCCCCGGCCGCTGGCACAGGCCCGGCGGCTACAGGCGGTCGGGGGCGGTGACGCCGAGCAGGCCGAGGCCGTTGGCGAGGACGACCCGGGTAGCCTCGGCCAGCCACAGCCGTGCCCGGCCGGTCTCGCCGAGCGGGCCACCGTCGCGGGGCAGGACCCGGCAGGCGTCATAGAACCGGTGGTAGGTGCCGGACAGGTCCTCCAGGTACCGGGCCACCCGGTGTGGCTGCCGCAACTCGGCCGCGGTGGCGACGACCGCGGGGAACTCGGCCAGCGCCTTCAGCAGGTCGTTCTCGCGGTCATGGGTCAGCAGAGCCGGGTCGTACCGGTCGCCGCGGGTGATCCCGGCCTGGGCCGCATTCCGCAGCAGGGACGAGATCCTGGCGTGCGCGTACTGCACGTAGTAGACCGGGTTGTCGTTGCTGCGCCGGGTCCACAGGTCCAGGTCAAGGTCGATCGTGGAGTCCCGCGAGTACCTGGCCAGCGCGTACCGGGCGGCGTCCACCCCGATCGCGTCCACGATGTCGCTGATCGTGACGACCGTTCCGGCGCGCTTGGACATGCGCAGCGGCTGGCCGTCGCGCAGCAGGTTCACCAGCTGCCCGATCAGGATCTCCAGCGTCTGATCGGGGTCGTCACCGAAGCAGGCGGCCACCGCCCGCATCCGGCCGATGTAGCCGTGGTGGTCGCCGCCCAGCAGGATGATGACCTTGCCGAAGCCCCGGGCGCGCTTGTCCAGGTAGTAGGCGCAGTCGGCGGCGAAGTAGGTGAACTCGCCGTTGCCGCGGATGTAGACGCGGTCCTTGTCGTCGCCGAACTCGCTGGTAGCGACCCACGTGGCGCCGTCGGCCTCGTACACGTGGCCCAGCTGCCTGAGCCGGGTCAGCGCCGCGTCGAGCTCGCCGCGTTCGTGCAGGTCCTTCTCGTTGAAGTACACGTCGAAGTGCACGCCGAAGCCGGCGAGCGACGTCTTGATCTCGTCGAACATCAGCGCTATCCCGCCGGACCTGAAGGTCTCCAGCGCCTGCCGGCGCGGCAGGCCGAGCACCTGCGGGTGCTGCTTGACCAGCGTGCCGGCGATCTCGGAGATGTACTCGCCGGCGTAGCCGTCGGCGGGCGGCGGCTCGTGCCGGGCGGCGGCGAGCAGCGAGCCGGCGAACCGGTCGATCTGCGCGCCGGCGTCGTTGAAGTAGTACTCCGTGGTCACGTCGGCGCCCTCGGCACGCAGCAGCCGGGCCAGCGCGTCACCGACGGCGGCCCAGCGCACCCCGCCGATGTGCAGCGGACCGGTCGGATTGGCCGAGACGAACTCCAGGTTCACCCGCTGGCCGGCCAGCGCCGCCCCGTGGCCGTAGGCACTGCCCTGCTCGATGACTGCGCCCGCGATCGCCCCGGCCGCGGCCGGGCTCAGCCGGATATTCAGGAACCCGGGGCCGGCGATCGCCACGCTCGCGATCGCCGGGTCCCCGCCGAGCCGGCCGGCGATCGCCTGCGCGAGGTCGCGCGGCGGGACGCCTGCCTTTGTCGCGATCTGGAGGGCGAGGGTCGAGGCGTAGTCGCCGTGCTCGGGATGCCTGGGTCGCTCCACGCTCACCGTCTCGGGCAGCACCGACGGATCAAGGCCCAGGCCGGGAAGTGCGGCCACGGCGGCAGCGTGGACGGCATCGGCCAATTGGGCGGGAGTCACGTCACGATGCTAGCCACCGGCGCCTGCGTCTACCGCAATCGTTGCCGTGCGGTTACCCTGGCCTGGTCTGTTCCTCTGGTGATGGCCCGGGTGCGCCGCGAAGCACCTGCCGATGAGCGGTATCTCGTTCGCTTTCCCTGTCATGGAGTGTCCCCCGGCGCGGTGAGTGGCCAGCGCGTGCGGGTCCGGTCCCGCCGGGAGCTTGCCCGCCAGCGCCGCCCCCGCGGCCACCGGTGCTGGGATCACCTGATCGCCGCGCCGCTGTGGCCACAGCACGGCGCGAACCTGGGGACGCTGCTGCGCACCTGTGATGCGGTCGGCGCCTGCCTGGCGGTGCCGAGGCTGCCCTGGGTGCCCGAGGCGCTGGCCCGTGGCAACACCCTGCACCACCGGGCGTGCGTGCACTGGACCGGACGTGATGCCTGCGACTGGCTCGCCAGGCAGCGGTCGGCGGGTTCGTGCATCGTCGGTGTCGAACTCGCCGACGAGGCCGTCCGGCTGGCCGACCTGCCCGCCGCGCGCCAGCACACCGTCGCGGTGCTCGGGAACGAGGGGACCGGCATCCCGGCCGAGGCGCTCGGCCTGCTGGACCTGGCGGTGGAGATCCCGATGATCGGTACCGGCGCCAGCCTGAACGTAGCCGTCGCCGGCTCCCTCGTGCTCTACCGCCTCGCCGGATTCCTATGAACGCTGTCCGGCAGGATGAGTTGCCAGTGGCCCATCCACGGCGGCACCTTCCGGCGGCGCTAGCGGACTGACAACCCCGGCGTGGGTCAGCCGGAGGCGGGGTTCGCAGAACCCGGGCTGGCCGACGCGGTGGGAGCGGCGGAGTTGAGCGGGTGGTGGCAGGCGGCCATGTGACCATCCAGGCCGTAGCCCACCAGCGGCGGCTCTTCGGTCTTGCAGATGTCGGTGGCGTAGCGGCAGCGCGGGTGAAACCGGCAGCCGGTCGGCGGGGTGATCGGGCTGGGCACGTCGCCTTCGAGGACGATCTGTTCCCGCTCCGTGGCCAGGTCCGGGTCCGGGATCGGCACCGCCGACAGCAGCGCCTCGGTATAGGGGTGCACTGGCCGCTGGTAGAGCTCCTCGGCCGGCGATATCTCGACGATCTTGCCCAGGTACATGACCGCGATCCGGTCCGAGACGTGCCGGACCACACCGAGGTCGTGCGCGATGAAGATGTACGTCAGCTGCAGGTCGTCCTGCAGGTCGTCGAGCAGGTTGATGACCTGGGCGCGGATCGAGACGTCCAGGGCGGAGACCGGCTCGTCGGCGATGATCAGCTTCGGGTGCAGGGCCAGCGCGCGGGCCACGCCGATGCGCTGGCGCTGGCCGCCGGAGAACTCGTGCGGGTAGCGGTTGATGTGCTCCGGCGACAGGCCGACGAGGTTGAGCAGCTCACCGACCCGCTGCTTGATCTGCTTGTTGCTGCCCCGCTTGTGGATGCGCAGCGGGTCGGAGATGATCGCGCCGACCCGCTTGCGCGGGTTGAGCGAGGCGTACGGGTCCTGGAACACCACCTGCAGCTCGCGGCGGACCGGGCGCAGCCTGCGCCGGGACAGCCGGGAGATATCCCGGCCCTCGAACTCGATCGACCCGCTGGTCAGCGGGTACAGCCGGGCGATGCAGCGGGCCAGTGTGGACTTGCCGCAGCCGGACTCGCCGACCAGGCCGAGGGTCTCGCCCGCCCGCAGCTCGAGCGACACGTCGTCCACCGCGTGCACCCGGGCCACCTCGTGCTGCAGCAGCACGCCCCGCTTGATCGGGAAGTACTTGACGACGTGCTCGGCCCGCAGCAGCACGTCGCCTTCATGGATCTGCACACTCTCGACCAGCCCGAGGGCCACCGCAGTGGTATCGACCGGCGCCTCGCCGTCCACCGAAGGCTCGGCAGGGACCTGGGCCGCCGCCGGGATGTCCTTGTCTTGCGCACCGTCCGGGGAGGTCATGGGGCTTCCTCGATCAGTTCGGGGTGGATCGTCGTCTCCCGCAGCTGCTTCTTCGTTTCCGGTTCCAGCCAGCAGGCGTCCAGGTGCCCTTCGCCCGCCCTGGCCAGCAGTTCCGGGCGCTCGTCGCAGGCGTCGAACTTGTGCGCGCAGCGCTCGCCGAAGGCGCAGCCCTTGGGCAGCCGCAGCAGCGAGGGCGGCAGGCCCGGGATCGCCGAAAGCCGCCGTGGTTTGGGCCGGTCCAGCCGGGCGATCGAGCCGAGCAGGCCCCAGGTGTAGGGGTGCTGGGCGTCGTAGAACACGTCCCGCCGGGTGCCCTGCTCGATGACCCGGCCCGCGTACATCACCGCGATCCGGTCGGCCATGTCGGCGACCACGCCCATGTCGTGCGTGATCAGCACCACGGCGGTGCCGAAGTCGGTGCGCAGCTTCTTGATCAGGTTGAGAATCTGCGCCTGGATCGTCACGTCGAGCGCGGTGGTCGGCTCGTCGGCGATGAGGATGTCCGGGTTGCAGGACACCGCCATGGCGATCATCACACGCTGCCGCATGCCGCCGGAGAACTGGTGCGGGTAGGCGTCCACCCGATCCGCGGCCTGCGGGATGCCGACGGCGGCGAGCAACTCGACGGCGCGGGCGCGGGCCGCCTGCTTAGACATCTGCTCGTGCGCCTGGAGTTGCTCGGCGATCTGCCAGCCCACACGGTACACCGGGTTCAGCGAGGTCATCGGGTCCTGGAAGATCATGGCGATGCCGGTGCCGCGGATCTGCCGGATCTGCTCCCGGTCCAGCTTCATCAGATCCCGGCCCTTGTACAGCACTTCGCCCTCGAAGCGCGCGTTCGGGTCGTTGATCAGCCGCATCACCGACATCATCGTCACGCTCTTGCCGGAGCCCGACTCGCCCACGATGCCGAGCGTCTCGCCCTCCGCCAGCGACAGCGACACCCCGTCGACCGCCTGGACCAGCCCGTCCTCGGTACGGAACGCGACCCGGAGGTCGCGCACGTCGAGCAGCGGCTCCCCGCTCATGCCGGCCGCACCCGTGGGTCGAGCCAGGCGTAGCCGATGTCCACCACGACGTTGGCCAGCACGATGAAGAACGCTCCGTACACCACCGTGGTCATGATCGTGGGCAGGTCGAGGCTGGTCAGCGCCTGGTAGGTCAGGAACCCGACACCGTGGATGTTGAACACCACCTCGGTGAGCAGGGCGCCGCCGGCCACCAGCGCGCCGAAGTCCAGCCCGAACAGGCTGACGAAGGTGATCATGGATGTCCGCAGGGTATGCCGGATCCACACCCGCCGTTCGGTTATTCCCTTGGCCCGGGCGGTGCGGACGAAGTCCTCGTTCTGCATCTCCAGCAGGTTGGCCCGCAGCACCCGGCCGTAGAAGCCGATGTACAGGATCGACAGCGTGATCCACGGGATGACCAGCCCCCGGAACCACAGGCTGGGGCTCTGCGTGAACGAGGTGTACCCCGGCGGGGGGATCCAGCTGAATATGAACGTGCCATGCAGGCCGCCCTGGGTGATCATTTCGGCCACCTGACCGAGCCAGAACACCGGAGCGGACACGCCGATCAGCGCCAGCACCATGAGCAGCGGGTCGAAGACCGTGCCGCGCAGCAGTGCGGCGGCCATCCCAATGACGATCGACATGACGACCCAGATGATCGCCGCCCCGAAGACCAGCGACAGCGTGGCCGGGGCCGCCGCGGCGATCTCGGGGACGACCTTGATGCCCTGGTTGGAGTAGGACACCAGGTCCCGCGTGACGAAAATGTTCTTCATCATCTCCAGGTACTGGATCGGCAGCGGCTTGTTCAGCCCGAACTGGGCCCGGATCGCGGCCAGGATCGCCGGGCTGGGATTGCGCCCGGCGATGGCTCGGGCCGGGTCCACGCCCGGGGTCTTGAAGAACAGGAAGAAGACGACGACCGAGATCACGAACAGCACGAGGACGGTCCACAGCAGCCGCCGGATGATGAACGTCAGCATGCGCTAGCCATTCATCCGCACCTTGGCCCGCGGGTCCAGCGCGTCCCTGACCCCGTCACCGAGCACGTTGAGGGAGAGCACGGTGAGCAGGATCATGATGCCCGGCGCGAGCGACACCCAGGGCCTGGTGTAGATCAGCGCCGTGCCGTCCTGGATGATCGTCCCCCAGCTGACGTTGGGCGGCTGGACGCCGATGGACAGGAACGACAGCCCGGCCTCGGTGAGGATCGTGGTGGCGATCATCAGCGGCAGCAGCACGATCACCGTGGACACCACGTTGGGCAGGATGTCGGAGAAGATCAGCCGGAAGTTGCCCGCGCCCTGGGCGATCGCGGCCTCCACGAACTCCTTGTTCACCACGGACAGCACCTGGCCGCGCACCGGCCGGTAGACGTACGGCAGGAAGATGAACGCGATGATCCCCGTGGGCACCCACAGGCTGGACGCGCTGACGTGCACCGGCCCGACCTGGATCCCGCTGGAGTGGGTGAGCAGCTCGGTGGAGAGCGAGATGGCCAGCAGGTACACCGGGAAGGCCCAGATGATGTCCATGATCCGGGACAGCACCGCGTCCACGACGCCGCCGAAGAACCCGGCGAGCAGCGCGACCACGGTGGCCACGGCCGAGCAGATCACCGCCGAGCCGATGCCGATCAGCAGCGAACTGCGCCCGCCGTACAGCAGCAGCGCGGCCACGTCCCGGCCCAGGTTGTCCGCGCCCAGGAAGTAGTGGCCCAGATCCCAGGTCGGCCCGAGCGGCGTCTCCCCGAGGTGCAGGGTGCCGCCGCCGGACTGCATCACCGGCACGCTCTTGCCGTGCAGGATCGTGTGCCCGTCCAGGTTCGGCGGGAACGGGTTCACGTGCGCGACGTAGTGCGCGTACAGCGGTGCGCACAGGGACAGCAGCACGATCAGCAAGAACAGGCCGAGGGCGGCGAGCGAGATGCGGTTGCGGAGCAGCCGCCGCCCAGCCAGCACCCATGGGTTCCGGCCGCCTACCGCAGGCTGCGGCTCGGCACCGATCTCGACCTGTTCCAGCGAGGAGACTGACGTCATTTAGCTTCCCTGGCCAGCCAGCCGAGGCTCAGGAGGACAGCCAGAGCTGGTCAATGAGGATGTACCACTGTGGGTTCCACTTGTAGCCGTGCACGTTCTTGGACAGGAAGTCAATCTGCTTCGGGTTGTACATGTCCACCCAGGGCGCCTGGTTGGTGTCCTCGTGGTCGACCTGCGTCCAGATCTTGGCCGCCCCTGCCGGGTTGGACGCCTCTTCCGACTCGGCCTGGGTGATCTGCTTCTGAATCGTCTTGTTGCAGAACGCGGCGATGTTCGGGCTGGCGTCGCTGTTCGGGTGGATGCTGCCACAGCCGAGCAGCACGTTCAGGAAGTCCGACTGCGCCGGGTAGTCCTGGTACCAGGCCGAGTAGCCGACGTTCCACTTGCCGGAGTTCGTGGAGTTCTGGATGTACGGGTACTGCACGCTCCCGGACAGCAGCTGGGTGCTCGCCTTGTAGCCGATCGAGTTCAGGTCGGAGACCATCTGCTCGGCGAGTGCCTTGCCGACCTGGTCGTTGGTGGCGTTCACCACCACAGTGTCGCCCTTGGTGCCGGACTGCTGCACCAGCTGCTTGGCCTTGGCCACGTCCGGGGCGGTCCACTTCGTGTGGTCAGAGCCCGCGGTGTACGGGCAGTACGGCGTGTAGGACGGGTAGTTCGGCGGCAGGATCTGGCAGGTCGGCACGGCCAGCGAGGAGCCGCCCGCGATCTTCACGTAGGCCGACCGGTTGGCCGCGTAGTTGATCGCCTGCCGGGCCATCAGGTTGTTGAACGGCGGCCGCCTGGTGTTCAGCGCCATGTACCAGTCCGCGGTCAGCGTGTTCACGTGCACCTGGTTGGCGTAGGTCGGGCTGTTCAGCTGGGTGAGCTGGTCGGACGGGATGATGTCGCCGTCGAAGACCTCGTTGGCCTGGCCGTTCTTGACCTCGGTCACCTCATCGGAGACCTGCGCGCCGTATTTCTCGACGATCTCGTTCGGATAGCCCGTGGGCTGCGCCTGCGCGTTCCACACCTTGAAGTACGGGTTGCGCACCAGCACGGCCTGGCTGTTCGGGCTGTATGACTTCCACATGTACGGCCCGGTGCCCGGCGGCACGTTGTTGCCGGTCAGCTTCAGCGACGTATTACCCGGGACGGCGAACGCGAACGGCAGCGACAGCTGGTCCATCAGCTCCGGGTCAGCCGCGGTCAGGTTGAGCGTGAGCGTGTACGCCGAGTCGTTGGCGACCACGCCCTTGCTGATGCCCGGGCAGGACTTCACGCCAGGCTTGCACGCGCCGACGAGGTCGGAATAGAAGGTGGTCGGGCCGGGCACGGTGAACTGCCGCTCGAAGGTCCGGACGAAGTCGCTGGGCTTGAGCGTCTGGCCGTTGGAGAACTTGATCCCGCGGCGGATGTGGAACAGGTAGGTCTTGCCGCCGTTGGTGGGCGCGGGGATGGAGGTCGCGAGGTCCGGCACGATCTTGGTGCCGGAGACGCCGCCGACTTTCGCGAAGCTCACCAGGCCGTCGTGGGTGTCGATCAGCAGCTGCCATTCCTCCAGCGTGTAGTTCTGCGCCGGGTCGGCGACGCCGAAGGCGGTATTGGCCAGGATGGTGAACGTGCCACCCTTGTGCCCGGCCGTCGTGCTGCCGCTACCACCACCGCCGCCGCCGGACGATGATCCTGAGCTGCCGCCGCAGCCGGCCAGCACAAGCGCGGCCACAGCCGCTGCGCCTGCCGACCACATGGACAGATTGCGCGCGGGGATATTCCGCCGGTTAGACCGGTGAGCGCGGAGATTATCGACGATGCGGGCAGGCGAAATATTCATGTTGGCCTCCTTGCCGTAGGATGTCATTAGGCCGTTATCCAAGGATTTCGCTTCTGCGGCAGAGAGATAACGGTTCAATAACAGCCATTAACGCATCGTGGTCGTCCGGCGACAGAAAATTACAATTTGGTGCTCTTCCGAGCACACGTCTGCCTAGATCCTCGCCGCAGGCCTCCCGCTGGCCGGGCCGGCCCGGTTAGCGTGGAGATCATGACGCCAGCCACCGAGGGATACGCCGGCTTCGAGGGCCACCAGACCTGGTACTGGATCGCCGGGGAGCTGCCCACGGCGGACAGCTCGCCGGCTCCGCTGGTGACGCTGCACGGCGGGCCGGGTGCCACGCATGACTACCTGCTGTCGCTGGCCGACCTGGCCACCGGCGGCCGGGCGGTTATTTTCTACGACCAGACGGGCAACGGGAAATCCACTCACTTCCCGGACCGTGGCGCGGATTACTACACGGTGGATCTGTTCCGGCGCGAGCTGGACAACCTCATCGGCTATCTCGGCATCGGCGGCCGCTACCACCTGCTGGGCCAGTCCTGGGGCGGCATGCTGGCCCAGGAGCACGCCCTCACCCGGCCGCCTGGGCTGGCATCGGTGACGCTGTCCAACACCGCGGCCTCGTTCGGCGGGTTCGCGGCCGAGTCGGGCTCGCTGCGCTCCGGGCTGCCGCCCGAGGTGGAGCGGACGCTGCGGCGGCACGAAGCGGCCGGCACCACCGACGACCCGCAGTACGCGGCGGCGTGCCGGGTGTACTACCAGCGCCACCTGTGCCGGGCCGACCCGTGGCCGGCCGAGGTGGACGCCTCGTTCGCGGCCATCGACGCCGACCCGACGGTGTACCACACCACGAACGGCCCGTCGGAGTTCCACATCGTGGGCTCGTTCCGTGACTGGTCGGTGGCCGGCCGGCTCGGCGAGATCACCGCGCCCACGCTGGTCATCTCCGGCCGGCACGACGAGGCCACGCCGAAGCTGCAGGCCGAGATGGTCGCCGGCATCGCCGGGGCCGAGCAGGTCATCCTGGAGAACTCCTCGCACATGCCGTTCTGGGAGGAGCGGGACAACTACATGGCCGCGGTCGGCGACTTCCTGTGGCGCCACGACTAGCGAACAGGTGTCGGCGGCAGGTCATAGGCTCGACCCGCTGACTAGGCCGAAGGTGACCGGGGTGGGATACGTGACCGAAGAGCAGAACCGCCGGGCTGAGCTGGACGGCCAGCCGGCCGGCGACGCGCTCGGCCTGGTCGTGGGCACGGTGCCCGCCACTCCCCTGCAGTTCTCTGTCGGGCTGGCGCCGGGTCAGTACGTGCAGCTCGACGACGTGCTGGTGACCCGGCGGGAACTGCCCGGCCGGCCCGGCGTGCAGATCGCCGGCGTGGTGACCAACATCGAGGCGGTGCACGAGGGGGCGCGGTTCGCCTCCGACGTGTTCCTGATCGAGCAGGGCGCGCTGCCCGCCGAGGTGTGCGAGGTGGCCGAGGTCGCGGTGACCCGGGTGGATCCGGAGGTGTTCGTGCCGCCGCTGCCCGGCGCGCCGGTGTCCCGGGCCAAGGGCGCGCAGCGGGACAGCGCGCTGTACTTCGACACGATGGGCCTGTCCAAGGTGCCGGTCGGGTTCGGCCGGGACGGGCAGCCGGTGTACGTCAACTTCGAGTTCCTGGACGGCACCCGCGGCGCGCACGTGTCGATCTCCGGTGTTTCCGGGATCGCGACCAAGACCTCGTTCGCCATGTTCCTGCTGCACGCCATCACGAACTGCGGCGTGCTCGCCGCCGAGGCGCACAACACCAAGGCACTGATCTTCAGCGTCAAAGGCGAGGACCTGCTGTTCCTGGACTACGAGAACAGCCGCCTCACCCCCGAGCAGCGCCTGCTGTACGGCAAACTCGGCCTGCCGGCGCAGCCGTTCAGTAATGTCCGGGTGTTTGCGCCGCCCCGGCCGGGTGACAACTCAGGGACGCCGGACGTGTCCGCGCGTGACCGTGCGGTCAGCCCGTTCTACTGGACGCTGGCCGAGTTCTGCGCCGACGAGCTGCTGCCGTTCGTGTTCGCCGACGCGGAGGACGAGCGGGCGCAGTACACCATGCTGATCGGCCAGGTCGCCGCGCGGCTGCGCCGCGACGCGGTGCGCGCCGGGGACGACGGCGCGGTGCGGATCGGTGGCGTGGACCCGGCCAACGACCAGATCATCCGGACGTTCGGCGACCTGATCACGCTGCTGGAGGCGGAGCTCGGCAGCGAGGAGACGCGCGGCTCGTGGGTGGCCGGCAGCGCGGTCACCGGCAGCGTGAACGCGCTGCTGCGGCGGCTGCGCTCGGCGGTGAAGCCGCTGTCCGCGGTGATCCGCGGCGACCTGACGCACCGTGGCGAGCGGTCCATCACCACGTCGCGGGCCCAGGTCACCGTGGTCGACCTGCACAACCTGCCGGACCGGGCGCAGCGGTTCGTGGTCGGTGTCACGCTGCGCGGCGAGTTCGCCCGCAAGGAGCGGCAGGGCACCGCGCGGCCGCTGATGTTCGTCATGCTGGACGAGCTGAACAAGTACGCGCCGCGCGAGGGCGACAGCCCGATCAAGCAGATCCTGCTGGACGTGGCCGAGCGCGGCCGGTCGCTCGGGGTGATCCTGATCGGCGCGCAGCAGACCGCCAGCGAGGTGGAGCGGCGCATCCTGTCCAACTGCGCCATCCGGGTGGCCGGCCGGCTCGACGCGGCCGAGGCGGAGCGGCCGGAGTACGGGTACCTGCCGCCGGCCCACCGGGCCCGGGCCACGCTGGCCAAGCCGGGCACGATGTTCGTCGCGCAGCCGGACATCCCGGTGCCGCTGGCGGTGGACTTCCCGTTCCCGGCCTGGGCCACCCGGCCGAGCGAGAAGGGTGAGTGGGCCGGCCACGACACCGGCCCGGCCAAGCCCGCCGACCCGTTCGCCACCATCCCCGGCGCCGCCGACGACCCGCCGCCGTTCTAGTCCCTGATCGCGGAGCGTTCTTGGTGCTGCCACACATAAAAACGCTCCGCGGCGGCTCGGACCATGCGGGCGCGGCTGTCGGAGCTACGCCGTAGGCTCGACGCGCTGACAGGGGCATCCGGAGGGCGCAGGTGAAGATCCTTCATACCAGTGACTGGCACGTGGGGAAGGTGCTCAAGGGCCGGGACCGGTACGACGAGCACGACGCCGTGCTGCGCGGCATCGTCGGCATCGCCCGCGACGAGGACGTGGACCTGGTGCTGGTCGCCGGGGACCTGTTCGAGACGGCCGCGCCGACGGCGAAGGCGCAGGGGCTGGTCATGCGCAGCCTGCTGGCGCTGCGCCAGGACGGCCGCCAGGTGGTGGTGATCGGCGGGAACCACGACAACCAGGCGCTGCTGGACGAGCTGTACCGGCCGGTGCTGGGCGAGCTGGGGCTGCACGTGCTCGGCCGGCCGAAACGGCCGGACGCCGGCGGGCTGCTGCGGCTGCGCACCCGCGGCGGGGAGACGGCCAGCGTGGCCGGGCTGCCGTTCCTGTCGCACCGGCACGCGGTCCGCGCCGCGGAGATCGTGCTGAACGAGGCCGCCCAGCTCAGCCTGGACTACGCCGGGCACGTCGCCGGCATCGTGCGCGCGCTCACCGGCGCGTTCACCCCGGACAGCGTCAACGTGGTGATGGCGCACGCCACGCTGCTCGGCGGCCGCCGCGGCGGCGGCGAGCGGGACGTGCAGACCAGCCTGGACTACGAGCTGCCGGCCAGCATGTTCCCGGCCACCGCGCACTACGTGGCGCTCGGCCACCTGCACCGGCAGCAGGAGATCCCGGGGCCGTGCCCGGTGTTCTACTCCGGCGCTCCGCTGAACATCGACTTCGGCGAGGAGGGCAACCAGCCGTCGGTGCTGGTGGTCACGGCCGAACCGGGCATCCGGGCCGACGCCAGGCCGGTGCCGGCCCGCGGCGGCCGCGCACTGCGGACGCTGCGCGGCTCGCTGGACCAGGTCATCGCCGAGGGCGAGCAGGCCGGGGACGCCTACCTGCGGGTCATCCTGGCTGAGCGGGCCCGGGCCGGGCTTGGTGACCTGGTGCGGGAGAAACTGCCGAACACGCTGGAGGTCATGCTGGACGAGGAACACCGGCCGCAGCCGGGGGCACGGGCGGGCCAGCCGAGCCGGGCCGGGCGCGGGCCGCTGGAGCTGTTCGGCGACTACCTGACCGAGCAGCAGGTGGACGACCCGCGGATCGCGGCCATGTTCGGTGAGCTGCTCGACGACGTTACCGCGGAGGCCTGATGCGACCGCTGCGGCTGCTGCTGGACGGGTTCGGCTGTTACCGCCAGCCTGCCGAGGCTGACTTCACCGACGTGGAGTTCTTCGCGCTGACCGGCCCGACCGGGTCGGGCAAGAGCACGGTGATCGACGGGCTGTGCTTCGCGCTGTACGGCACGGTGCCGCGCTGGGGCAAGGAGAACGCGATCGCCGACGCGCTGGCCCCGGCGGCCAACGGGTGCCGGGTCTGCCTGGTCTTCGAGGTGGCCGGGAAGCGGTACGCCGCGGTCCGTGCGCTGAACCGGGACTCCCACGGCCGGGTACACACCAAGGAAGCCCGGCTGGAGCTGCTCGATCCGGGAGTCGAGCCGGGCGCACCGATACCGGCGCTGCTGGAGGCCAGCATCGACCAGATCGCCGAGGGGCCTGACCTGGTCACCGCGGGCGTGGAGGAGCTGCTCGGCCTCAGCTACCAGCACTTCATCCAGTCGGTGCTGCTGCCGCAGGGCCGGTTCTCCCGGTTCCTGCAGGCCAAGGCAACCGAGCGGCAGAAGCTGCTGGTCGAGCTGCTGGCCTTCGGCGTGTACGAGAAGGTCGGCCAGCGGGCCAGAGGGCGCGCCCAGGTGGCCGCTGACCGGGCCAAGCTCGCTGAGCAGGAGCGCGGCAAGCTGGCCGATGCCACGCCGGAGGCGGAGGCAGCGGTGGCGGAACGGCTCGACGCGCTGACAGCGCTGGCCGCCACGGTGGACAGCACGCTGGCAGAGTTGGGGCAACTCGCGAAGCAGGCCGACGAGGCAGCCCAGCAGGCCAAGCAGGGCCGTGAGGAGACCGCGCTGCTGGCTCGGGTGCGGACCCCGGCTGAGGTCGCGGGCCTGGCTGACCAGATCTCTCAGGCAGACAGTCTTCGCACTGAAGGGCGCCGCCGGCTCGATGAGGCGGAAAGCCGGGCCACCGACGCGGCGGAGGCGAAGGACCGGCTGCCGGGCCAGGCCGAGATGGAACGGCTCCGCACGGCATACGCTCTGCGCCGTGAACTGACCGTCGAGCTGGAGCAGCAGGAGCAGGACCTGGCCGGCGCCCAAGCCGCCGAGGCGGCCGCCGCCGCCGGGCTGAACGCCGCCGAGGACTCGCTCGCGGCGGCCCGGGCGGCCCTGGACCAGGCAGGCCAGGCGCACGCCGCCGTCCTGCTGGCCAGTTCCCTGGTGGCCGGGGAGGACTGCCCGGTGTGCCTGCAGCCGGTGACCGGGTTGCCGCACCAAGCCGAGCCGCCGGGCCTGGCCACGCTGAAGGACGCGATCGGCGCCGCCAGCAAGGTGCACAAGCGGGCCGCCATCGAGCAGACTACGGCAGCGCGGGCGGCCGCGGTCGCGCTCGCCGGCGTGACCCGCACCAGGAAACGGCTTGACGACGGGGCCGCGTTCCTGGACGGTGCCCCGCCCGAGGCCGAAGTAACCGCGTCGGTGGCGGCAATCGCCGAGGCCGACACCTCGTTCCGCCAGGCCCGCAAGGAAGCGGAGGCCAGGCGGGCCGAGCTGGCCGCGGCCGAGGAGGGCCGCCGGGCGATGGCCGACGCGGAAAAGCAGGCCTGGGCCCGGCTGCGTGCGGCTCGCGACTCCGTGGTCCCGCTGGGTGCCCCCATGCTGGAGGACAATCACCTCGTCACAGCGTGGACCGCGCTGACCACCTGGGCGGGCGCGCAGCACACCCGGCGTGCCCAAGGTCAGGCGGAACTCGACGCCCGGGGTGCCGGGCTGCGCAAGCAGGTGGCGGACGGCACGGCCAGGCTGACCAGGCTGCTGGCCGGGCATGGCGTCACCGGCGTGACCGATCCCACCCGGGCCGCGGCCGCGGTGGCCACCCAGACCGCTCGCGCGGAGAACGAGCTGGCCGCCATCCGCCAGATCATCAAGCGGGCCGCGGACCTGGACGGGCAGCTCCGCGCCGCCCGGGACGAGGAGCGGGTCGCCGCGATGCTCGGCCGCCTGCTGCAGGCGCGCAAGTTCGAGGGCTGGCTGTGCAGCGAGGCGCTCGACTCGCTGGTCGCCGAGGCGTCGGTGACGCTGATGGAGCTGTCCGGCGGGCAGTACCAGCTGGACCGGGACGACCGCAACGAGCTGGTCGTCATCGACTACGCCGACGCCGGGGCGCGGCGGCCGGTGCACACGCTGTCCGGCGGGGAGACGTTCCAGGCTTCGCTGGCCCTGGCGCTGGCGCTGTCCCGGCAGGTGGTCGGGCTGTCCGGCGGGATGCGCGACCTGAACTCGATGTTCCTCGACGAGGGGTTCGGCACGCTGGACTCCGACACGCTGGAGACGGTGGCGATCACCCTGGAGCGGCTGGCCGCCGATTCCGACCGGATGGTCGGCATCATCACGCACGTGCCCGAGCTGGCCGAGCGGGTCCCGGTGCGGTTCGTGGTCAGCCGGTCCGGCTCCGGCTCGGCGCTGCGCAAGGAACGCGTCGGATGACCGGTCCCGCGGCGCGGGCCGGGTCGTTCGCCATCGACCCGTGGGACCCGGACTACGGGATGGCGTTCGGCGGTGGCGAGCCGGACGACCGCGCGCTGGCCGAGTCGACAGCCGAGCTCGACCTGGACCTGGAGGTGCCGGCCGGCGAGTGGCAGCCGGTCACCCCGGGCACCGCAGCCCGGCCGCCCGGCACGCTGCTGTTCCTGGACGGGGTGCGCCGGATCGAGGCGCGGGTGTGGATCCAGGGGGACAAGCCGCAGCCGTACGGCGGCATCGCCGCCTCGTACGCGGCCGGCCTGGTCTGCTGCGACGGCGCGGCGCACATCGCGGGGGTCAGCGTGCAGCGGGGGCTGTTCACCACCTACGCCGGGGCGCCCGGCATCACCACCCGGCACACCAGCTACCCGGCGCGGGTCGCCAAGGACCGCGGGCCCGACCCGCTGTCGCTGGCGCTGCAGCAGAGCCTGACCGACACCGAGGTGCAGCTGGCGATGGCGTACCGGGCCGAGCACCCGGCCGACGACGACCTGCTCGTGGTGGACGGCCCGCTGCGTGGCCGCACGCACCTGGACCGGGTCGTCGGCTACATCAAGACGCACCACGCGTCGTACCTGCCCGCCGAGCAGGCCGCGGTGGTGCCGCGGCTGCGGCCCGGGCAGCGCACCCCGGCGTTCGGCATGGGCACGTCGTGGCGGCGCAGTTCCTGGTACCTGCAGCTGCCCGGCACGCCGGGCGTGCCGTGGTCCGGGGTGGTACGGCTGGAATGCTCGGCTGACCTGCCCACACCCGGGGTGACCGCGCTGGCCGACCTGACTGCCCGGCTGCTGCCCGGCTTCGCCAGCACCCCGCACAAGGACCCGCGCGCCCCGCAGAACCTGGTGCCGATCGGCGGCCTGGAACGTGAGCTGCGCCGCCGCCTGGGCGACCAGCAGCTGCTCTACCGCTCGCTGCGCGCGGCCGCCGTGACCCAGCCCACCGGCTAGCAGGCCAGGTCCCGCCCGCCCGGCACCACGAGCGCCGGCCGCACACCAGGCCCGCCGGGCGGGCACCGCGGCTGCCGGGGCACACTACGCTGGGCGGATGCCCGCCCGCCGTCCGAACCTCGCCCGCCCGCGGGTGAGCGGCAGTGGCGCGCCACCTGGCCGCGGCGCGGCGGCGGTGACCCGGCTGATCGCCTTCGCGGTCCCGGGCCTGGCCGAAGCGCTCGCCGCGGAGCTGCGGTCGATGCCCGGGGTGGAGGTGCAGGACACCGGCCGGGACGGCCGCGCCGACGTGGTGCTGTGCACCGCCGAAGCCGCCGCGCTGCGGCCGGTGATGACGGCCCGGCTGGCCGAGGACGTGCTGGTCGAGGTGGGCCGCACGCTGCGGTCCGAGGGCGACCAGTCGGCGTGGGTCAGCAACCGGCTGTGGCGGCAGGAGCGGGTCCGCCGGGCGCTGGCCGCGCGGGCCCAGATGACCAGGCCGGCCGGGGAACGCGCCACGTTCCGGGTGGTCGCCCGGGTGCTCCAGGAACGGTCCTTCCTGCGCACCGAACTGCGCAGGCAGCTGGCCGGGGCCATCGGCCGCCAGCAGCCGCGATGGCGCGCCGCCGACCCGGCCGACGTCGAGGTGTGGGTGGTCGAGTACCAGCCGGGCAAGATCGTCGCCGGGCTGCGGGTGTCTGACGCGCGGATGCGCCAGCACGACGGCCGGGACACCGAACGCCGCGGCGCGCTGCGGCCGACGGTCGCCGCGGCGATGGTGCGGCTGGCCGGTCAGCCGGACGGCATGCTGCTCGATCCGTGCTGCGGGTCGGGCACCATCCTGGCCGAGGCGGCCCGGGCCGGCTGGCGGGCCGAGGGCGGCGACATCGACCCCGGCGCGGTCGGCGCCGCACGGAAGAACGCGCCTGACGCGGTGCTGCGGCAGGGCGACGTGCGGCGACTGGAGATCACCGACGGCTCAGTCAGCGCGTGCGTGTCCAACCTGCCGTTCGGCAGGCAGCACACCGTGCCGCAGGACATACACGACTGGCTGCGCGACGCGCTGGCCGAGCTGGCCCGGGTGACCCGACCCGGCGGGCGGGTGGTGCTGCTCGCCCCGGACATCCCCGGCGACGTGCGGCCCGGCGTGTTCCGGCGGACCGGCCGCACCCCGATCAGGCTGCTCGGCACCAGGACCACGATCTGGGCCTACGACCGCCGGCCGTAGCGCGGCACCCGCTTCGCGCGGACCGTTCCAGGTGCGCCCGCACCCAAAAGCTGCCCGTGATCATCGAAGGGGCAGGCGGCGGGGCTGGGTTAGTGCAGGTAGTCCAGGTGCGGGGTGTGGCGGTCCCGGTACTCGGTGATCAGCTCCCTGGCGGCGGACAGGCCGGGCACCAGCGGGTTGCGGGACAGGCCGACGGCGGCCAGTCCGGCGTTGCCGGTGACCGCGGCCTCGACCACTTCCCGCTCGTACTCCTTGACCTGGCTGACCAGCGCCCGGGCCGACCGGGGCAGGTCCGCGGTGGCCAGCGGGGACAGGCCGCCGCCGTCCACCAGCGACGGCACCTCGACCACGTCGTCGGGGTCGAGGAAGCGCAGCGCCGTGCCGTTGCGCGTGTTGACGATGACCTCGCCGGGGCGGCGCCCGGTCAGCCCGTCGATGACCCGCAGCGCGACACGCTCGTAGCCGTCCGGGCGGGCCTCGCTGAGCTTCTCGGCGGGGCGCCCGGTGCGCTGCGCGCGCGCCTCCTGCTGGCCGCTGTCACCTTCCATGTCCGTGCGCATGTAAGTGTCGCTGCGCACCCCCATCATCATCGAGTAGGCGGCCCAGGCGTCGTCCACGGTGCCGCCGGCGAACGCCTTGCCGACCGCGCCGATCAGTTCGTCGTTGAGCCGCAGCACGTCCTGGCCGCGGCTGGTGCCGGCCCGGGCCACCGCGGCCAGGTACCGGGCCGCGTCATAGAAGTAGTAGACGTACTCGGTCGGGATGGCGCCGGTCCGCTGGACCAGCAGCGGGTCGAACGCGGCGAACCGGTGGTCGAAGCTCCGCAGCTCGGCGAACCGGTGCAGCAGCTCGCCCATCCGCTCCTGGCCGCCGACCGAGAACGAGGTGATCCAGCCCAGGTGATTCAGGCCGCTGTAGGAGTAGCCGGTCTCGGCCAGCCCGGCGCCGAGGAACCGGGCCAGCGCGTCCAGCGTCGAGCCGGGGGTGTCGCAGACCCCGGCCACCCGCACGCCGGAGTGCAGTGACACCGCCTGGGTGATCAGCCCGACCGGGTTGGTGAAGTTGATCAGCGTGGCCCGTGGCGCGCACCGGGCCAGGATCTCGCAGTAGGACAGCACCACCGGGATGGTGCGCAGCGCCATCGCGCAGCCGCCGGGGCCGGTGGTCTCCTGGCCGACCAGGCCGTGCCGCAGCGCGACCTCCTCGTCGATGACGCGGCCACGGTCGCCGCCCACCCGCAGCGCGGAGAAGACGAAGTCGGCGCCGGTGAACGCCTCCTCGGCGTCGGCGGTCAGCTGGACCGTGCCGGGGTGGCCGAGCGCACCGGCCAGTTCGGTGGCGAGCCGGCCGGTGGTCTGCCGCCGCTGCGCGTCCGGCTCGAGCAGGGTGATCCGGTCGAAGATCCGGTCGGGCTGCGACACGACAGCCCGGACGAACGCGGGCACCCGCACCCCGCCACCGCCGAGTATGGCCAGCTTCACCGGTGCGATGCTACCGGGGCCTTCCTCGCGGGTGACCAGCCCGGCCAGCACGCGACGGGCTGGATGACCTCGGGCGAGCCGTCCGGGTCGGCGGTGTAGTCCGACGGCTGGGTCTCGTCGTAGCCGTCGCCCAGGCCGATCCGGCGGAACAGCACAGTGAGCGCGGCCGAGACCACCAGGTTGACCAGCAGCGCGACGAACCCGATGTAGGTGAGGTGGCCGAGCACCGGGGCGGTGGAGGTGCCGAAGTGCGCCTGGCCGCCGCCGGGTGTCCGGTACGCCTGGACGGTGCCGTAGGCCATCCCACGGCCCAGCCGGCGAGCAGCCGCACCGGCCGCAGGCCCGCGCTGACCTCGGTCACGCCGTCCGGGCCGAGCACGGCGACGTCACGGTCGCCCCGCTTCACCACCACGACCGAGCCAGTCCCGGCATCCAACCTCCTCGCCACGGTAGTCGGGCCGCACGTGGGAGAGACGTCCGTGGCAAGCCGCGCGGTTTGCCGCCTGAAGCGAGACGGCGCCTCGGTAGGTTCGTCATGTTCACCGGCCGTCGAGAGGAAATGCCATGGTGGTGCCGCTTGCTGCCCGCTCGGTGATAGCGGTTGCCGGCGCTGTGCTCGTGCTTACTGCGTGGGGCAGCGTCATCGGCACGCTGATTGTGCCGCGTCCGGCCGGCGGCTGGCTGACACGCTGGGTCGACCGCATCATCAATGTAGCGTTCCGCATGATCACCAGCCACGTCGCCGACCACAGTCGGCGCGACAGGGTGCTCGCCGCACAGGCGGCCGCCATCCTGCTCGCGCAGCTGGTGGCCTGGCTGGGGATCTTCTTCGTCGGCTATTCGCTCCTGCTGTGGCCGTTGATCGACAGCGGGCTGGGCTCGGCGTTCAGCATGGCCAGCCCCGGGGTGTTCGGCCCCAACGCGGCCGTGGGCAACGCGCAGAAGGCGCTCGCCGATCTCGCAGCGTTCACGGCGCTGGTAGCGGTCACGCTGCAGATCGCTTACCTGCCGACCCTGTACTCGGAGTTCAACCGGCGGGAGAACGAGGTGGCGCTGCTGAATGCCCGGGCGGGGGTTCCCTCCTGGGGGCCAGAACTGCTGGCCAGGACGCACTACGCGCTGGGATCGGGAGCGTCCACCATCGACACCCTGCCCGACCTCTACGCCCAGTGGGAGCGCTGGGCCGCCGACGTTGCGGAGAGCCACACGACTTACCTGCCGCTGGTGCGGTTCCGTTCCCCCAAACCGCTGTCGTCCTGGGTGACCGCTCTGCTGGCGGTACTGGACTCCGCGGCACTCTACCTTGCGCTGTCCCCGCAGTCTGCGCCGGAGGTGCCCGCCAGGCTCTGCCTGCGCAGCGGTTTCCAGTGCCTCTCTCAGGTCGCCCGGGCGATGGATATCGACGTCCCGGAGGTTGCCGACCCGGCCGCCGGGATCAGCCTCAGCTATGACGAGTTCCTCGACGCGGTCAGCCGGATGCGCAAGGTCGACTTCCCGATCGAACGCGATCCCGCCGACGCCTGGCCGGACTTCGTCGGCTGGCGGGTTAACTACGAGCCGGCTGCCTATGCGGTGGCCGCCGCGATTGACGCCGTTCCGGCGATGTGGTCGGGTCCGAGACGGCATCGCGTTACCCCAATCGCCCCCATCCGCCCGCCACTTGGACGGCCGCCCAAATAGGCCGCGAACCCCGCAGCGCCCCGGGCCATCGTCACAGGACGCTGCCGTCGGTCCTCAGCCGGTAACAGATGACGTTCGGGACGGCGGGGCCGGTGGGTAGGTATCCGGGATGAGCCGAGCCCGCCCTGCCCACCCGGTGGTGATCTGATGAACGGCTACGCCGACCGCCCGTGGCTGGCCCGCTACAGCAGCGGGCTGCCCGCGGAGATAACCCCCGAGTACCCGACCGTGCTGGAGATGTTCCAGGCGTCGGCGCGCCGCGCGCCGCAGGCGGTGGCGATCCGGTACTTCGACGGCCAGCTGACGTTCGCCGAACTGGACGAGCAGTCCAGCGCCCTCGCGGCCGGGCTGGCCTGGGCCGGGTTCGCGCCCGGCGACCGGCTGGCGGTGTACACGCAGAACAACCCGGCGTTCGTCACCGGCCTGCTGGCCGCGTGGAAGGCCGGCGGCGTGGCGGTCGCGGTGAACCCGATGAACAAGGCGCGCGAGCTGACCTACCTGCTGGCCGACTCCGGCGCGACCGCGCTGCTGTGCCTGGACGAGCTGTACGACACCGTCGCCCGCGAGGTGATCGCCACCGGGCAGACCCAGGTGCACACGGTGATCACCTGTTCCGCGCTGGACGGCCAGCGCCGGGACGACCCGCGGCTGTTCGGCGGCGCCCGGCGGACCAGGCCCGATGGCACCCTCGACCTGACCGAGACGATCCGGCGGTACGCGGGCGGGCAGCCGGAACCGCCGCTGCTGCGCCCCGATGACGTGGCCATCCTGAGCTACACGTCGGGCACCACCGGGGTGCCCAAGGGCGCGATGAACACGCACGCGAACCTGGTGTTCAACGCGCAGGCCTACCGCGACTGGATGTCGCTGACCCCGGCCGACGTGGTGCTGGGCGTGGCGCCGCTGTTCCACATCACCGGGCTGGTCGGGCACGTCGCGCTGGCGCTGCTGCTGCCCTGCCCGCTGGTGCTGGCGCACCGGTTCCACCCCGACGTGGTGCTGGACGCGATCCGTGAGCACCGGCCGACGTTCACCGTCGGCGCGATCACCGTGTTCATCGCGCTGTCCAGCGTGCTGGAGGCCCGCCGGGAGGACTTCGCGTCGCTGCGCGTGGTCTACTCCGGCGGGGCGCCGATCGCGCCCGCGGTGACCGAGGCGTTCGAGAAGCTGACCGGGCTGTACATCCACAACATCTACGGGCTGACCGAGACGAACTCGCCGTCGCACGCGGTGCCGCTGGGTGCCCGGGCGCCGGTGGACCCCAACTCCGGCGCGCTGTCGGTCGGTGTGCCGGTGTTCAGCACGGTGGTGCGCATCCTGGACGACGATGGCGAGGAGGTGCCGGTCGGCGAGATCGGCGAGATCGCCACGTCGGGCCCGCAGGTGGTGCCGGGCTACTGGAACAAGCCGGAGGTCACCGCGGCCGCGCTGCCCGGCGGCGAACTGCGCACCGGCGACGTCGGGTTCATGGACGCCGACGGCTGGTTCTACCTGGTGGACCGGAAGAAAGACATGATCAACGCAGCCGGCTACAAGGTGTGGCCGCGGGAGGTCGAGGACGTGCTGTACGGCCACCCGGCGGTGCGCGAGGCCGCGGTGGTCGGCGTGCCGGACGCCTACCGGGGCGAGACGGTCAAGGCGTTCGTGTCGGTCAAGCCGGGCGCCAGCGCGACGGCCGACGACATCATCGAGTACTGCAAGGCCAACATGGCCGCCTACAAGTACCCGCGCTCGGTCGAGTTCATCGACGAGCTGCCGAAGACCACCACCGGCAAGATCCTCCGCCGCGAACTCCGCGCCGCCGCCGGCTCCTAACCTCAGGCTTTCGCCAGGGACTGGCCATTCTTGATCGTTTACATATAAAAAGTGCCTTTGGCCTGGGAGGATAGAGCTTGTCTAGAGTTCT
The DNA here is from genome assembly GCA_036501145.1 of Streptosporangiaceae bacterium. Lineage (GTDB taxonomy): Bacteria > Actinomycetota > Actinomycetes > Streptosporangiales > Streptosporangiaceae > PALSA-505. The sequence goes on along the minus strand of DASYAV010000114.1, from coordinate 1,270 downwards.
GTCCGCACCGAGCCGAAGGCACTTTTCGCATGCAGAATACCGCGCGCTGCTCCAAGATCACTGTGTCTGCTGATGGGAAGGGGCTGGTGTCCCAGGCCGGCGGCCTGCTGCTGGCCGAGACGCTCCGGGTGACGGGCCTGGGCCGGGCCATGTCCGGCGGGCTGGCGCGGTGGCGGGCGCCGCGGGCGGTGCACGACCCGGGGAAGATCCTCACCGACGTGGTTGTGGCGCTGGTGCTGGGCGGGGACTGCCTGGCCGATGCCGCCGTGGTGCGCGCCCAGCCGGCCCTGTACGGGCCGGTGGCCTCGGATCCGGTGGTATCCCGGCTGGTCAGCACGCTGGCGGCGGACGGGCCGCGGGCGTTGCGGGCGATCCGCCGGGCCCGCGCGGCGGCCCGGGAGCGGGCCTGGGCGCTGGCTGGCGACGCCGCACCGGGCGCGGACGGGAGCCTGATCCCCGTCGACATCGATGCCACGATCGTGCTCGCCCATTCGGAGAAGGAGAAAGCCGCTCCTACCTGGAAGAAGACCTATGGGTTCCATCCGCTGGCCGCGTTCGCTGATCACGGCGGCGGTGCGGGCGGGGAGGCCCTGGCCATCTTGCTGCGGGCCGGCAACGCGGGGTCCAACACGGCGAGCGAGCACATCGAGGTGACCCGGCTGGCGCTGGCCCAGCTGCCCCGCAAGCTGCGGCGCCGGGTGCTGATCCGCACCGATTCCGGCGGCGGCACCCACGACTTCCTGACCTGGCTGGCCAGCCCGTCCCGGCGGTTGCGCTACTCGGTCGGCATGACCATCACTGAGGACATGCAGCAGGCCATCATGACCGTGCCCGAGCGGGTCTGGGAACCGGCCTATGACGCGGACGGCGAGGTGCGGCCGGGCGCCTGGGTGGCCGAGCTGACCGGCCTGCTGGACCTGGCCGGCTGGCCAGCGGGGATGCGGGTGATCGTCCGGCGGGAACGCCCGCACCCCGGTGCGCAGCTGCGCTTCACCGACCTCGATGGGCACCGGTTCACCTGCTTCGCCACCGACGCCCGCCGCGGCCAGCTCGCCGACCTGGAACTACGTCACCGCCGCCGGGCACGGTGTGAGGACCGCATCCGCTGCGCCAAGGACACCGGGCTGCGTAACCTGCCGCTGCACGGCTTCGCGCAGAACCAGCTGTGGTGCGAACTGGTGGCCATGGCCAGTGAACTGACCGCCTGGATGCAGATGCTCGCCCTCGACGGGCCCGCCCGCGCCTGGGAACCCAAACGCCTGCGGCTGCG
>DASYAV010000113.1:0-2121 GCA_036501145.1 Streptosporangiaceae bacterium | reverse complement strand
CGGCCTGGCCCGGTCGTAGATGCCTTTCAGCGAGCCGATCAGCACCTCCGACAGCACGATGGCGGCGGCGAAAGCGGCCAGGTGCCACCACTGGCGGCGCAGGGCCAGGAACCCGGCCAGGGCGATCCGCACCGGCAGCGTGACGTACACCAGCCCGAGGACGTTGAAGACCTTGGCGACCGCCGTCAGCGGGGGCGCCCGGCCGGAGATCATCAGCCGCAGCCACGCATCGTCGAGCCGCTGGATGCGGGCCAGCGTGCCGTGATTAGCGGCCAGGGCGAACACCACGGCCGTGACCGCCACCACCCCGGCGGTGAGGAGCGCGGCCTGCCGGGGGCGGCCCAGCAGCGCGTCCTCCTGCCGCCGGGCAGTGGCCGGCCGGGTCATCCCGGGCATGCGGCACCTCGCCCGCACAGGGCCAGGTCCTCGCTGCGGCGGACATAGCCGACCAGCACCGACCGGGGCATGAACGCCACCGCGGTGTCGACCGTGGTGGTCACGGCCGGGGACGCGCCGGGCGCGAGGACGAACTGATAGGTGGCGCAGCCGCCGGGGAATGTATAGAAGCGGAGGCTGGAGAACTGCGGCGCCGGGCTCAGCGGATGCTCGAACCGGCGCGTGCCGGGTTGGTCGGAGGGGATCTGCTGGGCGCCCGAGGTGTCGCAGGTGGCAGTGAGGGTTACGGTGACCGCTCGCGGCCCTGCGCGATCGGAGTCCAGCCAGAAGCTGGCTTTCCCGCTGGCGATGTCCGTGCCGCCAACGCTCCAGCCCGCCGGGAGCGCGGCGATGCAGGGCAGCAGGGCGGCGGTCGGGACTGCCTGGGCGCTGAGGATCATCGAGTGGCCGGTGCCGCAGCTGGGGGCGTAGGTGCCCAGATTCCGGGCCGCCGGGAAGAAGGCATTCCACGTTTCCCCCACGGCGGCGGTGATGACGGCGAGCGTCGCGGCGGCCAGGGCGACCCGCCGGATGTTCCAGCGTTGCAGCGCGATCGGCGGCCGCTGCGGGGCGAGGGCGCGGAATTCGCCGAGCAGGTCGCGCGGGTGCCGTTTCATGAAGGCGCGCAGCTGGGTCGGGCTGGCGACCCCGCGGGTGGCGGCGAATGCTTCGGCGAGCTCGGCTTCGGTGAAGTACGCCAGCGCCCGCCGGTAGACCTGCTGCGGGCCGGTGCGCACGGCCAGGACGAGCATCATGTTGCCCAGGTCGACCGCCTGCCGCCATGGTGACGGGCGGACCTGGACGAAGGCCACGTCGATCAGCAGCAGCTCCCCGGAGCGGACCATCAGGTTGCCCGGTTTGATGTCGCGGTGGGCGATCCCGGCGTCCCACAGCGTGCGGATCAGCTGCAGTCCCTGGTCGATCACCTTGTCGTCGACGTCGGCTTCGCCGATTTCGACGGCACCGGTAAAGAAGCCGGTGACCAGCATGTACTCGCGTTCGGGGGTGATCTCCACGATGCCGTACGGCCGGGCCGTGCGGACCCCGATGTCCTGCAGCAGGCGCAGGGCATAGTCCTCGTACTCGACCAGGCGCCGCACGCTCTGGAACGGGTGCTCGTCCTCCAGGGAGCCGTACAAGATGGTCCGCCACAGCTTGTACCAGCGGTCGGCGCGGACGTGGCCCTTGGTGTAGAGCTTGGCGAACACGAACTCCTCCGGGCTGCCTTCGACCCGCAGCCGCAGCGGCGTGGAGCCGGCGGACGACTCTAGCCCGACCGGCTTGATCTCAGTCACGGTGAGCCCGAGCTGGTCGTGCACGGCCTGGCGGATCGCCTGCCCCCGCCGGCCGGTCACGTCCACGTGCGCGGTGTTGCCGCGCCGGTAGGCGACCGGGAACGCCTCGTTCGGGGTGAAGTACCGGAACGCGGTGACCGCGATCGCCACCGCGAACGCCACGGCGAGCAGCGCATCACTGGGGTGATCGAGGCCCAGGTACAGGCGAGCCAGACAGAACACGGCGACCACCGCGACCACCGCGACCTTGGTGTAGGTGCGGGGGCGGCCCGGCACGGCCAGGCAGTAGACGGCGCCCATCAAGAAGATCGTCAGGACCGCCGCCGGGGGGGACACCCCGGAGTACCCGCCCCAGCTGCCGATGATCGTTACGCCGTACGGGCGTGGCCTG
>DASYAV010000112.1:0-2159 GCA_036501145.1 Streptosporangiaceae bacterium | reverse complement strand
GCACGGCGGTGAGCAGCGGGCGGTGTTCGTCTACCAGCTCGATTCTTACCGGCACTGGGAGCAGCACTTCGGGCGCGACGACTTCGTGTACGGGATGTTCGGGGAGAACCTGACCGTCGACGGGCTGCCCGACGACGAGGTGTGCATCGGTGACCGGTACCGGATCGGCGAGGCGGAGTTCGAGGTCACCCAGCCGCGGGTGACCTGCTACCGGGTGGGCATGCGGGTGGGCGAGCCGCAGTTGCCCGCGCTGCTGGTCGCCCACCACCGGCCCGGCTTCTACCTGCGAGTCCTCACCGAGGGACGCATCCAGGCCGGCGACGCGATCGTCAAGATCGCCACCGGGCCACAAGCGCTGTCGGTGGCCGACACCGACGCGCTGCTGTACCTGCCCGGCCCCGACACGGGCAAGCTGCGCGCCGCACTGCGGATCCCGGCGCTCAGCCCGGGCTGGCAGGGCTCGTTCCGCGACATGCTCGCCGCTCCGGCACCGGAACCAGGGCCGGCGTGGCCCGCGTTCCGGACATTGCGGGTCAGCAAGGTGGTGCGGGAAGACGCGGCGGTGTGCTCGATCTACCTGGCGGCCGACGACGGCACCGCGCTGCCGGCCGCGCGGGCAGGGCAGTACCTGACCCTGCGGGTCGCTGGCGCCGCCCAGCCCGCCCTGGTGCGGAGCTATTCACTGTCGTCGGCGCCGGACGCCGGCGCCTACCGGATCAGCGTCAAGCGGGAGCCGCACGGCATCGCCAGCGGCTACCTGAACCAGGACGTGCGGGCTGGTGCGCTCCTGGAGGTGGCCGCGCCCCGCGGCGAGTTCGTCCTCGACGATGGCACCGGCCCGGTCCTGCTCATCTCCGCCGGCATCGGGGTCACGCCGGTGCTGTCCATGCTGTACCAGCTCGCCGCCGCAGGCAGCGAGCGGGAGGTGTGGTGGCTGTACGGGGCGCGCGGCCCGGACGAGCATCCCTTCGCCGCCGAGACGCACGCCCTGCTCGCCTCTTTGCCGCACGCCCGCGAGCACATCTTCTACAGCGCTGCCACGCCGGCCGAACGCAACCGCGCGCACGCCGCTCGCGGCCGGATCACCGGGGGAGGGGCTCGCCGCGCTCCGCATCCCGGCCAGCGCGAGCGCCTACATCTGCGGGCCGGCCTCGTTCATGACCGGCATGCGCGACGCGCTCACCGCGCTCGGCGTCGACCCCGCGCGCATCCACCGCGAGCTGTTCGGCGTGCTGGACGCCATTAACCCCGGGCTCACCGCGCAGCACCGCCCGCCGCCGCACCAGCCGCCGGGGGCGCCGGGGGCGCTGGGGGCGCTGGGGCCGCCGGGAACCGGGCCCCAGGTCACCTTCGCCCGCAGCGGGATCACCACGGCGTTCGGCGACGCCTGGCGCAGCGTGCTCGACCTCGCCGACGCCTGCGACGTGCCCACCCGGTGGAGCTGCCGCACCGGCGTCTGCCACACCTGCGTCACGCCCCTGCTGTCCGGTGACATCAGCTACGCCCCTGACCCCCTCGAACTCCCCGCCGACGGGCAGATCCTCATCTGCTGCGCCCGCCCGAGGACCGACCTCGTCCTGGACATGTAGCCCCGCCGATTTGTTCCTGTTTTCTGCTGTCCTGGCGACAGAAATCAGGAACAAACCCCCCAGACGGCCATGGCACACGCTCCAGAAAACCGGCCTCACGCTCCCGCGTGCCGGCCGGCCCGAGCCTGCTGATTTCATGATCACGAAAGAAAAGCACGCGCATAGGGTGTTTTTCTTTCGTGATCATGCTGAGCGGCTGAGATCCTTGCCGGGCCCCGGCCGCCGTAGACCCAGCGGGCTCGCGGGCCGCGGATGATCGGAGGCCCGGACGTCCGCTCGAGGGTCACGCGGGCACCTTAGCTCGCAGCAGTCACATCCAACTCCGAGCTGCTCGGCGAGTAAGCGGTCAGGCAGTCCTGGGCGGACTTGCGGAAGGCGGCGACCAGGCGGCTGCGGTCGTCGGACCTGGTGGCCAGCACGACGTGGCTTGGCTCGACGCCGTGCAGCGGGATCGTCGTGAGGTCGGGGCGGATCGCGCTGGCCGGGATGCCGCCGGGGATGATGGCCACGGCCTGGCCGGCGGCGATGAGCTCGTTCTTGTCCTCGATGGCGGCGACGAGGGGGCCGTCG
>DASYAV010000111.1:0-18301 GCA_036501145.1 Streptosporangiaceae bacterium | reverse complement strand
GCAGTACCCGGTCGCCGGGATGCAGGCCGCACCGGTGGCACAGCGCGGCCGGGATCGCGACATACTGCCGGGCGGCGAGAGAGATCATGCCGTGCGGGTCGCGGCGGGCGATCACCGCGCCGGGGCAGGCGGTGAAGGTGAGCCGGTCACCGGCCTGCCAGTTGAGGGCCTGGGTGATGGCCCGGTCGGCGACCCGGCCGGAGCGGTCGATCCGGCCCATCCCGTACACCAGGTCAGGTGGTTGCGTGAGAGCGGCCTGCAGGCTGGGCAGCGGGAGCGTACTGGCTGCCGGGCGGCCCCCTGGCTTGCCGGGCCATGCCTGCACATGGCTGCTGGCGGCAGGGATGACGGGTGCGATGAGCTGGTCAGCCACGGCGATCCCCCCGCCCGGGGGGTTCAACGTCGCTGCTCGGTCGGGCGGCTGGGGTGACTCCGCGCCGTTCCGCATGGGTGTTCAAGTGGTGCCTGTTTGGGGGAGATTTCACCCGTTTTGGTGTCCGAGGGGGGACTTGAACCCCCATGCCCTTAACGGGCCCTAGCACCTCAAGCTAGCGCGTCTGCCTATTCCGCCACCCGGACGAGCGCCGCCCACGGCAGTACCCGTGTCGGCCGCCTCACGATAGCAAACGTAGGCGATTCGTGCAGTCCCGCTGGCCCGCCAGCACCGGCCCGGCACCGGCCCAGGACTGGGCCCCTGAGCACGTGCGACGATGGCCGGGTGACTGACGATACTGACGCCCCCAGGACAGCCAGCTCCACCGCAGCGGACGAGGTTGCCGGTATCTGCTCCGACCTCATCCGGATCGACACCAGCAACCCCGGTGACAACTCCGGCCCGGGCGAGCGCCAGGCGGCCGAGCACGTGGCCGCGCTACTGGCCGAGGTGGGTGCCGAGCCGGAAATCCTCGAGTCGCATCCCGGCCGGGCCAGCGTCGTGGCCCGCATCGCGGGGGAGGACCGGGACCGGCCGGCCCTGCTCCTGCACGGCCACCTCGACGTGGTGCCGGCCAACGCCGAGGACTGGCAGCGGCACCCGTTCTCCGGAGACCTGCACGACGGCTGCGTCTGGGGCCGCGGCGCGGTGGACATGAAGGACATGGACGCCATGATGCTCGCCGTCGTCCGGCAGCGGCTGCGCGAAGGCCGGCGGCCGCCGCGCGACGTGGTGCTGGCGTTCCCGGCCGACGAGGAGGCCGGCGGCCGGTACGGCGCGAGCTGGCTGGTGGACAACCACCCGGACCTCTTCGAGGGCTGCACCGAGGCGATCAGTGAGGTCGGCGGGTTCAGTGTCACGCTCGGCGGCCAGCGGATGTACGTGGTGCAGACGGCGGAGAAGGGGATGGCCTGGCTCCGGCTGACCGCCACCGGCACCGCCGGGCACGGCTCGATGGTGAACCCGGACAACGCGGTGACCGAACTGGCCGAGACCGTGGCCACGATCGGCCGGCACGACTGGCCGGAGCGGCTCATCCCGGCCACCCGCGCCTTCCTTGAGGCCGCGTGCCGGGCGCTCGGCGTCGATTTCGATCCCACCCAGCCCGGTCAATCCATCGCCAAACTGGGACCAATACGGCGGGTTATCGGTGCAACGTTGAGAAACACGGTAAATCCGACAGTCCTGGCCGCCGGATATAAGGTAAACGTGGTACCGCAATCCGCATCCGCGGACGTAGACGGACGTTTCCTGCCGGGCTATGAACAAGAGTTCCTGTCCGAACTGGACAGCCTGCTCGGCCCGAACGTCCGCCGTGAGTTCATTCATAACGACATCGCGGTCGAGACGACCTTCGACGGTGACCTGGCCGCGGCCATGGTCGAGGCGCTGCAGGTCGAGGAGCCTGGGGCCAGCGTCGTCCCGTACTGCCTGTCCGGCGGCACCGACGCGAAGTCCTTCAGCAGGCTGGGCATGCGGTGCTTCGGCTTCGTCCCGCTGCGGCTTCCTGCGGATCTCGATTTTTCCGGAATGTTCCATGGCGTCGACGAGCGAGTTCCCATTGACGCACTGGCTTTCGGCACCCGCGTACTGGATAATTTTCTCGATCTTTGCTGACCCCTTTGGCCAAGGTCAGACCGCTTGCACGATGCGGCCCTAAAAACACGCCGGGCGACCTTTCGAAGCGATAAACCCCTCGTACACGTTCAGTGCTGTTATGGTGACGCTCTGTGCGGGGCCGAGTCTCGCCGGACCGTAAATCCCCCCGATACTTACGGCCCGGCCGGGAGCCAGACTTTGCCGCTCGTTGCAGTCGAGGAGGGTCGCAGGTGCGACGGAACGGGCTAACCGAGCCGGACAGGCTCATGGGGCCCACCAGGCCGGGGCCGGCCGAGCAGCCGCCCCACGCCGCAGGCGCGCGGTGCTGCGCGTCCGGCGTGCCCTGGATCGCGCCGAAATCATGGTCGGCCGCCCAGGACCGGCCCGCATCTTCCCAGCAGCAGGCCGGTCATGGCACGGCCGGCCGCTGCTCATCAGGACGCACGCGCGGACATGGCTGGCGGATAGCCGGCCGTAGCCTGGTCACCGGTGGCTTCCTGCTCTGTGGCTGGCTCGTCACCAGCGCGGGGCACGCCGCCGCCGCTGAGACCGCCACGCCGGCGGCCCCGCACGACCTCGTCACCGCGGCCAGCCCGGCCGTGGGTTCCGGGACCATCCGGCCCGTGCTGGCATCGACCGCCAGCCTCCCGGGACGGCCATCCCCGGGCAGCCAGCGCCCGGCGTCGACGCTCCTTGCCCTGCCGAGCTTCCCCGGCCAGGCGGGCGTCGGCGCCGGGAACCAGATCGTGCACAGCGTGGGCCGCCGCCTGACCCGGCCCGCCGCCATCGTCACCCCCACCGGATGGCTCACCCACGCGGTGACCACTGCCGCCACCCCGGCCGTCCGCACCGCGGCGGCCCCGGTCTCTGCCGTCGCGAGCCAGCCAGGCCGTCCGCCGACCCCCGCGGTCACACCGGCCCCCCCAGCCGCCGCCCGGCCTGCCCCGGCGAACGCCACCGCGCCCCCCGCCTCGGTGAGCTCCGCGCCGGCGGCCATCCCGCTGGCCGCGCGGCCCGGCACCCTGGTCGGTTCGTGTGCGGCGTCTGAGCTGATCGACGAGATCGGCACGGCCGGTTCCAGCCTGGCCGCGCCGCTGCTGCAAGGCCTCGACGGCCAGACCGCCGGCGGCATGCTGCCCGGAGCCGCCACCCTGCCGGCCTTGGTATCCAAGCCGGTGGCCGGCATTCCCGGGGCAGCCATTCCCGGGGCAGCGGGGGAAACCACGATCGTCCCGGCGGGGGTGAACCCGGGCGGCGTCAGCCAGCCGGCCGGGGCCCTGCCGGACGGCCAGCCGCTGATGCGGATGGCATCGCTCTCCGTCGCCGGGCCGGCGCGCGCCGGCCACCCGGCGGCGGCCGCCGCCACCCTGGCTCCCATCCCGGCAGCTGCGGCGCAGCTGACCGCCAGCTGGGCCAGGCAGGCGGTCCAGCAGGACGCGGGCACCCAACAGCCCGCCATCCCGCACCGGACGGTTCCCGGTAGCGGCAAGCCGGGCTCAGGGGCGGCGACACAGACCGACCCCGTCCCGGCGGGTGGCGCCGCGGGCGCGGCCCAGGTGGCCGCCCACGTGCCGTCCGGCTCCGGGCGCCCGAACCCGGCGGGCTGGCTCATCCGGATGCGGATGTCCAGATCACCCGCCGGTCTGCAGCGGGCAGACGACCCAGCCGTCTCGCCCGACTAGCCCCGCTCGCGGACTGACCGAAAGCGATACGTGCGGTACAGGCCGTGCGCATGGGGCGAAGGGTGTCCAAGTCAGTCACGCAGTGCTATCAATAGATAACTGGCAGTTACGTAAACACTCCCATCCAAGATCACCAGACTCACCGAAATGAGGAGCGACCCATGCGTACATGGGCTCGATGGACCGCTCGCGCGGCCCTGTTCACCGCCAGCTTCGCTGCCGTCGGCGCGACCGCAGGACTGGCCAGTGCGGGAACCACCTCCGGCAACCACTCGATCGGCGGCGGCAACCAGGTCACCGCACCCATCAGCGTCCCGGTCAACGCCTGCGGCAACGCGGTCGCGCTGCTGGGCGACGCTCTTGGCGGCTGCCAGGGCGGCGCCGGGGCCTCCGGCGGCTCCGGCTCCGGGAACGGCACCACCTCCGGCAACCACTCGATCGGCGGCGGCAACCAGGTCTACGCGCCGATCAGCGTCCCGGTGGATGTGTGCGGCAACGCGGTCGCGGTGCTCGGTCACGCGCTCGCGGGCTGCCCGGGTGGTGCCTGGGTGTCCGGCGGCAGGGGCTCCGGTTCCACCGGGTGGACCTCGGGCAACCACTCGATCGGCGGCGGCAACCAGGTCAACGCGCCGGTCCGGGTGCCGGTGAACGTGTGCGGCAACGCGGTGGGCAACGCAAAGGCGGCCTGCAAGGGCGGCGCCAGCGTGCACACCACCGCCTTCTCGGGCTCGACCACTTCGGGTAACCACTCCATCCTGGGTGGCAACCAGATCTCGGTGCCGATCTCCATCCCGGTGAACGTGTGCGGCAACGCGGCCGCGGTGCTCGGCGGCGCGCTCGCGGGCTGCGCAGGCGGCGCGTCGACCGGCCACAGCGGCCACATGGGCTGGCAGTCCTCCGGCCCGGAGCACGCGGTGCTGACCGCCGCCCACGTGGTGCGTCAGTCGGCCACCAGCACGCCGCGGGGCGGCGCGCTGAGCCTGCCTGAGCTGCCCACCCTGCCCACCCTGCCCGCACTGTCCAGCCTGCCCGCCTCCGGGCTGACCGGCAGCCTGGCCAGCGCCACCAAGCCGGTCCAGGCCAAGCTGCTCAGCGCCGAGGTCCCCCAGGCCGCCACGTCCGGCATGGGCTCCAGCTCGCTGCTCGCCATGGCCGCCGGTGCGGTGCTGGCCGGCGCGGCCACCCTGGTGGCGGCCGGCCGCCGTCTCGGCATCCGCCGGGCGGCCCGCTGACAATCGCGGCTCCGGCCGTCGGCCCCGCAGTTCCCCATCTCACATCACACGAGAGAAAACAGAACTGACATGAACATCTCAGTGAAGCGATCAGTCCAGATAGCAGCGCTGACCGCCGTGTTCAGCGCCTCGGGCGCGGGCATTGCCCTGGCCAGCACCGGCCCCTCTACGAGCGGTAACAACAGCATCCTGGGCGGCAACCAGATTTCGCTGCCGATCTCCATCCCGGTGAACGTGTGCGGCAACGCGCTGGCCCTGCTCGGCGACGCGGTCGGAGCCTGCCACGGCGGCGCCTCGGCGTCCGGCGGCAGCACCGGTGGCGGCACCACGTCGGGCAACCACTCGATCGGTGGCGGCAACCAGGTGTCCGTGCCGATCAGCGTCCCGGTCAACGTGTGCGGCAACAGCGTCGCCGCGCTCGGCCACGCCAAGTCCGGCTGCAAGGGCGGCGCGTCCACCTCGGGTGGTTCCGGTGGCGGCTCGACCACGTCAGGCAACCACTCGATCGGTGGCGGCAACCAGGTGTCCGTGCCGATCAGCGTCCCGGTGGACGTGTGCGGGATCAGCGTCGCCGTGCTCGGTGACGCGGCGTCCGGCTGCCAGGGTGGGTCGCACTCCGGCCCGCCGCCCGGGCACCATCACCACCATCACCACACTCCGCCTCCCGGACACCACCACCACCATCACCACACTCCGCCTCCCGGGCACCACCACCACCACGGTGGGAGCGGCACGACCGTGACGTCCACCCAGACGCCGCCGTCCTCCGGGGGCTCCCTGCCCACCACCGGCGCCAACTTCCTGGGCCTGCTGGCCCTGGCCGGCGGCGTCACCCTGAGCGGCGCGGGCTGCACCTTCCTGGCCAAGCGCGGCCTGCTCCGCGGCGTGCTCGCCGTCACCCGGCGCGCCGCCAGCACCGTTATGGCGAGGTAGCCACAACCGGCTCACCGAGCCTTCAGGCCTATTCAAAACTCGGCTGAGCGCCAGCTAGCGGCTGAGCGCAACGGGAGTTTTGAATAAGCCTTCCAGAACGCTTTGCCCGTCCCGGGGGCGCGGCCCGGGACGGGCAAAGCCCTGTCTGCACACGTTCAGAGCGTGCGGGCGGCCCGGATGATGGCGCGCCGCAAGGTGGCCTTCCGGCTGCCGTCGGCGTACAGCCGGAGCTTGGCCAGCTCCCACCGGCCGTACTCGGCATGGTCGGTCAGGATCCGCCGCGCCGCATCGCGCGTCGTTCCGCGCGGAATATAGAGCACGCGGTAGGAGTACTCGGTCATCGCCTACATTGTGCGCGATAGCAACGTCAGACGCGACAGCAACCGCGGCGCGAACACGGGGCGGCCGGCAGGGGTACGTCACCTCCGGCAGCATCGTTTGTTCCGCCCTGGTAAGGCCTGCCGAGCGGGGCGCCGGGAACATTGACGGCGGGATGGGCAGTTACCGGACATGGGACAAAACTCCGGACACCGTAGTCCGGCCAGGGTGGTAGCGTCGCGGACGCGGCGGTAGAGCGCCACCAGATGTGAGGTAGAGCAGCGTGCCACCAAGGACATCAGCCAAGGCCGCCAAGCCTGAGGAGGGCGGCACCCGGCTCGTCATCGTCGAGTCGCCGGCCAAGGCGCGCACGATCGCGGGGTACCTCGGCAAGGGCTACGTCGTCGAATCGAGCATCGGCCACATCAGGGACATGCCGGACCGGGCGGCCGAGATCCCGGCCAAGTACCGGTCCGAGCCCTGGGCCCGGCTCGGCGTCAACGTGGACGCCGGTTTCGAGCCGCTCTACGTGGTGCCGCCGGACAAGAAGCAGCAGGTAGCCAAGCTCAAGCAGCTGCTCAAGGACGCCGACGAGCTGTACCTCGCGACAGACGAGGACCGCGAGGGCGAGGCGATCGCCTGGCACCTGCTCGAGGAGCTGCGGCCGAAGGTGCCGGCCCGCCGGATGGTCTTCCACGAGATCACCCCGGAGGCGATCGCCCAGGCGGTGGCCAACCCGGGCGAGGTGAACACCGGCCTGGTGGACGCCTACCAGACCCGGCGCATCCTGGACCGGCTGTACGGGTACGAAGTCTCGCCGGTGCTGTGGAAGAAGGTCATGCCGCGGCTGTCGGCGGGCCGGGTGCAGTCGGTCGCCGTCCGCCTGGTGGTCAACCGGGAGCGGGAACGCATCGCGTTCCGCGCGGCCAGGTACTGGGATCTGGAGGCGGAGTTCGCCACCCGCACCGGCGGCCAGGACGGGGCCGGTGAGGATCCGGCGTCGTTCGCCGCGACCCTGGTCACCGTGGACGGCCGGCGGGTCGCGCAGGGCCGCGACTTCACCCCGGCCGGTGAGCTCAAGCAGAGCACCGACAAAGCCGGGCTGCTGCACCTGGACGCAGACCAGGCGGCAGCGCTGGCTGGCCGGCTGACCGGCGCGGACTTCGCCGTCGGATCGATTGACCGCAAGCCGTACCGCCGTTCCCCGTACGCGCCGTTCCGCACCACCACGCTGCAGCAGGAGGCATCCCGCAAGCTCGGCTTCTCCGCCAAGTACACGATGTCGGTGGCGCAGCGGCTGTACGAGAACGGCCACATCACCTATATGCGCACCGACTCGGTCACGCTGTCGCAGACCGCGCTGACCGCGGCCCGCAAGCAAGCCCGCGAGCTGTACGGCAACGAGTACGTGCCGGACAAGCCGCGGACCTTTGCCAGCAAGGTGAAGAATGCCCAGGAGGCGCACGAGGCGATCAGGCCGGCCGGGGACAGCTTCCGCACCCCCGCCCAGACGGGCAGGGCCGGGCTGTCCGGCGACGAGCTGCGGCTGTACGAGCTGGTCTGGAAGCGGACCGTCGCCTCGCAGATGAAGGACGCCACCGGCGAGTCGGTGTCGGTGCGGGTGCGCGGCACCTCGTCGGATGGCGAGCGGGTGGAGTTCGGCGCATCCGGCAAAATCATCAACTTCTACGGCTTCCTCAAGGCCTACGTCGAGGACGCCGACGAGGGCGCCGAGCGGGACGACCGGGAGCGCCGGCTGCCACCGCTGGCCGAGAACGACCCGCTGGACGCGCTGCGGCTGGCGCCGGCCGGGCACGAGACCCGCCCGCCCGCCAGGTACACCGAGGCCACCCTGGTCCGCGAGCTGGAAGAGCGGGAGATCGGCAGGCCGTCCACCTACGCCTCGATCCTCGGCACGATTCTCGACCGCGGGTACGTTTTCAAGAAGGGCACCGCGCTGGTCCCGTCGTTCCTCGCGTTCGCGGTGACTTCGCTGCTGGAGCAGCACTTCGGGCAGCTCGTGGACTACGAGTTCACCGCCCGGATGGAGGACGTGCTGGACGAGATCGCGCGCGGCGAGGCGGCCCGGGTGCCGTGGCTGCGCCGGTTCTACTTCGGTTCCGACGGCGAGGAAGGCCTGAAGGAGCTGGTCAGCGACATCACCGACATCGACGCCCGGGAGGTCAGCTCGTTCCCGCTGGCCGGCACCGACATCGTCATCCGGGTCGGCCGGTACGGCCCGTACCTGGAGCGGGACGGCGAGCGGGTGAACATCCCCGACGGCATCGCCCCCGACGAGCTGACCCCCGAGAAGGCCGCCGAGCTGTTCGCCCAGCCCAGCGGGGAGCGGGAGCTCGGCACCGACCCGTCGACCGGCCGCGTCATCGTGGCCCGGGCCGGCCGGTTCGGCCCGTACGTGACCGAGCAGCCCGCCGACGGCGACGGGGACGGCGGCAAGCCGCGGACCGGCTCGCTGCTCAAGACGATGTCGCTGGAGACTGTCACGCTGGAGGACGCGCTCAAGCTGCTCAGCCTGCCCCGCACGCTCGGCGAACTGGACGGTGAGCAGGTCACCGTGCAGAACGGCCGGTACGGGCCCTACGTGAAGAAGGGCACCGACAGCCGCTCACTGGACAGCGAGGAGCAGCTGTTCACCGTCACGCTGGCCGAAGCGGAGAAGTTGCTCGCCCAGCCCAAGGCGCGCGGCCGCCGGTCCAGCGGTGCGGCCGCCCCGCCACTGCGCGAGATGGGCGAGGACCCCGCCACCGGCAAGCCCATGATGATCAAGGACGGCCGGTTCGGCCCGTACGTCACCGACGGCGAGACCAACGCCTCGCTGCGCAAGGGCGACACGGTCGAAGAGATCACGGTGCAGCGCGCCGCCGAACTGCTCGCCGACCGGCGCGCGGCCGGGCCGTCCACGCCGCGCCGCCGGACCGCCTCGGCCTCGGGCGGCCGGGCCCGCAACGCCAAGAGCGGCTCGGCCAGCAAGAACGGCACGGCCAAGGGCGGCTCGTCCTCGGCCTCGGGCGGCCGGGCCCGCGGCGCGGCGGCCAGTAACGGATCCGCCCGCGGTTCGAAGACGTCCACCGGAAAGTCCCGTTCGCGGCCTAGTCAGGGTGCGTAACGCGCACAGGCCGATACGCTGTCGCCGTGAACTTGCGATCCCACCCCGGGCACCAGCAGCGTAACGGGGTGCTTTCTGTCCGGCCGTTCCGCCGGCTGTGGATCGCGCTGTCGCTGTCCAGCCTGGGTGACTGGCTCAGCATCGTCGCGCTGACCGTGCTGGCGGCCAACCTGGCCGGCCAGCACACCAGCGGCAGCCTGATCGGGGCCACCGCCACGCAGGGCGCCGCGGTTAGCGGCGTGTGGATCGCGACGCTGCTGCCCGCGCTGGTGTTCGGCCCGCTGGCCGGGGCGATCGCCGACCGGATGGACCGCCGGATCACCATGATCACCGGCGACGTGATCCGCGGCCTGCTGTTCCTGTCGATCCCGATCTTCCCCAACCTGACCTGGATCTACATCGCCAAGTTCCTGGCCGGGTGCGCGTCGCTGTTCTGGAACCCGGCCACCGCGGCCACCGTGCCGAACCTGGTGCCCCCCGACAAGCTGGAGCGGGCCAATCAGCTCAGCCTGTTCACCACCTACGGAACCGCCCCCGTCGCGGCCGGGCTGTTCTCGGTGCTCGCGCTGATCAGCGGGCCGCTCGGACACGCCGCGCCGTTCCTGGCGCCGAGCAAGGTCAACCTGGCGCTGTACTTCAACGCCGCGTCCTACGGGGTCTCCGCGCTCACCGTATACTTCCTCAAGGAGATCCCCAGCCGGCAGCACAGCGACCGCATCTCGGTGCCCTCGACGCTCAAGTCGATCTGGGAGGGCTGGCGGTTCCTCGGCCAGACCCCGGTGCTGCGCGCGCTGGCGCTCGGCATGGCCGGCGCGTTCGGCGCGGCGGGAGTTGTCGTCGGCCTCAGCTACATCTACATCACCGACACCCTGCACGGTGGCAGCGCCGGCTGGGGGCTGGTGTTCTCCGCGCTGTTCGTCGGGCTGGCGCTGGGCATGCTGCCCGGCGGCCGGCTGCGCGACTTCAGCCTGCGGCGGCTGTTCGGCCTGTCCATCGCGACGGCCGCGGTGCCGCTCGCGTTTATCGCCCTGGTGCCGAACCTGGCGGTGCTCACGATTTTCGTGGTGCTGCTCGGCGCGCTGGCCGGCATCGCCTACGCCACCGGCATCACGATCGTCGGGCTGGAGGTGGACGACG
The DNA here is from genome assembly GCA_036501145.1 of Streptosporangiaceae bacterium. Taxonomy (GTDB): domain Bacteria; phylum Actinomycetota; class Actinomycetes; order Streptosporangiales; family Streptosporangiaceae; genus PALSA-505. Next base: position 7,840 of record DASYAV010000111.1, on the reverse strand, counting down.
ACACCCGGGGCCGCACGTTCGCCTTCTTCCAGTCCAGCACGCTGGTCATCCTGTTCCTGGTCATCGCGCTGTCCGGGGTGCTGTCCACCGCGTTCACCAAGGCCATCTCCGGCGCGACCGGCTCGGGCAACCTGCACGTCGGCAGCGTGGTCTACCACTCCGTCGGGCAGAACGTGGTGCTGCTGCTGGCCGCGCTGCTCGCGGCCGGCTGCGGGGTCGTCGCCTACCGGCAGATGGACGACCGCAAGGGCGTGCCGCTGCGCCAGGACCTGATGCGGGCGATCCGCGGCGAGCCGATGTTCCCGGTCGGCGAGCGGGCGCCAGCCGACGGCCCCGCGCCTACGGTCCGGCGCGGCCTGCTGCTCGCCTTCGAGGGCGGTGAGGGCGCAGGCAAGAGCACGCAGGCCAGGCTGCTGGCCATCTGGCTGCGCGACCAGGGCTACGACGTGGAGGCCACGCACGAGCCCGGCGCCACCAAGGTCGGCATGCGGCTGCGCGCCATGCTCCTGGACACCGCGCACGCCGGGCTGAACTCGCGGGCCGAGGTGCTCATGTACGCCGCGGACCGGGCCGAGCACGTCGCCGCGGTCATCCAGCCCGCGCTGGACCGCGGCGCGATTGTGGTCACCGACCGGTACGTGGACTCCTCGCTGGCCTACCAGGGCGCCGGCCGCAAGCTCCCGCTGAGCGAGGTGACCAGGATCAACCGGTGGGCCACCGGCGGCGTCTGCCCCGACCTCACGATCCTGCTCGATCTGGCGCCGGTCACCGGCCTGGGCCGCCGGGCCGCCTCCGCCGACCGGCTGGAGGCCGAGCCGGAGGACTTCCACCAGCGGGTGCGTTCCGGGTTCCGCCAGCTGGCCGACGCCGAGCCGGACCGCTACCTGGTGCTGGACGCCACCCGCCCGCCCGGGCAGATCAGCCGCCAGATCCAGGAGCGGGTCCGCGACCTGCTGCCTGACCCGGTGCCCCCGTCGGCCGAGGCGATCACCGGCAGCTTCCCCGCGATCACCGACGTCACGACCCCGCCGGACGGCACCAACCCGGCCAACGGCCAGCGGCCAGCGCGGGCGGACGGCACCCAGCCAGGACGGCCGAGTGCCCGGCCAACCTGACACCACGCCGGGCGCCACGGCGCCGGCCGCCCCCGCCCCCGCCGCACCGGATGCCGATCCCGGCACCGGCGTGTTCGGCACGCTGACCGGGCAGCCCCAGGTCGCCGCCGAGCTTCGCCGGGCCGCCGCGTCCGCCGCCGCCGTGCTGGCCGGCCAGCACAGGCATGCCGGCATGGCGCACGCCTGGCTGCTCACCGGCCCGCCCGGCTCGGGCCGCAGCGTGGCCGCCCGGGCGTTCGCCGCCGCGCTGCTCTGCCCCGACCAGGGCTGCGGGCACTGCCCGAGCTGCCACCAGGTGCGGGCCGGCAGCCACGCCGACCTCATGCTGGTCCGGCCCGAAGGCCTGTCCTACGGCGTCCGGCAGACCCGCGACCTGGTGCTGCGCGCCGCCACCGCGCCGGTCGGCGGCCGCTGGCACGTGGTGCTGTTCGAAGACGCCGACCGCGCCACCGAGGCCGCCGCGAACGCGCTGCTCAAGGCCATCGAGGAACCGGCGCCGCGGACGGTCTGGCTGCTCTGCGCGCCATCGGCCGAGGACCTGGTGCCGACCATCCGGTCCCGGTGCCGGCTGATCACCCTGCGCACCCCGTCGGCGGCCGCGGTCGCCGAGGTGCTCACCCGGCGAGACGGCGTCGCCCCGGACCGGGCGCTCGACGCGGCCCTGGCCGCGCAGGGGCACATCGGCCGGGCGCGCCGGCTGGCCACCGACCCGCAGGCGGCCCGGCGGCGCGAGGAGGTGCTGCGCATCCCGTCCGCGGTAACCAGCCTCGGCGCCGCGCTGAACGCCGCCGCCGCCCTGGTCAAGACGGCCGAGGAGGAGGCCAGGGCGGTCACCGGGGAACGCGACGAGCCGGAACGCGACGCGCTGAGGCAGGCGTTCGGTGAGGGCTCCACCGGCCGGGGCGTGGCCAAGGCGGTGCGCGGCGCGGCGGGCGCGCTGAAGGACCTGGAGGACCGGCAGAAGTCCCGGGCCACCCGCACCAAGCGGGACACCCTCGAGGTGGCGCTGCTGGACCTGGCCTGGTTCTACCGCGACCTGCTGGCTGTGCAGTTCGGCGCGCAGGTGGAACTGGGCAACGCCGGCCGCGCCGACGAACTGCGCCGGCTCGCCGCGGCCAGCACCCCGGAGTCCACCGTGCGCCGGATCGAGGCCATCATGGCCTGCCGCGAACGGCTGGCGCTCAACGTCGCCCCGCTGCTCGCCGTCGAAGAGATGACGCTCACGTTGCTGTCGGGCTGACAACCTTTTGCCGAGACGGCTGCGCCTTGAGCACCGGCGGTCACGCGCAGCCGTCCAGGACATCTTGGTTTGTGCCGGTTCGGAATTTAGGCTGTCCGGATGGGCATGATGATGGCGGTCAGTTTCGAACGGTACGGACGGCTGTACTACCTGGACCCCGGATCGCACTCGCCGTCCATCGGGGACAAGGTGCTCGTGCCCACCGACTCCGGCCCCGAGGTGGCCGAGTGCGTGTGGGCGCCGCAGTGGGTGTCGGACGAGGTCGGCGGGCTGCCGGTGTGCGAGGGCCCGGCCAGCGGCGACGACCTGGCCAGGGACGAGGCCAACCGGCAGCGCCGCGCCGAGGCCCGGCTGGCGGCCAAGCGGCTGGTCCGCCAGCACAAGCTGCCGATGAAGATCACCGCCGTGGACTACCTCGACGCGCGCGGCGGCCGCGGCTCCGGGCCCAACGTGGTGCTGATCTATTTCAGCGCGCCGCACCGGGTGGACTTCCGCGCGCTCGTGCGGGACCTGGCCGGGAAGCTGCACGCCCGGGTCGAACTGCGGCAGATCGGGCCGCGGGACGAGGCGCGGCTGCAGGGCGGCATCGGGCCGTGCGGGCGCGACCTGTGCTGCGCGACGTTCCTCAAGGACTTCGAGCCGGTGTCGGTGCGGATGGCCAAAGACCAGGATCTGCCGGTCAACCCGCTGCGCATCGCCGGCGCGTGCGGGCGGCTGATGTGCTGCCTGAAGTACGAGCACCCGCTCTACCAGGACTTCCACGCCAACGCGCCGAAGATCGGCGAGACGGTCGAGTCGCCGGAAGGGCCCGGCACGGTGATCGGGCACAATGTGCCCTCGGACACCGTGGTGATGAAGCTCGCCGCGGACGGCCGCCGGTGCGCGTGCCCCCGGGCCAGCGTGTGCGGGTCGCGGAAGGCTTACGAGGCAACGTACGGTCCCGGGGGCGGGGGAAAGCAAGGCGATGCGGCGAAGCAGAGCGGTGCGGGGAAACCGGATGGGTCCCCCGGGCAGGGCGATCCCGCCCGCGGCGCCGGCTGAGGCCGGCCTGGGTGTGCTGCCCGCGCCGTGCGCGTCAGGCGGACCGTGCGTGCCAGGCGACCGTGCGCGCCGGGTAAGGCGGTCGATGTGACATTGCCTGCATCCAGAAGTGATCGATGTGACATTGCCTGCCGTCGCCGGCCGGGCCGGGGCCGGCGGTGCGCGCTGGCTATGGTAGCGGCCTGTTCTGTGCTCGGGGCGAGCCTGGCGGCCTGTTCGGGGTCGTCCCCGGCGCGTGCCGGTGCCCGCCGTTCCGCGGCCGCGGTGGCGGGCGGGCCGGGCACGCTGGCCGGGTACTACGCGCAGAAGCTGCACTGGCAGCCGTGCGACAACGGGTTCCAGTGCGCCCGGCTGCTGGTGCCCTTCGACTACAGCCGCCCCGGCTGGAAGCGGTTCTCGCTGCCGGTGATCCGGCTGCCGGCCGTCGACCCCGGGCGCCGCATCGGCGACCTGGTGGTCAACCCCGGCGGTCCCGGCGGGTCCGGCGTGCAGTATGCCGAGCAGGCCCGCAACGCGGTATCCCCGGCGGTGCTGGACCGGTTCGACATCGTCGGCTTCGACCCGCGCGGGGTGGGCGGCAGCCAGCCCGCGGTGCACTGCCTGACCGGCGCACAGCTGGACCGGTACTTCGACACCACCGACACGCCGTCCACCGCCGCCCAGCTGGACACGGTCGTGTCGCAGGCCAAGCTGTTCGCCAGCCAGTGCGCCAGCAACGCCGGGCCGCTGCTGCCCTACGTCGGCACCCAGAACGCCGCCCGCGACCTGGACCTGCTGCGCGCCGCGCTCGGCCAGCCCCGGCTCACCTACCTGGGCAAGTCCTACGGGACGTTCCTCGGCGCGTGGTACGCGCAGCTGTTCCCGCGCCGGGTCCGTGCGCTGGTGCTGGACGGCGCGCTCGACCCGGACGCCACCGCGGCCGACATCAACCTCACCCAGGCCGAGGGCTTCGAGATCGCGCTGCGTTCGTTCACCGCTAACTGCATGACCCAGGCGCACTGCCCGCTAGGACAGGCCGGCGGCCCGGCCGCGGGCATCGCCAAGCTGCAGGGCCTGCTCAACCGGGCCACCCGCACCCCGCTGGCCAACGACCTCGGCGACGGCCGCGCCGCCGACGGCGCGCTGCTGCTGGAGGGCGTGGTCGCCGCGCTGTACAGCAAGTCGTTCTGGCCGACGCTGCGCAGCGCGCTGACCGAGGCATTCGGCGGCGACGGCACGCTGCTCATTCAGCTGGCCGACTCGCTGCTGGAGCGCAATTCTAGCGGGGCCTACTCCAACCTGGTGGACGCGAACATGGCCATCAACTGCATCGACCGGCCATGGCCGCACGCGCTGCCATCCTGGCAGGCGGATGCGGCGGCCGCGCTGCGGGCTGCCCCGCAGTTCGGCGGCGCGACCGTCTGGGGGAGCCTGCCGTGCGCCTACTGGCCGGTCAAGGCCGCGCCGCTGCCGAGGATCACCGCCGCCGAGGCCCCGCCGATCCTGGTCGTCGGCACCACCCGGGACCCGGCCACCCCCTACCGGTGGGCGCGGGCCCTGGCCAGGGAGCTGAAGTCCGGCGTGCTGCTCGGCTGGAACGGCGACGGCCACACCGCGTACATGATGGGCAGCTCGTGCGTGGACGGCTACGTGAACAGCTACCTGATCAGCGGAACCGTCCCGCGCAGCGGCACCGTCTGCCCGTAGTGCTCCGGTTGTCCGGCCCGTGGTGCGCCCGGCTGGATGGGCCGGCCGGAGGCGTGCCCACCAGCCCGGCGCGGCACGGTAAACTCGGTGGCCGCTGCCCCATCCAGGGCCGCGCCGCCTTAGCTCAGACGGTTAGAGCGACGCACTCGTAATGCGTAGGTCATCGGTTCGATTCCGATAGGCGGCTCGCAGGTCAGAGGCCCCTTCCGATCATGGAGGGGGGCCTCTTTCCGCAGGTCTGGCTCGGAGCGGAGGGCGCGACCCGGCTGACCAACCTCGGGGAGATGTTCTTGACGCGGATCTTCTACGACAAGAATCAGTGCTGACAGGCAACCCTCCGCTACGAGTCTGCCGTCGGCTTTTCGTTTACAGCAAACCTTCTACGGTTGTCACCTCATAGTTCTGCCCTGTTCCGGTCACAATGAGTGGTGGCTGCGTACCGGTGGTTTGGCCACTGGCAAGCGGCAGTCGTCGCCGTCGTCCGCATCGAGTCACGACCGTCCGCGCCTGGTCGAGGGGACCATGCATCGCGGCCGGTCTGTGGTGGATACTCTGTGGGTATGGCTGATATGCCTGGCACCCTGACTGCGGCCTTGCACCGGGAAGAGGACTGGTACATCGCTCAGTGCCTAGAGGTTGATGTTGCTAGCCAGGGTCACACGATCGACGAAGCCCTCGCGAGCCTCGCGGAGGCTGTCGAACTGTACCTCGAAGAGGTGGACGATCCGGTCGGGCACCTAACCGCCACGCCGCTAGTGACCACGTTCCGGCTGCCTGCGGCGTGAGCCCTGCGCTCTCTGACCTGCCTGTGCGTAAGGTCGTCCGTGCGCTGGAGTCGATTGGTTTCTCCTATGTGCGGACCAAGGGAAGCCACGCGGTGTACCGGGGTCAGGATGGACGGGTCGCGGTCATCCCACAGCACGGTGTCGTAAAGCGGGGAACGCTGGCGTCCATCCTCCGGCAAGCGGGCCTGACGCCCGCCGAGTTCTCGAAGCTGCTCGACTAGCGCTAGGGGCGGATGCTGTCGGCCGCCTTCGGGTGCTAACGGATCTGCTAACAACGGTCCTGGATGATCTCGGACGCGTGCGGAGCCTCAAGACGGATGAGCAGGGCGAGAGTGACCCAGTGGACAGCCGTGGACGTCTCCAATCCTCCTCGTAATGCGTAGGTCATCGGTTCGATTCCGATAGGCGGCTCAACCATGAAAGCCCAGGGGTGACCCGGTCGGCCAGATAGCGTCAGCCGGTGGGGAACGGCGGCTGCCACCACGACGGTGCGGTCTGTACCTCGATACGGTCGACCCACTTGACCCACCAGTACCCTCGGTGCCCAGGGGCCACAAGGCGCGCCGGGAACCCGTGATCGGCCGAGAGAGGCGCGCCGCCCACCTGCGTGGCGAGCAGCAAGCGATCCAGGTCGTGGATCGGGAAGCGGACCCAATAGCCGGTGACCGAGTGCACGTACACGCTCTGCATCCCCGGTCCGCGGTGGAGCAATGTGCCCAGCGGTACGCCGGTCCAGTCTTGGTCCGAGTACCAACCGGATGTGCAATCCAGCGTGGCCCGTACCTGGATGTCGTACCCGGTCAGCTGCGCAAGCGTCAGGTCCCGGGGCCTCTGCCCGTCGTTGATGGTCAGCCGCCATCGGTCCGGGTTGACGCCAGGTACGCCGTCAAAAGGCCAACTGGTCGTCGGCATCGCTTCTGGTCGGAATGAGGCTGTCTCGTACGAGCCGGTGAAGCGGCGTCTGGCCCCAGGTAGGCCCAGCACCCTGATCGCGGCCGCGCCGACGGCATAGAGCCCGGCCGCGCTCACAGCCAGCACACCGGCACGGAACAGCACCCGACGCGAGAGATCGGTCCGGTGCGGTCTGATGCCGCGAGCCCAGACGTGCCACATCACCAGAGGCACCAGCGTGAGGGCGACCGCGATGTGCAGCCACAGCCCGGACATGCCGGCGATCGAGCGCATCAATCCGGTGGCGTACCCGAGGCCTGCGGTGAGGGAGAACAGCGCGAGCGCGGCCAGCAGCAGCGACAGCCACCGGCTAAGGCGTGCGCGCCGGAGTCCGCTACGCGCCACCCGGGACTTCCACGGGATGAGCAGCACCACGGCGATTCCGCAGATCCCGTGGCCGATGGCTACCCAGGCTCCGTCCGGTGAGCCGATCGCGACTGTGGCGACCCCCGTGCCGAAGGCAAACAGGAGCACGACGAGCAGCGCCTGGTTCGTCTGGCGGCCGGGAGGGCGCAGCAGCGTCTGTAGCGGACTTCGGGTCGATCGGCGTTGGCCTTCACGACGGCCCATAATGAACGTTCTACCCTGTCGTCAAACCTGCTGATGAGGCGTCGGCAGGCATAGAAGTGCGCTCTCAACAGCGAGTTGGGCAGGCGCCGATCGAGGGCCCGGCCAGGTGCGCGGCCTCGGTGCCAGGTTCGTGCCTCCACACTGGGCTCAATAGCTGGGCGCAACATGACGAAACGGCCCCAGCGCCCAAGGACTGAGGCCCTGCTTGCCCGCTCCGCCTAGCCCGGAACCAGCTAGGCTGTCCGTCTCGGATACCAGAGCAGCGGTCGAGCCGGCGATGGTGACTGCCTCTACGGATTTGAAGGCTGGCGTTCGAATCCCTTCAAGCGCGCCATAGAAGCCCGAGGTCATCGCCGCTGGCATGGATGTCGGTCTTCCGGGTGAATGCGGGGTCGCATTGGCCCAACCGCTTGCAGATGATGGAGGTCGGCACGCTGGCGTTCTCCATGAGT
>DASYAV010000110.1:0-41525 GCA_036501145.1 Streptosporangiaceae bacterium | reverse complement strand
CGCGCGACAATGCCACTGCGGGCACGCTGCACCTCGTTCACGTAGACCTCAGAGACCTACATGATCACCGTGGCGTGCCCGCGCCCACAAACGTCGCGTTACTGCACCAACGCCCCGTACCGGGTCAAACTCCCGTATGTCGGGAACACGCCGGAGCCCTGGGGGCACCCGCCCAGCACGGGTAAGCATTCAGCCCATTCACGCATGGTGATAGGTAGTGCGGGTTTGGCTGGGGTTACGGGGAGAATGCCTGCACCGGAGGTCGCCAGGGCCTGCCGAGCATGAGGTCGTGCAGGACGTCCATGGCGTTGCGGCCGTGCTTGCGGGCGGTGTCGATGTAGCTGCGGATGTCGAGGCGGTCCTGGGTGACGTCGTCGCTGGCCAGGCGGCCGGAGATTTTCTGCTGGGTTTTCAGGGGGCGGACTCCTCTTTCGCTGATGTTGTTCGTGGGCCACACGCTGCTGTCCTCGGTGAACAGAAGCACGTCGCTGCGGCGGTCGCGGCAGAATTCCAGCAGCTCGCGGCCGGGCTTCTGTTTCGTGCTGTTCTTCGGGCCGGGGACGCGGGGAACGCTGGCCAGGCCCGCGAGGACGGCGTGCCGGAGCTCGTGCTCCAGCGGCTTGCGCACATCGGCCGGGATGGCGTCCAGGCCCTGCTCGCGGGCGGTGTGCCATTCATGGATCAGGCCGCGCAGCGTCCGCTGCGCCTGTACCGGCCAGACTGCGCCGGGGTAGCTCTCGGCGCAGTCCTGGTAGTCCCTGAGCAGGTGAGACAGGCACGCCTGGTTCCCGGCGATGTGCTCCCACCGGGGGTGGAAGTAGTTCTGGTAGCGGTCGGAGACCACGACCCCGGCGAAGCCCGGCAAGATGCCGGCGCCGGCCATGGAGTCCAGGCTGCGGGTCCCGAGCCAGAAGGCGGAGTAGTCCTCGGTGAACGCGCCGTGCACGTACTTCTTCTCCCCGGCCGGCCCGGACCGCAGCGTCGTCTCATCGAACCCAGCCACGGCAGACGCGGTGATCAGGGCGCGGATCAGCGCCACCACCTCCGCGGCCAGAGACGCCGCCTTCGCCAGGCAGGAATGGATGAACCCGCCCGATACGGCGGCGCCGGTCACGTCGGAGATCAGCTGCCGGCACCGCTCCACCGGCACATGCTGGAAAACGAGCAGGTAAACCGCCAGCGCCCGCAGCCGCGGGCCTATCGACAGGGCAGAATCCGGCACGCCCGCCGGGTGGGAGACGGCCTGCGGCCGGCCGCAGGCACAGCGGACCTCGTGCAGATCGTGCTGCACCCGTTCCGCCGGCGCCACCGGGATTTCCTCCTGCTGATACGACCGCGTGACACCCAGACCCTGCGCGTCCGACAGGTCACGGCCGCACGAGCAGACGCCCTCGGGATAGTGATCCTCGGTCCGGTCTGGGACCTCCCACGTCATGGACGCCCCCGGGCTGCCCGGCTGCTTCCCCCGGCCCTTCTTCCCCGCCCGCTCAGCCGCCCGCCGCTGCTTGCGGGGCAGCTTCCGCCCCGGCAGGTCATCCGACGACGGCGGCATCGATGAGTTCCCACTGTTTCGCGACCCGGCCCGCTCCGCCGCCGCCAGGTGCTCCCGCAGGCCGGCGACCACCGCCTCCAGCGCCGTGATTTTCCCCGCTTGCGCCGCGATCACCTGCGCCTGCTCCCGGATCAGCGCATCACGCGGATCCGCGGGCGGCTCCTCCGGCGGCGACGCATCGGTCACAACCCAAAATCATCCCGGAAACCACGCTCAGCCACCACGCCGACACCAAGCCCGACGCTGAACCGTAACCCATGATCACTCGCCGCAAACCCCAAACCCACAAGCCTGAATGTTTACCGGTGCAGGTGTCGGGCTGGCTGCCCGTTTCTCTCTGGGAGACTGCGACCGGCGCCGCTCTTGCTCAGCTTGGCCGCGGCTAGTAGAACGAAATGATGGGAAGGTCGGCAGTCACCGCGCTATACGTGCTCGCGCTGGTAGCCGTTGTGGTTGGCGTGGATGTTCTGTTCTTCAGGCACCAGTTCTGGGCACGGCTGGCAGTGAATGTCGGAATTGTTCTGGTATTTGCGGGTTTCTATCTGAGGTTCTTCAGGCGTCCGTGAGCGCGGCTGCGGGGAAGCGGTGGCCGTCCGGAAGCTTTGAGCGGTCGCAGCCCGCTGGCCGGGTGTGGACCGGGTGGCCGTCTCTCCACAGGTTGGCTAAGGTGAGAATTCCTGTCCACAGTCTTCAATCGAACATGTTTTTGTCAGTGGGTCCCGGTAGGGTCGAAGCAGACATCAAAGCCACGGCCAGCCCGAGGGAGGTGACCCGCGTGTGCGACACCCCGGCGAAGCGGCCCGCGACGGCCGGTGAGGCGATCGCGGCGGTCACCGCCGGGCTGGCCTATCTCGCCCGGGCGGACGCCCCCGCCCTCAGCACGGCCGCCCAGGGGGAGTGCCTGAAGGCACTGGAACGGGCCGAGGCGATGCACACCGCGGCGCGGGTGAACGTGCTGGCCGCCTTTCACGCCTCGGGTGGGTGTGAGCCGGAGGGGTCGGGGTCGACCCGGGCCTGGCTGACCTGGCAGACTCAGATCACCCGCGGCGCGGCCGCCGGGGCGGTCGGCTGGATGCGCCGCCTCCGCGGCCACCCCGATGTGTGGGAGGCCCTCGCCGCCGGGACCGTATCCACCTCCTGGGCGCGGCGGATCTGCGAGTGGACCGGCCGGCTCCCGGAGGCCACCCGCGCGGACGCGGACGCGATCCTGCTGGGTGCCGCTGTGGGTGGGGCCAGCCTGCGGGACCTGGCCGTGCTGGCCGAGGAAATGCACCAGCGGTCCCGCCCCGGGGAAGAGGACCGCGACGGCTTCGATGACCGGGCGCTGTTCTTCGCGAAGACGTTCGGCTTCGCCGGTCGGCTGGAAGGTGACCTGACCCCGGCCGCCAGCGCCGCCCTGCAGGCGGTGCTGGACTCCCTCGGCGCGAAGGTGGGCCCGGAGGATGTGCGCAGCCGGCGGCAGCGCTGGCACGACGCCCTCGAAGAGGCGTGTGTGCGGCTGATCGCTTCGGGGATGCTGCCGGCCCGGGCCGGGCAGCCGGTGCACCTGCAGCTGCAGGTCACCCTGGACCAGCTGCGCGCGCTGGCCGCCGCGGGGGATGGCGCGGTGGAGACCGCCTGGGCCGCCCGCGCCGCCGCCAGCGGCCTGACCCGCGCGGAGGTCGCCGGCCTGGCCTGTGACGCGACGGTGTTCCCGGTGGTCACCGGCACGGTGGACAACGCCGCCCTGGACGCCCTGACCCAGCTGTTCCTCAACGCCTACGGCCACCGCCCGCACACCACCCAGCCCACCACCACCCAGCCCGGTGCCAGTGAGCCCGGTGCTGGCGAGCCCGGTGCCACCAGGCTGGTGCCAGCGAGTCTGGTGCCAGCGAGTCTGGTGCCGGGGGGATGCCGGCGGGGCTGCGGTCGGTGGGGGCGCTGCGGCAGATGCTGCTCACGCTGGCCGCCGACGTGCTGTCCGGCCCCGGCGGCCTGGCCTCCCTGCTGCGCACCACCACCCCCGGCATGCCCTTCCCCACCGTCAGCCTGCCCCTCGACACCGGCGCCGGCAGCGCGACGATCCCCGGCCACCTGCGGCGGCTGGTCATCCTGCGGGACAGGCACTGCCGCTTCCCCGGCTGCTGGCGGCCACCCGACGCCTGCCAGGTGCACCACCTCATCCACCGCGAAGACGGCGGCCCCACCAGCCTGGCCAACTGCTATCTGGTCTGCAGGTTCCACCACCTCATCGCCATCCACCGGTGGGGCTGGCGGCTGGCCGCCAACCCCGACGGCACCACCACCGCCACCCACCCCACCGGCCGCACCCTGCACAGCCACTCCCCACCAGGCCAAGCCGCGTAACTGGCGCGGCCCCGGCCGGCCGTCTGGCTGGGCCGCATTCAATATCGGCCGGGGCTATCCAGGCGCGGCGCAGGTATCCCGAAGAACCGCCACGAATGACCGAATCGATACCAGCGGCGGCACGAGCCCGGGTCAGCCGCACCCTTCTTATCTTGGCGTCGCAGGCACGTCGGCCCCGCAGGCTGCCAGCGGGCGGCCGACGCTATCGCGGTTCCCACGCCTGGCGCCGGGCCCGGTATTGTGCGCGACCACTGCGGTGCACTCGCCGATCGCACCGATGAGCAGGTCGCGAAGCATCTGGTCGGGCTGTGGGATGCATCCCTGCGCGACTCCCTCCGCTGCGGCATGGACGGTGCACGGCGCGGCGCGCTGGCGGAATCTCTCAGGAGTGATCGGGAGGCCGCGGCTGAAGCCACGGGCCCATTGCGCCGCGTCCGGAACACCCGCCAGCGCGGCCCGGCTCGATTCGGTCAGCCAGCCGGCCGGCCGCCCGTCCAGGTCAGCCAGCACACGCTCACCCACCAGCACCGACACCGCCAGCACCTGCTGTCTGCCCGCCGCCACCACCGGCAGCGCCAGCCGCGCACACACCAATGCGATCTGTGCATCGATGCGCAGATCGTCACCGGTCAGCCCGATCACCGACGGGATCAGGCCCGCCAGTTGGCCCCGCCCGGCATCGGAGGTGTAGTCGTTGACATCGCGGGCCAGCGCGGCCAGCAGTGGATGGGTGCAGGCCGGCTGATCACTCCACCGCTCGCCCGCCAGGTAAGACGCCAGTTCCATGAAGCACGCGCCGCGCCGCGGGTTGCGGTGCTTACCCCGCGACAGAACAGGGACCAGCTCCGGTAGATCAGTTTCGTAACCCGGCACGGTCACCTCCACACACCTGGCAGGCCTGCTATGACCAGTTTGCGCCTCTTCGATACGAGCCGCCATGCTGCGATCTCCCGGCGGCCGCCCGCCGGGAGCATCATTGCCCGCAGGTGGCCTGGCTACCCCGCCCCACTGGTCACCGTGACGACCTGCAGGTGCGGGTCGGTGGCGATCTGAGACTGGCAGAACCTGTCCGTCAGCCACCGCTTCTTGCTGAACAGCTTGGTCTGGTCCGCGAAGTGCGGAGATGACGGGTTGGACGACTCGGAGTAGGTGAGGATGGTCGACCCGGCCGGGCAGGGGGAGTGCTTCGGCCACGTCACCACCTGGATGAACGACGAACCCTCGTCGGGTGCGGTGGGCGAGTCACCGGGTTCGTTGTTCACGTAGATCGCGTTGAAGATCCCGTCCGGGTCACCTGGGCCACCCGGGATCGGGATGTGGCTGCCGTGGTAGGTGACGAACTGCACCGCGCCGAGCGTGCTGTCGATCGGGATGTGCGCCTTGTTGAGCTGCTGTATCGCGTTGCCAAGCGCCGTGTGCACCGTGGAGTTGGCGGTGTTGAGCCCGAAGGGCGTGGTCACCGGGTGGGATGCCTGGAACGGATGGCTGAACGGTGACGGCGCGGCGGCCTGCGCGAGGTTCCAGAACGCGGCGAAAAGGACCGCCCCGCGCTCCGGGATGTCGGCCCGGCCGTTCCAGTGGGCCAGCGTGGTGCAGGCGTCGCCCAGTTTGACCTTGCCGCCGTTCGACGTCGGCGCGCCACCCGAAGCCTGGAACTTGTCGCACAGCTTCACGAGAGCGGGCAGGGTGAGCTGGGCCGCGTAGGAATCGTCGGAAAGGTCCAGGTTGCGCATGGCGGCCAGGGTGAAGCCGGGCGGGCCCTGCCCGTCCGTGCCGCTGACCCGCGCCTGCACCTGGATCAGGCCGATCCTGGTCCGCAATGTGCGCGCGGTGTCCGTGGTGCCGATGATCCGGGGGAACCCGGTCAGCGGGTGGTGCGGGTTGGCCAGCCAGAAGCTGTCGTTGGAGTTTGTCACGTAGTCGTGGCGGAGCAGGAACGGCTCGTGGCTGGGCCCGAAGATGCCGGGCACCGCCGCGTCAGGGTCGTTCCCCCAGTCGCACGAGGTTTTGGCACCGTTCAGGATCGGCAGCCCTAGGTTCGCGAAGGTGAGCTTGCCGAGAGCCGTGTCGCAAGCCTTCGCCTCGGCGTTGGTCACGTGCGGGATGTCGCCGATGTCGGCGTACAGGGCGAGGCCGTTCCGGTCACTGGCGATCGTGTTGACCCAGGGAATGCCCTGATACTTCTTCAAGATCGAAAGTATCTGTTGCGTACTCGACGCGCGGTCGAAGCCGAACCAGGTGTTGCTCGCCCGGGCGAGGTTGTTCGCGTTGGCGTCGGCGAAGGCGTATGCGGAGGTGGTACTCCAGGTCAGCGGTATGCCTTCGAGGTTGTTGAAGACCGGGCCGTACCGGGTCCACCAGAGCGTGTGCTTAACCGGGGCCAGCGTGCCGTCCGGCTGTTTCGCCATCACGGTGACCTTGCGCGGGGTCATGGCCACGGCCTTACCGTTTTGCACATACTCGGTCGGGTGGCCCTTGACGAGCGTGAGCTGGAACGGGGTGAACCGGAACGCGGTCGATACGGTGTGGCTCCACGCCACCGACTCGTTGTGCCCGATCAGGACGAGCGGAACGCCGTAGAGCGATGCTCCGGTGACGTTGATCTGGCCGGGGATCGTGAGCTGCGCCTGGTAGAAGCGTTCCGGCCCGATCCACGGGAAGTGCGGGTTGCCGAGCAGCAGGCCACGGTGGTCCCTGGTGCCCGCGGACCCGATCGCGACCGCGTTGCTGCCGAGGTTGCCGGACTGTGCCCGCCACGCGGCGGCGATCGCAGACGCGGTCCGCGCCGTGCTGCCCGCGGTCGCCGGTTGCCTGGCCTGGGCCGCTTTCGGCGGCGCCGCCTCGGTGATTCCGCTGATAACCGCGTCGCCGCTGGACTCCAGCATGAGCTGGTAGAAGCGCAGGTAGCTGTCCAGCAGCGTGATGGGCTTCACCCAGGCCTTGCCGCGGCACGTCGGGTCAGGGACGCCTTTCGCGCCGCCGACGTGGGCGAGGTAGCCGTTGTAGCCCTTGACGTAGCCGGCCTCAAGCTTCTGCTCGTCCGGGTTGAGGCCCCGCTCGAGGCGCTGCACGATGTGCGAGTCGATGATCTGCTGGAAGTAGATATCGGACTCCAGGTTGTTGGCGGTGACGCCGTTGCCACGCTGGATGTAGCTGCCCTTCGGCCCGAAGTACCGGGAGCGCTGCGCCTCGACCGTGACGTAATCATTGGCCATCGTGCAGATGTTGTCCTTGGCGAACGCGTAGCCGTACCCGAAGCCCAGATCGGCCCAGTTGCGCGCGAGGATGTGTGGGATCCCGCCGGTCGTGTACCGGATGTTTGCGGTCAATTGGCCCGCGGCCGGGCCGTGTGACCCCGGTGGCCTGCTGGCCATGGCCGGGGCAGCGGCCCCGCCTGCCAGAGCGGCGACCGCCGCCACTACCGTCACTCCACGCAAGCGCATCACGGCCTCCTCGTCGCGAATCGGGGCAAACCACATGCTGCCCCGAAAGCGGTGCCAGGGGGAAGCCTCTTGCCGGTGTTCAGCAGATTGACCCGGCTGGATGGCGGCCCGGTTCCGGGCGGTGCGGACCGCTCAGCCGGCGGGTTTCCTGGCGACGAACACGTACTCGCGGCTGTCGCCGGTGAACGGCTCGCCGGCGAACCCGCCGTACAGCGCCTCGACTTCCAGGCCTGCGACGTCGATCAGGCCGAGCCACTCGTTCTTGGTCGCCCACCACAGGCTGGAGGTGGCCCCGTCGTTACGGACGAGGTCCACCCGGTTGTCCCCGACCGCGTAGCGGATGACGTGCGGGCCCCGGGCGTGCTCGTCCTGGCGGCCGTCGTGCGCGGCGGCGAAGTGGTGATCGAACGCGAACGCGTTCCACGCGAACCGTCCGCCCGGCGCCAGGTGGCCGGCGGCCCGTTCGAACACCGCGCGCCGGTCTGCCCAGGTGGGCAGGTGCAGCAGCGCCCGGAACGGGCAGTACACCAGGGCCAGGCCGGCGTCGGCGGTGAAGCTGCGCATGTCCTCCTGGCGCAGGTCAAGCTGCACACCGGCGGTGCGGGCGTTGTCTCGGGCCTGGGCGAGCATCGCCGGGGACGCGTCCACGCCGGTGATCCGCTGCCCGGTGGCCTGGGCGACCGGGATCGCCACCCGGCCGTTGCCGACCGCCAGCTCCAGGATGCCGCCCTGGCCGGCGGCCTGCCTGGCCAGGCCGGTGTAGAACGGGATGTCGGCGGTCATGTGCGCGGACCATTCCTCGTAGCCGTCCGCGAACGCCTCGTCCCAGCTGCTCTCCAGCCCGTCAGCCACGCCACCGGTCCTTCCCCGCGGGCTCTCTGCCCGTGCAGCCCACCATGGCACTCGCGGTGGCCACCCGGGTACCGGTTTTCCCGGCCGCGGTGTCAGCCGCAAGACGCGGGCGTCCGCACATAAAGCCGCCCCCGCTCCGCCTTAACCCAACGGAGCGGGGTGGCGTGGCCGGGGCGTAGGCGGTGCGGAAGAAGCCGCGCAGGGGGCGGGCGATGTTCAGGTTGTGTGTGAAGGTGGTGGGCCCGGTTGGCGTCCGCGGGTCGAACCGGATGTAGATGCCGTCGTCGCGGCCGCTGTTGGGGTCGTATACCCACACGGTGATCTGGCTGGGCGAGGCTTCGTACCGGTAGGCGAGCGCCTGGTGGTTGTGGCCGAGCTCGGCTGGGTTGGCGGACGCGACGGTCACGAGGCCGAGCGCGGCCGGCGTGCCGGTGTCCAGGCCGGCCGCGATCTGTGGCCACTGCGTCTCGATGGTGTGCCACGCCGCCCCCCGCTGGATGACCACGTGCCGGCCGAACAGCTCGATGCCGGTGTCGCCCTGGGGCATGTTCATCCACTGGTAGTACTCGGCCACCCCCACCGGCAGGTGCCAGGAGTCGATGAGCCGCCGCACGATGTAGCGGTACAGCGGCTGGCCGGGTGCCGGGCGGGTCGCCGGCGGCACGGCCGCGGCGTGCTGGTAGTCGAGAGCGGCGAACACCATCCCGCCGCACAGGCCGGCGGCGGCGTTGCCGATGCCGATGTCGCCGAAGGGCGTGGGGACCTTGACGGCCGGCTCTGACGGCCACGCGTTGGTGAACGCGAAGGCGTCCCGGGACGGCAGGAAACTGCCCGGATTCGGCATAGCCTTCCTCACGGCCAGCGCGTCCCCCGCGCACACGGCGAAACGACTTCGCCGCCGCACCGCCGCGGCAGCCCGCCGCACCGGCACGGCAGCCCGGCGGGATGAGAGCCTACCGGCCGCCGGCCCGCGCGATCCCCCCGGATCGCGCGGGCGCCTTGGGTGCATCCCGGCTACCGTGGCGTGCTGCCGATGCTGTCCAGGCTGTCCTGCTTGTGCGTGCGCTCGTCGTGCCCGATCTGCCGGAGCAGGTCGGCCTGGGATGCGTACCGGCCGTACTCCGCGGCGTACGTGCCCGGGTCGGGCTGCAGTTCCAGGGTGGCGTTCTCGGCGACGAAGGCCATGTACTCGTGCTCTGCGTGGTCTTCGAAGTCGGCGTTCAGCCGGTAGCTCCAGTCCGGCTTGACCAGGAACATCAGCCAGGACAGGTGGTAGTAGACGAACGCGATCAGCCACGGCGCGAACCGGTGCAGCACAAACGACTGGCGCAAGCCCTGCCGCTGCACCAGGTCCTGCAGGATCAGCAGGTGCCACTGCTCGTTGTCCTGCTCGCCGCGGGTCGCGACGATCCGCTCGAACACCCGGCGGGCCAGCGCGGACCGGCGGCGGTACCGGGCCAGCGCCAGGTAGCCGGCCCGCTCCCAGGCCTGGTACGGCACCCGGGCGATGTATTCCAGCATGGTGAACTTGACGATCGTCCGGCGCCGTCCGTAGGCCAGATCCATGGTCTTGAACAGCGTCTTGGCCAGCAGGCTGTGGCGCAGCCGTGGGGTGTCCAGGGTCTCCTGCTGGGCCGTGCGGAGCTCGGCCGCGGTGAGCTTGGGCGGCCCGGATGGGGCCGCGGGCGGGCCGGCGAGGGCCGCGGGAGGCCCGGCTGGATTGGACCGGTGGCTGGTCGTTGCGATGGACATCGTGAGGCCCTTCCTCGTGGGTCGTGTTGGCCAGTTCCGATCTTGCTGGCCGGCCACCCCCCAGGTCATCGGGCCAGCGGAGGCTCTTGACCGCCTTCCCGGCGAGTAGCCAGGGGCGCTCCCGCGGCGCGTGCGGAGCACCGCCCGGCCCGATCCGCTAAGCCGCCCGCGGTACGCCAGCCGGGTGCACGGCGTACCCGCCGCGGCGGGATACGCCGCGCGGTGTACCGGTGTTAGCCACCGGCGGGATCAGGCGCGCGGCGCGCCGCGCGCGCCGGTCACCGCCGTGATCACTGGTGGCGGGCGCAGCCGACCGCCGCGGCATGCTCGGTGGCGAGCTGCTCGGCGGCTGAGGCGAGCAGCTCCCGTTCGGCCGGGCGCAAGCCGCGGGCGAGGGTGTCGAGCCGGGCGGACACGGTCGCGTGCACCTGCTCCGCGATGTCCGCGCCGTCGCTGGTCAGGCTGATCTTGAGCGCCCGGCGGTCGAGCTCGTCGGGAACCCGGGCGGCCAGGCCGCGCCGTTCGACCCGGTCGATCAGGCCGGTCAGGCTGGACTTCTCCAGGTGCAGTGAGCGGCCCAGCGCGGCCATCCCGATCGGGCCCTTGGCCAGCTGGCACAGCAGCTGGGCCTGCTGGGGGGTGAGGTCATGCTCCCGCCCGGCGCACGCCAGGGCGTGCTGCACCAGGTGCGACAACCGCACCAGCGCTCCGGCCAAATCTGTTTGGGCAGCTTGTTTAGTCATCTCAATCTCAGCCTCTGCCGCCAGTGTATTTGACGGATGTTCGTGGTGCGAACTATAACTGTTCTTAGTACGTACTATCCGTACTACGAACTAGGAGGACTGAACATGACTGCCAGCGTGATCGTCATCGGCGGCGGGTACGGCGGCATCGCCGCCGCCAAGGCACTCGATGATGTGGCGGACGTGGTGCTCGCCGAGCCCAGGGACGCCTTCGTGCACAACGTGGCGGCGTTGCGTGCGCTCGTGGACCCGGCCTGGGCCGAGCGGATGTTCCTGCCCTATGACCGGCTGCTGGCCCGCGGCCGGATCGTCCGCGACCGCGCGGTGCGCGCGGACTCCACCGGCGTGACACTCGGCTCCGGCGAGCGGCTGGCCGCCGACTTCATCGTGCTGGCCACCGGGTCGGTCTACCCGTTCCCGGCCAAGACGGATCTGGACGACAGCGCGGCGAGCAAGGCCACGTTCCGCGCGGCCGGGGCCGAGCTGGCCGCCGCCGGGCGGGTGCTGCTGCTCGGGGCCGGGCCGGTCGGGCTCGAGCTCGCCGGGGAGATCAAGGCGGCCTGGCCGGCCAAGACGGTGACGATCGTGGATCCGGCCGAGCACATCCTGACCGGCGGTTATCCCGGCGAGCTCCGGGACGAGCTACGGCGCCAGCTGGACCAGATGGGGGTCGAACTGCGGCTGGGCACCGCACTGCGCGACCTGCCGCCCACCGAGACCGGCCAGACCGGGACGTTCGCGGTGGCGACCGGCGACGGCCGCAAGATCACCGCCGACATCTGGTACCGCTGCTTCGGCGTCGCCCCGGTGACCGGCTTCCTCGGCAATGAGCTGGCGCCGGCCCGCCAGCCCGGCGGCCACCTCGCGGTGACCCCTGAGCTCCGCCTGCCCGGCCAGGAGCGGGTCTTCGCCATCGGGGACCTGACCGCGATCCCCGAGGCCAAGCGGGCCGCCGCCGCCAGCCAGCACGCCGAGGTCGCCGCGGCCAGCATCCGGTCGCTGATCACCGGCCAGGGCGAACTGCGCCGTTACCAGCCCGCGGCGCCGAGTATCGTGCTGCCGCTGGGCCCGGCCGGCGGCGCCGGCTACCGGGCCGACGTCGGCCTGCTGGACGCCGCCATGACCGCGCAGATCAAGGGACAGCACATGATGGTGGACCGGTTCGCCGAGATGCTCGGCGCGAAATGAAAGCGCCGGTCCGCCCGCCCGCCTGGGCAGGCGCCAGCCGTTCATGCAAATTTACCCGGGGGAGCTGTCCAGGAAGCCGGTCACAGCGGCCGTGAACTCCGGGGTGATGAGAGCGGAGTAGTGATTGCCGGGCAGCCGGAGGTACTGCCCGCCGGGCAGGGCGTCGGCCAGAGCCGCGGCGGTCTCGTCGTGGCCATCCTCGGCGCCGGTGAGCACCAGCACCGGGACCATGATGGCGGTCAGCTCGTCCGGCGAGGTGCTCGCGAACGTATCGGGGATGTTCACCAGCGCCTCCGGATCCGCGCCGGCGGCCTTGAGTCTGTCCTCCATCGCCTGTTCCGGAGAGCCCGGCTCGAACGTGCCGAAGCTGCTGAGCAGGTGCCGGAAACGGCCGCCGCGGCCGGCCGTGTGCAGCACCGCCTCCAGGCCCTGCCCGCCGACGACCGCCCGGCCCGGGGCCGCGCCACGGGCCAGCATCCTGACCACCGTCCGGCCACCGAGGGAGTACCCGCCGAGGTCGTATCCGGTGAGCCCAAGCTGCTCCACCAGGAGCAGGCCGTCGTCGGCCAGCACGTCCGGCGGGTAGGCGGCGGGGTCGTGCGGCCGGGCGCTGTCACCGTGGCCGCGCATGTCCGGCATGATCACCCGGTAGCCGTGCCTGGCGATCGCCGCGGCGATCCCGCTTTTGATCCAGGTCGCCTCGGCGGTGGCCAGGTAGCTGTGCAGCAGGACCAGTGGCCGCCCCTGCCCCCGTTCCCGGTAGGCGAGCCGGAGCCCGTCCGGGCCGCGGAAATACCGCACGGAACTACCGCTCACCTCTGCGCCCTCCGCCCGCACCCGCGCGACGATAGCAGGGACTTCGGTGCACGGTCCCGGGGCAATCCGGGAACGGACGTTGACCCTGACACCGTGTGAGGGGATAGACCGGACCGGGCAGGCAGCCGATCTAGACACGAGGGATGGGGACGATGGCAGCAGCAGAGATCATGACCCGCGCGGAGCAGCCCTACGTGGCGGTCCGGGCGACGGTGGCCATGGACGAGCTCGGCGGGCTCGGCGCCCGCCTCGGCGAGGTGGCCGGCTGGCTGGGCGCCCGCGGCCTGGCGCCGGCCGGGCCGCCGTTCTTCCGGTACAACGTCATCGACATGATGCGCGAGCTCGAGGTCGACGCCGGGTTCCCGGTGGCCACTGCGGCCGAGGGCGGCGGGGAGATCGTGGCGGGCGTGCTGCCCGCCGGCCGGTACGCGACCGTGACGCACACCGGGCACCCCAGCGAACTGCTGAACGTCACCAGGGAACTGCTGGAGTGGGCGGCCACCCAGGGTCTGAAGTGGGACATGACGCAGACCGGCCGCGGCGAGCGGTGGGGCTGCCGGCTGGAGACCTACTTCACCAACCCCGCTGAGGAGCCGGACATGAGCAAGTGGGTGACGCAGCTCGCCTTCCGGCTGGCCGGCTAGCCACGTCCGGGCCGCCGCGCCGGGCGCGCTACCGGTCTTTGCCCAGGCGGTCGAGCACGTTGCGGGTGATCGTCTCGACGTAGTAGTCGTGGTGCGTCAGGCCGTTCACCCACTCCGTGGTGCCGGCGTTGAACACCGTGCCCCCGCCGTCGGTGTCGAAGACGGCCATCATGCCGGAGCCGTAGTGCCACCAGTCGTCGGTCTCGGCGGCCTGCCCGCGGGTGGTCTGGGCCAGGATCCCGGACGTTTCGGAGGTGCCGCCGCTGCCCAGCGGCACCGCGCCTGCCCACCGGTCCTCCTCGCCCGCCACGGCCGGCGTCATGGCCAGGATGTCCAGGTTCTCCGGCGCCCCGTCGGTGAAGGCCGGGTAGGGCAGGCCATGCCGGAACGTGTAGTCCACGCCGTCCATCTCGAAGGCCGCGATGCAGACCGGCGCGCCGCCCAGCAGGTCGCCGTAGTACAGGTCGGTGCCGTCGAACGCCCAGTGCCGCGGCCGGTAGACGGTGAAGCCGCCCGATGACCTCGGCGCGGCGTTGCCATAGCGGGCGTACACGCCGGCCGCGCCGGTCAGCCCCATCGTGGCGGCCGCGGGCCGGCCGATCGCCTGGTGATCCCAGCAGGTGGTGATCAGCCGCTCGCGATCGGTCCCGTACACCGGGTCCTGCTCCGGGTCGCGGTAGCAGACCTGGGTGTGGCCGTCGTCCTCGATCCGCACCTGCCAGAAGAAGTTGCCGGCGAACCGGGCGATGTTGCCGCCGCGGCCGGTGAACCGGTCGATCGCGTCGCGCATCTCCCAGGACCAGTATTCGTCGTGCCCGATGATGACGGCCACCCGGTGCCCGGCCAGCACGTCCGGGTTCTCATGCAGGTCGTGCTGGGTGTAGTAGTCCAGCTCGTACCCTTCCGATTCGGCCCACACGGCGAACGGCCGCTCATAGGTGGCCCAGAACGAATCGGCGTGGTGTCGGGAGTAGCCGTTATAGCGGGCCCACTCGTACGCCTCGTAGCGGGGCAGCCAGAACGGCGGGGGAGTGAACGCGTTCGACTCGCGCGGCGCGCCGGCGGGTTTGCGCAGCATGCCCCGGGCCACCGGGCGCAGCGCCGACACCACCGGGGCACCGATGTCGTTGCGTGGGTCGTCGCCGATGCCGCGGTACTGGTTGGCGCCGCCCCAGTCGTTGTAGGCCATCATCGTGCTGGTCGACACGATCAGCGCCATCGGCCTGCGGGCCGCCGCTGGTCCCGGCCGGACCACGAAGAAGTGCTCGCGCTCGAACCTGGTCCCGTCCGGCCGCGCGCAGCCCACGATGACCAGGTACAGCCCGCTCGGCCAGTCCTCGCCGACGTCCAGCGTGAGCGCGGCCGGCCAGCCGCATCCGGTCAGGTAGCTGTCCGCCGGTGTCGGCGCGAACACCCCGGCTAGCCGGCGCTGCTCGGCCACGGTCCGCGGCCGTTGGCCGTCCCGGACGACCCGCAGGTCGTAGGCCGGGCAGGACGCGCTGACGTGCACCGACACCGTGTCCCCGGGCTGATAGCTGAACCGGTCGGTGTAGCACCAGACCTCGTCGGCCCCGGCGTCCTGCACCGGGTACTCCGACGGCCAGTCACGGGGGGACCAGGCGTATTCCGGATGCGGATGCGTCATCGTGGTGGCCCTTTCCTTGCTACCAGGGAGCCGGGGAGAGCACCCACAGCACCCGGCATTCGCTGCTGCCGGACGGGTTGTGCCACTGGTGCGGGAAACGGGGCGAGAAACTCAGCGTGTCGCCCGCGCTGAGCTGGTGCTGTGCGCCGTCGACGGAGATCTCAAGCTCGCCCTCCTCGACCACCACGACCTCGGCGCTGGCATCGAGTGAGTACGGCTCGTCACCGCTGCCGCCGCCCGGCTCGATGATCGACCGGATGATCTGCACGTCCCGGCTGTTGGCCGGGGTGATCAGGTATTCGGTGACCCGCTCGCCGCCGAAGTTGATCCGCGGCGCGTCATCCCGCCTGATCAGGTCGGTCCTGGCCGACTGGAACAGCGAGCCGACCTGGATGCCGAGCGCTTCGCAGATCCGCAGCAGCGAGGCCACCGAGGCCGACGTGATGTCCCGTTCCAGCTGCGAGATGAAGCCTTTGGTGAGCGAGGTGGCCTCGGCCAGCTGCTCGAGGGACAGGCCTTTCTGCCGCCTGGCCTCCCGCAGCCGGGGGCCGATGCGCATCGCGGTGTCGACGTCAGGGGAGCGTGGCTCCCGGTGCGGCGGGCGAAGCTGCCGCGGCTCCACTGCCTGGGATTTTCGTGCCCCGGATCGTTCGGCCATGGGCTCTCCTTCCGGATGTGGCCGCCCTTGACACCCGCGAGACGATACTGTAATGCTAAACGCTCGATTGATATTACTATACGCAGCGCATCTCGCTGGGAGCCAGGCCTGGAGGCTGGCCTCCGTGGCCTGGCGGCGGCTGACTGATAGCGGTGAATGAGGAGAAGGCTATGAGCCAGGACAAGCCTGCGCACCCGGTAGGCCCCGTCGACGCGCTGGCCATACCCCGTTTCGCCGGCCCGGCCACCTTCGCCCGGCTGCCCGCCCTGGCCGATGTCTCCTCCGCTGACATCGGGATCCTGGGCGTGCCGTTCGACGGCGGCACCAGCTACCGCCCGGGGGCGCGGTTCGGGCCGCAGGCGGTCCGGGCGGCATCCAAGTTGCTCCGCCCGTTCCATCCCGGGCTTGACGTCGAGCCGTTCGCCACCCAGCAGGTCGCCGACGCCGGCGACGTGGCCTGCACCCCCTTCGACATAGCCGCCGCCGTCACGGCCATCGAGCAGGCGGCCTCGGGCCTGGCGGGAACCGTCGGCCGGCTCGTCGCCATCGGCGGCGACCACACGATCGCGCTGCCGCTGCTGCGGGCGGCTGCGCGGCGGCACGGGCCGGTCGCCCTGGTGCACTTCGACGCCCATCTCGACACCTGGGACACCTACTTCGACGCGCCGGTCACTCACGGCACGCCGTTCCGCCGGGCGCGGGAGGAGGGCCTGCTGCTCGACGGGCACTCCATCCACGTGGGCATCCGGGCCTCGCTGTACAGCCGGGACGACCTGCCCTCCGACGAGCAGCTTGGGTTCCGCAGCATCCCCGCCGCCGACCTGGACACCGCGGGAATCTGGGGCGTCGCCGACCGGATCGTCGAGCGGGTGGGTGGCGCGCCCGCCTACGTGTCGGTCGACATCGACGTGCTGGACCCGGCGCACGCCCCCGGCACCGGGACCCCCGAGGCGGGCGGCCTGACCAGCCGGGAGCTGCTCGGCATCCTCCGCCGCATGGCCACCTTGAACATCGTCGGCGCGGACGTGGTCGAGGTATCGCCGCCGTACGACCACGCCGAGACCACCGCGCTCGCGGCCGCGCACGTGATCTACGAGCTCGTGTCGCTGATGGCGCTGCGCGGCCCGGCGCAGGAGGAGGGATCGCAGTGAACACCCGGCGTCGGCTGGTCTTGCTGGTGACCGGCCTGCTATCGGCACTGAGCCTGGTCCTCGCGGCCTGCACAACCTCGGCGGCCGGCGGCCCGGGTGGTGGCACCGGTGGTGGCAAGGCCGCGCAGGGCGGGTCGGCGGTGTTCGCCGAGTCCGCGGGCGCGCCGCCGAACTACATCTTCCCGCTCGACTCCCTGCAGTACTTCAACACCAGCAACATCAACCAGTTCCAGTTCCTCATGTGGCGGCCGCTGTACTGGTTCGGGAACGGCTCGTCCATCCGGCTGAACAGCTCACTCAGCATCGCCAACCCGCCGGCCTACAGCCGGGGCAACCAGGCCGTCACGATCACCCTCAAGCACTACGCCTGGTCCGACGGCCAGCCGGTCACCGTGCGGGACGTGCTGTTCTGGATCAACCTGCTGCGCGCCAACCGGGAGGACTGGGGTGAGTACGTGCCCGGGTACTTCCCCGACGACGTCAGCAAGGTCACCACGTTGGGGCAGTACTCCCTCACGCTGTACCTGAACGCCCCGGTGAGCCCCACCTGGTTCACCTTCAACGAGCTTTCCCAGCTGGTGCCGATCCCGCAGCACGCCTGGGACAAGACCTCCGCGTCCGGCGCGGTCGGCAACCACGACGAGAGCACCGCGGGCGCGCACGCCGTCTACAAGTTCCTCAATGCGCAGTCACTCGACCTCGGCAGCTACGCCTCGAACCCGCTCTGGCAGGTGGTGGACGGGCCGTGGCGGCTGTCCCAGTTCAGCCAGAACGGATACGCCGTCTTCGTCCCCAACAAGAAGTACTCCGGCCCGGTGAAGGCGCATCTGGCGAAGTTTATCGAGCAGCCTTTCCAGTCCGAGTCGGCCGAATACAACGACCTGCGCTCGAACGCCCTCACCTACGGGTACATCCCGGTTACCGACATTGCCCAGCGATCGGGGATCGCGGCCACCGGCTATACCGTCAGTCCCTGGTACCTGTGGTCGATGAATATCATCCCGATCAATTTCCACAATCCGGCCGACGGGCCGGTCTTTTCCCAGCTCTATGTCCGCCAGGCGATGCAGCGGCTGATCGACGAGCCGCAGTACATCAAGGCCATCCTGTCCGGCTACGGCGTCCCGGACTACGGGCCGGTGCCGAACGGGCCGAAGAACCAGTACATCTCCCCGCAGGTGGCCGGCGGGCCGCTGGCCTATAACGCGAAGGCCGCCGGGCAACTGCTCGCCGCGCACGGCTGGACGATGGGCAGCGGCGGCACCCGGGTCTGCGCCCGGCCGGGCACCGCCGCCGATGACTGCGGGCGCGGCATCGCCAAGGGCACGGCGCTGTCCTTCAGCCTGGTGTACGCCTCCGGCAGCGTCGCCATTGACGGCGAGATGCGGGCGTTCAAGTCCGCGCTCTCCCAGGCCGGGATCACCCTGAGCCTGAGCGAGGCGCCGGCCGCGACGGTGTACGGGACGGCCGTGCCGTGCTCGCCAGGCCAGTCCAGCTGCAAGTGGCAGATGGCCTACTGGGGGAACGGCTGGGAGTTCTCCCCGGACAACTACCCGAGCGGCGAGGTCGCCTTCTCCACCGGCGCGGTCGGCAACTTCGGCAGCTACTCCGACCAGCAGATGGACCAGCTGGTGAAGGCCACCACCACGACCGCGGGCACGTCGGCGTTCTTCCGCTGGGAGCAGTACACCGCCCAGCAGGTCCCGATGCTGTTCATGCCGCTCATGCCGTACCAGGTGTCGGCGATATCGACCCGGCTGCGCGGCGCGATCCCCCAGCCCTCCGACGGGCTCTCGCTGACGCCCGAGAACTGGTACTTCACTCGCTAGAGGAGCCGGTACGTGCTGCGCTACACCGGGAAGCGGACGGCCCATGCGGTCATCGTGCTGTTCGGCGTGAGCGTGGTCGTCTTCATCATGATCCACATGCTGCCGGGTGGCCCGGCCCGGGCGCTGCTTGGGCCCCGTGCGACGCCGGCCAAGGTGGCCGCGTTCAACCGGCAGTACGGCTACGACAAGCCGCTCATCATCCAGTACTTCACCTGGCTGTGGCAGACCGCGCAGGGAAATCTCGGTTTCTCGGTGAAGCTGAACGAGAACGTCACCACCGCCATCGGGGCGCGGCTGCCGGGCACCATCCTGCTCGTCGGCCTGGCCAACCTGCTGGCCTTCGCCGTCGCGGTGCCGGTCGGCCTGGTGCAGGCGGCGCGGCGGAACAAGGTCTTTGACTACTCGGCGACCGGGCTGGCCTTCCTGTTCTACTCGATGCCGCCGTTCTGGCTGGGGCTCATCTTCGTCATCTTGCTCTCCCAGCAGCTGCATCTGCTGCCGCCCATCGTGCCGCAGGCCAGCTTCGGCCAGCTGCTCACCCACCCCGGTGACATCGCCCTGCCCGTGCTCACCCTCACGCTGGTCACGACGGCCCTGTTCAGCCGGTACATGCGCTCGTCGGCCCTGGAGAACCTGCCGCTGGACTATGTGCGCACCGCGCGCGCCAAGGGCATGGGCGGGCAGCAGGTCCTCTGGCGGCACGTGCTGCGGAACGCGGCCAGCCCGCTGATCACCCTGGCCGGCCTCACCCTGCCGGTGGTGGTCGGCGGCGCGGTCATCGTCGAATCGGTCTTCAACTATCCCGGCATGGGCCTGCTGTTCTGGAACGCCGCGGAGACCCAGGATTACCCGGTCATCCTCGGCGTCACGCTGGTGCTGAGCGTGGCCACCGCACTCGGCTCGTTCATCGCCGACATCTTGTACGCCGTCGCCGACCCGCGGGTGAGGCTGACATGACCGAGCTGAACGAGGAGCTCGCCGGGCCCATGGCCACCCCGGCGGGGAACGCCGGACGATCCGGCGCCGGCGGGTTCACCGCCGCGGCCAGGAGCTTCGCCAGCAACCGGCTGGGCGTGGCGGGCGTGCTGATCGTGCTGATGATGATCGGCTTCTGTTTCATCGGGCCGCTGATCTACCACACCGACCAGATCCACACCAACCTCGACGCGGTGCACCTCCCGCCGTCGGCCGCGCACCCGCTCGGCACCGACCCGCTCGGCTACGACGAGCTCGGCCGGCTGATGGCTGGCGGCCGGGCTTCGCTCGAAGTGGCGCTGGCCGCCGCGGTGATCGCCACCGGGTTCGGCGCGCTGTGGGGCGCCATCTCCGGGTACACCGGCGGCCTGGCCGACAGCATCATGATGCGGATCGTGGACGTGCTGCTCAGCGTTCCGCCGCTGCTGATCGTGCTGTTCCTGGCCACGATCTACCGCCCGAACGTGCCGATGCTCATCCTCGTCGTGGCCTTTGTCGCCTGGCTGATCCCCAGCCGGCTGGTCCGCGGCGAGGCGCTGGTGCTCCGCACGCTGGAGTACGTGCAGGCCGTGCGGGTGGCCGGCGGGACGCACCGGCGGGCGATCTTCCGCCACGTGCTGCCGAATTCGATCGGCACGGTGGTCGTCAACGTCACCTTCCAGGTCGCCGACGCGATCCTGCTCGTCGCGGCCATGGGCTACCTGGGCCTGGGCATCCCGGCGCCGGGCACCGACTGGGGCTCGATGCTGTCCTCGGGCATCAACTACACGTATTCGGGCTACTGGTGGCTGATCTACCCGCCGGGGGTCGCCATCGTGCTCACCGTGATCTCGTTCAACTTCATCGGCGACGCGCTGCGCGACGCGTTCGAGATCCGCCTGCGTGAGCGCTGAGAAGAGGCAGGTAGCCGTGAAGCTGACCCATCTCAACCCGCCCGGCCTGCACCAGCCCGTCGACGACATGTACACCCACGTGGTGCGGGCCGAGGGCTGGGTGCACTATCGGATCGGCGGCCAGGTGGCGGTGGACGCCAACGGGCAGAACCTCGCCGTCGGCGACATGGCCGGCCAGTTGCGGGCGTGCTATGAGTTCCTCACCCTGGCCCTGGACGCGGCCGGCCTGACGTGGGCGAACGTAACCCACCTCTACACCTTCACCACCGCCATGGACGCCTACATGGCGTGTGAGAAGGACATCGCCAGGCCGTACTTCGGCGAGCATCCGCCGGCCTCGACGCTCGTCGAGGTCTCCCGCCTCGTCGACCCGGAGTGGCTCGTCGAGGTCCAGGCCGACGCCGTGGCCGATCACTAGGCCGGCGGTGCTGTTGACAGGCCGGGCTGAGTTACCAAATACTAAACTATCGTTTTGCGTCATTACCCTGAGAGGCTCTAGGGGGTTGCGATGCGCCGCAAGCTCATCCGTTATGCGACCGTCGCCGTCTGCGCGGTAGCCCTGGGCGCCGCGGGCTGCACCACGCCCTCCGGCAGCACGGCCGGCAGCCCGTCCGGCAGCGGCGGCAAGGCCGTCCGCGGGGGCACCGCCACCTTCGCCGAGAACCAGGCGTCGGGGGTGATCAACTGCATCTTCCCGATCGTGTCGCTCAGTTGCGACCTGCCGTCCAACATCCAGTTCATGGACCTGCAGTGGAACCCGCTGTACTGGTTCGGCGCCGGCGGCAAGCTCGTCATGAACGACCAGCTGAGCCTGGCCGAGCCGCCGGTCTACTCCGACGGCAACCGCACGGTCTCCATCACGCTGAAGCCGGCCAAGTGGTCCGACGGCCAGCCGGTCACCGCCCGGGACATCGAGTTCTTCATCAACCTGGTCCGCGCCTACGGGACCAACTGGGCCTACGGGGTGTCCGGCGAGTTCCCGGGCAACGTGGCGTCGATGACCCTGCACGGCACCCAGACCATCGTCTTCCACCTGACGCGGGCGTACTCGCCGACCTGGTTCACCTACTCGCAGCTGTCGGAGATCGTCCCGCTGCCCCAGCACGCCTGGGACAAGGACTCGGCCAGTGCCCAGCCAGGCAACCTGGACCGGACCCCGGCCGGGGCCAAGCGGGTGCTCGGCTTCCTGGAAAAGCAGGGCGCCCAGCTGGGCAGCTACGCGACCAACCCGCTGTGGCATGTGGTGGACGGGCCCTGGCACCTGGCGTCGTTCGCCTCCAGCGGGTACGCGGCGCTGAAGCCCGACCCCTCGTACACCCTGGCTCCCAAGCCGCACCTGTCGCAGTTCGTGATGCAGCCGTTCACCTCGGACTCGGCCGAGGCGAACGACCTGCAGGCCGGCCGGCTCAGTTACGGCTACGTGCCGGTTTCCGACCTGTCCGCCACGTCGCGGTTCGCCTCGGCGGGCTACACGATCCAGTCGTGGCCGCTGCTGTCCATCGCCTACATCGTGCTGAATTTCAGCAACCCCGCCATCGGCCCGGTCTTCCGCCAGCTCTACGCCCGCCAGGCGATGCAGGCGCTGATCAACGAGCCCGGGTACATCAAGGCGTTCCTCGGGCAGGCGGGCGTGCCGGACTACGGCCCGGTGCCGGCCCGGCCGCCCACCCCGTACAGCGCCGGCGCGGGGACGAACCCGAACCCGTACGACCCGGCGAAGGCCGCCGCGCTGCTCAAGGCGCACGGCTGGGCGATGTCGGCGGGCGTGCTGACCTGCCGCCGCCCGGGCGCCGGAGCCGCGCGGTGCGGCGCCGGTGTCGCGGCCGGCACGAAGTTCCAGTTCACCCTGCAGTACCTGGGCGACGTGCCGTACCTGGATAACGAGATGCGCTCGATGAAGTCCACGTTCGGCCGGGCCGGCATCGTGCTCACGCTGACCACCGGCACCGAGGGCCAGGTCGTCGGTGCGGCGGTGCCGTGCACCGGCGGCTCGTCCTGCGGCTGGCAGGCCGTGCAGTGGGGGACGCCGGCCTGGATCTGGGGCGACCCGTACCCGACCGGCGAGCAGGTGTTCCGCACCGGCGCCGGGGTGAACCCGGGCTCGTTCAGCAGCCCCGTCGTGGACGCCGACATCTCGGCCATCCAGCGGGCGACGTCGGCCACCGCGGTCAGCTCCGCCTGGTCGAAGTACAGCAAGGACGTGTCCGGCCTGCTGCCGGTGCTCTGGATCCCCAACACGGTCAACCAGGTGTCGGCGATCTCCACGAAACTGCACGGGGCGACCCCACAGAGCCCGCTCACCCTGCTCACCCCGTCCCAGTGGTACTTCAGCAAGTGAGGAGCACCGCGTGACCGCCATCCCGGCCCACTCGATGATCGAGCACGTCGGAACGGGCCGTTTCAGCATTCCCGCCGAGCTGGACGGCTCCCGGTACGACCTGGTGGCCGAGTTCATGCGGGCCCCCCTGGCCAGGCACTCCGAAGACCTCCAGCTGATGCTGGCCCGGATGCGTTCGGACACCGGGACCGGACGGCTCGTGCTGCTGCGGGAGGCCGGCGGCCGCCTCGTCGTGGCCGAGCCGCCGCTCCGGCGTGGCGACCGCTGGCGCGAGATCGCCGAGGTGGAAAGCGCGGCGGAGGCCGAGCGGCTGGCGTTCGCGCTGCGTTTCGAGACGCACACCGGCACCCGGCTCGCCCAGGCCGGCCCGCAGGCGCCGGCCGGGCCGCCGCCCATCATCACCCGCACCCGCCAGCTGCTCGGGTACGCCGACCCGCTCTCGGTGGCCCCCGGTGACGAGGTGTCCTGCCACCTGAGCGCCGCACAGGCCGGGCAGGCCGACATCGACCTGGTCCGGATGCGCTCCGGCGACGACGGCCCGGGCGCGCCGGGGCTGCGCTACGACGTCCTCTCCACGGCGGTCACCGGCTGCTACGACGTGGCGCCGCACCCGGTGCGCCCGGGCGGCTACGCGGCCGCCCCGCTGGGCACGCTGTCCCCCGGTGCCGCGGTGACACTGCAGGTCACGTTCTGTCCCACCCTGCGGGCGGGCAGCTCACAGACCTTGATCAGCCTGGACGGCTGCGCCCTGGTGCTCGGCGCGGACCACCGCGTCGCGATCGAGATCCGCGACGGGGACACGATGCGCGCCTCGGCCACCGCGGACGCCGAGTGCGGCCTGTGGCAGTGGTACACCGCGGTCGGCACCTGGTCCGCCGACGGCCTGACCTGCCGCCTGTACGACGCACCCGGCGGTGACGAGCTGGCGACCGTGGGTCCGCTGCCCGGCCCGGTGCCCGCCGTCGGCGGAGGTCGCGAGCAGCAAAGCACGCTGCTGCTCGCCGCGCGGGCCGGGGCGGACGGCCCCACCGACCACTTCAACGGGCGGCTCGAACAGCCTGCCGTCGTGCTCGGCCCGCTCACCGCCGCCGAGACCGCCGCCCTGGCCCGGCCGGGCCAGCCGCTGACCGCGCTGCCAGCCGCCCTGGCCGGCCGGGTGCTGGGCTGGTGGGACTTCTCCCAGCAGCCCGGCGGCTGGTCGGTGCCCGACCGCGGGCCCCGCGCCGCGGCCGCGATCTTGGCCAACCTGCCCCGCCGCGCGGTGACTGGCTCCCGGTGGGATGGCTCTGCGGACGCCTGGCCGCAGGCACCCGGGCAGTTCGCCGCGGCGCACTTCCTCCGCGACGGCATCGAGGACTGCCGGTGGCCCGCCACCGTCACCTGCACCGTGCCGGCCCAGTTGCGGTCCGGCTGCTACGCGTTCCGGGTGCGCGCGTCTGGCGAGGAAGACGGCGAGAAGGCCAGGCCGCCGGGGGTGGAGGAACTGGTTCCGTTCTTCGTGCGGCGCGCCGTCGGCGCCGCACCCGCCCGGCGGGTGCTCGTGCTGATCCCCACCGCCACCTACCTGTCCTACGGCAACTCGCGGTTCTGGTGGGAAGACCCGATCCAGGAGGCGGTGTCGGACCGGCTCGTCGAGCTGGGTCCCGAGGACATGCACCTGATGACCCACCCCGAGCTCGGGCCCTCGGCCTACGACGTGCACGACGACGGCACCGACGTGACCCACGTGTCGCACCGGCGGCCCAACCTGTTCATGCGGGTCACCAACCGGCACTTCGAGGGCTACGTGTCCGACCTCTACCTGATCGACTGGCTCGAGCAGACCGGCGCCGACTACGAGGTGGCCACCGACGACGACCTGAACGCCTTCGGCGGTGAGCTGCTGGACGGCGTCCAGGTCGTGCTGACCGGCACGCACCCCGAATACATCACCGCCCGCGAGTACGACGCGCTGGCGGAGTTCCAGCAGCGCGGCGGCCGCCTCATGTACCTCGGTGGCAACGGCTTCCATTCCCGGGTCAGCTTCTGCGCGGAGCGGCCCTGGGTGATGGAGAACCGCCGGGTGCCGTACTGGAAGTCCACGCACCACAGCGCCGCGGCCGAGCACCTGCTGTCGTCGGACGGGCTGCCCGGCGGGCACCTGGCCACCGCCGGCCGCCCGGCCCTGCAGCTTGTCGGGGTGGAGACGGCCACCATGGGCTTCGACGAGTCGCTGCCCTTCTGGCGGGCCGGGAACCTGCCCACGGCCGCCCGGTTCGTCTTCGCCGGGGTGCCCGGCACCGAGATCGGCGCGTTCGGGCTGATCGGCGGGGGCGTCGTCGGCCAGGAGTGGGACAACGCCGGCACCGGGGACCCGCTGCCGGACGGCCACGTGATCCTGGCCAGCTCCCGGGACCACTCGATGATCCCGCCGATGTTCGGCGCCTCCCGCGAGCCCTACCACGCGGACATGGTGCTCGTCGTCCGCGACGGCGGCGGCGCCTGCTTGTCGGTCGGCACGATGGCGTGGTGTGCGGCCCTGTCGCACAACGGATACCAGAACAACGTCGCCCAGATCACCGGCAACGTCCTGGCTCGTTTCCTCGACCCGCGGCCGCTCCAGCTGGATGGGCAAGCCTGAACCGCACCGGCCGCGGCCATCGCCGGCTGTCAGCGCGGTGGGAGGCGCAGCTGGACCAGGCCCGCGTGGTGGCGTTGCTGCGCCGGATCGGCGTCCCGCTGGCCCAGATCAAGGACATGCTGGCGCTGGATCCGGCGTCGGCCGCCGAGAAGATCCGGGACTACCGGGCCGGCGCCGAGAAGGAGCACGCCGCCCAGCGGGAACTGGTCGGCTACCTCGTTGACCGCCTGCACGGAAAGAAGTCCGCCATGTACGAAGTCGCCGTCCGCGACATTCCCGCGCGAAGCCTGCTCAGCCTCATGCGCCGGGTGCACCAGGCCGAGGTGATGCAGCTGGGCCGGGAGTTTTTCATCCACCGAATGGCCCGTGGCGGCGTCGCACGGGTCGAAGGGATCGCCGGAGCGCCGTTCACGATTTTCTACGGCGAGGTGAGCGGGGACAACGACGGCCCCGTCGAGTTCTGCTGGCCCGTCCCCGACGACCAGGCCGCCGAGACCGCCGCCAGGTTCCCCGACCTCGCGCTTCGCACGGAGCCCGCGCACCAGGAGGCGTTCGTCGGCCAGGGGAGGCCCGGGATATGGGACAGCGAAACCGAAGCCGAAGTCGCCATTGACGCCCTGGTCAGCTGGGCATCGGCGGAGCAGCGCCAGCCAGCCGGCGGCATGCGCATGGTGCTGGTCTTCAACCCCGCTAACGCGGGCGCCGGGCCGGACTGCGAATTCGCCGTGGCGCTGCGCTGAGCCTTCACCCCAGGCGCAGGCCGCCGGGGCCAAGGCGCCGGCCTGCCCGATGGATAGTTACTTGTTGGTTATCAGTAACATTCCCGCATGGCAGGCATGGCGGCGAAGAAGACGGCGAAGATGACGGCCGGCCAGCGGCGGGCGCAGATCCTGGCCATCGCGGCGGAGGAGTTCGCCACCGGCGGCCTGCACGGCACCTCCACCGAGACCATCGCCCGCCGGGCCGGCATCACCCAGGCCTACGTCTTCCGCCTGTTCGGCACGAAGAAGAACCTGTTCGTCCAGGTGGTAGAGGCCGCCTTCGGCCAGCTCACCGACGGCATGCGGGCCGCCGCGGCGGACCGCTCCGGTCTCGGCGCGCTGTCCCAGATGGGCCTGACCTACGACGCCCTGCTCGCCGACCGCACCGCGCTGCTGCTGCAGCTGCAGGGCTTCGCCGCGGCCGGCGAGCCCGAGGTGCGCGAGGCCGTCCGCGCCTGCTTCGCGGACATGTGGCAGATGGTGGCCGGCGTCACCGGGCTCGACCCGGTAACGGTGAAGTCCTTCCTCGCGTTCGGCATGCTGCTGAACAACTCCGCCGCGCTGGAACTGCGCGAGGTGGACGAGACCTGGTCGCACGGCGTGCGCACCCGCATCCAGGCGGGCCTGTTCACCCACATCACCACCGAGACCAACCGGTGACCGCCGGAGGGCAGGAGGCGCAGCCGTCCAGGAAAGAGCCCGGCTGTCAGGCGGGCCACGCCGGCGCTTCCCGGAGGCCGCCTGGTTAGCTGGCCCGTGTGAACGCGATGGAGGGCACCGCCGGGCGGTACCGGCGGCTGCTCGCCGAGCCGGGGGCGCGCGGGCTGGCGGTGGCCGACGTCTGCGCCCGGCTGCCGCAGGGCATGGTCAGCGTCTGCCTGCTGCTCGTGGTGGCCTGGCACGCCTCGATGGCGGCCGCCGGTCTGGCGGTCGCCTGCTACACGCTGGGGCAGGGGGTGACCGGCCCGGCCCGGGGCCGGCTGGCCGACCGGTACGGGCTGGCCCTGGTCTGCGCCATCTGCGCCGCCGGGTACGCGCTCGCGCTGGCCGCGCTGGCCGGCGCCGCGCTGAACCGCGCCCCCGCCGGGCTGCTGGCCGGCCTGGCCGCCGCGGCCGGCCTGGTGGTGCCGCCGCTCAGTCCCGGGATGCGCAGCCTGTGGTCGGTACACGCGGCCGCCGGGCTGCGGCAGGTCGCGTTCGCCCTGGACGCCGCGGTGTTCGACCTGGCCTACATCACCGGGCCGGTGCTGGCCAGCGTCCTGGCCACCGGCGTCAGCCCGGCGGCGGCGGTCGGCGTGATGCTGGCGCTGACCGGCGTCGCGGTGGTCATCGTCGGCCGGCGCTCCGGCCGGGCGCCGGCCTTGGGCGCCCGGGCCACGCCCCGCGCACACCGCGCGCCGGGCCGGCGGTCCATCCTGGGGCCGCTGCGCTCGGCCGGGCTGGCCCGGCTGCTCGCCGTCGGGGCGCTGACCAACGCGGCGCTGAGCGCGGCCGAAGTGGCGCTGACCGGCTACGTGCGGCACCACCACGCGCTGTGGGCGTCCGGCCCGCTGCTCGCCGGGGTTTCCGCGGGCAGCATCCTCGGCAGCCTGCTGCTCGGCGCCCGGCCAGCCCGCGCCCGGCGGACCAGCCAAGCCCGGCCGCCCGAGGCCGAGGCCCGGCCGCCCGAGGCCGAAGCCCAGGCCCGGGCGTGGCGCCGGCTGCCCTTGCTGCTCGGCTGCTACACCCTCGGCCTGCTGCTGCTGACCGCCGCGGGCCTGGTTCCCCCGCTGCTCGCCGTGGCGGCCCCGCTGGCCGGGCTGTGCCTCGGCCCTTCGCTGGCCACGCTGTTCGGGCTGGCCGCGGCCGCCGCCCCGCCCGGCGCCGGCACCGAGATCCAGGCCTGGCTGAATTCCATAATGAACGGCGGTGCCGCCGCAGGCGCTGCCCTGGCCGGCCTGGCCGCGGGCTGGCCGGTCCTGGCCCTCGGCGTGGCCGCCGCGCTGGCCGCCCTGGCCGCGCTGAGCAGCCTCATCGGCCGCCCTGCCGCCGGGCTGTTAGCCGCGTCCGCCCGGGCCGTTAACCCCGGCCGCGCGGGCTGACCAGGCCGCTCTGGTAGGCGAAGACGACGAGCTGGGCGCGGTCCCTGGCGCCGAGTTTGGTCATCGCCCGGCTGACGTGGGTCTTGGCCGTGCTGGGGCTGACCACCATGGCCGCGGCGATCTCGTCGTTGTTCAGCCCGTGCGCGGCCAGCGCGACCACCTCGCGTTCCCGGTTGGTCAGCGTCTCCATCCCGGCGGAGGCCAGCGCGTCCGGCGGCCGGGCGACGAACTCGCTGATCAGCCGGCGGGTGACCGCGGGGGACAGCAGCGCGTTGCCGTCCAGCGCCACCCGCAGCGCCTGCACCAGCTCGGCCGGCTCGGTGTCCTTGAGCAGGAACCCGTACGCGCCCGCCCGCAGCGCCTGGAAGATGTACTCGTCGTGGCCGTAGTTGGTCAGGATGACGACACGCACCCCGGCCAGCTCCGGATCCGCCGCGATCTGCCGGGTCGTCTCGATCCCGTCCAGCCCCGGCATCTGGATGTCGACCAGCGCGATGTCCGGCCGGTGCTCGCGGGCCAGCGCGACCGCCTGCTGCCCGTCGGCGGCCTCGGCGGCCACCTCGATGTCGTCTTCGGCTTCCAGCAGGGCCCGGATGCCGCTGCGGATCAGTGCCTGGTCGTCGGCCAGCAGCACTCTGATCACGACGGCGCCTGCAGCGGCAGCTCGGCCAGCACCCGGAAGCCGCCGCCGGGCCGCGGTCCGGCCTGCAGCTGCCCGCCGAGCGCCGTGGCCCGTTCCCGCATGCCGGTGATGCCCATCCCCGGCGCCGGGGCCGGCGGCCAGGCCTCGGCCGCCGGCAGCCCGGCCTCGGGCGGCGGGGCCGCGGCCTCGGGCGGCAGGGTCTCGGCCTCGGGTGGCCGGGCCTGCCCACCGGTCCCGTCGTCGTCCACCCGCAGCGTCAGCCCGCTCGTACCGTAGCTGATCTGCACGGACACGGTGGCCTGGCCGGCGTGCCGGGTGACGTTGGTGAGCGCCTCCTGGACGATCCGGTAGGCGGCCCTGTCGACCTCGGCCGGCAGCGGGCATTCGGTGCCGGTGATGCTCACCGTGACCGGGAGCCCGGCCGCCGTGGCCCGCGACACCATGCCGGGCAGCTGGGCCAGCCCGACGCTGACATCCTGCTCGCGCAGCACGCTGAGCGTGGCCCGCAGCTCCTGGGAGGCGTCCGAGCTGGCCTCCTGGATCGCCTGCAGCGCGGCTGGCACCTCCTCGCCCCGCTTGCGCGCCAGATGCACCGCCACCCCCGCCTGCACCTTGATCACCGAGATGCTGTGGGTGAGCGAGTCATGCAGTTCCCTGGCGATGCGCAGCCGTTCCTCGACCGCCCGCCGCCGGGCGGTCTCGTCCCTGGTCCGCTCCGCCTCGACGGCCCGCTGCTCGGCCTCGCGCAGCCGCCCCTGCCACAAGCGGAACGCCACCAGGGTGATGCCCGCCGCGGTGACCCAGCCGGCCGCGAACAATTTCGGCAAGACACGATCGGTGCGCATCCTCTGAGCCTACGGGGCGTGCCCGGCGCGCATCCTCCCCGCGGCTCCATTGCGAA
This sequence comes from Streptosporangiaceae bacterium, assembly GCA_036501145.1. Taxonomy (GTDB): domain Bacteria; phylum Actinomycetota; class Actinomycetes; order Streptosporangiales; family Streptosporangiaceae; genus PALSA-505. The sequence goes on along the minus strand of DASYAV010000110.1, from coordinate 11,694 downwards.
CTACTCCCGCCGTAGTACACCGGCGGCCCGCCCGGCCCCGGCTGACCAGGGCGAAAACGCATCCCCGGCCCGACGACGGCGGCCCCAGCCGCGGGCAGCATCGGACCCATGACAACTCCTACTGCGACCCCCGCGGTGGCCGGCCAGACCGCGGCAGGCCCGCTCGCCATCGAGGCGGCCGGCCTGGTCAAGACGTTCGGCAGCACCCGGGCCGTGGACGGCCTGGACCTGTCGGTGCCGCGCGGCGGGGTGTTCGGCCTGCTCGGGCCCAACGGGGCCGGCAAGACCACGACGATCCGCATCTTCGCCACGCTGACCGCGCCGGACACCGGGGTGGCCCGGGTGCTCGGGCACGACGTGCGGGCCGCCCGGCACGCGGTCCGCGCCGCGATCGGTCTCACCGGCCAGTTCGCCACCGTGGACGCCACCCTCACCGGCCGGGAGAACCTGGTCCTGCAGGGCCGCCTGCTCGGGCTGGGCCGTCGCGCGGCGCGGGACCGGGCAGCCGAACTCCTGGACACCTTCGGGCTGCCCGAGGCGGCCGGCCGCGCGGTGAAGAGCTATTCAGGCGGCATGCAGCGGCGGCTGGACATCGCGACCAGCATCGTGGTCCCGCCCGCGCTGCTGTTCCTCGACGAGCCGACCACCGGGCTCGACCCGCGCAGCCGCAACGAGGTGTGGCAGACCGTCCGCCTGCTCGTCAGGTCCGGCAGCACGGTCCTGCTCACCACCCAGTACCTGGACGAGGCCGACCAGCTGTCGGACCGGATAGCGGTCATCGACCACGGCCGGGTCGTCGCCGAGGGCACGCCGGGCGAGCTCAAGGCGTCGGCCGGCTCCGGGGTGCTGCGGGTCCGGCTGGCCGACCCGGCCGACTCCGGCCGCGCCGTGGCCATCCTGGGCCGGGCACTCGGCGCCACCGTCCGCCCGGACGCCGGCCCGGCCGCACTGACCGCCCACATCGCCGCCCGGCCCGGCGGCCAGGACGCCAGCGCGGCGGTGGCCCGGGCCGTGTCCGAACTGTCCGGCCAGAGCATCGGGGTCAGCACGTTCGCACTCGGCCAGCCCAGCCTCGACGAGGTGTTCCTGGCGCTGACCGGCCACACCGCCCAGGGCACCGCCGGCCCGGGCGCCGTCACCGAAGGGACAGCCGCATGACCGCGAGCACCGCCGCCCTGGGCGCTTCCACCGTTGCTGATTTGCCTGGACGGCTTGCGCGGCCCAGGGCGCTGCGGAACTCCCTCACCATGGGCTGGCGGGCGTTGCTCAGCGCTCGCCACGAGCCCGAGCTGATGGCCGATGCGATCGCCATCCCGGTGCTGTTCACCCCGCTGTTCACCTACCTGTTCGGCGGCGCACTGGCCGGCTCCACGCACAGCTACCTGCAGTCGCTGCTGCCCGGCACGCTGGTGATGTCGGTCCTGCTGATCACGGTCAGCGCCGGGCTCAGCCTGAACAACGACCGGACCAGGGGCGCCCTGGACCGGTTCCGGGCCATGCCGGTCTGGCAGCCCGCTGTGATCGTCGGCGGCCTCATCGGCGACATGGCGCGCTACCTGCTGGCCATCGTGCTGGTGCTCGGGCTTGGCCTGCTGATGGGTTACCACCCGGCCGGCGGCGCCGCCGGGGTCGCGCTGGGCGTGCTGCTCATCCTGGTCTTCGGGTTCAGCGTGTCCTGGATCTGGACCAGCCTGGCGCTGGTGCTGCGGTCGGTCCAGGCGGTGTCGCTGCTCAGCTTCGCCGTCCAGTTCCCGCTGACCTTCGCCAGCAACGTGTACGTCAACCCGGCCACGATGCCCGGCTGGCTGCGCGCGTTCGTGCAGGTCAACCCGGTCAGTCACCTGGTCACCGCGGAGCGGGCGCTGATGAGCGGGACAGCGACGGCCGGCCAGGTCGGCTGGGCGCTGTTCGCCTCGGCCGCCCTCGTCGCCGTGTTCGCCCCGCTGACCATGGCCCTGTACCGCACCGGCCGGTAGCCGATGCCAGGCCTGGCCGGCGCCGCGCCGCGCGGGCGCGGCTCACTCCGGCCAGCGGGGCGCGGCCTTCGTCATCTCCGCCAGGCCCGCCCAGTCGTGGCGGGCGGGCGCGTAAGCCTCGGCCACGATCGCCCCGTCCGGCCCGACGTCCACGTGATGCGGCACGCCGGAGGTGATCCGCCAGGTGCCGCCGGGCCCCAGGGTCTGCGTCTCCTCGCCGATGGTGAACGTCACCGACCCCCTGATCACGAAGCCGAGCTGCACGTTCGGGTGCTGGTGCCCGGGCACCCGCCGGCCGGGCGGGACCTCGACCACGGCCAGCGTCAGGCCGTCCGCCTCGATCAGCCGGGCCAGCACCCCGCCCCAGATCTCTCGCGGCAGGATGTCCTTCAGGTCGCGCATGGCGGTCACGGCCGGCCTTCCTCTCCGTAGACGGGGATGGTCCATTCCTCGTGCCGCGGGTCATCGCGGCGGGCGATCGCCTGGATCTCCTCGCGCAGGCCCGCGGTCAGCGCGCCGGGGGCGCCGTCGCCGACCCGGTGCCCGTCCACCTCTACCACGCTGGCCACCGTGGTCGCGGTGCCGCAGAGCAGCACCTCGTCGCAGCAGAAAAGTTCCGAGCGGTGGATGCGCCGCTCGCAGACGGGCCGCCCGGCGGTCTCCTCGATCAGCTGCATGACCCGGCGGCGGGTGATGCCGGGCAGGATGTCGTCGGTGGCCGGCGGTGTGGCCCAGTCCGCGCCGGTGCGGATCAGCACGTTCGACGTGGTGGCCTCGGCGACGAACCCGTCGTGGGTGAGCAGCAGGGCGTCGTCGTAACCCGCCCGCACCGCCTCGGTCTTGGCCAGCGCGGGCCCGACGTAGCTGCCGATCACCTTGGCCCGTACCGGCGTGCTCACGTCCGGGGCGCGCCGCCACGAGCTGACCTGGCAGCGCAGTCCCTGCGGGCTGGCGTAGTGGCCGGCCACCGGCGTCGCGGCCACGGTGAACCGGGTGGACACGTCGTGCATCCGTACCGGGAGCACCGGCCCGGACAGGAACAGGATCGGCCGGACGTAGGCGTCGGTGGCGACCCGGTTGCGGCGGAGCAGTTCGGCGGTCAGCCCGACCAGTTCGCTGGTGGCCCAGGGCAGTGGCAGGCCCAGGATCCGGGCCGACCGGTGCAGCCGGTCGTAGTGTTCCACCGCGTCCAGCAGGTAGAGCTGCCGGTGGCCGGGATTCCAGAACGCCCGGATGCCGTCGAAGGTCCCGGTGCCGTAGGACAGCGTGCTGGCGTGCACGCTCACCCGGGCGTCGGCCTCCGCGACGAATTCGCCGTCCGCCAGCACCAGCCCGTACGGCGGCCCGAACGGGCTGCTGTCCAGGCCGGGCCGGGCCGGCTCCAGCAGGTCATGCGCCATGGGTTGCTCCTCCGCGGGCTCGTGGCCATCCGGCCGTCACGCTACTGAAACGACTGTTTCAGTCTAACCCGCGGCGGGTGCTGGTGTCACGGCGGTCGTTGACACGACTGTTTCAGTACCGGCACGCTGGGCCGATGAGCAGCGAAGAGACAGCCGGGGCCGCGCCGTCCGCGCCACCCGTGCCGTCCGCGCGGCAGGCGGAATTGCTCGAGCTGGCCTACCAGTACGCCCTCGAGCACGGCCTCGCTGAGCTGTCCCTGCGCCCGCTGGCCAAGGCCATCGGATCCAGCCCCCGGGTGCTGCTCTACCTGTTCGGCAGCAAGGACGGCCTGGTCCGCGCGCTGCTCGGCCGGGCCCGCGTGGACGAGCTCGGCCTGCTCGCCGCGATGCGCCAGACCGGTCCCACGGGCGGCGACCTGGCTACGGTGGCGGCCCAGTTGTGGGACTGGCTCGCCGCCGAGGATCACCGGGCGCTGCTCACCATGTGGGTCGAGGGCTACAGCCGGTCGCTCACCGACCCGGGCGGTCCGTGGGCGGGCTTCGCCCAGGCGACCGTGCGCGACTGGCTGGACCTGCTGCGCGCCGCCCAGCCGCCGACCGTCCGGGACGGCGCCGCGGCCCAGGCCAGCCGGACCCTGGTGCTGGCGGTGCTGCGCGGCGCGCTGCTCGACCTGCTGGCCACCGGGGACACGGACCGGATCACCCCCGCCGTGCACCAGCAGCTGCGAGCCGCCCACGGTAAGCAATTCCCGCAATAAACGGCTATATGTGGCAGAACGCAGAAGAATGTACTCCAGCTGGTATTAAATTCCTCGCCGGAAAGCCGAATTGCTGCATTCGGGTCACCGCGAAGCAACGTTTTCCGGTGAATTTAGCGTCATTACTAATATGAAACCCCTTCTGCTGATGCTGTGCGCCCGGAAGCTGCGGGCAACGACCGGAGCCGCGGCCACGAGCTGCGCGCTGGGCGCCCTGATGGTCTTTCCCGGCCTGCCGGGCCCGCCGGCCCCGGTGCCCAGCCCGCCGGTCGCGGTGCCGCCGATCATCATCGTGGTCAAGCTGACCACCACCTTCACGCCAGCCACTCTGCAACTGGCCGTCGGGCAGCAGTTCGAGCTGTCGGTGGACGGCTCGGTCGAGGCCGCCGGGCCCGATATCCCCAGTACCTGCCCGGGCAGCGCCCCGGCCGGCGGATCGGACGGCATGCTGCTCGCGCAGTGCGTGGGCAACGGCAGCTACCTGTACACCGCCGTGCAGCCGGGCTCGTTCGTGCTCTCTGCGACCGTGCGCCCGCACTGCTCGCCGGGAATCATGTGCCCGCAGTGGATCACCGAGCCAAACCTGGCCATCACCATCACCCCGGGGCCTTCGCCGCAAACCCCGCCCACCCAAGGGCCTCCGCCGGGAACCCCGCCCACCGCCGGGCCGGCCAGCTAAAGCGGCCGCATGCCTGGCGGGGCCGGGGGCGCCCGCTGGGAGATCGTGCGGGGCATGCCTCGCCGTCAGGGACGCTGCGCAACCGGGCCCGGGTCAGGCACGGACCACCCGGTACAAGCCCGGGTGGGGCCGGTAGCCGGCCAGTCCCGCCGCCGCCGCACGCATCCCGGCGCTGCCGATCGCCGCCCGGAACGCCTCGGGAGTCTCCCAGCGGGCGATGTTGACGAACAGGAAATCCGCGTCCGGCGTGAGCGCCTGGTGCAGCGCAGTCTCGATATAGCCGGGCTGGGACTGCAGGAAGTCACGCGTTGCCTCCCACCCGGCAATGAAGTGCCCGGCCTTGTCGGCTGGCACCTCGAACGCGTTGATCAGCACCACCGGCTCAGTCATCGTCGTCCTTTCCCTTATCCTCTGCTGGCCGGGCAGCGGCCAGTTCGGCGACGCTGATCTCAACGTCGAACTCGTTGCCCTCAGGGTCAGCCAGGAGCACCCAGCCGAACTCAGGGCGCCTGTCGCTGACGATCCTGGCGCCGAGCCCGGTGAGCCGGGTGATCTCCTCGTCCTGAGTCCTGTCCGCCGGCATCATGTCGAGGTGCACCCGGTTCTTGCTGGTCTTCGACTCGGGGACCCTGACGAAATACAGCCGCGGGCGGCCCTCGCCCGCCAGCCCGACCGCGGACTCCTCGCAGCCCGGCCGTGGCTCCTCGGTCACCGGCCACCCGGTGACCTGGCCCCAGAACCTGGCCAGCGCCCGCGGATCCGCGCAATCGAAGGTGATGTTAAAGATGATGGCACTCACGGCATTCCTCCACTCTGGTGATCGGCCAGGCGTGCCCGCGTGCTGCCCGGCAGAACGTGCACCCGCTGGTCATTTCCTCAGCGATCCGCGTGATCGAGAGCGGCGGTCTCGCGCACGGCCTCGGCGACGGCGCGGAAGTCCCTGCGCAAGATCGCGCCGTGGCTGCTGGCGACCTTCCTCACCTGGATGTTCGGGTTGCGGGCGGTCACCGCGTCGAGGCTGGTGCGTATCTGTTCCTGCTCATCACCGCGGCTTCCGAGGGAGGTTCCCGACGCGACCACGTACCGGACCGGGACGGTGATGCCGTCAATCACGGGGCCCAGCTCCCGCTCGCGGGAGAGCCTGCCGAGCTCGATGTTGCTGTCGGCCATCTGCCCGGCGGTCATTCGCGCGGTCAGGCCCGTCGGGCGCAGCAGCGGCATGAACCAGCCCATCCGCCGGTACAGCTTACGGATCCGCTGCTCCATGGCCTCGTCGAGCCAGTCGTACGGGTACGCGCCGTCCACCAGGACCACGCCCACGGCACGGTCCGGATGCCGGCCGGCCCAGTGCGCCGCGACGAGCGCCCCGTAGGACCAGCCCGCAAGAATCGGCCGGTCCACCCCCCTAGCCGCGAGAACGGCATCGGCGTCGCGGATCCACGCCGCGAAGGAATAGTCCGCCGAGCGCTTCGATTTCCGGCCACGGGCCCGCTCGTCGTAGGTGACGTGCCGCCATCCCGTCCCCAGTTCCGCGACGACCCGCCGCCAGTACCCTTGAGTAGCGAAGTGGCCATTGACGTACAGCACCGGACGGCCGGCACCGCCGGTGTCGGTCACGGCCAGCGCCGTATCGTCAACCGGCACCATGCCGGTCCAGGCGGATTGCTTGCTGGTCATAGTTTGCCTTTCTCTGGTGCCGGGAGCAGAGCAGGAGCGCCGGCTGGTGCTGTGGCCGGTCGGCGGCGGGTCTCCGCCCTGGCAGCGTTCCGGCAGGCCATGATCACAGTGGCGGCGTGCCCGGCCTGAGCCTGCTAGCGGCTGGTCCGCAGGGTCAGGCCAGTGGCGGTGACGACGACCAGGAGCAGGATGCCGGACACAAACACCGCCACTGACAGGCCATCGGCGAGCAGCACGAGGCCGAGGCCGGCTATCACCAGGGACACGGCCAGCAGGAGCCCGAGCGGTGCCAGCCATCGGGGCAGCACGGCGGATGTCAGCGACAGCACCGCCAGGGCGACGGCCATCGCGGCGAGCACGAGCAGCTTCGCGCCGTCGATGCGCCAGACGGCGCTGTAGAGGGTTCCAGCGGCCGCGCCGTGCCCGGAAGCCACGGGGCCGAACTGCAGCCAGGCGGCCATAACGAGCTCGGCCCACGACACCGCCGCGGCGGCCACCCCGGAGACGGCCACCGCCAGCCCTGCCCGCCCCGCCCCCGCCCGGCGGGCGGCCCGGGCCACCAGCAGCACCACGGCGGCCAGGGCGACGGCGGCGATCCCCTCGGACAGCACGAGGTTAACGATCGCCGGCCAGTCGCGGCCGGCGTACGCGGCCACGACCTGGTCCCCGGACGCGGCCACACTCGGCATCGGCGCGGCGACGACAAAGCTGAGGACCCAGGCCACGGTGTAGCCGATGCCCGCGACGGCGGCTGGCCTGCGCGCGGCCCGGCTCCAGGTGTCTTCCTGGTCCCCGGTCGTAGCTTGCTGGGTCATCGCTGTGCTCTTCCTCCGCTCTTCGCCCCATCCTGGTTCCGGCAGTACGAGCGTGCCCGGTACGGGCTACCGCGGCTAGCGGCTAGAACGCCATCCTCCGAAAGAAAACGGTCGTTGTCCCCAACCGGTGCACGCGGCAGAATCGGGGCATGACGGCCCAGCGTCACCGCGTGGTGTGCGTGCTCGCCGACGGGATGGCGACCTCCATCGGCGTCGCCATCGCCAACGATCTGTTCGGCGCCCCTCGACAGGCTGAGGACCTCCTCGGCGCGCCCTGGTACCAGTACACGGTCTGCACCGCCGATCCCTCCCCCATCAGGGTCGGCGCCGTGGACGTCCACGTACGGCACGGCGTCAGCGCCCTGTCCCGGGCCGACACTGTGATCATCCCCGGGCGCGGAACCCGGTCCCCACCCCAGGAACTGCTCGCCGCCCTCATCCGCGCATCCCAGCGCGGTGCTCGGATGGTGTCGTTCTGCACCGGCGCCTACGTGCTGGCCGAAGCCGGGCTGCTCGACGGGCGGCCCGCGACCACCCTGTGGACCCATGCCGACCGGTTCCGGGCCAGGTTCCCCGCCGTCCGGCTCAACCCCGCCGTCCTGTACGTCGATGACGGCCAGGTCCTGACCTCGGCCGGGAACGCCGCATCCGCGGATCTCGCCCTGCACATCCTGCGTACCGACTACGGCGCGGAGATCGCCAACACTGTCGCCCGCCAGATGGTCATACCCCCGCACCGGCGCGGCGGCCAGGCTCAGTACATCGAGACGACGGTGGCGGTCCGGGCCGGGGCCGGGGAGCGGCTCGCGGCAGCCATGGAATGGGCGATACAGCGGCTGGGCCAGCCGCTGCCGGTCACGGCGCTGGCCGCGCACTGCGGGCTCAGCGCCCGGCAGTTCACCCGCCAGTTCCGCCAGGCCACCGGCACCACCCCGCACCAGTGGCTGCTCACCCAGCGGCTCGCCCTGGCTCAGCGGCTTCTGGAGACCACCGGCGAGACCATCGACCGCATAGCCGTCAGTGCCGGATTCGGCACGCCGGCCGCGATGAGGCTGCAATTCCAGAAGGCCCTGGACATCAGCCCGGGCGCCTACCGCCGGACCTTCCGGGACACGCCGGCTACCCAGACCGCTTCCCCAGGGCTCGTGCGCCGCGGCGGCTGATGTTCATACGTGACGACGGGTATATCCGCACCGGGCCGTGATAGATCGCTTAGCACTGGGAGCGCAGGCAGCGGATCATGGCTGGGGTGACGGTTGACGAGTATGGGCGGCCCGAACCGCCCCGTGAGGGTGACGAGGTCGCGACGCTGCTCGGTTTCCTCGACTACCAGCGGGCGACCCTGGAGTGGAAGTGCCGCGAGCTGAGCGATGAGCAGTTGCGGGTCGCGCTGCCGCCCGCGTCGATGACGCTGGGCGGCCTGCTCAAGCACCTGGCCTGTGTCGAAGACTCCTGGTTCACCGAGGTGGTGGCGGGCGAGCCGGCCGTCGAGCCATGGGCCAGCGTGGACTTCGAGGCGGACCCGGAGTGGACCTGGCACAGCGCCGCGCACGACTCCGGCGACTACCTGCGGGCGTTGTGGGCCGCGGGGGTTGACCGGTCCCGCGCCGTCGTGCAGGCACAGCTCGGCAAGGGCGTGGAGGAGGCGCTGCGCGAGACGCACAGCGACTGGCAGCTCCCGCACCCCGTGTCGCTGCGCTGGGTCCTGGTGCACATGATCGAGGAGTACGCGCGGCACCTCGGGCACGCCGATCTGATACGCGAGTCGATCGACGGGCAAACGGGCTGACCGGCCTTGTCTGGCCGTGGTTAATCCCGGGCCGCGGCCGGGCTGACGTCTTCGTCCTCATCCAGCCAGCCGCCGAGCCGGTAGTAGATGTCCTCCCCGAAGCTGGTCGGCAGCGGCTCATTCACCGCGAGCTTGAAGTCGCGGCGCCCGTCGGCCTGACGCTCAGCTCGCAGGAACATGGTCGAGTCCGCGTGCTGGCGGTGGAAGCGTTCGGCCAGGCTGAACCGGTGGGTGACGAACAGCACCTTGATCTCCGCGTCCAGCAAGGCGCGGACGATCTGGTAGCCGATCTCGGCTCCCTCGCGCTCATTGGTCCCGGCGAAGGACTCGTTGAACAGCACCAGGCAGTGCGGCTTCACCTCGTCGGCGATGACACTCATCCGCCATAGTTCATCGTCCAATCGTCCGCTGGTCATGCCCGGATCCTCTTCCCTGATGAAGTGGGTGAAGATCCCGCGGGTCACGTTCGCCCGGTACGACGTGGCCGCGACGAACAGCCCGCACTGCATCATGAGCTGGGCCAGCCCGACGCTGCGCAAGAAGGTCGACTTGCCCCCGGAGTTGGCCCCGGTGATGACGATCAGCGTTTTCCCGTCGGCCTGCACGTCGTTGCCCACGACCGCACTGGCCGACTGGAGTTCCAGGCAGGCGTCGCGCAGATCGGAGCAGCCGAACGCGGGCGGTGACGGCTGCTGCGGCTCGGGGAATGAGATCGGCGCGCCCTTAGCGGCCAGCCTGTCGGAGAGGTTGAGGCATCCCACGTAGAAGGCCAGCTCAGCCCGCAGCATCTTGAAGTAGCTTCCGATGTGGTCCGCGGATTGGGCGGCCGCGTTGGCGACGAGGTTGATGCCGCGGCCGGTGAGATCCTCGAGGATCTGCCCCGCTGCCTCATCGCGGGGCGGAATGGTGAACGAGTACACGGTGCGCGGGGCGATTCCGAGCCGCTCCTTCCACCCTCGCCCGTCGCCGCCGCTGCGCAGAACGAAGTTCATCCCGCTGTTGTCTCTGTCGAGTTCGGCGCTGATCAGCACGCCGCCGCGGAAACGCAGTTGCTTCAGGTGCTCGCTGATTTCCCCGAAGTACTCGTCGTCAAGCTCGCGCTGCAGCGTGGCGAACAGCGCCGTGAGCCCATCGGAGCGGAACCCCTGCGCATGCTCGTCGGCGATCTGCCGCAGTTGCCTCAGCCTGGCCACGTAGGTCTCTAGTGTGTTTACCGCACCGGAGAGATTGGACGAGGGGTTCTGGTAACTGCCGCCGTAGCCTCCCCAGAACTGGCGCCTGTCCTGCAGGGCGCCGACCGCTACCGCGTACATCTCACGGATGACCTCGGGCTGTGCGAGACAGTCAGCCAGCACCCGCTGGCGATACCGGATCGCGGCTGGCTCGTCCAGGCTCGCCAGCAGCACCTTCCTGGACACGTCGAAGACAAAGCCGTCCCCGGAGGCCATCGCCTCGAGCAGTGTGGCCAACTCGATGTCGGCGGTCAGGTCCCCGTGGCCGGGTGGCAGGTCAGCGCTGAAGTCGAAATCCTGGGCCTGGCAGAGAAGGTGGACCTTCATGACGCGATCCGGGCCCGCAGCCGCTCGTAGCTGAGGCCATGTTTCTCGGCGATGGCCAGCGCGAAGGCCAGGCCGTCGGCTGGCTTCCTGACCACCTTGTAGGTGCGCTCGGCCGGGTTGTCCGGGACAATCGTGCTCATCATGCTGACCACCTGTTCCCCCATCGAGGCGAGTTCGTCCACGAACGTGACGTAGACGCACAGCGCGTCGAGCTGCATGATCTTGGTCAGCAGCTTCGTGCCCAGGAAGCGGGCATCATGCAGGGTCGTGGAGCTGAAGATCTCATTCATGATCACGATGCTGCGGGGGGTAGCCGCCCGCAGGATCCCGCCGATCCGCACCAGGTCGTCCTCCAGCTTCCCGCCCTCCCTGGCCAGGTCTTCCTCTCGGGCGAAATGCGTGAAAAGCCGGTCGAACAGGAATAGCCGGGCGCTGCTGCCCGGGATGGGGCAGCCGATTCCGGCCAGATGGTGGAGCTGGCCGAAGGTCCGCGCAAAGGTGGTCTTGCCGCCCTGGTTGGGTCCGGTCACGACGAAGACGCGCTCGCGGCCCTCCAGGCGGAAGTCGTTCGTGACTACCGGCTTGCCCTCTCCGGCGAGCTTGTGAGCCAGGGCCAGGTCGAAGGTACCGACAGCCTGGACCTCCTTCGAGGTGGCGGAAACCTCGGGGTAGCAGAAGCACAGCCCGGCGGAGTAAAGCGGCCTGATGTGCTCGAGATACGCCAGGTAGAACTGGAGCTCGGCGTCGGCGCGCCGGATGCCCTCGTCGACGAACGCGGCGTGCCGACTGCAGTACTCGTCTAGGGCGGAGAATTGCTCCGGGAACAGCCGGGCCACCCGCTCGAGGATCTGCGCGGCGACGTGGTTCATCCCCGGCCGTATCCGGTAGCCGATCCGGTAGTCCTTCACCGCACCCTGCTTGAACCGCTCGAAGGTTTTCAACACCACGGCGCTGTAGTCGGCTTCGTCCTGGTAGCGGCTCACGTCGACCCGGAGGCCCCGGATGCGGGTGCAGTAGCGGATCTGCTCGAGGGCCTTCTTT
>DASYAV010000109.1:0-2231 GCA_036501145.1 Streptosporangiaceae bacterium | reverse complement strand
AGATGCTGCACGTCTATGTGGAGCTGGTGGCGGCGGGCGGCCCGGCGGAGCAGCGGTACCCGGGCATCGCGGCGCACCTGCGCGCGTGCGGGCCGTGCGGGGAGGACTTCGAGGGACTGCTGGCCGCGGTGCGCGGCGAGGCGGACTGACCGGCGGGTAGCTTCCGGCGGCCGCCTTGGAAGGCCGCGTCATTTTTCCGTAATCCTTTTGCGCGCCGGCGGGAGGTAAGAACCCGGCCCGCCGCGCACACCAACCAGGGGTAAGCCAGACAGCGCGGTGACAGGTCGCCGCCCTTGGTGTTCCGGCCCCGCCGGAGGAGAAGGACAGCAGATGAAGATCTTGAAACGCAGATGGTGGCTGGCCGCCGCCGCGGCCGTGCTGGTCGCCGTCTCGGCGGTGCTCGCCACCGTGGGATCCGGCGGGGCGAGCGCCGCGCCAGCCAGGGCCACGGCGGCTAAGGCCGGGGGGCTGGGCCAGCTGGCGGGCCTGCTGCCCCGGAATCACCTGACCGAAGAAAGCGCGCTCCAGGTCGACCTCAGCAAGGAGACGGTGCGGCTGCCGCTGTACCCGGGCACCGCGAACGGCAAGACCGTGTGGTACGTGCTGCTGGACGCCTCCGACGCCGGGCTGGCGCACGACCTGGGCGTGAACTACGCGCCCAAGCTCGCCAACATCGCGGTCAGCGACCCGGCCGCGGTGCAGACAGTGACCCTCGCCTCGCCGACGCCGCAGGCCAACCCGTTCGGGCCGGCGGCCGTGCACTTCGCCGGCGCGCCGGACTTCAGCCCCACCCGGATCGCGACACCCGGACCGGCCGGATTCCCGCTGGCCAAGTTCCAGCCCGGTTCCGTGGCCGGCCCAGGATACAGCCCGTTCATCAAGATCGCCGGGTCGGACGTGGTCTACAACGCGCCGATCGTGGCCGCCGGCGACGGGCCCTTCGACGTGACCCACCACGCCAACACCGAGGACCGCGTGCTGGGCGTCCACATCGCGGGCCCGTCCAAGCCCGGCCAGTTCGCCGAATCCTGGGTCGACCTGCTGTTCGTCAAGGGCTTCGACGCCGGCCAGCCCATCGTGTACCTCAGCACCGACGCCGGCCAGCCGCTGACCGCGGTGCTCGAGCGCTCCACCTACGTGCCCGCGCTGGACAAGGCCGCCTTCAACGGCGGCGATGACTTCCTCGGCTCGGCCCGCGAGCGGCTGTTCGGCTTCATCAACGGCCAGACCGGTACCGCCAACCCGAATGCGCAGGGATTCGTGCACCTAGTCAAGGACGGGTTCGCCTCATCGGACGCCTCCGCCGGCAACACCGCGATGATCGACGCCCTGCGCAACGGCGGCGACCTGCTGAACGTGTTCGGTGACTTCCCCACCCTGACCGACCCCCGGCACGCCGACGCCTACAGCCCTCTGTGGGACGCCCAGCTGGGCCTGTGGACCCCCAAGGCGGTCGCCGCGGGGCTCAACACCCGCCAGATCGACGAGAACCAGGTCTTCAACCTGGCCGCCGCCCGGCCCGACCTGCTGACCGGCGTCAACCCGGCCACCGGCCAGCCCGCCCCCTACGGCTCGGTCGGCGTGGACATCAACTGCGCGGTGATCGGCTTCACCGCCAGCGCCCCCACCGCCAACCTCGCCCCGCCCGCGGCGAACTCTCAGTTCCCCCCGCGCTAACCACAGCCCCCGGGCACGACGGCGGGCCCGGCCGGGCCCGCCGTCGTGCCCGGGGGGCACGCATCCCTGCAGCTGCTCACGGCGAGCCTGCCGGGGCACTTCACCGCTCAATGCAGGCGGGGAGGAAGCGCGTGACACCCTGGTCCCAGCCGGCGGCCCAGAGGTAAGAAACCCGGCCGCTGACGACGCCAACTACGTGTAAGCGGGCTGAACGGCTCGCGAATGATGTATCGCAGAAAGGACACCGTTCCCATGACCGTGACACTGGGCATACTAGCGCTGCTGGAAGCCAAGGCCGGCAAGGGCGAACAGCTGGCGGCATTCCTCAAGGCCGGCCGGGACCTGGCCGTCGCCGAGCACGGCACCATCACCTGGTACGCGTTCAAGATCAGCGACACCAGCTACGGCATCTTCGACACCTTCGCCACCGACGACGCCCGCACCGCCCACATCAACGGCCAGATACCGGCCGCGCTCGCCGAAGTATCAGCCGACCTGCTGGCCCGCGAACCGGACATCCAGCCCGTCAGCCTCCTCGCCGTCAAGTAGGAGGC
>DASYAV010000108.1:0-5703 GCA_036501145.1 Streptosporangiaceae bacterium | reverse complement strand
TAGTCGATGTTCTCCAGGCACCACCGTGCCCCCGATCACCTCCTGCTCGTGGTAGGCCGGGACCAGGATCGTGTAGCTCGGCACCGCCGCATCGGGAACCGCCGCGGCCGGGCCGCCGGTGGCGGCGCGCGGCCGGTGCCACCTCGCGGCGACCGCGATGACCACGTGCGCGGCGGTGATCAAGGCGATGGCGGCGGCCAGCATGGCTGACAGCACCGCCGGCGCGATGACCAGCAGCACCACTACGGCCTGCGCCACCGCCGCCGCCGCGGCGCGCTGCCACCGGGCAAAGCTGCGGGCGGCCAGGTGCGGCGGCCGGCGGGCGAAGTGGTCGGCCATGTGGTCCGCGACTGCCTCGCCATGCTGCCACAGCAGGCGGTCCTGCTCGCGGGACGGCACGTCAGCGATCGCGGCCAGAGGGTTGCCGGGATCAGGGGGCGGCCGACGCGGGACGGGGATCGCGGGACTGCTCTGTATTGGCGTCATTGCTCTTGTCGCCGGCTGGCGGGTTATGTCGGGCCACGGTGGCCGGAGGGGGTCATGCTTCCCGCTCTCGTAGCGGTGACTGGCGGGCTGCGAACAGGCCCCTGGCGCTGAACATATGTTTTCTCACGTTTGTAAGGTAACGATCGTTAGGCAATACCGGGGTATAGACGCCCGCAAGGCCTAACATGTGTAAGGTAATATCCGTGACCCAGACACCGGCCCGCAAGCCCTACCGGCGCGGCGAAGGCGGCAAGCTCCGCGGCGACATCATTGCCGCCGCCGCTGCCCTGATCGAGGAAACCGGCAGTGAGCAGTCCGTCACCCTGCGCGAGGTCGCCCGCAGGATCGGCATCGCCGCCCCCTCCATCTACGAGCACTTCCCCAACCGGGACGCCATCGTCTACGCCGTCGTCGACGACTGCACCAGCCAGCTGCGCACGGCGATCGAGCAGGCCATGGACAGCCAGCCCGGCCCGATGGGCCGGCTGCGGGCCGGCTGCGCCGCCTACCTGCGCTTCGCCGACCAACGGCCCGGCCAGTACCGGGTGCTGTTCAGCCGCTACCAGCACCTAGCCGACCGGCGGCCCGGCCGGGGCGCCATCAGGACCCAGGCTCTCCACCTGCTCGTCACCGCCCTGCGCGACTGCGCCAGCGCCGGCCAGATCACCAGCGACGACCCCCACAGCGACGCCATCATCATCTGGGCCGCCCTGCACGGCTACGCCACCCTGCGCGCCAGCCTGCCCCTGTTTGACTGGCCCGCTCCCGAGGCCGCTCTCGACCGCATCCTCAGCCGCTACCCCCCCGCACCAGGCGGGGAAGCGCCCGGCACCGCCTGACCACTTGCGGGAGCAGCACGGCTGACAGGTGACCCGGGGGCAGGCGGCAACCCGCTGAGCACCTAGCCCCGCCCTGGGCCCCTCAGACGGGGCGGGCGCGGCGGCGCGCCCGCCTGGCACGCGCCGCGCCGCCTCCGGGAACTGCCCGGGCTGCTTCCCTGCTGCCTGGCACACCAGGGCTGACCGGGTGCCACGCGGCCCTCCCCGGGCAGCCGGTCCCGGGGAGCCCTCACCTTACAGGTGTTGCCCCTTGCGGGCCGCATCACGGATGTTAGCCTAACGATAGTTACCTTACAATCGTTAGGAAACAGTCGTAAGGTGATGCTGTCCGGCCCGCGTCACCAGGACCCGGGCTCCCCGGAAGGGAGAACCGTCATGACCACCCACCCATCACCCGAGGGCCAGCCACGGCGGGCTGGCCGCCCGCAGCGCCGGAGCCCGCTCGCACGCGCGGTCCTGGCCAGCGCCTGCCTGGCCAGCGCGGGCGCCATGACCCTGGCCGCCGCCGCCACCGCCAGCGCGAGCCCGGTCCAGCCTGGGCCGCCAGAGTTTGTTACCGGCGTCAGCGGTGACGGGCAGAGCGCCACCACCCGGTCGCCGTTCGAGGAGCCGCTGAAGGTGCTGGTCTACGACGAGAACGGGCACCCGTCTGCGGACGCCACCGTCACCTTCCGCATCCACGGCGGCCAGGGAAACCTGACTGGAACGGCGGCGTTTCCCGGTGGCGCCCAGAGCGCCGACGTGGTGACCGGGGCCGACGGCGGAGCCGCCAGCCCCGTGCTGACCGCCGGGGTCGGCGTCGGATACCTGCAGGTGGTGGCCAGCGTGCCCGGAGCGAGCCAGAGCGCGACATTCAACCTGCACGTCGGCTACTCGCCGGCGGCTCAGGTGAGCATCGTCAGCGGCGACGGCCAGAGCGCGCTGGCCGGGACCGGTTTTGACCACCCGCTGGTGGTCCAGGTGCTCGACACGCACGGGTACCCCGTGCAGGACGGCTCGCAGATCACCTTCCAGATCGAGCCGGCCGGCCCCCATCCGGGCACAGCCCATTTTCCCGGCGGCACGACCACCGCCCGGACAGGCATCCAGGCCGGCGACGGCTACTCCACCTCCCCGGTGATCACCGCCGGGAGCACCCCGGGAACCTTCCAGGTGACCGCCGAGGCAGCTGAAAGCCCCGCCACCCCCCAGGCCGTCTTCACCGCGACCACCCTCCCGCAGGCAGCCACCACCGCCGAGATCACCGGCGGCAACTACCAGTTCGGCTCCGCCGGCAGCATGTTCCCCGCCCCCCTGCGGGCCCGGATCCTCGACCAGGACGGCCATCCCATCCCCGACCCGGCAGCCGGCGTCACCGTGACCGGGCCGGCAACCATCTACGGGCACACCACCCTGAACGTCCAAGGCGACCCCGCCGGCGTCATCTCCATGCCGCTGGCCGCCGCCGGCGACAGCGGCCCGGTCACCGTCACCGTCACCGCCGGAACCGCCACCGCGACCTTCCACGAGGACATCCCCGGCCAAGGCACCGTCACTATCAACCCTTCCCGCGGCGACGGCCAGCAGACCAACCCAGGACAGCCCTTCCCGGCCCGCCTGGGCGTGCTGGCCAACGACGGCGACACCCGGGCCATCCCCAACTTCCCGGTCACCTTCACCATCCACGGCCCCGCCGTGTTCGCCGGCGGATCCAAGCAAGCCACCGTCACCTCATCAACTGACGACATCACCTACGCTCCCCCCCTCCAGGCCACCTACCAGCCAGGAGCAGTCACGGTGACGGTCACCATCGCCGGAAGCGACGCCTCCGCCCAGTTCCATCTTGACGTCCGCGAAGTCACCGGCCTGGTCATCCGTGACGGCGACCGGCAGACCATCCCGGCCAGCACCGACCCCGTGCACCTCGACCCGTTCCCGTCACTGCTGTGGGTCGAGGCAATCCATCCAACCGACGGCCAGCCAGCGAACGGCGTCACGGTCACCTACACCATCCACGGCACCACCGCGGTCTTCATCGTCGGCTCGAACCATCAGGACACCGCCAGCGCGGTGACCGGCACCGACGGGCAAGCCTACGTGTGGCTCTACGCCGGCCACAACACGGCAGGCACTGTCACCATCACCGCCACCGCACCCGGGTACGGCACGGTCACCTTCACCGAAACCGTCGTCAAGCGCTAACCGCTCCTCAAGCGGTTTTAAGACATCCACGCGCAGGCCGCGCCTGCCTCGCTCCGGCCGCAGACCGAGACAGGCAGGCCCGCAGCGCCCCTTCCGCACGCGATACACCCAGCCAGCCGAAGACCCGGCCGCTCGTCACGGAGCGGCCGGGCGGCACACCCGATACGGACACCGGACATGACTGACCCGCCCGGCCTGCAGCCCAGGGCCACCACCCCGATCACACCGAACTGGCCGACCCCTCGTGCCACAGGGCCGACCCGGCGGCAGCCACGCTGTCCTTCCCGTCACGGCCGCGGCCGCCCGCGGCGGCAGCGGCAAAACGGATAGGGCTGGCCGTGGGCTTGCTGGCCCTGGCCTCCGCGATCGTCTACCTGGGCCGTCACGGGTACCGGGACGCCGCCCACCCAGGCAGGCCGCTGTCGGTTCTCGGCAGCGCCTATTACGCCACCGTGACGCTATCGACCATCGGGTACGGCGACATCGTCCCAGTCACCACCACGGCGCGGCTGGTCAACACCATAGTGATCACCCCGATGCGGGTGATATTCCTCATCCTCCTGGTCGGAACCACCCTGCAGATGCTGACCGAACGAACCCGCACGAACTGGCGAACTGCCCGCTGGAGGTCAAAAGTGAACAGCCAGATCATCGTCATCGGTTACGGGACGAAAGGCCGAAGTGCCGTCACGACGTTGACCGAGTCCGGGACGGCGAGAAAGTCCATCGTGGCCGTGGACCTGCGGCCCGAAGCCGCCAGTGACGCCACTGCGGCCGGGCTGGTGACCGTCACCGGGGACGGAACC
Organism: Streptosporangiaceae bacterium; assembly: GCA_036501145.1. Taxonomy (GTDB): domain Bacteria; phylum Actinomycetota; class Actinomycetes; order Streptosporangiales; family Streptosporangiaceae; genus PALSA-505. The sequence continues at coordinate 1,391 of DASYAV010000108.1, read as the reverse complement.
AGGCAAGAAGTGCTCAGCCGCGCCAAGATCGGCTCCGCCCGCCAGGTAGTCATCGCCGTGGGCCGCGACGAGACCGCCGCGCTCATCGCCCTGACCGTCCGCCATCTCAACCCGGGTGCCACGATCGTGGCCGCGGTCCGCGAGGAGGAGAACCAGGACCTGCTCCGCCAAAGCGGCGCCAACCAGGTAGTGGTCACCTCCGGCGCCGCCGGGCGGCTGCTGGCCATCTCCGCGGCACGTCCCGCCGCCGGGCAGGTACTCACCGACCTGCTGGACCGCGGCCGCGGCCTGGACCTTGCCGAGCGGCCGGTGGCTCCCGCCGAGATAGGCACGCCGGCCCAGGAAGCCCAGGGCACCGTCATCGCGCTCCTGCGAGGCGACCAAGTACTGGCCGCTGATCACCCCGCAGCCCGCCGGCTCGCCCGCAGCGACCGGCTCATCCTGGTCAGCTCCCATCAACCGCCCATCATCGGCCACGACACGGCACAGCCGGGGGAGTTCGCCCATGCCAGCCATCACATATAGCGGAGTGCTGGTCATCGCCTTGGTGGCGGTGGCCGTCCCCGTCGTGCTCGCCCTGGCGCCACGGCTGCCCGTCCCCGTCCTGGAAGTCATCGCCGGGATCATAGTCGGGCCCTCATTGCTCGGCTGGGTTCACGTCAACGCGCCCATCCAGGTGCTGAGCGATCTCGGCCTGGGCATGCTGCTGTTCTTGGCCGGCCTGGAAATCGACATCGAGAGCCTGCGGGGACCGCTGGGCCGGCTGGCCGGCTGGGCGTTCGGCGGCTCGATCCTGCTCGGCCTGGCCTGCGGCCTGCCGCTGAGCCTGGCCGGCGCGGGCGCCAAACCGGTCTTCCTGACCGTCGTGCTGACCTCCACCTCGGCTGGGCTGCTCCTGCCGCTGCTCAAAGACGCCGGCCAGGAACGCACGTCATTCGGCCAGCTGGTCATGACCGCCGCAGCGCTCGCCGAAGTAGCCACCATCATGATGCTGTCCCTGCTGTTCTCCGCCACCTCCAAGACCACAGCCGGCCGACTGGCTTCCCTGGCCATGTTCCTGGCCCTGCTGGCGGTTATCGGGCTGGCCCTCGGCCGGGTCCGGAACCTGACCTTCCTGGACAAGATGCTCGACCGGCTGGAGGACCGCAGCGCCCAACTGCGCGTCCGCCCTGACCCTGGCCCTGGCCTTCGCCGTGCTCGCCAGCCGGTTCGGCTTCGCCTCCATCCTCGGCGCATTCGCTGCGGGCTGCTGGTGCGGACCATCGACCTGACCGGCCGGGCCCCCCACCCCCAGTTCCAGACCAAGCTGGAAGGCATCGGCTTCGGATTCCTGATCCCGGTCTTCTTCATCACCACCGGCATCCAGTTCGACGCCCGGGCACTAGTCCACA
>DASYAV010000107.1:0-1606 GCA_036501145.1 Streptosporangiaceae bacterium | reverse complement strand
CTCCGAGCACTGCCTGGAGCGGGTCTGGCGGGCAACGCACCTGGCCTGGTGGATGACCGCCATGATGCACGTCGTCCCCGGCCAGGACCCGTTCGAGTCGGCGCTGCAGCTCGCCCAGCTGCGCAACCTGGTCACCTCGCGCGCTGCGGCCACGATGCTGGCGGAGAACTACACCGGCTACGCCCCGCTCCGCTACGACCCGGCCACCCGCGTGGTCCCAACTCCCCTCTGGCCCTGGGTCGCCTGACACGTCCTGCTTCCCCGCACCTCTAGGCACTCCCGTACCTCACCCGTCGTCCCACCTGACGGGTGCGAGGCACTTAGGGCAGGAAACGCCCCAATTTGTCCAGTTTGTACCGATTCTCCGTACGTTTTCCCTTATTAGGGTTTGAAGTGCGGAGGTCTTTTGCCTGGCCCTCCGGGACGGCCCGCCTGCAAGGGCACGGCGGCCGGCCTGAGCCCGCTGATTTCATGATCACGAAAGAAAAGCACGCGCATAGGGTGTTTTTCTTACGTGATCATGCTGAGCGCCGCGGCTGAGGTCTAGCCAGACCCGGCCGCCGTAAACTCTGGCCCTTCAACCTGTATAAGTCAGTTTTTCGGCCGTCGCCGGTCCGCTAAGCCAGCAGCTTGACCAGGGCGGCGACGCCGACGCAGACGATCAGCAGGCGCAGGCCCCACGGCGGCAGGCGGCGGCCGACGCGGGCGCCGGCTTGGCCGCCGAGGATCGACCCGGCCGCGATCAGGCCCGCGACCTTCCAGTCGATGTGCGTGAGCGCAATGAACACGACCGCGGCGACCCCGTTGACCAGGCCCGCCAGCACATTCTTCACCGCGTTGATCCGCTGCAGGCTGTCGGTGAACGCGATGCCGAGCATGCCGATCAGCAGCACGCCCTGCGCCGCGCCGAAGTAACCGCCGTAGACGCCGGCGCAGAACACGAGGGCCCACAGCACCGGTCCGCCGATCGCGTCGGCCCGGCTGGAAATGCCGGTGGCGGGCAGCACGCCGACCGCGGTCGCCGCCCCCGCACGGCCGGCCGCGCCGTTCCCGTGGGCCCCGCCGGTCCCGCCGGTCCCGTGATCAGCGTCCGCCGTCGGCCGCGGACCCGGGTCCGCGCCGTCGGCCTGAGCCGCCAGGTCGCCGTCGCCGGCCCGCCCGGCCGAACGGGCGAGCTGCCGCCGGGCCATCCACCGCGCCAGCCGGGGCTGGATGAGCACCATCACCACCGCCACGCCGATCAGCACGGGGACGATCGCCTTGAACGCCTCCGCCGGCAGGACGAGCAGCAGGATCGCGCCGACCAGGCCGCCGCACGCCGACGCCGAGCCGAGCCTGATGATCCGCCGCCGCTGGCCCTCCAGTTCGGCGCGGTAGCCGTGCACGCCGCTGGCCACGCCGGGCACCAGGCCCACGTTGTTGCTCACGTTCGCGAGCACCGGGGGATACCCGAAGGCGAGCAGCGTCGGGAAGGTGATCAGCGTGCCGGAGCCGACGACGGTGTTGATCGTGCCCGCCGCCAGCCCGGCCGCGAAGATGGCGAGGGCTTGGAGGAATGGCACACAATCACGCTAAGCCCGCCCGCTGGCCATATCGTCACGTCCGA
>DASYAV010000106.1:0-62020 GCA_036501145.1 Streptosporangiaceae bacterium | reverse complement strand
CGCTGGCCCCGGCCCCGGTGGCGCGGTCGAGGTGGCGCTGGTGACCGGGGCGGGCGGGCTGGGCAAGACCACGCTCGCGGTGCACGTCGCGCACCGGCTCCGGCCGTACTTCCCGGACGGGCAGCTGTACGTGAATCTGCTCGGCGCGAGCCCGCAGCCGCTGGCCCCCGGCGACGTGCTGGCCCGGTTCCTGCGTGACCTGGGGGTCAGCGGGGCGCAGATCCCGGTGGACGCGGACGAGCGGGCCGCACTGCTGCGCACCCGGCTGACCAGCCGCCGGGTGCTCATGCTGCTCGACGACGCCAGGGACGCCGCCCAGATCCGGCCGCTGCTGCCGGGCAGCGGGAGCTGTGCGGTGATCGTGACCACCCGCAACCGGCTGCCCGACCTGGCGGTCACCCGGCTCACCGATCTGGACGTGCTCGGGCCCGCGGAGGCGCGCGCCCTGTTCACCAGCATCGTCGGCGACGAGCGGACCGGCGCCGAACCGGCCGCGACGGACGAGGTGCTGACGGCCTGCGCCGGGCTGCCGCTGGCGATCAGGATCGCCGGGGCCCGGCTCGCCGCCCGGGCCGGCTGGTCGGTCCGGACGCTGGCCAGCAGGCTGCGCAGCGAGCAGCGGCGGCTGGATGAGCTCAAGGCCGGCGACCTGGCCGTCCGGGCCACGTTCGAGGTCAGTTTCGCCAGCCTTCCGGCCCCGGCCGGCTCGGGTGGCGTGGACGCGGCCCGGGCGTTCCGGCTGCTCGGGCTGTGGGCCGGCCCGGTGATCAGCCTGGCCGCTGCGGCGGCCCTGTTCGGCCAGCCGGACGACGACGCCGAAGACGCGCTCGAGCAGCTGGTGGACGCCCATCTTCTGGAGTCCCCTGGTCCCGGTGTGTACCGCTTTCACGATCTGCTCCGGGTCTATGCGGCCGAACGGTCCCGGGCCGAACAGGCGGCTCACCGGCTGGCCACGGCGCGGCGGATCCTCACCTGGTACCTGTACACGGCCGAGGCGGCGGCGCGGATCATCTCGCCCAACCACGCCCGCGTCCCGCTCGGTGAGGCGGTGCCGGCGATCCGGCCGCGGGCGTTCGGCTCGCTGGATGAGGCGCTGGGCTGGTGCGACGGCGAGCGGGACAATCTGGTGGCCGCCGTCCGCCAGGCTGCGGACAACGGCCTGCACGACGTTGCCTGGCGGCTCGCCGCCGCGGCGATGAGCTTCTTCTACCGGCGCAGCCTCTGGGCGGACTGGATCAGCACACATCAGACCGGCCTGGCCAGCGCGTGGGAGCTTGGTGACCGGCTGGCCGAGGGCTGGATGCAGAACAACCTGGGCATGGTCTACGGTGCGCGGAACATGGCCGAGTCGGTGCCCTGTTTCGAGCAGGCGGTGGCCATCTACCGTGAGCTCGGCGATGACGTGAGTGAGCGGCGGGCCACCAACAACCTGGTGCACGCCCAGCTTCAGCTGGGCCGGTTCGCCGAGGCACTGGAGGCCGGCCAGGCCTCGCTCGCCTTGCAGCGGAAAGCCGGGGAACGCTACACCGAAGGAATCACGCTTAACATCCTCGGCCTCGCGCTTCGCGGTCTCAGCAGGCATACCGATTCCATCGATTACTTCCAGCAGGCACTGGTGATCTTCCGCAAACTCGGTGACAAGGACGCCGAGGCCGACGGGCTCAGCGATCTCGGCGAGACCTACCTCGGCATGCAACGGGTGGACGATGCGGTCGCCAGGTTCCACGAGTCTCTCGCGCTACGCCAGGTGATCGGCGACCGGCACGGTGAGGCGGGAACGCTCGGCCTGCTCGGCCGCGCGTGGCGGCTAGCGGGGAAGAGCGACGAGGCGCGAGAGAGCCTGGCAGAGGCGGAACGGATATTCGCGGAACTGGCCGAATACGCCGAGGCCGAACAGATGCGATCCGAATTGGCCGCAGTGACCCGCGGCGCGGAGTAGGCCCTGCCGGATGCCCCGAGGTAGCCGGAGCGAGGACGCTCGTCCGGGCATTTGTACCGCCTCATGCACCTTCCGACCGCTACGATGCCATCCGGGGCCTGAATCACGATGGGCGGCTCCACAACGGGGAGCCGCCGGCAGTGGAGGACATCACTATGGGGGAGTCCCAGCTCATGACGCACAGTCGAAGCGCCAAGGACGAAGAACTGATGGTGTCGGAGGTGGAGGTCACCACCTTGCCGCAGGCCTCTGAGCCGACCACGGACCCGTCCGAGAGCGACGGTGGCGGGGAAGAGGAGCAGGTCAAGTGGCAGGGTGGCCCCGAGCAGCCGCGCACCGGTAGTGGCGGCGGCGACGACAGCGGTAGCGGCGGCAGCGGCACCGGGACCGGTGGAGGCAGCGGCAGCTGAGTCACACCGGCCCGCCGTGCGGCGGGCCGGATGACGCCGATCGTTACCGGGCAGCCGCGGTCCTCGGCTAGACTTCGGTGGCTGTATGCGCGCCGGAGGTTGCGCAGGCTGCCCGGCCGCAGGTCCGGCCGGGCGTGACAATCGTTTCGTGACAAGGAGTTCGGCCGTGCCTGAGGTAGCTATCGCCGCGGAGCCGCGCACCAAGTTCGGCAAAGGCCCGGCCCGCCGTACCCGCGCGCTGGGCAAGGTGCCCGGGATCCTCTACGGGCACGGCACCGACACCCGGCACGTGACCCTGCCCGGTCACGATCTGATGCTGGCGCTGAAGACGCCGAACGCGCTGATCAGGCTCGAAGGCCTGCCGGGCGGCAGCGAGCTGGCGCTGCCCAAGGCGATCCAGCGCAACCCGATCAGGGGCTTCATCGAGCACGTCGACTTCGTCCTGGTCCGGCGGGGCGAGAAGGTCACCGTGGAGGTGCCGGTGCGGGTCACCGGCGAGGTGTTCCCCGGCGGCCTGCTCGACCAGCAGCTGGTCCAGATCCAGGTCGAGGCCGAGGCCACGAACATCCCGCAGTCCATTGAGGTGGACGTGGAGGGGATGGAGATCGGTGCGGCGGTGCACGCGGCCGATCTCGGCCTGCCCGATGGCGTGACGCTCTCCGCCGATCCCGAGGTGCTCGTGCTGCACGTGATCGCGGCGCCGACGGCCGAGCAACTCGAGGCCGACCTTGGCCTGCCTGAGGAAGAGGCGCTCGCCGAGGTGCCGCCTGAGGTGCCAGGGGCCGAGGGTGAGACCGGCGAGGGCCAGGCGGACGGCGAGCAGTCCGGCTGATCCGTCTCTTCGGCCTCCGGCGCGGCAGGGGCGAGCGGTCCGGCATGCCAGGGGATCGCTGGCTCGTGGTAGGGCTTGGCAATCCCGGTCCGGAATATGCGAAGAATAGGCACAATGTCGGCCAGATGATTGCCGAGGTGCTGGCCGGCCGGATTGGGGCGCGGTTCAAGCGGCACCGCGCACGCGCCAATATCGCTGAGGGGATGCTGGCCGGGGTGCCGGTCACGCTGGCTGTACCGCGGTCCTACATGAACTTGTCGGGCGGCCCGGTGGCCGCTCTCCGCGATTTCTACAAGATCCCGCCCGGCCGGATCGTGGTGCTGCATGACGAGCTCGACGTGCCGTTCGGTGATATCCGGATCAAGCTCGGCGGCGGGGCGGGCGGGCACAACGGGCTACGCTCGGTGACCGCGGCGCTCGGCTCGCCCGATTACTACCGGGTCAGGTTCGGTATCGGGCGCCCGCCAGGCCGGATGGAGCCCGCCACGTTTGTGCTGCGTGACTTCAGCGCGGCCGAGCGCAAGGAACTTCCGCTGCTCATCGAGCGGTCCGCCGATGCGGTGGAAGCCCTGCTCCGGGACGGGATAGGTGCGGCGCAGAACGAGTTCCACGCTCCGGGCTGACTGCCGGGCGCGGGTGAGGTGGCCTGGCCGGCGTGGTTTCTGTGCGTGACGATGGGGCCACGGACGGGCGGCCGGCGGACACCGGCGCGCCCTGTCCCAGACCGCTGCTGGGCGCCGCCACTGGGCCCACGGGCGGGTCACCGACGGCCCGCAGCCACGGGGTGTGATCGTCCCCGGGATTGTCTGAAAATTACAAGTTTCAGATCTCCGGGGTTCCTGGGTGGGTGCCGGCCCGCGGTCCGTGACGGCCCGGCGCACAGTCCTTGTTTCGCCGCTGAGCCCCGGCAAGTGTGGCTCTCGGTGGGTGACCTGGGAGTACGTTTGTTTATTTTCAACTATTCTGGTCGGGTTACCATATTTATATGTAAACGTGAAAGTCACCCGTTTTTGACCATTCATGGCAACCGCCCGCTATTGTTAGGCGTCAGACCCGTAGGAGCGATTTCCGAGAGTTCTGCGCCTCTTCGGCGCAGGGAGTCCTTGGTTACTCCTTTCCCTGATGGGATCACCGGCGGCCTGGGTCGGATGGAGGGGCAGGGTGCGAGAGCGTATTGCGGTGCGGCCTGGCGGCAGCATCGGGATCGCGGCGAGCGAGCGGGCGACACCAAGTGTCATCAGCTGGACAGCCCGTTATCTTCGGCAGGCTGTGGTCGTCGACGTTGCTGCCGCGCTAGTTGCTGGAATCTTCGCTATGCGGAGCCGGAGCCACGTGCCGGAGTCGTTCGTGGCTCTCACGGTCATGCTCCCGGTGGCCTGGGTCACCTGCGTGGCGCTGGCCCGCGGGTATGAGGCCCGGGTTATCGGGGCCGGGGCGGACGAGTTCCGCCGGATCATCAACGCCGGCATCGCGCTGACCGCGGCGGTGGCGATCGTCTCCTACGCCACGACCGCGCACGTGGCCCGCGGCTATGTGGCCGTGGCCATGCCGTCGGTGGTGGCGCTGGACATGGTGGCCAGGTACTGGCTGCGCAAGCGCCTGCACCGGGTGCGAGCGCAGGGCGGGTGCATGCGCCGCGCGGTCGCGGTCGGCCACACCAAGGACGTCGAGGCGCTGATCAACGAGCTGCGCCGGGAGCCTTACCACGGACTGTCCGTGGTGTCGGTGTGCCTGGCCGGCAACGGTGACCCCGATGACAGCCTGGGTGGCGTGCCGGTGCACGGCGGGCTGGCCGAGGTGATGTCGGCGGTGCGCCAGTCCGACGCGGACACCGTGGCCGTGCTGGCCTGCCCCGAGATGAACGGGGTGGAGCTGCGCAAGCTCGCCTGGGAGCTGGAGAAGACCGACACCGACCTGTGCCTGGCGCCCGCGCTGCTGGATGTGGCCGGGCCGCGGACCAGCATCCGCTCGGCGGCGGGCCTGCCGCTGCTGTACATGGATCACCCGGATCTGACCGGCGCCCGGCAGGCGGTGAAGAGCCTGTTCGACCGGTTCGCCGCGGCGACCGCGCTGCTGCTGCTCTCACCGGTGTTCATGACCATCGCGGTGGCGGTCAAGCTGGGCGACCGCGGGCCGGTGTTCTTCCGCCAGGTCCGGGTGGGCCGCAACGGCCGCCCGTTCCACGTGTGGAAGTTCCGTACGATGGTGACCGACGCCGAGAAGCAGCGTGCCCTCCTGGAGGCGCGCAACGAGTGCAATGACGGCGTGCTGTTCAAGATCAAGGACGACCCGCGGATCACCCGGGTCGGCTCACTGCTGCGCCGCTGGTCACTGGACGAGCTGCCGCAGCTGATCAACGTGTTTGTGGGCCAGATGTCGCTGGTCGGGCCGCGCCCGGCGCTGCCGGAGGAAGCGGCCAGATACGGCGACTACGTACGGCGGCGGCTGGCGGTCCGGCCCGGCATCACCGGGTTGTGGCAGGTCAGCGGGCGGTCCGACCTGCCCTGGGAAGAGGCGGTCCGGCTCGACCTGCGGTACGTGGAGAACTGGTCCTTCGCTCTCGACCTCCAGATCCTGTGGAAGACCTGGTCGGCCGTGACCCACCACGAGGGAGCGTACTGAGCCGATTCCCGGGGCCGGCACCGACCGGCCTCGCCGGTGCGGTGCTTCCGGTTTAATGGAGCACTGTTCACCGCAGCACTGTGAAGGTCCCGGCGTGACCTTCACCGGGTGACCGCCTTCGAGCGTGCCGAACGGAGCACCAATCCATGACCGCTGATGACCACCGCCTGGCCCGCGACCTCGCCGACCAGGCGGGCGAGCGGCTGCTGAAGCTGCGCGCGGAGGGTGGTGACCCGGCCGCCCTGCGTGCGGCCGGCGACCGGCTCTCCCACGAATTCCTGATGGCCGAGTTCGGCCGGCTGCGGCCGGACGACGCGGTGCTGTCCGAGGAGGGCAAGGACGACCAGGCCAGGCTGTCCGCGTCCCGGGCGTGGATCGTGGATCCGCTGGACGGCACCAGGGAGTTCGGCGAGGCCGGCCGCACCGACTGGGCGGTGCACGTGGCGCTGTGGGAGCGCGGCGAGCTGACCGCCGGGGCGGTGGCGCTGCCCGCCCAGCAGGAAACGATGAGCACCGCCGACCCGGCACCCGGCCCGGATGCCGGGGCGGCCGACGGCTCCCCGCTGCGCATCGTGGTCAGCCGGAGCAGGCCGCCGGCGTTCATGCAGCGCCTCGCCGAGCTCACCGGCGCCGAACTCGTCCCGCTCGGCTCGGCCGGGGCCAAGGTCGCGACCGTGATCCGCGGCGAGGTCGACGCCTACGTGCACGCCGGCGGGCAGTACGAGTGGGACTCCGCGGCGCCGGTCGCGGTGGCGCGGGCCCGTGGCCTGCACGCGTCCCGGATCGACGGCAGCGAGCTCACGTACAATCAGTCACACCCATGGATGCCGGACCTGCTGGTCTGCCGGTCCGGCCTGGCCAGGGATCTCCTCGACGCAATCAGCAAGGCAGGTTCATGAGTACTGACTACCTCCTCTCGCAGCTCGACGTGCTTGAGGCCGAGTCGATCCACGTGATCCGCGAGGTCGCGGCGGAGTTCGAGCGCCCCGTGCTGCTGTTCTCCGGCGGCAAGGACTCGGTCGTCATGCTGGCGCTGGCCGAGCGCGCGTTCGCCCCGGCCCGCGTCCCGTTCCCGGTCATGCACGTGGACACCGGCCACAACTTCCCCGAGGTGCTCGAGTTCCGCGACCGGCGGGTCGAAGAGGCGGGTGCCCGGCTCATCGTCGCCTCGGTGCAGGAGTCCATCGACGCGGGCCGGGTGTCGGAGGAGAGCGGCCGCTGGGCCAGCAGGAACCGGCTGCAGACCACCACGCTGCTCGACGCCATCACCGAGCACCGGTTCGACGCGGTCTTCGGTGGGGCCCGCCGGGACGAGGAGAAGGCCCGGGCCAAGGAGCGCGTGTTCTCCTTCCGCGACGAGTTCGGCCAGTGGGACCCGAAGAACCAGCGGCCGGAGTTGTGGAACCTGTACAACGGGCGGATCCACCGGGAGGAGCACCTGCGGGTGTTCCCGATCTCCAACTGGACCGAGCTGGACATCTGGGACTACATCGCACGGGAGAACCTCGAGATCCCGTCGATCTACTACGCGCACAGCCGCATGGTGTTCGAGCGCGACGGCATCCTGCTCTCCGATTGCCCGTACATCGCCAGGGGAGAGGACGAGCCGCTGTATGAGGCGAGCGTGCGCTACCGCACCGTAGGCGACATGACCTGCACCGGCGCGGTGGAGTCCACCGCCACCACGGTGGCGGACGTGATCACCGAGGTGTCGGTGACCCGGATCACCGAGCGCGGGCAGACCCGTGCCGACGACCGGACCAGCGAGGCGGCCATGGAGGACCGCAAGCGCGAGGGTTACTTCTAGCCCCGTCCCGCCGGTTCTGGCCGTCCCGCCGGCCCGGCGCCGCGGTCCTGCTCGTGGCGCCGCCGGGTGTTCCCGGCGGGCGCGGCTCCGGTCAGCCCTGCGGGTGGGCCAGGCGGACGTCGTGCGCCTGCGCCCGTCCCGGCGCCAGCCGCAGGCTGGTGGCCACCGGCGGGTAGCCGCTGGCGATCACCGTGTACTCACCGGCGGGCAGGCTTTCCAGTGCGTACGCCCCGTCCGGCCCGGTGATGGCCGCCGCGGTCACGTTGCCCGCCGCGTCGAGCACGGTAATCCGCGCGTCCGGAACCGGGCGACCCGCCGGAGTCCGGGCGGCGCCCTCGAGCCGGCCACCGAAGGCCAGTTCCACGTCCCGCGTGGCCTGGCTGCCCTCAGCGATGGTCACCGGCACCGCGGCCGGGTCACAGGACGGGGCGCTGACCGCCAGGGTGTAGCTGCCCGCGGTCAGGTCGGTGAGCAGGTACCGGCCGGTCTGGCCGGTACGGCCGGCCGCCACGATCTCGCCCGACTCGTCGGCCAGGCTCGCGGTGGCGCCCGGCACCGGCGTGCCGTCCCTGGCCGCCCGCACCGTCCCGGCCAGGCTGCTGGTCCCGGTGAGCACGAGTTCCACGTCGGCGGGCCGGCCGCCGACCAGCACCGTGGACGCCTGCGGCCGGTGCGCGGCGGCCGCGGCGACCAGCGTGTAACTGGCCGCGCCCGGCGCGCGCAGCAGGAAGGACCCGTCCGGTTCACTCCGGCCGCGGCCGACCTGATTGCCGCCGCGGTCGATCAGTGTGACCGTCGCGCCGCGGACCGGCGCCCCGTCGCCCCGGCGGACATGCCCGCGGACCGGTGGCCCGCCGGCGGTGGCCGCCCCGGCCGCCGTACCCGCCTGCGCCGCCGTACCCGCCTGCGCCGAGGTACCTGTCTGTGCCGCGGCGGCCGTCTGCGCCGGGGTACCTGCCTGTGCCGCGGCGGCCGTCTGAGCCGCCTCCGGTGCTGGTGCCTGCCCGGGGACGTGCGGCGCCGCTGCCGGGGCGGCCGCGGCTGAGGGTGGCACCGCGGCGCCCTCCTTGGTCTGCGTGGGATCTATCACTAGTTCAACTCCCGTGCTGGTACGGAGCGGCCTTCCGGCCAGGAAGAAAGAGAGCGCGCACCCGGCCCCGAGCACCGGCACCAGGGACAGGAAGACCGGCGGCAGCGCCTTCGCGTACGCGGTGACGAGCAGGACCGCGAGCATCAGCGCGACGAAGGCGAAGATGATGATGACGCCCCTCGCCCCGCCGCGTTTGTGGCCTCTGGATGCCGCCGGCGGGCGCTCGTGGCCGGTGGATGGCGCCGGCTCGCGCACCTGGCCGCCGGCTGGCGCCGGGTGCCATGCCGCGGTCGGCTGCTCTGCCGCCGGGGCTTGCCGGGGCGCCGGGATTGGCTGGGCCGCTGGGTTCTGCTGAGCGGCGGCCAGTTGCCGCGCCGCCAGCTCGTGCCACAAGGCCGTGCCCCGCGGCCGGCCCGCAGCCTGCGGCGGTGCTCCTGCCTGCGCCAGGCTCGCTGCCTGCGGCTCTGTTTCTGCCTGCGGCTGTGCTGATGCGTGCGGCTCTGCCGCTGCCGCCCTGGTCAAACCATCCCCCGTGCCCTCGTCTGGACGCCCCGCCCGCTGCCTGCGCCCGGCCGCTGCCCCGTGCCCCGGCCACCCCTTGCGCGTGCAGGCGCGCTGGCCGATAATTGCACAGGCTGAAAATTTGCGCAACGTGAATGTTTTGCCCCGGTGCGGGTATGCTCAGGGCTTGCGTCCGGGCTTGTCCGGAAGGATGACGACTGTCCGGAAGGATGACGACAGGCGCCGGGCGAGCACGTAGAGTAGACGCCAGCACCGCAGCCCGGGGACGGGTGAGGTGCATGAGTCCGCCGGGCCTGGCGTGCAGACTTGCAATTCGCACAAGCTCCGTCGGGCGCTCATTTGGGGCGGGTTGCAGATAGTCACGACGATGGGGTTCCACACCAGATGGATATATTGCGTTTCGCCACCGCCGGCTCGGTAGACGACGGCAAGAGCACGCTGATCGGCAGGCTGCTCTTCGACTCGAAGGCGATCTTCGAGGACCAGCTGGCCTCGGTCGAGAGAACCAGCCGCGACCGCGGCGAGAACTACACCAACCTCGCGCTGCTGACCGACGGGCTGCGCGCCGAGCGTGAGCAGGGCATCACGATCGACGTCGCCTACCGGTACTTCGCCACACCGCGGCGGAAGTTCATCATCGCCGACACCCCCGGGCACGTTCAGTACACCCGGAACATGGTGACCGGCGCGTCCACCGCCGACCTGGCCGTGGTGCTGGTGGATGCGCGCAACGGGCTGACCGAGCAGAGCAGGCGGCACGCCTTCCTGGCCACCCTGCTGCGGGTTCCCCACCTGGTGCTCGCGGTGAACAAGATGGACCTCGTCGACTTCGAGCAGGCGGCGTTCGAGCGGATCGTCAGCGAGTTCAGCACGTTCGCCACCAAGCTGGAGATCGGCGACCTGACCTTCATCCCGATGTCCGCGCTGCACGGCGACAACGTGGTGGAGCGCTCACCGAACATGCCCTGGCACGACGGGCCCTCGCTGCTGCACCACCTGGAGCGGTTGCACATCGCCTCCGACCGGAACCTGATCGACGTGCGGTTCCCCGTGCAGTACGTCATCCGGCCACATCAGGCCACCGACCCCGCGCTGCACGACTACCGCGGTTACGCCGGCCAGGTGGCGGGCGGGGTGCTCAAGCTGGGCGACGAGGTGATGCACCTGCCGTCTGGCCTCACCACCACGGTCGAGCGCATCGTCACCCCCACCGGCGAGGTCGACGAGGCCTACCCGCCGATGTCGGTCACCCTGCTGCTGGCCGACGACCTGGACATCTCCCGCGGTGACATGATCTGCCGGCCGCACAACCAGCCTTCGGCGTCGCAGGACATCGACGTGATGGCGTGCTGGATGACCGACGCGCGGCCGCTGACCCCGGGCACCCGGCTGGTCGTCAAGCACACCACCCGAACCGTCAAGGCGATCGTGCGTGACCTGCAGTACCGGATCGACGTGAACACCCTGCACCGGGACGAGGCAGCGGACCGGCTGATGCTCAACGACATCGGCCGGCTCGGCCTGCGCACGACCCAGCCGCTGTTCCACGACCCGTACGGCCGCAACCGGCAGACCGGTGGGCTGATCCTCATTGATGAGGCCACCAACGTCACCGTGGGGGCCGGCATGATCACCGAGCCGCACTGATCGCCTGCCTGGGCGCCACGGAAGGTCTCCGCTGGCCGTGCCGGGCCTGGTCCGCCGGCCGCGGCGGAGCCGAACGGTCCGGTATGTTACGAATTGGCAACTTCCGTGGCTATGCCACGCCGACCGCATAGTCAGTGATTGACTCTCCTTGTGCCAACCATGTGCCCTGGCGAGGCGTCTTACCTGTAGCCGCGCGGGCGCGAATGGCCCAGCGCTTGAGTCGCTCCAGACGTCGCCGGCCAGCACGACCGGCCAGGCAACCCAGTTAAGCCCACATCTGCATGGAGGCGTAATGCTCCGTCGAAGTCGCTGGCGGGTCCCCGCCGGCATCGGCGTTCTCACCGGCGCGGTCGCGCTCGGCGTGCCCCTGCTCGCCGCGTCCGGGCCCGCGTCCGCGGCGAGCACAGGACAGCTGGCCGTCTCGGCCGCGGCGGCCGGGCCAGTGTCCAGGACGCCGGCCAGCGGCACGCCGTATCTCGCCCTGACGAAGACGCAGCAGAGCATCAAGAAGCTGGTGAAGTGCGGCAACACCATGTACGCGGTGGGCCGGGTGTGGAACGTGCAGCAGAACGGCCGCACCTACCAGCGGCATAACGTGTTCAGTTTCAGCGCCACCGCCCCGTACACGATGACCGGGTGGAGCCCCAACGTCGACGGCCAGGTCAACTCGATCGCGTTCACCAACGGGCAAGGCTGCGGGACCGCCTACCTGGGCGGGTCCTTCCATCATGTGGACGGCAAGAACGCGACGAACATCGCCGCGGTGAGCACCTCGTCCGGTGCGGTGAACTCCAAGTTCGAGCGGTACGCCAACAACACGGTCGACACGATTGCCGCCTACAAGGATCACCTGCTGGTCGGGGGCACATTCACTCGGACAAACGGCTACAGCCGGTACTTCTTCGAGAGCCTGAGCCCGTCCACCGGCAAGGTGGACAGCTTCGTCAACCTGCACCTGACAGGGCAGGTGACCGGCATGGCCCGGCAAATCTACAACCAGCAGCTCAGCCACAGCGGCTCGCTGGACCTGGTCGAGGGCAACTTCACCTCGGTGGCCGGGCAGGCGCGACAGCAGATTTTCATGCTGAACCTCAGCGGCTCCACGGCGAAGGTGACCGGATGGACCTCAGCTGACTTCAGCAAGCACTGCATCGGCAGGGAAGCCCTCTACGTGCGCTCGGCGGCCTGGGGGCTGAACGACTCGACGGTCTACGTCGCCGATACCGGCGACCATCCCATCAACAGGTCGAGCGGGCAGTTCCCGCTGTGGGGCATGTGTGACGCCGTGGCCCAGTTCCCGGCTACGCAGACGTCGGTGAACCGCAACTGGATCGAGTACTCCGGGTGCGACTCCTACTACAGCGTCGCCGCCGACACCAGCGCCGTCTACGCCGGCGGACACCCCCGCTGGGCGGACAACCCCAACGGGTGCAACCACGCCGGGGCGGGTGCGGTCGCCGACAAGGGCATGCAGGGCCTGAACCCCGCCAACGGGAACGTCCTGACCACCGGCGGCGCGCCGACCTACAACAGTTCCCGGGACAACGCCGACGACATGGTGATCACCACCGCCGGGCTGTGGGTCGCCAGCACCAACCGGTATAACTCCAACATGTGCGACGGCGTCAGCAACCACTCGGGCATCTGCTTCCTGCCCTATTCCTGACCGTCTGACCATCGCGTAACGAGCCCCGCCGCCCGGGTGACCGGGCGGCGGGGCCGCTGTCTCTGTGCCCCAATTGCTGCAAAGGCAACTGCTAATGTCGCGAGTGAGACCGTCGCTATTCATCTGACGGCTATTGTCCACACGTTGTGCTTAACGAATAACAGAGAGTGTGCCGCAGTCTTACCGGTGGGTATTAACGCCGGACGGGTAAACCGCCCGGCTGGCGGCGGCGTCATACGAGTGAGCCATAAACGTGCCCGCGCTCATGTCCGGTGCGGACTGCGACCGTCTAATTCTCCGCTCGGGAGGATCATGTTTTTTCTCACTCAATGGGCGCGCCGCCGGCCGACGAGCCGGGTCGCCGTGGCGGCGGCCGGGGCCCTCGCGCTGGGCCTGGCCGGATACGCTAACACCGGAGCTGGCGCAGCCGTCTCGGCTATAAATGGGGTGCAGCCACCGGGTGCGGTGTCGCCGAAGCCGGCGGCGGGCACGCCGGCACTGATCCCCAACACCGGCAAGAAGGACCTTAACCGGATCGCCCAGATGGTCCAGTGCGGTAACACGATGTTTGCCGCCGGCACGTTCAGTGAGATCGCCCAGGGTGGAACCGACTTTTCGCGCAGTAACATTTTCAGCTTCAAAGCTTCCGCGCCGTACACGATCACCAAATGGGCCCCGGTGGTCAACGGCACGGTCAATTCGATCACCGTCAACCCCGCCAACTGTGCCGACGTCTATATCGGCGGCGATTTCACCTCCGTGAATGGCACTGCGGTGAAAGACATCGCCGAAGTCGACACGACGACGGGGAATGTGGTGTCCGCGTTCGGGCACAGCACCGCGGGCGGGGAGGTCCAGACACTGGCCTACGCCGGCGGCCACATCCTGGTCGGCGGGTACTTCCAGTGGATGAACGGATCCGACAAGAACCCGTTCATGGCGAGCGTCAGCCCGACTACCGGCAAGGACGACGGCTTCCTGCACCTGAGCATCAGCGGGCACTACCACTACTGCAACAAGAAGGGCAAGTGCACGACCAGCACCAACAGTTCCGTACAGAAGCAGGAGATCAGCCACAACGGGGACTACGACCTGGTGGAGGGTAACTTCACCTCGGTCGGCGGCATGCAGCGTGAGCAGATCTTCATGCTGGACCTGACCACGAGCCCGGCCACGGTGACCCCGTGGACCTCCCCCGAGTGGGACGGCAGCAGCTCGAGCTACCCCTACCAGTGCATACCCGCCGAGGCGTGGTACATCAGGTCCGCCGCGTGGTCACTGGATGACAAAACCGTGTACATCGCCGACACCGGGGACCAGCCGAACAACGGGGCGGGCAAGGGACCGCGCACCGGCCTGTGTGACGCGGCGGCCGCCTTCCCGGCCACCCTGGGCCCGGTGAACCATGAGTGGGTCGAATACACCGGGTGCGACTCCTACTACAGCGTCGCCGCCGACACCAGCGCCGTCTACGTCGCCGGGCACCCGCGCTGGGCGGAGAATCCCAACGGCTGCGACGCGCAGGGTGCAGGAGCGGTCGCCGACCCCGGCCTGCAGGGCCTGAACCTGTCCGGCGGCCTGCTGCTGCGGACGAGCGGGAAGCCCGTCTACACGATGTCCCGGGCGAACGCGGACAACATGCTGATCACAAACAGCGGCGGGGCCAACGGCCACGGGGGGCTGTGGATCGGCAGCACCAACCGGTTCGGGGCGCAGTCCTGCGGGCAGGTATCCGGCCACTCCGGGATCTGCTTCCTGCCCTATTCCAGTTAGCGTCCAGTCTGGTCGACGCCGAAGGCCCGCCGGTTCACCGGCGGGCCTTCGGCGTCAGAGCCGGATGACTTCGCGTTTCAACGCCGGGATCAGCCAGGCTCCCGGGGCGCCCAGCCGGGCGCCTGCCTCCGCCTGCCGGTCGCTGAGGTAGCGGGTGGCCAGGTCGGCCAGGTAGAGCAGTGCGGTGACATGCGCCTGTCCGGCGCTGACCCCGAACGGGGCGAGGAGCGGCGCCGCTTCGGCCGCACACGCGGCCGCGGCCACCGTCGGCTCACGATGACCCGGCCCGACCTCCGCCTGCAGCCGGTAGTGCAGAGCGTCGAAACCCAGCGGCACGCCCTGGGTGAAGCGCTCCCAGTCCCACACCAGGATCCCGTCGGCGGTGCTCGCCATGTTCCACGGCGTCCAGTCGCCGTGCCAGGCACCGAAGGTCAGGTGCTGCTCGCCCGCCCGGGCGAGCAGCTTGTCCACCAGCCACAGCAGCGTGGCCTGGTCCGGGCTCTCCCCTGCGGAGATCAGCCGGTCGCGTAGCCGGGCGGAATACTCGCTGCCGCGCAGCGGGCTGCTGTGCACCTCCGCCACGGCGGCTACCGTGCGCATGGCCTCGACCAGTTGCGCCCCGGAGAGCGTCTGCCTGCGCTGCCAGGCTGGCAGCGCACTGAGCAGCAGGATGTCGAGCCCCTGCCAGGTGCCGTAGTGCAGCACCTCGGGCACCGTGATGCCGGGCAGGCCTTTTTCCTTGATCCTGGTCAGCGCGCCGCGCTCGGCCTGCGTGAGCCGGCGGGTGAGTGCGGTGACGCCGATCTTCGCGAACGCCACCGGCTGCCCGGCGGGGGTGAGGATGTGCAGCACGGGCTTGCGGTTGGCACGGGGCGGGCCCAGGTACATGCTGACCCGGATGTCACGGTGCAGCAGATCGGCCAGATAGGTCTCGACGGTGTCCGCCCCCGCCGGCACGTGCATGGTGAGCCGCTGGCGGAACATCGCGCCGCCCAGCCCGCTGTTCAGGCACGCGGAGAAGAGCTTCGTGGCGAACCGGGCGGCCGGTGCCCGCTGCCCGCTGTAGTGACGCACCGCGGCCCCGGCCACGTGATGCCCGGCGGGGACCAGCAGTGGCGGCCGGCGCAGGCCGGGAATCAGGATGAACTCGATGTCTTCCCGCTGCCCCGCGTCATCGTGGATGGTGTCATCGGCGGGTATATGGCCAGCGGCAGCCCGGCCAACGGTGAGTTCGGCGGGCGGTGGCCAGAGCAACTGGCACATCTGGACCAGGGTCGGCTGATGCCAGGCCAGGTCGGCCAGTTCCTCTGGTTCGCTTATCGCAGGTCTCATGATCGCCACGCTAGGACTGAACCCCCTGCCTTCACGCCCATGGCTCCCCTTGCTGGCCGGGCGGCGGCCCGGTCTTGGCCAGGAGGGGCGTCGTCGCGTCGGGTCACCCGCCGGTAGACCCCCGATCTCATCCCTTTCCTTTCAAGATAAGACGTGCGAGAGGCAGGAAAGTATGACGCAGATCAGACGTGATTTGCCATCTGTCAGGGTTCCGCTCCCTTAGGCGTGCTTGCACAGGGTAGCAAGACTGTGATGGATTGCACGCCCTGATCATCCGGTCCGACCGCATGAGGATGCGGCTACCCTCGCCGGGGCCGGCCATGCCTGGCGCCGGTGGCCGGCGGGCCCGCGACGGGATCAGCCGCGCAGCAGGTACCCCAGGGTGCTGCTCTCGGGAATCGCCTGTTTCAGGTTCCATGCCGTCTTGTAGATGGGGACCTCCCGGCGGTCGATCTCCGATCGGATTGAGGCCGAGGCCGGGGACAGCAGGCCGGCCCGGCGGAGCCGGTGCGGGAGTACCGCGCTGACTTGTGGTGTGCGGGCCCAGACGCGGGCGCACTCGGGATCCTCGCGGACGAGTTTCTCGAAAGCGAAGTGCATCGCGTAATACGGCGAGATAGCCAGCCAATCCTTGATGACCTGGGAGAACAGCCAGGAACGTGTCCGCGGTGATACCCGCAGGAACCGGGTCAGGGCGCGGCTGGACAGGGCCTGGCGGTCACCGCGGAAGGGGTGGCTGCCCCAGTAGCCGGACATGAACTCGTACAGCCGCGACACCAGGATGTTGCCCGGTTCGGCGGCGAGGAACCAGGTGGAGATGATCCGCTCCGCGCGTGGCCGGCTGAAGGCGAAGAAACCCGAGTCCAGGTTCGCCGGGAGCCAGCGGTCGAGGGGCTGCATGCAGAAGCAGGTCGCGTCCGCCCATACCCCACCGTGCCTGGCGAGCAGGTCCAGCCGCAGCAGGTCAGACCTCTGCTGGCGGGACAGCGTGGCGAAGCTGCCCGCGTAGTAGTCGGTCGAGGCGACCGTCTGGAGCGATTCGTCGTCCAGGCAGGCCACCCGCCAGCCGGGATTCTTGGCCATCCAGGACTCATGGCACTTGCGCACCACGTATGGCGCCTTGTCGAGACCCTGGAACCAGAGAAACCAAATGGTCCGCGGTACGTTCTCACCGCGCGCCTGCAATTTCGATCCCGCTTCCGCTCGCCCTGGAGTGCCAGCTCTTGCCGTGGCTCGACCCAGGGCCACCGGCGCGTCCAACAGTAGCGAATCAGCCGGGCATAGGTGGCAGACCGGGAAAATACGGGCAGGCGCGCGGGCCGTCGGCGACTACCCCGCGGGAGGCGTCGCGTCAGGAAGGGGCGAGCGGCACCAGCTGGGTTCCTGGCCCAGCCACGTGGCCAGCCGCTCGTTGTACGGGCAGTAGTGCTCCTCGAGCGCCGCGCGGACCGGGTCAGGCATGGCCGCGGCTCGCGCCCTGGCGTTCATGTGCTGGAAGTCGGGGTAGCCGACGTTGGGCAGCCCGAGGAAGCCGAGGATGCCGTCGTAGACCGGAACGGGACTGGCCCAGAAGTCCATGCTGTCCACGACGTGAATGCGGTCGCGGCCGAAAACCTGCTCCAGGTGCTCGAGCTGCTCGATGTAGCGCCCACGGGTGCGGTAGGAGTGGTGCTGGTGGCTGAAGCTGTAGTACGCGGGGTCGGCCACCATCCGCTCGGCCTGGCCGGCCAGCCGGTCGTCCTCGAGCTCGAGGGCCCGCTCGAACGTCTCCTTCTCATAGCCGAAGGACACCGAGTGGGAGTGCATCGAGAACGCCCGCTCGACCGGGTCGCGCAGCAGCACGAGCAGCTTCGCGTCCGGCAGGTCGCGCTTGATGCGCTCCGGGGCGAGCGGGTGGAACATGTAGTAGATGCCCGACTCGAAGGCGAGCGGCGCCTTCACGCCGACGGCGCGGGCGGCCCGGTCCATTTGCGCCCGGAACGGGAAGTGGCTCTGGTACCAGCCCAGGCCACGGCCGTAGTTGTTGTCGAAGAAGTGCACCTCCCGCGACCCGCGCGGGAACGGCTGGCCGACGGCCGGATGCTCACTGAGCGCGCGGAACACCGATGCGCTGCCGGACCGCGCGGCGCCGGCGATCAGGAACGTCGGCAGCATCCGTGCGCCCGCGGTCGGCCGGTTGACCGTCATCAGGGCGGTGCGCACCGCCCGCTTGGTGGTGCTGCCCAGAGAGTTGGAGCGGCCCCGGTAGGTCACCGGGCCCCGCTGCCCCCGGCGGGTCGAGCTGCGGTACGCTGTGGCGCTGCCGGGCGTCGTCCCCGGCTTGTCGGCGGCGCTCTTGTCGTCGCTATCCATGGTCATCTCCTCTTGGCCGGCGCGACTGCGCCGGGCAGCCAGCCCCGCTACCGGCTCAAGTATGCATGATCGGAATGAACGCGTACCGAAGCCCCGACAGCACGCCCAGTCAGCGGGCGCAAGTCACCCCACAGCGCGGCTGCGGTTCATCTCCTGCCTGGCCGGCGGCCCCGCATGCCGGGCAGCCTGGCCACTCCCTGGAGCTTGAGCGGGCCGCGGAACCGCAGGACCCCCGCCGCCAGCACCAGGCTGGCGGCGATGGCCGCCGCGGCCAGCGAGAGCCAGCTGCTGCCGAGTGCGGTCCGGATGGCCAGCGGCACGGCCAGGAAGCTGACTACCGTCAGCAGGACCGCGATGATGACGCCCCGGCTGATCGGCTGCAGCCGGAAGACCGAGGCCAGCTGAATCATCGGCACGACGTTGGAGACGGTGATGGCCACCGCCCAGGCGATCGCTGCCCCCAGGATTCCGTGCCGGGGGATCAGCCACAGATCCAGGCCGACGTTCGTGACCAGGACCAGAAGCCCGTTGAGCATGCTCCAGCTGCTCTTGCCCGAGGTGATCAGCACGATGTCCACCTGCCCGGTCAGCGCACCGGCGAGCATGGCGACACAGAGCACGGCCATGACCGGATAGCCGGCCCGGTAGGAGTGGCCGAAGATGGCCAGCGCCTGGGAGCCGTACACCAGCACCAGCAGGTAGATGGGGAAGGTCAGCAGCACGAGCCAGGCGGTTGTGGCCTGGTAGACGACGTTCGTGCCGTGCCGGTCACGGACGGTGAACAGTTCGGTGAGCCGGGGCTGCGACGACCGGGCGATCGCCGTGCCGGCGAACTGTCCGAGCACGAGGAACCGGGTCGCCGCCGTGTACACGGCGGCTTCCACTGGGCCCTTCATGATCGCGATGATCACGATGTCGACCCGCTGGATGATGGTCGATACCACGGTGGCCACCGCCCGTGGCGTGGTGAAGCGCCAGAAGTCCTGGCGGGTCGCCCCGGCCAGCCGTTTGCGCGCCACCCGGCCCAGGGTCTCCCAGCGGGGGCGGGCCGGCTGGGCCGGGCGGCTGCCCGGCTCCGGGGTGGCGAGCGCCAGGAGCGCGGCGAGTTCCGGCGGCACATCCGGCAACGCGTCACCGGGATGCGACGGGGCGTCACGTTGGATCCGGCGCAGCCATACCCAGCCGATGATGGTGGCGGGCAGGTACGGGAGCGCCCACAGCGGCGCCAGCAGGGCCACGCTGCCCGAGAACGCCGCCGCCAGCACCGCGGCCAGCTGCGCGATCGAGACGCCGACCCTGTCGATGATCACGGTGGGCCGCATCTCGCGGTAGCCCCGGCTGGCGCCGAGCACCGCGTTCTCCAGCGTGGCGAACGGGACCAGGAACGCGAGCCCGCGCAGCGCGACCTCGATGACGTTCACGCCGTCCGTGGACCCGGCCGTGGACCCGGACCCTTGGTGGTAGTTGAGCAGCACGTGCGCCAGCGGGTTCGCGAACACGAGCATGGCGATCATCAGCGCCACGGACGCCACGATGACGGGAGTGAGGGCGGCCCGCAGGACGGCGGGTATCCGGTCGTCCTCGTCGAGCGAGCGGAACCGGGCGATGAAGTACACCAGGCCGTTGTGCGCGCCGAGGGTGCCTATCATCTCCACGATCAGGAACGCCGACGTGGCGGTGAAGAACGAGCCCGCCGCGTACTTGCTGAAGTGCCTCGTGACGAGCACGGTGACGCCCAGCGTGGAGATCGCGGCGACCGCCGCGCCGGCCAGGTTCATCGTGCCGCCGCGGGCTACTCCGGCCAGCCCGCTCTTGCCGTCGCCCTTCCCGCCGCCCGGCCGCTGCCCGCCGCCGGCCTGCTGCCCGGCCACCCCCGGCTGGTCAGCGGTCATCCCGGACGCGCGTGCCCGGCCTGTCCCGGCGGGCAGGCGGTCCCGGGGTGGCCGGCCCGGCTGCACTGGAAGCCCCGTCTCAGCCGCGCCCGGCGGCGGCTGCCGCGCCTGTCCCCGCGTCACCGGCCGGCGTTGGCGCGGGACGCCTGGGGCGGTGGCGGGGGACTTCGAAAGAAGCGGGCCGGTAGACGGAGTTCAATGCTACGGTGCTCCCCACTGTCATGGTGTTCGGCTGGTTGTCAGGCACCGTGGCGTCGCCGCCTTGCTCGATGCTGTTCTCCCGGAACTTTGACGCGCACCATGCGCCGGTGGATGACATCCAACCCTTCTATAGGTAAGGCATGCCGAAGCGCTCGCCCCTGAATGTCACGGAAGTGTCAGATGACTACACCAGGAGGCCAGCCCCCCGGGCGCGACACTTCCTCCGGCAGGTTAGCATTCGCCTGTTGCGGACAGCCAGGGGAGCAGGGGTCCGCCGGACGGCCCGCCAGCAACACCATCCAGTGAGGAGTTCCGCCATGAGGCGAAGCGCCAGGCAGCCCGCCGGGACTGCCCCGACCGCTCCGCTCAGTTCCGCCGCGGATGAGGCGGAACCCGCATCCCCCACCGTCATCTACATCGCGGGGTCCGGCCGGTCCGGCAGCACCCTGCTCGAGCGGGTCCTCGGCGGCATGCCCGGCGCGGTCAACGTCGGTGAGCTCATCGACCTGGTCCGCCGGACGGCGCCGCGCGGCGAACTGTGCGGCTGTGGCCAGGCATTCGCCGAGTGCCCGTTCTGGGACGGCGTCGGCAAGCGCGCCTTCGGCGGCTGGGAAGCCGGCCGGCTGGCGGAGATCCACCGGCTGCAGACCCGTGTCGCCCGGCAGCGCCATCTGCCGCGGCTGCTGGCCATGTCCCTCGCCGACCGCGGCTTCCGCGACGACGTAGCCGCGTACGGGGCGAGTTACCGGGCGCTCTACCAGGCCATCGCCGATGAGGCCGGCGCCCGCTACGTGATCGACGCCAGCAAGTGGCCGTCCCAGGCGCTCGCGCTGGCCCGCGCCGGACTGGACATCCGGGTGATACACCTGGTCCGCGACGTGCGCGGGGTGGCTCATTCGCTGAGCAAGCAGGACGTGGCCCGGCCGCAGGCCGTCCAGGCCACCGACCACATGCTGAGCCACGTCCCCGTCGAGGCCGCCGCCCGGTGGGTGGGCATCCAGACCGAGGCGGAACTGCTCCGTGGCTGCGGCCTGCGGGTCACCCGGATGCGATATGAGGACTTCGTCGCCAAGCCGCGGGCGGCCGTCGGCGCGGCCCTGGCCGATCTGGGGCTGTCCCCCACGCCTGCCGACCTGGCCCACATCGCCGACGATCATGTCGCGCTCGCCAGCAGCCACGGCCTGTCCGGCAATCCCTCGCGATTCAGCAGCGGCGAGATCACGCTGCGCTCCGACGAGGCGTGGCGCAACCGGATGCCGCAGCGCGACCGGGTCGCGGTGACCGCGCTCGGCCTGCCACTGCTGCTGCGCTACGGCTGGCGGCTGGGCACCCGGCCGGCGCCAGGAACAACGGTCCCGGTGCCCCCGGCGCCGCCACCGGACGACGCGGCCTGGCCGCCGGTGACCGTGATCGTGCCGACCAGGAACCGCCCCGAACTCGTCAGGGAGTCGATCGCCGCGGTGGTCGGCCAGGACTACCCGGGCCGGATCGACTGCATCGTGGTGCATGACCAGGAGCCGCCGGACGAAGACCTGGCCCGGATGGGCACCGAGCGCCGGACGGTCCGCGCGGTCGCCAACAGCCACACCCCCGGCCTGCCCGGCGCCCGCAACACGGGCCTGGATCTCGCGCGTGCGGAGTTCATCGCGAGCTGCGACGACGACGATACGTGGCACACGGCCAAGCTGCGGCTGCAGATCGAACGGCTGCTCGGCGAGCCGGATCTGCTCGTCGTCGGCGCCGGCATCAGGCTTATGCTGCCGGCCGGCAAGATCCACGAGTGGCCGGGGCGGGCGGAGGAGATCAGCTACCAGATGCTGCTCCGGAACCGGGTGAAGGAGCTGCATTCGTCGACTCTCGTCATGCGGCGGGAGGCGTTCGTCAAGGCCGGGCGCTACGACGAAGATCTGCCGAACGGCCACGGCGAGGACTACGACTGGGTACTGCGCGCGGCGCGGGCCGGACGCGTAGGCCTGATAGCGCAGCCGCTGGCGGACATCCGCAAGAACGCCCCCTCGTTTTACCGGGGACTGGCCGCGTCCGCGCTGCCCAGCCAGGAGTACATGCTGGCCAAGCACCCTGACTTCGCCCGCTCACGGCGCGGGCACGCGCGGCTGCTGGGCCAGATGGCCTTTGCCCGGTCCGTGCTCGGTCAGCGGCGTGAGGCCATCCGCGACGCGACGAAGGCGCTCACCCGCTGGCCGCTGTCGCCGCACCCCTATGTCGCGTTCGCGCACATAGCGACCGGCGTCGATCCCCGGCACCTGCAACGGGTGGCCCGGCTGCTGCGGCGTGGCATGGTGTAGGAGAGAACCATGACGCAGCGTCTGCCCAACTTCCTCTACCTGGGCCCGGGCAAGTCGGGCTCCACCTGGCTGCACGAGGTCCTCATCTCCCACCCGGAGATCTACTTCACCGAGGCCAAGGACCTCTACTTCTTCAGTCGTTACTACGACCGGGGGGTGGACTGGTACGGCCAGCAGTTCCGTGCCGCGCGTCCCGAGCACAAGATCGTGGGCGAGGTCTCCCCCGAGTACCTGAGCCGCCCGGAGGCGGCGGAGCGTATCCGCGAATGCCTCGGCCCGGACGTCCGGCTCATGATGACGCTGCGCGAGCCGGCGTCGCGGGCGTTCTCCTCCTACCTCTACCTGCAAAGGCACGGACTCGCGGCGCCGACGTTCATCCAGACCGCGGAGCAGGAGCCGGACCTGATCAACGAGGGCCGCTACGCGACGCACCTGCGCCGGTACACCAGCAAGTTCGGCCGGGAATCGCTGCACGTGGCGTTGTTCGACGACCTGGAAGCCGACCCGCAGAAGTTTCTCGACCAGGTCACCGACTGGCTCGGGGTCGGCCGGCACGCCGTCTCGCCGGAGCAACTCGACGTGCGGCTGCCCGCCAGCCGGGCCCGCTGGCTCCCGCTCGCGGCCGCCGCCGGGAAGGCCGCGAACTGGGTGCGCAGCCACGACGGAGCCGACCTGGTCGGCCGCATCAAGCGGTCCGGGCTGGTGCAGCGGGTGCTGTACCAGCCGCTGGGCGAGGGGAAACCGACGATGTCGGCGCAGGACGTCGCGTACGTCCGTGACCGGCTCAGCCAGGAGATCGCCGATGCGGAGCAGGAGACCGGCGTTGAGCTGCGGCGACGATGGGGATGGCAGTGAGCGTCTGGTACGCTTACCGGCGGGCGGATTGCGCTGCTACGCTACCTCGGGGTTTCGCTCCACGTGCCCGGCGGGCAACCCGGCTGTCCGTGCTGTCGCGCTGGCCGTCACCGGGCAGTGGTCAGAGCTTGGGGCGCTGACAGACAAATCAGAGAGGACGGCCCTTCCGGTATGCGTTCACACCAGGGAATTGTCGTTGCCGGGCTGCAGCGCAGCGGTACCAGCTGGATTGGCAAGATGCTTGAGGCCAGCGGCGAAGCGGTCTATGTCAACGAGCCGATGAACCCGAACCACCCGCCCGGCCGCTCACCCGGCGTGCTCAACGCCGACGTGGACAGCCGGTTCCAGTACATCTGCGCCGACAACGAGGAACGCTGGGTCCCGGCGTTCCGCGACACGCTGCGGCTGCGCTACCACCTCACCGCCGAGGCCCGCCGCAACCACGCCGCCTACGACCTGGCCCGCATGGCGAAGTACCTGACCTCCTTCACCGTCGGCCGGGTGCGGGGCCGCCGCGCGCTCATCGACGACCCGTGCAGCACCTTCTCGGCCAGCTGGCTGGCCAAGCGGATGGGCTGCGCGGTGGTGATCAGTGTGCGGCATCCGCTGTCGTTCGTCGGCAGCTGGCGGCGGCTCGGCTGGAAGGTCAACCTGTATGACGTGCTGGACCAGCCGTTGCTGATGCGGGATCTGCTGGGGCCGTATGAGGATGAGCTGCGGGCGGTGGCCGACACCGATGATCAGGTGGCGAAGGCGGCGACGCTGTGGCGGGTCACCTATGACCTGATGGGTGACCTGGACGCCAAGGAGCCGGGGCTGCTGCATATCCGGCGGTATGAGGATCTGGCCAGTGACCCGCAGGCGGGGTTCCGTGAGCTGTATGGCGTCTGCGGGCTGAGCTGGACCGACCGGGCCAGCAAGCAGATCGAGTGGGCGACCACCGACCACGGGAAGGCTGAAGGCGGGCAGCACACCTGGACCCTGCGGGGCGGGGTGTCGCGGACCGCGTTCCGGCCGATGGACTCGCGTTCGTCGCTGGGTGCGTTCCGCAGCCGGCTGTCGGAGGAGGACATCGACAAGGTGCGCAAGATAACCGACAACGTGGCCGTGCGGTTTTACGACGCCAAAGACGGGGTCACGCCGGTCTGACCAGCCAGTAGAACTCGGCCGCGGCCTCGCCCTGGCCGGCGGGGAGCGGATGGAAGGGACGAGGAAGACCGATGGCAGGGCCACGAATCCGGGCCAGGGCGCCGCTGCGGATCTCATTCGCCGGGGGAGGCACGGACGTCCCGCCGTTCCCGGCGGCCGAGGGCGGCTGCGTGCTCAGCGCGACGATCGACCGCTACGCCTACGGGTCGCTTGTCCCGCGCGCCGACCGGACGGTCACGATCGAGTCGGTGGACTTCAAGACCACCGCCGAGATGAGCCTCGACGAAGAGATCCTCTACGACGGCAGCCTGGACCTGATCAAGGCGGCCGTACGGCGGTTCGGCCGGGACCACACCGACGGCTACGACCTGGTGCTGCGGTCCAACGCGCCGCCGGGGTCCGGGCTCGGCTCGTCGTCCACCATGATGGTCGCACTCACCGGTCTCCTCGCGTCGCACTACGGGCGGGCGCTCGACGAGTATGAGGTCGCCCGGCTCGCTCACGCCATCGAGCGCGAAGACCTTGGCATCACCGGCGGCATGCAGGACCAGTACGCGGCGACCTTCGGCGGCTTCAACTTCATCGAGTTCACCGACCGGGTGATCGTCAACCCACTCCGGATCAGGGACGAGATCGCCCATGAGCTGGAGCTGAGCCTGCTGCTGTGCTTCACCGGCATCACGCGGGACTCGGCCCGGGTGATCGAGGACCAGACCCGGCGAGCGCTCGCCTCCGCCGACGACACCATGGCCGGGCTGCGCGCCCAGAAGGAACTGGCCGTGGCCATGAAGGCGGCCCTGCTGACCGGCGCGCTGCAGGAGTTCGGCGAGCTGCTCGGCGAGGCGTGGGCCCAGAAGAAGCGGATGTCTCCGCTCATCTCCAACGCGCGGATCGACGAGCTCTACGAGATCGCCCAGAAGAACGGGGCGCTGGGCGGGAAGATCACCGGCGCCGGCGGCGGCGGCTACATCTTGCTGTTCTGCGACTTCACCAAGAAGCACCGGGTCATCGAGGCGCTTGAATTCGCTGGCGCGGTCATCACCGAGTTCGCATTCGACACCAAGGGACTGACGACGTGGCGGGTATGAGCGAGCACGATGTCGTGGCGCCGGACGCGGACCGGGCACGCGCCCGGCTGGCCGAAGCGGTCGCGATCAAGCAGCAGATGGCCGGGGGCGCGGCCGCCGAGCAGGCGGTTGAGGTCGCGCGGGCGATGCTCGGCTGCCTGCGCTCCGGCGGGAAGGTGATCTTCTTCGGCAACGGCGGGTCGGCGCAGGATGCCGGGCATCTGGCCGCCGAGCTCATGGGCCGGTTCGCCTTCGACCGTCCCGGCCTCGCCGCGGTCAGCCTGCCGGACGCCACGGCCGCCATGACCGCGATCGGGAATGACTACTCCTACGACGAGGTATTCGCCCGCCAGGTTCTCGGCGTCGGCAGGCCGGGCGATGTCGTGGTCGGCCTGACCACGTCGGGTAACTCGCTGAACGTGGTCCGCGCGCTCGACGTGGCCGCACAGGCCGGGATGACCACGGTGTCACTCACCGGAGCCAGCGGCGGGAAGGCCGCGGCGCTGGCGCAGATACCCGTCCGGGTCCCCTCCGACGACACGGCGCTCATCCAGGAAGCGTGCATGCACCTCGGCCACACGATCTGCGAGATGGTCGAAGCCGCGTTGTTTCCCAGGCCGTCCTGATATGCCTGAGCCCGGTCTGGGGGATATCCGTACCGTCTTCCTCGACCGGGACGGGACGATCAACGTCAAGCCGCCGGAGGGGGAGTACGTCACCGCACCGGCTGAGCTGGTTCTGCTGCCCGGGGCGGCCAGGGCATTGGCCAGGCTGAACGCGGCCGGCATACGGACCGTCCTGGTCACCAACCAGAGCTGGCTGTCGCGGCCAGGGGGGGACGCGGCACGCTACGCGGCCATCCACGCGCGCCTAACCGAGCTGCTGGCCGCCGAGGGAGCCTGGCTCGACGCCGCCTACCATTGCCCGCACGCCCCCGGCGACTGCGAGTGCCGCAAGCCGCAGCCCGGCCTGCTGCGGCGGGCCGCCAGGGAACTCCGGATCGAGCTGGACCAGTCCGTGATCATCGGAGACCGCGGCACCGACATGAAGGCGGGCCGGGCCGCCGGAACCCCGGCCATTCTTGTCCGCACCGGGGAAGGCGACTCGGCCGCGGCCGACGCTGGCATCGCGGCCGCGGCCGACGCCGACATCGTGGTCGAGGACCTTCCCGCCGCGGTAAGCCTCATCCTGCGGGCACGCCAAGTAACCGCGCGAAGCGGCGGATAGCCGCCCGGGTCAGCAGCCCGATCGCGAACGGCAGGTCATCGCGCAGGTACCTGCTGGCCAGCCGGCGAGGCTCGATGGCCAGGCGATGCGCCCACTCCAGGCCGAGGCGCTGCACCAGCGGAGATGCCCGCTGGGTCTCCCCGGCCGCCATCGGGATACCGCCACCGCAGGCGAGGTACCAGGCGCTGGGCCGTGCCTGCCGGAGCTGCTCGATGAGCCTTTCCTGCCGCGGGAAGCCCAGCCCGACGAAGACCAGGTCGGGTGCGGCGTCGGTGACGGCATCGATGGCCCGCCGGACGCCTTCGCGGGACTTGTCGAAACCGAACGGCGGCGATTCGGCCCCGGCGACCCGCAGGGCCGGGTACTTCGCGCTGAGCGCCTCGGCGGCCCGCTCCGGTACCCCCTCCGCGCCGCCAAGCAGATACACCGAGCGCCCGTCGGCCGCGGCCGCCGCGCTCAGCGAGAACACCAGGGAGGATCCGGTGACCCGTTCCGGCAGCGCCTGCCCGCCCGCCCGGGCCGCCCACAGCAGGGGCATCCCGTCCGCGACGACCAGCGACCCGGCGGTCAGGTGCCCGACCAGGCCGGGCTCGTGATTCACCGTCCGCGCCACGTCCACATTGACCGGGATGACCGAGCCGCCCTGCCCGGTCGCCCAGGCTTCGCGGACAGTGTCGACCACTTCCCGCTCGGTCACCGCGTCAAGCCAGAAATTACCCATCGGCACCCGGCGCTGCCCGGTCTGCGTTGGCTGTGGCAATGTCATACCTGTCCCTCACGCGCTCAGCGGCTCTGTCTCAACGAAGCGTCTTAAACGAAGCGGCGCTCATCCTGCCACACCCGAGTCAGCCGCCGCAGCGCGATCCGGCGCGGAACTGATGAGCAAGCGCATGAGGGTGGTCTCGGCGCTGAGCCGACCAGCCGGGCACGCCGGGTAGATTGCCTCGACAGGTTAACTTTACGGTCAACATCGTACAATTGACGTCGTCTGGCCGCGGGGGCCCTCTACGATTAGCCTGGGAGATCACTGGGGGGATAGACGGATCTTCTCGGCGCACAGGACGCTTGACAGATCCCGGCTGGTATGACTAGTGGGGCTCGGATGTCATCCGTCCGTGCGCCATGCGCGTCATAATTCCTAGGACGGACGTCAAGGATCACAGGTGCCGGCGGCCAAGCAGCCAAGCGCCCTACCAGTGGGGAGTTCCGCAGCGTGAATCAAGTCTCCAGACCCGATTCTCCCGCCGTGGTCGACTACACCGGCGTGTTGCGCCGCCGTTGGTGGATCGTGCTGGCGGTGACGGTGCTCTGCCTGGTCGGGGCCCTAGGCTACATCGCCACGGCACACAAGGCATACAGTTCGACAGCCACCGTGTATGTCCAGCCCACCAGCGCCGACATAGCTAACCAAAGCTCGGCGAGCTCGAAGTTGGGCACGGTGAACCTCTACACCGAGGCCCAGGTCGTCACCTCGGGCGTGGTCGGCGACGTCGCGCTCAAGACGCTGAAGAGCACGCTCACCGAGTCCGCGCTGGTCAAGGAGATCACGGTCGCGGTCCCGGCCAACTCGCAGACGCTGCAGATCACCTGCAACACGTCCAGCGGCACGGCGGCGGCCGACTGCGCGAACGCGTTCGCCGACGCCTACCTGACCAACCGCAGCGCCCAGGCCAAGGCGTCTATAGACGAGCAGATCACCCCGCTGAAGAGCCAGATCAGCTCGCTGCAGTCCTCGGTGGCCAAGCTGCAGACGACCGTGGACGGGCTGCCGCAGAACTCCTCGCAGCGGGCCACCTCGCAGGCGCAGCTGACGTCGGAGCAGAGCCAGCTCAAGGCGCTGGACGGGAAGCTCGCCGGGCTGTACGGCGAGGCCGCGCAGACCAACGGCGGGAACGTCATCACCAAGGCGGTTGCCCCCAGCAACCCGAGCAGCCCGAAGAAGTCGATCGTGCTGGTCGCCGGGGTCGTTATCGGGCTGCTTCTCGGCCTGGTCGTCGCGTTCCTGTGGGACCGGCGGGACAAGCGGCTGCACACCGCGGACGACGTCGAGCGGATGCTCGGCCTGCCCGTGCTGCTCAGCCTGCCCGCCAAGGCCTACGGCCGCCGGATTTCGCTGTCCTCGCCCCGGTCGCGGACCGGCCGGGCGTACACCGAACTGGCGCACAACCTGGCGGCCTCGCTCGGCGAGGGCAGCCACATCGTGCTGGTGGCCGGGGCCAGCCCGGGCCCGGCGGCCAGCGTGACCGCGGCCAACCTGGCCGCCACCCTGGCCCGGACCCACTCCGAGGCCGTGCTGGTCTGCGCCGCGCTGCGGGACAGCGCGGGGCCGGAACTGTTCGGGCTGGCGGGCGAGGGCCGCGGCCTGTCCGAGGTGCTGGCCGGGCAGGCCACGGTCGCCGAGGTGGCCCGCGGGCCGGCCAGTGCCCCCGGGCTGTGGGTCATCCCGCCGGGCATGGACACCGCGCAGTCCGAGTTCACCCTGCAGCACGACACGGCCAGGGCGCTGACCACCCAGCTGCGCCGCGGTGCGCGGTTCGTCGTCATCGAGGTGCAGGCCACCGCGGATGGGGCCGACACCCTGCCGCTGGCCGAGTTCGCCGACGCGGCCGTGCTGACCGTCGAGGTCCAGCGCACCACCAAGAACCAGGGGGAGGCATGCATCCGGCGGCTGCGCCAGATGCGCACTCCGCTGGTCGGCGCGGCCGCGCTCCCGCCGCTCCGTCCCGGAACCGGCATCGCGCCACCCCAGCAGGACCACTCGCGGCCGGGCCTGCGGGCGGGCGATCGGCGTTCGGACGAGGTCCCAGGGCGTGGCGGTCCCGCCCTGGGCCGCGGCTCGATGCCGTCGGCGCCGGGCAGCGGCACCGGTCTGGACCGGGACCTGGTCCGCCCCGGCCGGTCGGCTTACGAAGAGCCGGCGGACCGGAACCCCGGAAACTGAGGGATCCGGCCCGGCTGCCGCGGTTAACCGGGGCCGGCCGCCTGCCCATCGCCACGTGCCCGGGTGCTGACCGCGGTCTGCACCCGGGCACACGCGTGTGATCAGACCTCAGTCGGCCCAGCCCGGGTGGCCAGCCGGCCGCCCGGGCCTTCCCGGCCCAGGGGCGAGGGAGTTCAGCCTTCCCGGCGGAGGGCGACCGTTCCGTTGCCGGCCGCGACCGCGGCCGTTCCGTTGCCCGCCGCCTGGACGGCAGGCTCGTCGGCCGGCGCGTCCTCGCCCCGCAGCACCCTGTCGTTCTTCCAGAGCAGGACGTAGCCGAGAACGACGAAGGCGAGCGGGGGGCCGAGCTGCGTGTAGACGAACATGAAGACGAAGGTGAGCAGCAGCACGAGTATGCCGGCCACACCGTAAGGTGTCTTGTCGCGCCGGAACCGCCAGAGCCCGATGACGAAGAAGCCGACATAGAACAGTGCGGCCGGGATGCCATCGGTGTACAGCAGCAGCCAGAACTGCCCGTTGACGCCGACGTCCGCGTTGCCGCACTGGGAGCAGCCGCCCCCGACGGCCGTCCGGCCGAGGGTGATGGAGTCCTGGCTGCCGCGCGCGTGCCGGGTGTCACCGTAGCCCAGCATCGGGGATTCCACGATGCCCTCGGCCACCAGGACGGCGAGGTTCGCCCGGCCGGTGGCGCTTCCGGCGGTCGACAGGCGGGTCTGGATGGCGCCGCGCAGCGGACTGGCCAGGACCACGAGCACGAGCAGGAGAATCACGCCGAGCAGCGCGCCGAGCCGGCCTATCCCGCCCTGCCGCACGAAGCGCGCGGCCAGGTACATCCCGGTGCACACCACGGCGATCCACACGCCCCGGTTGAACGACAGGATGATCGGTATGATCGCGACGGCCAGCACGGCCGTGGCCAGCAGGCGCTGCCGGCGCTCCCGCAGCGTCCCGCGCGCCCGCCAGGCCACCAGGAGCCACGGCGCCAGGAACATGATGTTCTCGCCCCACCAGTTGGTGTAGATGAACGGGGCGCTCGGCCGGCCACGGCCGGAAAAGAGATGCGCCTGGTTGAGCGAGGGATGCAGCATGTTGTAGATCGTCGGGTCGCCCTGCTGCAGGGAACTCGGTATCAGCGCCGAGAGCGGCGACGTGAAGGTCACGCCCGCGCCGGTCAGGTCGAGGAAACCGAAAATGATCCCGTAGATCGCGACCAGGCCGAGCTGCCAGGCCAGGCGCCGGCGGGGATACTCGCGCTCGGTCAGGTTTCCCGCGTACAGCAGGATGACGGTGACTGCGACGTACTGGACGGCCCGCAGCGCCCAGGAGATCGCCCGGTGCGAGACCGGGCTCGGAATCGTGCCGGGCGCCTGCTGCGACACCATCGTCACCGAGGCGATCATCATGATGAGGAAGAGGAGCCATACCCCCCATGCCGGGGGTACCTTGATCCGGCGGCTGCCGGTCGCCCGCCACCGGTACATCCGCCAGCCCAGCGGGATCGCGATGAACAGCGGCATGTAGCCGCCGATGCCCAGCGCCCACCACAGTGGCCAGCCGACCAGCATGGCGGTGATCGGCCACGCGGGGTCGCGCTCGTACCAGGTCCGCCGCGGCCGGGCCGGTTCCGCTGGCCACGGCGCGGGACGGCCGCCGGCCACCTGAGCGCTGCCCTGGCCGTCCTGGCCGGGCCTATTCAGCGCCGTCGTCACTGTCTGCTCCCTATTTCCTGCCGCGCCACCGGGCATCCGGCGGGGGCTGGTGGCTGGTGGCTGGCGGTATCACGGCTACTTGGACGTGCTGATCTGCGTGCCGGGCGGGGCGAAGATGACCCAGGTCGGGCCGGTCTGGAAGGCCATCTGGTGCCCGCTGGAGTCGAAGTAATTTGTCACTGAACTGGTGTGCGGCTTGGACCAGGTGCCGGACGCGGCCGTGCCGCCGCTGTCGCCGCTCGCGCTGCCGGAGAACACCTCCACCCCGCCGGAGCCGGTCACGTTCGGGTTGGGCAGGACTATCCCGTGGCGGCGGTTCACGCCGATATCCTTGTAGGAGACCCGCTGCACGACCAGGTTCGCGACGCTGACCTGCGGCCCGCCGCTGGTCAGCGTCCACCGGTCGCTATGGCTGCTGAACGTCCAGTCCTCGGCCGCTTCGCCGGGCATCGTCACGCCCACCGAGGTGGGCCTGAACACCCCGGTGGATGCGAGTGTCCGGACGCCGGACGCCGTGCTCCGGTACGGGAACAGCGGCGGCGGGGCGGTGTTCCCTGACACCGCGTTCACCAGCGCCTGCGGTGTTGTGCTCACACCCGTCGAAGTCGCCGTGTAGGCCGAGGCGTACCGGGAGTAACCGGCGTCTATGGTTTTTGAATTCCCGTTGTCCAGGAGCTTGAGGAAGTAGGGCAGCGCGGCCCCGTCGTAGCCGAGCAGCGGATGCAGCACGGCCAGGATCTGGCGGTCGGCCGGCTGGGTGGTGGTGACCGGGCCGGCGGTGGCCGTCAGCCGGGACTGGTACACGGCGATGTAGTGCACCGGTGAGGTGGCCAGCTCGAACACCACGTCGGCGGATGTCAGCCCCTGCGGATCGGGCCCGGCCAGGTCCAGCGCGACGGCTGGCTTGGCCGCGGCGGAAGTGCTGGTGGCCCACAAGCCGGTCAGCGGTGCCGTGGAATGGGACGACGTGCTGGCACTGGCGGACGCCGAAGGCGACGAGCTGGCCTTGGGCGAGGAGGAGCTCCCCGAGGTGAGCGGATCCTGCGCACATCCGGCGACCACCAGTCCCGCCGCGACCGTGAGCCCCGCCGCGATCCGGCGCCAGGAGCTCGTCATATCCGCGCCTTGCCGGTTCGTCCCGCACCGGCGCCGACGGTCTCGGACGCGGCCGGGGCGGGGCGGACTCTGGCTCCCCGGCCGGTCCGGGCGATCACCGCCACGCCGAGGACGGGGACCCGCAGGTGCCGCAGCCGCCGGACGCACTCGCCGGCCTCGGTGCTGGTGGTGCCGGCGGCCTCGACCGTGACCACGGCGGCGTCCGCGAACTCGGCGAACGCGAAGGTGTCGGCCCCGTCCTCCGCGGCCTGGGCTTCGATGATGACGTACCGGGCGTCGCGGCGCAGCTGCGAGACGAGATCCCGCACCCTGTCGTGCTCCATGAAGTAGTCGACCAGCGAGGCGTCGGCTCCCGGCGTGACCACCCACAGCCCGGGTACCGCGGCCGTGCCGCGCGCAACCTCGGGGAGTGACGCGCTGCCCGCGATCACCTCGGCCAGGCCCGGCCCCTTACCGACCCCGAGTATCCCCGGCGACACCGTGCTGTCCGGATCCTCGCAGACGAGAACCGCCTCAGACTGCGTCCTGGCCAGCGCCGCGGCCAGGTTGGCCGCGGTCACGCTGCCGCCCGGACCAGGTGAGGCACCGGCCACGACGAGCACGTGATTTCCCTCGCCGAGGGTCGCCGCCAGGCTGATCGCCAGTTCGGTGAACGCCTGCCCGGTACGCGACCTGACCGGCGCCAGCGACACCTGGCCACCGAAGGCGTTCGGCCGGTTGAGCAGAACCCGGAGGTCCAGGAATCGCTCGGCGTCCTTGGCGCCGCGGATCCGCTTGTCGCGGCGGTCCCAGGCGAACGCGCCCAGCAGGCCGAGGGCCAGCCCGCCGGCCACCCCGCTCGGCACCACCAGAGACCGCCGCGGGGTGTCCGGATGGGTGGCCGGGATGGCCTCGGTGATGACGTGGCCGCCGTTGACGTCGGCGGCCTCCCGCTGCAGGAAGCTCTTCTGGCTGTTGAGCAGGCGAAGCTGGCTGTGGTAGGACCGCAGCTGCGTCTCGTCGCTGACCCGGTCCGCGGAGCTCGGGGTCAGGGCGGTGATCCTGGTGTTCAGCGTGGCGACCGGCTTCTGCAGGGTGTTCACCGTGTCCTGCAGCGCGTCGATCTGCTGGTTCAGCAAGGTCGAAGCGCTGGAGCTGCGGTGCTGCAGATAGGCCTGGGCGAACGCGTTCGCGCAGGCCGCCGCCTGCGCGCCCGACGGTCCGGTGCAGCTGATGTCGAGGATCTCGGAGTTCGGCGGGACCGTGACCGTGATGTGCTGGCTCAGCTCGCCGGCGGTCCGTGGGCTGTGCATCAGCTGGCCCGCGGCCCCCGCGACCGCGCCCGACACGATGACCTGCGCCTCGGTGTCCAGGTTGAGTGGGCCGCCGGTGCGGCTGTCCGCGACCTGGTTGTTGTGATAGGCCCCGGTGGGGTCGACGTACACCGCCGCTGTCGCGATGTACACCGCCGGCGTGACCACGAGATAGGCGAGCGTGGCGGCCATACCCACGCAGAACAGGACGAGCACCACCCACCAGCGGCGGCGTACGACGCCGACGTAGTCGCCTGCGTAGGAATCGGGCCGCTGGACGGGATTCACGCCTTGGTCCTCCTCGCTACCCTGGTGGCCCGTGTGAGCGGGGCGTCACCGCGAGGTCTTATCAGCGCGGTGCTGCCGTGTGTGTGTCGCCCCCGTGTTTATGTCGACGCCTGGTGCACTGCGCCGGATGACATCCTATCCCGTTCGCGTAATATCAGCGGCTCCTGAGCGGAACATCCCGGATGCTGCCATGAGCTGTGGAAGCATGGGGCAAAGCCGGGTGGAACCGGTGGCAAAATGCGGTTCCGCGAGGCGGTCGCGTTGTCTTGGGCGGCGCTGGCGCACGGGCGTGCACTCAGCATCTTCCTAGGTAATGCCGGCCCTTTTCGCAAGTTGCACTTGGAGCTCTCGATGCCAACCTGCTTAGGCTGGGACGCCATGAACAACCGTACGCACCACACCCCCCGGCCCCGCGCGCACAAAGCGCGGCACCGCGCCGCCGTACTGGTGGCCGCCATCGGAGGTCTTGCCGTGCTGGCCGCTGGATGCGGTGGCGGCGGGGGGCTGCCGGTGGCCGCGCCATCGCACACCCCGGGGCTGCCGTCGGCCAGCAGCAGCGCGGGCAGCCCGCAGCAGAAGCCTGGCCACGGCAGGTCGGGCAAGCCGCCGGTGAACGGGGGCTCCATGAACCCCGCGCAGGAGTCGGCCGGGACCGGCAACAAGTCCGGTGTCACCGGTGGCGCCCTGTTCGGCGGTACCAACGAGCTGGCCACGGAGAACGCGAAACTCGGCCGCAAGCTGGCTATCGTCCGTGAGTATTACCACATCGGCGAGAAGTTCCCGACGCCGCAGAGCAAGCACCTGATGGCGTCCGGCAGCACACTGCTGGTCAGCCTGGACAGCGTGGGGGCGCACGGGCCCAGCTACTCCGCTATCGCCGCCGGGCACGACGACGGCGCCATCCGTGCCTTCCTCAAGGCGATGAACCAGTCCGCGCGCAGTTACCATCTCGCCGCGATCTACATCTCCTTCGAGCACGAGGCGGACAACCCGCAGCATGTGCCGCTGGGTTCTCCGGCGGAGTTCCGCCGGGCCTGGGACCACGTCCATCAGCTGGCCCAGTCCGCGCACCTGAACTGGAACGACGGCGGGCACCTGCACTGGGTAATGATCCTCATGCACACGGCCTACTTCCGCGAGCTGCCGAAGTGGCAGACCGGCGGGCCAGCCAGCGCGTACTGGCCGGGTGCGAACGAAGTCGACGTGGTGGCCGCAGACGGCTACAACCACATCGGCTGCAAGCAGAGCAGCCACGGTGGCTCGGCCAGCAGCGCGGTGAGCCTCAACCCGGGAGACCTGTTCAACCCGGTGATCAGCTTCGCCCACTCGCATGGCGGGCTGCCGGTGTTCATCACTGAATGGGGCACCCAGGCCGGCCGATACGCCAGCCGGCAGCCGGCCTTCATCGGCCAGATGCGGGCCTACGTCACCGCCAACCGCGAGATCGCGGCGGCCATGTACTTCGACTCGCGCAACCCGCACTTCCCCTCCTGCAGCAGCATCATCAACAACCTGCCCGCGTCGGTGTCGGCGATGGCGGCCATGGGTCACTCCGCGCGCCTGCAGGGCCGGGTGGCCTCATCCTGAGGCTGGTATGAGCGCCTGGTGAGCGCCGGCCCGCGGGCCGGCGCTCACCGCTGCCAGCGCAGCGGCCTGCCCAGCAGCTTGGCCAGCCGCTCGTCGTGCGGGGCGTAATACTCCTCGAGCATCCGCCGCGCCGCCGCCGGCATTGACTTGCTGGGCCGCCCGTTGACCTGACGGAACGCGGCGGGCTCGTGACGGCGCAGGCCGAGGAAGGCCAGCAGTTCGGTGTACTCCACGGCCGGCTCGGCGAAGTAGGCCTCGCTGCTCACCACGTGCACCTGCCCGGCCGGGAAGAGCGCGAAGGCGCGCTCCAGCTGCTCGGCGTAGTGCCCGCGGTGGCGGTAGGAGTGATGGCGGTGGGACAGGCTCTCGTAGCGGGCGTCCTCGCGCATCCGGTCGACCTCGCCGGCCAGCCGCTCGTCCTCCAGTTCCAGCGCCCGCTCGAAACTTTCCTGCTCGAAGCCCCTGGCGCATTCGTGCTTCCAGGCGGAGAAGGCGCGCTCGACCGGGTCGCGCAGCATCACCACCAGCTTCGTGCCCGGCAGGTCGCGGGCGAGCCGTTCCAGCGCGAACGGGTGATACAGGTAATAGCCGCTGGCCTCGAAGGCGGCCGGGCCGCCGTGCCGCGCCGTCTGGCGCCGCGCGATTTCGGCGACCGGAAAGTGGCCTTGGTACCAGCGCATCCCGCGGTAATAGTTGAGGTCGAAGTAGTTGACACCCTTGTGGAATGGCGCCCTGAGCACCTGCGGATGCTCGCGCAAGATGCGGAACAGTGACGTGGTGCCACACCGCGAGACGCCGACCATCATGAACGAGGGCAGCAACCGCAGCCCGGCCGTCGCCTCGCCCAGCTCCAGGTATGCGCGCCTGGCCGCGTGGTGCAGCGGCCCCGATACCGCTTCCCGCGCTGACAATCCCCTATGCCGCCTCTCACTCACGGGCAGGGCCTGGCCAGCATATCCCGGCAGATGGGTTTGCCCTGAGCGCGGCGGGCTCGCGGGTGCCGGTGTGGCAGGCTTGAGGGATGGTTCGTGCCCAGCTGGACAAGCGCCCGCGTGACGTGTCGGCGATGTTCGACCGGGTGGCCGAGCGCTATGACCTGCTCAACGACGTGCTGTCGGCCGGCCGGGTGCGGTGGTGGCGGCGTGTGGTCAACGCCGCGGTCGGCGCCGGGCCTGGCGAGCTGGTGCTCGACCTGGCGGCCGGGACCGGGACCTCAGCCCGTGCGCTGACCAGCGCCGGCGCGACCTGTGTCGCCTGTGATTTCTCGCTGGGCATGCTCGGCGTGGGGGCGCGCAGGCCGGGCCCGGAACCGGTCAGCTTCGTCGCGGGTGACGCCGTGGGCCTGCCCTTCCGCGACGGTGCGTTCGACGTGGTGACGATCTCCTTCGGGCTGCGCAACGTCGCCGACACCGGCGCCGCGCTGGCCGAGATGCGCCGGGTGACCAGGCCCGGCGGCCGCCTGGTGATCTGTGAGTTCGGCCATCTCCCGGTCCGGCCGCTGGACCGGCTTTACGACTGGGCGCTGGCGGTCGGGCTGCCCACCGTGGCCCGGGCGCTGTCCCGGAACGCGGCCGCGTATGCCTACCTGGCCGAATCGATCGCGGCGTGGCCGGACGCCGGCGGGCTCGCGGAGCTGATCCGGGCGGCCGGCTGGACGGCGGTGCGGTGGCGGAGCCTGACCATGGGCGTGGTCGCCGTGCACGTGGCACGCAACCCGCCGCCGGCCGACATCCCGGCCGGGCATAAGGTCTAGACTTCGGACTACAGAGCACTTGTGAAGGTGTTCACAAGCCGACTGATCGACGTGTGATTGCAGGACAACCCATGAGGCCCGAGACCGAGCAAGTTCCGCACGCGCGGACCGGGAGCGCGCACCTGCCGGGCCGGGGCGTGACCGACGAGGCCGACGTCATCGTGGTCGGCGCCGGCCCGGCCGGATCGACCACCGCCTTCTACCTGGCCCGCGCCGGGCTGGATGTGCTGCTGCTGGAGAAGTCCACATTCCCCAGGGAAAAAGTGTGCGGCGACGGGCTGACCCCGCGCGCGGTCAAGGCG
Source organism: Streptosporangiaceae bacterium (assembly GCA_036501145.1). Taxonomy (GTDB): domain Bacteria; phylum Actinomycetota; class Actinomycetes; order Streptosporangiales; family Streptosporangiaceae; genus PALSA-505. Next base: position 24,343 of record DASYAV010000106.1, on the reverse strand, counting down.
CTGGTGGCCATGGGCATCCCGCTGGATGAACGGGACGGCTGGCTGCCGAACAAGGGGCTGCGGATCATCGGCGGCGGCAGCCGGCTCGAACTGCCCTGGCCGGAACTGACCAGCTACCCCGGTTACGGGCTGGTCCGCAACCGGCTGGGCTTTGACGAGACGCTGGCCAGGGCGGCGCAGAAGGCGGGCGCCCGGCTGATCGAAGGCGTGAACGTGACCGGGCCGGTGACCGACGACCGGACCGGCCGGATCACCGGGGTGACCGCGCGCGGCACTAGCGGCGCCGGTGAGGAGCCGGGCGGGCCGCGCCGCTATACCGGGCGCCTGGTGATCGCGGCCGACGGCAACTCCTCCCGGCTGTCGGTGGCGATGGGGCTGCGCAAGCGCGAAGACCGGCCGCTCGGGGTGGCGGTGCGCACCTACTACACCAGCCCCCGGCACGACGACGACTACCTGGAATCCTGGCTGGAACTGTGGGACGGCGACCGGTTGCTGCCCGGCTACGGCTGGATCTTCGGCATGGGCGACGGCACCAGCAACGTCGGGCTCGGGCTGCTGAACACCAGCGCCGCGTTCCGCAACACTGACTACCGCGGCATGCTCCGCCGCTGGCTGGCCGGGATGCCGCCGTCGTGGGGCTACACCGAGGAGAACAGGACCGCCCCGGTACACGGCGCGGCCCTGCCGATGGGGTTCAACCGCACCCCCCACTACACTAAGGGCCTGCTGCTCGCCGGTGACGCGGGCGGCATGGTGAACCCGTTCAACGGCGAAGGCATCGCCTACGCGATGGAGTCCGGCGAAATCGCCGCCAGGGTGGTCACGCAGGCGCTTTCCAGGCCCGCCTGGCCGGATGCGGAGCGCGTGCTCAGCACGTACCCGCAGGCGCTCAAGGACGCCTATGGCGGCTATTACACGCTCGGGCGCCTGTTCGTGCAGGCGATCGGCCGCCCCGAGCTGATGAAGTTCGCCACCAAGCACGGCCTGCACAGGCCGACCGCCATGCGATTCGTGCTGAAGCTGCTGGCGAACCTGACCGAGACCCGTGGCGGCGACGCGGCCGACAGGGTGATCAACGCCATGTCTAAGCTGGCGCCGGCGGCCTAGGCGGAACCGGAGAAGTGGAAAGGGGCAGGATGAGATGAGCCTCTACGTGCCGATCATGGTGCTGGCCGCGCTGTCCGCGGTGTTCGCCGTCTTCTCGATCACCATGGGCAGGGTCTCCGGGCCGAAACGCTGGAACCGGGCCAAGATGTCGGCTTACGAGTGCGGCATCGAGCCGACCCCGCAGCCGGCCGGCGGCGGCCGGTTCCCGGTCAAGTACTACCTGACGGCGATGCTCTTCATCGTCTTCGACATCGAGATCATCTTCCTCTACCCGTGGGCGGTGGCGTTCGACAGTCTCGGCATCTTCGGGCTGGTGGAGATGGTCCTGTTCATCGTGACCGTGCTTGTCGCGTTCGGCTATGTGTGGCGGCGCGGTGGTTTGGAGTGGGACTAGCCATGGGCCTTGAGGAGAAGCTGCCGAGCGGGATACTGCTCACCACGCTGGAGAGCGTGGTCGGGGCCGCGCGCAAGTACTCGGTCTGGCCAGCCACCTTCGGGCTGGCCTGCTGTGCGATGGAGCTGTTCTCCACCGGCGGTCCCCGGCACGACCTGGCCAGGTTCGGCATGGAGCGCGCGTCCAACACCCCGCGCCAGGCTGACCTGATGATCGTGGCCGGCCGGGTCAGCCAGAAGATGGCCCCGGTTCTCCGCCAGATCTACGACCAGATGGGCGACCCCAAGTGGGTCATCTCCATGGGGGTGTGCGCCTCCAGCGGCGGCATGTTCAACAACTACGCGATCGTGCAGGGAGTCGATCACATCGTTCCCGTCGACATCTACCTGCCCGGCTGCCCGCCGCGGCCGGAGATGCTGCTGGACTCCATCCTGAAGCTGCACGACAAGATTCAGAACATGAAGCTCGGCCCCAACCGGCAGAAGGAGATCACCGAACTGGAGCGGGCCCGGCTGCGGCGGCTGCCGCTGGCCAGCGACCTGCCGGCCATCGACCCGGCGGAGGTGGCCCGGTGACCGGGCCGGACGAGGCACAGCAGGACGAGGCACAGCAGGACGCGCAGGACAACCTGCCCGCCCGGGCCGGCCAGGAGCGGCTCGCCGAGCCGGTGAACAGCACCGGCATGTTCGGCACCGAGACCACCGGCGATACCTCGGGCTACGGCGGCCTGCAGGTGCGGCGCGCACCCGCGCTGTCCAGCCCCCGGCCCTACGGCTCCTACTTCGACGAACTGGCCGACCGCCTCGGCGACGCGCTGCAGGCCGCCGGGGTGCAGTTCGGTGACGCGGTGGAGCGGGTCGTCGCCGACCGCGGTGAGCTGACCTTCCACGTCAGGCGCGAGCACCTGGTGGCGGTGGCCCGGGCGTTGCGGGACGCCCCGGATCTGGCCTTCGAGCTGTGCACCGGGGTCTCCGGCGTGCACTACCCCCAGGACACCGGCCGCGAGCTGCACAGCGTCTGCCACCTCGTGTCGATCACCCACAACCGGCGGCTGCGGCTCGAGGTGAGCGTGCCCGACGCCGATCCGCACCTGCCCTCGCTGACCGGGGTCTACCCGACCTGCGACTGGCACGAGCGGGAGACCTGGGACTTCTTCGGCATCATCTACGACGGGCATCCGGCGCTGACCAGGATCGAGATGCCCGACGACTGGAAGGGCCACCCGCAGCGCAAGGACTACCCGCTGGGTGGCGTCCCGGTGGAGTACCGCGGCGCCAAGGTGCCGCCTCCGGACGAGCGGAGGGCATACGCATGAGTTCCAGCCGGTACCCGCGGCGCGAAGCGCCGCAGCGGGGGGTTCCGGGCCATCGGGGTCCGGGGGTATCCCCCGGGGAAGAGCTGTGTCCCCCCGGGCCAGCACGATGGAGGGCCTACGCATGACCGCCCAAAGCGAAGCTGAAGAGGGCCGCGTCTACACCGTCAGCGGGCAGGACTGGGACCAGATCGTCGCGGCGGCGGATGCCGCGGGCGACGAGCCCGGCAGTGAGCGGCTGGTCATCAACATGGGGCCGCAGCACCCGTCCACCCACGGTGTGCTCAGGCTGATCCTCACGCTGGACGGCGAGACCGTCACCGAGCTGCGCACATCGATCGGGTACCTGCACACCGGCATCGAGAAGAACATGGAGTTCCGCACCTGGACGCAGGGCGTGACGTTCTGCACCCGGATGGACTACCTGTCCCCGCTGTTCAACGAGACCGTCTACTGTCTCGCCGCCGAGCGGCTGCTGGGTATCGAAGACCGCATTCCCGAGCGGGCGTCGATCATCCGGGTGCTCATGATGGAGCTGTGCCGGATCTCCTCCCACATGATGGCCATCGGCACCTTCGGCCTGGAACTCGGCGCGACCACCGTGGCCTTGAACTGCCTGGAGTCGCGCGAGAAGGTGCTGGACCTGTTCGAGCTGATCACCGGCCTGCGGATGAACCACGCCTACATCCGGCCCGGTGGCGTCGCCCAGGACCTGCCGCCCGGGGCGGTCAAGAAGATCCGCGACCTGTGTGAGCTGATGCCGGACCGGATGCGGGATCTGCGGCACCTGCTCGACGCCAACCCGGCCTACCTGGCCCGGACCAGGGGGATCGCCCACCTCGACCTGCAGGGTTGCATGTCGCTGGGCGTGACCGGGCCGGTGCTGCGGTCCGCCGGGCTGCCCTGGGACCTGCGTAAGAGCCAGCCCTACTGCGGCTATGAGACCTACGACTTCGACGTGCCCACGCAGCGCAGCTGCGACGTGTACGGCCGCTACCTCATCCGGATGGACGAGATGGACGAGTCGCTGAAGATCATCAGCCAGTGCCTTGACCGGCTGACCGGGCCCAGGCCCGACGATGACCCGGTGATGATCAACGACGCCAAGATCGGCTGGCCGGCCCGGCTCGCCCTCGGCCCGGACGGCCTCGGCCCGTCGCCCGATCACATCGCGCACATCATGGGCCAGTCCATGGAGGCCCTCATCCACCACTTCAAGCTGGTCACCGAGGGCTTCCGGGTGCCCGCGGGGCAGGCCTACACGGCGGTAGAGTCGCCCCGCGGCGAACTGGGCTGCCACCTGGTCAGCACCGGCGGTACCCGGCCCTACCGGGCGCATTTCCGCGACCCGTCATTCACTCACCTGCAGACGCTGCCCGCGCTGTGCGAGGGCGGCATGGTGGCCGACGTGATCGCCGCGGTCGCCAGCGTGGATCCGGTCTTGGGAGGCGTGGACAGGTAATGCCGTTCAGCGACGAGGCGCTGGCCAGGCTGGAAGCCGACGCCGCGCAGATCATCGCCAGGTACCCGCGGTCACGGTCCGCACTGCTGCCGCTGCTGCACCTGGTCCAGTCGGAGGAGGGGCACGTCTCCACCGACGGCATCGCGTTCTGCGCCGCGCAGCTGGGCCTGACCGAGGCCGAGGTGACCGGCGTGGCCACCTTTTACACCATGTACAAGCGGAACCCGGCGGGCGAGTATCACGTCGGGGTGTGCACGAACACGCTGTGCGCGGTGATGGGCGGCGACGCCATCTACGCCAGCCTCACCGAGCACCTCGACGTCGGGCACAACGAGGCCACCCCGGACGGCAAGATCTCGCTGGAGCGGGTGGAGTGCAACGCGGCCTGCATCTACGCGCCCGTGGTGATGGTCAACTGGGAGTTCTTCGACAACATGACCCCGGCCTCGGCCCGGGCGCTGGTGGACGACCTAAAGGCGGGCCGCGAGGTCACGCCGTCCCGCGGCCCGCGGCACCTGTGCACCTGGCGGGAGGCGTCCCGGATCCTGGCCGGCCAGCCCGACGGCCAGGCCACCGACGGGCCCGCCGCCGGGCCGGCGGACCTGGTCGGACTCAAGATCGCCAAGGAACGCGGCTGGTCCGCGCCGGCCGCCGACGGCGGTTCCGGGGCGAACTCCGCCGAGAGCGCCGGGAGTGAGGCACAGTGACCGACACCCTGACCCCGGTGCTCAGCGCGGACTGGGACGACCCCGAGTGCTTCACGCTGGCCGCCTACCGCCGGGCCGGCGGCTACCAGGCCCTGCGTAAGGCGCTGCGCACGCCGCCGGATGACATCATCGCCCAGGTCAAGGCGTCCGGTCTGCGCGGCCGGGGCGGTGCGGGCTTCGTGACCGGGCAGAAGTGGTCCTTCATCCCGCAGGGCGACGGCAAGCCGCACTACCTGGTGCTGAACGCGGACGAGTCCGAGCCGGGCACGTGCAAGGACGTCCCGCTGATGATGGCGAACCCGCATGCGCTGATCGAAGGCATGATCATCACGTGCTACGCGATCAGGGGCGAGCGCGCCTTCATCTACATCCGCGGCGAGGTGCTGCACGTGATCAGGCGGCTGCACCACGCGGTCGCCGAGGCGCGCGAGGCCGGTTATCTCGGCCGCGACATCCTCGGCTCAGGTTACGACCTGGAGATCGTGGTGCACGCCGGGGCCGGCGCCTACATCTGCGGCGAGGAGACCGGCCTGCTCGAATCGCTGGAGGGCTACCGCGGCCAGCCCCGGCTGAAGCCGCCGTTCCCGGCCATCGAGGGTCTGTATGCCTGCCCGACCGTGGTCAACAACGCGGAAACCATCGCCAGCGTGCCGTCCATCGTGGCCAACGGCGCGGACTGGTTCGCCAGCATGGGCACCGAGAAGTCCAAGGGATTCGGCCTGTTCTCGGTCTCCGGGCACGTCGCCAACCCGGGCCAGTATGAGGCGCCGCTCGGCATCACCATGCGTGAGCTGCTCGAACTGTCCGGCGGCATGCGGGCCGGTCACCGGCTGAAGTTCTGGAGCCCGGGCGGCTCCTCCACCCCCATCTTCACCGAAGAGCACCTGGATGTCCCGCTCGACTATGAGGCGGTGGCGGCCGCGGGGTCGATGCTCGGCACCAGGGCACTGGAGATGTTCGACGAGACCACATGCGTGGTGCGGGCGGCGCTGCGCTGGATGGAGTTCTACGAGCACGAGTCCTGCGGCAAATGCACGCCCTGCCGGGAGGGCACGTACTGGATGCGGCAGATCCTGGACGACCTGGAGCGGGGCGTCGGCAGCGAGGATGACCTGGCCAAGCTGCTGGACATCAACGACAACATGGTCGGCCGCGTGTTCTGTGCGCTGGGTGACACCGCGGGCAACCCGGTGGTCTCGACGATCAAATACTTCCGGGACGAGTACCTCGAGCACCTCAAGCACGGCGGCTGCCCGTTCGACCCGGCCGCCGCCACCCTGTTCGCCGGAGATGGGGCCACAGCATGACCGCGCACCCAGTGAAGGGGCACAGCTCATGACCCAGGACGCGGTGGCCGAGCGCACCGACACCGTGAGCGTCACGATCGACGGCTTCGAGATCAGCGTGCCCAAGGGGACCCTGGTCATCCGGGCCGCCGAGCTGCTCGGCATCCAGATCCCGCGGTTCTGCGAGCACCCGCTGCTGTCCCCGATCGGCGCCTGCCGCCAGTGCCTGGTGGACGTCGAGGGCCAGCGCAAGCCGATGGCCTCCTGCACCACCACGTGCACCGAGGGCATGGTGGTGCACACCCAGCTCACCTCCGAGGTGGCGGACAAGGCGCAGCAGGGCGTGATGGAGCTGCTGCTCATCAACCACCCGCTGGATTGCCCGATGTGCGACAAGGGCGGCGAGTGCCCGCTGCAGAACCAGGCCATGGCCAACGGCCAGGGCGAGACCAGGTTCACCGGGGTCAAGCGGACGTTCGAGAAGCCGGTGGCGCTGTCCACCGAGGTACTGCTGGACCGGGAACGCTGCATCCAGTGCACCCGGTGCACCCGGTTCGCCGACGAGATCGCTGGCGACCCGCTGATCGACCTGTTCGAGCGAGGCCCGCACGAGCAGATCGCGATCGCCGAAGGCCAGCCGTTCAACTCCTACTTCTCCGGCAACACCGTCCAGATCTGCCCGGTCGGTGCGCTCACCGGAGCCGCCTATCGGTTCCGCGCCCGGCCGTTCGACCTGGTGTCCACGCCGGGCGTGTGCGAGCACTGCGCGTCCGGCTGCCGGCAGCGCACCGACTCCCGGCGCGGGAAGGTCACCCGCCGGCTGGCCGGCGACGACCCCGAGGTCAACGAGGAGTGGAACTGCGACAAGGGCCGCTGGGCGTTCACCTACGCCACCCAGCCTGACAGGCTGACCCGCCCGCTGGTGCGCGGCGAGGACGGCGTGCTGGCGCCCGCGTCCTGGCCCGCGGCGGTGGCCGCGGCGGCCCGCGGCCTGGCCGCCGCCCGCGGCCGGGCAGGCGTGCTGGCCGGCGGCAGGCTGACCCTCGAAGACGCCTACGCCTACGCCAAGTTCACCAGGCTCGCGCTGGGCACCAACGACATCGACCTGCGGGCCCGCGCTCACTCCGCGGAAGAGGCGCAGTTCCTCGCCGCCTACGTGGCCGGGCGCGGCATCGACGTCAGCTACGCCGCGGTGGAGCGCGCCCCGGCCGTGCTGCTGGCCGGTTTCGAGCCGGAGGACGAGTCGCCCATCGTCTTCCTGCGGCTGCGCAAGGCGGTCCGCAAGGGCGGCCTCAAGGTGTTCTCGGTCGCCGCGCTGGCCAGCCACGGTCTGGCCAAGCTGGACGGTGAGCTGATCTCCTGCGTGCCCGGCGACGAGGCCGGCGTCCTCGGCAGCCTGACCGGCGGCGCGGCACCCGGCGGCCCCGCGGCTCCCGCCGGGCCCGCGGCTCTCGGCGGGCCCGCGGCGGTGGCCGCGGACGCGCTCACCGGCGCCGGGGCGGTGATCCTGGTCGGCGAGCGGCTGGCCGAGGTGCCCGGCGCGCTCACCGCGGCGGGTCGGCTCGCCCAGGTGACCGGGGCCAGCCTGGCCTGGATCCCGCGGCGGGCCGGCGAGCGTGGCGCGATCGAGGCGGGCGCGCTGCCCAACCTGCTGCCCGTCGGCCGCCCGGTGGCCGACGCGCGGGCCCGGGCCGAGGTCGCCCGCGCCTGGGGGGTGGCCGCCACGTCGATGCCGGCCGAACCCGGCCGCGGCACCGCGCAGATGCTGGCCGCCGCGGCGGCGGGCGAACTGGGGGCACTGGTCGTGGCGGGCGTGGACCCGGCCGACCTGCCCGACCAGGCGGCGGCGCTCGACGCGCTCGAGGCCACCCCGTTCGTGGTCAGCCTGGAGATGCGGGCCAGCGCGGTCACCGACCGCGCGGACGTGGTGCTGCCAGTGGCGGCGGTGGCCGAGAAAGACGGCACGTTCGTCAACTGGGAGGGCCGCGGCGGCTCGTTCGGCCCCGCGCTCGACGTGCCCGCCGCGCGGTCCGACCTGCACGCGCTGCGGGCCATCGCGGACGAGATGGACGTGCACCTGGGGCTGCCCGGCGGGGAGGCGGCGCGCCGCGAGCTGGCCGCGCTCGGCACCTGGCGCGGGCCGCGGGCCGCGCCCCCGCTGGCCAGCACGGCCATCCGGCCCGAGCCCGGGCTGCTGGCCGCGGGCGAGGCGATGCTGTCCACCTGGAGTGAGCTGCTCGACGCCGGCCGGATGCAGGACGGCGAGCCCTACCTGGCCGGGACGGCCCGGGTGGCCGTCGCCGTGATGTCCGCGGCGACCGCGGCTGAAGCGGGCACCGGCGATGGCGGTAAGGTCACTGTGGCCACTGCGGCAGGCTCCGTCACCGTGGGCGTGCAGGTGGCCGACATGCCGGACCGGGTGGTGTGGTTGCCCGCGAACTCGGCCGGCTGCGCCACCCGCCGTGAGCTCCGCGCGGGCCATGGCGCCCGCGTCATGATCAGGAGGGCGGAATGATCAGCTTCGCCAGGGCCGCGGTGGCGGCGCCGGCAAGCCACGCGGCCGCGGCCGCGGACCCCACCTTGTCCAGCTTCGGCCACGACACGTGGTGGCTGATCGTCATCAAGGTGCTCTTCATCTTCCTGTTCCTGCTGCTCATGACCATGTTCATGATCTGGTTCGAGCGCCGCGTGATCGGCCGTATGCAGAAGCGGCCGGGACCGAACCGGGCCGGCCCGTTTGGCCTGCTGCAGCCGATCGCGGACGCGCTCAAGCTGCCGCTCAAGGAAGACATCATCCCGACCGGCGCGGACAAGATCCTGTTCGTCCTGGCCCCGATCATCTCGGCGACGCCCGCGTTCATCTCGTTCGCGATCATCCCGTTCGGGGGGATGGTCTCCATCTTCGGCGTGCGCACCCCGCTGCAGCTCGCCGACCTGCCGGTCGCGGTGCTGCTCGTGCTGGCGATGAGCTCGATCGGTGTGTACGGCATCGTGCTGGCCGGCTGGTCGTCGAACTCGCCGTACTCGCTGCTCGGCGCGCTCAGGTCGTCGGCCCAGGTGATCAGCTATGAGATCGCCATGGGGCTGTCGTTCGTGGCGGTGTTCCTCTACTCGGGATCGCTGTCCACCAGCCAGATCGTGGCCGCACAGGCACACGGCGGCACGTTCCACTGGCTCGGCGCCGGCCTGCACTACCCGTCCTGGTTCGCGATCCTGCTGATCCCGTCCTTCCTCATCTACCTGGTGACGATGGTCGGCGAGACCAACCGGCTGCCGTTCGACCTGCCCGAGGGCGAAGGCGAGCTCGTCGCCGGGTACCACACCGAGTACTCCTCGCTGAAGTTCGGGCTGTTCTACCTGGCCGAGTACGTCAACATGACCACGGTGTCCGGGCTGGCCGTCACGCTGTTCCTCGGCGGCTGGCGCGCCTGCTGGCCGATCACGGTGTGGTCCGGCGCGAACAGCGGCTGGTGGCCGCTGCTCTGGTTCGTGACCAAGGTGCTGCTGCTGATGTTCGGCTTCGTCTGGCTGCGCGGCACGCTGCCCCGGATCCGGTACGACCAGCTGATGGCGCTGGGCTGGAAGATCCTGATCCCCGGCTCGCTGGTGTGGATCCTGATGATCGCGACCATCCGCGCCTGGCGGCGGCACGGCGGCAGCCAAGGCATCTACATCGTGGCTGCGGGTGTGCTGCTGCTGTTCCTCGGCATCGTCTGGGTGTGGGAGACCGGGGCGGAACGCCGCCGCGCCGCCCTGGAGGAGGCCGCCGACCCGGTGCCCGCCGCCCCGCCCCCCGTCACTGCCCCCGGCGACGGACCACCCGCCCCGGTGCAGGGCTTCCCGGTGCCGCCGCTGGACCTGCCGCACTACCACGGGATCGGCGTGCCCGGGGGCCAGCCGGAAGGCGCCCGCACGCTGCTCGACGCGGGCGTCACGGGCGGGGCCGCGGGGTCGCTGCCCGGGGCCAGTTCCGCAAGCAACGGCAAAGAGGTCGGCGATGCTTGACTTCCTGAACCCGGTCAAGGGCTTCGGTGTCACCTTCCACCAGATGTTCAAGAAGGTGGACACCGTCGAGTACCCCGAGGGCAAGGTGCCCACCGCGCCCCGGTTCCACGGCCGTCACCAGCTCAACCGGTGGCCGGACGGGCTGGAGAAGTGCATCGGCTGCGAGCTGTGCGCCTGGGCCTGCCCGGCCGACGCCATCTATGTGGAGGGTGAGAGCAACACCGACGCGGAGCGTTACGCGCCGGGTGAGCGGTACGGCAGCGTGTACCAGATCAACTACCTGCGCTGCATCCTGTGCGGGCTGTGCATCGAGGCCTGCCCCACCCGGGCGCTCACCATGACCAACGAGTACGAGATCGCCGACGACAACCGGGAAAGCCTGATCTGGACCAAGGAGCAGTTGCTCGCCCCGCTGCAGGACGGCATGGAGCAGCCGCCGCACCCGATGCGGCTCGGCGACACCGAGCGGGACTACTACCTGCTGGGCCAGGCGGGCGTCACCGGCCGGTCACAGCCGGCCGCGCAGGCCCAGCCGGGCGCGCAGGCCCAGCCGGGCGCGCAGGCCCAGCCGAACGGACAGCCGCAGTGAACCACCTCAGCATCCTCGCCTCGTCCGGCCAGCCCGGCCCCGGGATGGCCGCCACCACCCAGAGCGTGGTGTTCTGGGTGCTCGCCGTCATCTCCGTCACGGCCGGCCTCGGCATGGTCCTGGCCCGCCGCGCGGTGCACTGCGCGGTGCTGCTCGCCGTCATCATGCTGTCCCTCGCCGTGCTGTACGCCATGGCCGGGGCGCCGTTCCTCGCCTTCGTCCAGGTGATCGTGTACACCGGCGCCGTGCTCATGCTGTTCCTGTTCGTGATCATGCTGGTCGGCGTCAGCTCGTCGGACTCGATCGTGGAGACGATCAAGGGCCAGCGGCTCGCCGCCGGCGTGGTCGGCATCGGCATGCTGGTGCTGCTCGCGCTGGGCATCGGGCACGCGGCGATCGGCGGCGCGCAGCCGCTGTCCTCGGGCTACGGCAGCAGCAACGTGCAGAGCATCGCCCGGCTCATCTTCACCACGTACGTGTTCCCTTTCGAGGTGACCAGCGCGCTGCTGATCACCGCCGCGCTCGGCGCCATGGTGCTGGCGCACCGCGAGCGGACCAGGCCGAAGCCGACGCAGCGTGAGCTGGCCCGGCAGCGGGTGGCCAGCGGCCGCCCGGCGCCGCTGCCCGGCCCGGGCACCTACGCCCAGCACAACGCGGTGGACATGCCGGCCCTGCTGCCCGACGGCACCCCCGCGGAACTGTCGGTCAGCCCGGCCATCACCCGCCGCACACCCGGCGGCGAGCAGACCCTGGAGCGCGCCGAGCAGGCGGCCATAGCCGAGGCCCGTGCCGAGCAGGCAGCCGCGGCGGCCGCCGCCGAGCCCGGCCAGCTCGAGTCGCCGGCGCACGAGGAGGCCCGCCCATGAGCCCGTCCCACTACGTGGCCCTGGCCGTCATCCTCTTCGTCATCGGCGGAGTGGGTGTGCTGGTGCGGCGCAACGCGATCGTCATCTTCATGTGCATCGAGCTGATGCTGAACGCGGCCAACCTCGCGTTCGTCGCCTTCGCCAGGGAGCACGGCAACCTGGACGGCCAGGTGATCGCGTTCTTCGTGATGGTGGTCGCGGCCACCGAGGTGGTCGTCGGCCTGGCCATCCTGATGTCGATCTTCCGGACCCGCAGGTCCGCGTCGGTGGACGACGCGAACCTGCTGAAGTACTAGAAGGGGCGGCGTAGTCCGTGATGACGACCCTGGCGGCTGTCGGCGTGCAGCGCGCGGCCTGGCTGCTGCTTGCGTTCCCGGTGTTCGGGGCGGCCGTGCTGCTGCTCGGCGGCCGCCGCACCGACCGCTGGGGGCACTGGCTCGGCGTGCTCATGCCGGTGGCCTCGTTCGCCTATGGCCTGGTCTGCTTTTTCGCCATGCTCGGGTACACCGACCGCAGCCGCGACATGCACATGTACTCGTGGATCCCGGTCGGCGGGTTCCGGGTCAGCATCGGCCTGCTGCTCGACCCGCTGTCGATGTGCTTCGTGCTGCTGATCACCGGCGTCGGCTCACTGATCCACATCTACTCGGTCGGCTACATGGCCCACGACAGCGACCGGCGGCGGTTCTTCGGCTACCTGAACCTGTTCATCGCGGCCATGCTGCTGCTGGTGCTGGCGGACAACTACCTTGTCCTGTACGCCGGCTGGGAAGGCGTCGGCCTGGCCTCATACCTGCTGATCGGCTTCTGGCAGTTCAAGCCGACCGCGGCCACCGCGGCCAAGAAGGCGTTCATCGCCAACCGGGTCGGTGACGCCGGGCTGTCCATCGCGATCATGCTGATGTTCGCCACGTTCGGCACGGTCAGCTTCACCGGTGTGTTCGGCCACGCGCACCAGGCCGGCCAGGGTGTGCTGGCCGCGCTCGGCCTGCTGCTGCTGCTCGGCGCGTGCGGCAAGTCCGCGCAGCTGCCGCTGCAGTCCTGGCTGCTGGACGCGATGGAGGGTCCGACCCCGGTGTCCGCGCTGATCCACGCGGCCACCATGGTGACCGCCGGGGTCTACCTGATCGTCAGATCTAACGTGATCTTCGACTTGTCGGCCACCGCGCGGCTCGGCGTGACGGTGGTGGGCGCGGTCACCCTGCTGTTCGGCGGGATCATCGCCTGCGCCAAGGACGACATCAAGAAGTCGCTGGCCGGGTCCACCATGAGCCAGATCGGCTACATGTTCCTGGGAGCCGGGCTCGGCCCGGCCGGCTACGGCTTCGCCATCGGCCTGCTGCTGGCGCACGGGTTCTTCAAGGCCGGCCTGTTCCTCGGCGCGGGCTCGGTCATGCACGGCATGGACGACGAGGTCAACATGCGCCGCTATGGCGGCCTGGCCCGGCTGATGCCGGTCACCTCCATCACCTTCGGCCTGGCCTACCTGGCGATCATCGGCATCCCGCCGTTCTCCGGCTTCTTCACCAAGGACGGAATCATCGAGGCCGCGTTCGACAAGGGCGGCACCTCCGGGGCACTCCTGGGCACCGCCGCGCTGATCGGCGCGGGCATCACGGCGTTCTACATGACCCGGATGATGCTGATGACCTTCGCCGGCCGGCGCCGCTGGGAGGAGAAGCCGGCCACCGCACCGGTGACCGCGGCCGCGTCCGGGCAGGCGGATCACCCGCAGGACGCCCGCCAGGCCCCGCACCCGCACGAGTCACCCCAGGTCATGCTGTGGCCGATGATCCTGCTGGCCGTCGGCTCGGTGGGCGCCGGAGCGTTCCTCATGATCAACAGCAGGCTCATCGACTTCCTGGCCCCGGTGACTGGCGCGCCATCGACGTCGCAGGGCTTCTTCGGCTCCTACGGCCTCGGCGCGCTGGCGCTGGCCCTGGTGGCCGTCGTCGTCGCCTGGGCCATGTACGGCAGGCGCGAGGTGCCCGCGGTCGCGCCGCGCGGCCGGTTCCCCGTGGTGGCGGCGCGCAAGGATCTCTACGGCGACGCGTTCAACGAGTCGGTCCTCATGCGGCCCGGGCAGTGGCTGACCCGGCTGTCGGTGTACTTCGACAACCGGGGGGTCGACGGCCTGGTCAACACCGTCGCCGCCACCGTGGGCGGCTCGTCCGGCCGGCTGCGCCGGGTGCAGACCGGGTTCGTCCGCTCCTACGCCCTGGCGATGTTCGCCGGCGCGGCACTGTTCGTCGGCGCCCTGCTCCTGGTGAGGCTGTAGCCCATGTCAACTTTCCCGTGGCTGACCGTTACCGGCGCCATCCCGCTGGCCGGTGCCGTGGTGATCTCCCTGGTTCCGGGCACGTCCCCGCGCGGCGGCACGGACGAGGTGCCCGGCGTGGCGGCCGACCGCCGGGCCCGCGACACCATGGTCAAGTGGCTGGCGCTGGGCTTCTCGCTGGCCACGCTGGTCATCACGATCGTGATGGCGGTGCGGTTCGACACATCAGGGCCCAACTACCAGTTCACCCAGACCTACCAGTGGATCCCGGCGTTCGGCGTGCACTACGCGGTCGGCGTGGACGGGATCGCGCTGGTGCTGATCGGGCTCACCGCGGTGCTGATGCCGGTGGTCGTGCTGGCCTCGTGGAACGACGCCGAAGCGGGCAGGCGCAGCGTGAAGACCTACTTCGCGCTGATGCTCGTGCTGGAGACCATGACGATCGGCGTCTTCGCCGCCACCGACGTGTTCCTGTTCTACGTGTTCTTCGAGGCCATGCTCATCCCGATGTACTTCATGATCGGGAGTTACGGCGTCGGGCAGCGGCAGTACGCGGCGGTGAAGTTCCTGCTCTACAGCCTGCTCGGCGGGCTGCTGATGCTGGTCGCGGTCATCGCGCTGTACGTCTACTCCGCCCGCGCCGGGCACGGCACGTTCCTGTTCAGCAGCCTGGTCCACCTGCAGCTGTCCAGCGCCGTGCAGAAGTGGCTGTTCCTCGGCTTCTTCATCGCGTTCGCGATCAAGGCGCCGCTGTGGCCGTTCCACACCTGGCTGCCCGACGCGGCGACCGCGGCCCAGCCGGGCGCGGCGGTGATCCTCGTCGGCGTGCTCGACAAGGTCGGCACGTTCGGCATGATCCGCTACTGCCTGGAACTGTTCCCGGCCGCCTCGAAGTACTTCACACCGCTGGTGCTCGCGCTGGCCGTGATCGGGATCCTCTACGGGGCGATCGTGGCCATCGGGCAGGCCGACCTGAAACGGCTGATCGCCTACACCTCGGTGTCCCACTTCGGCTTCATCGCGCTGGGCATCTTCGCGATGACCAGCCAGGGCCAGTCCGGCGCCACGCTGTACATGGTCAACCACGGCTTCGCCACCGGCGCGCTGTTCCTCATCGCCGGGTTCCTGATCGCCCGCCGCAAGTCGCAGCGGATCGCCGACTACGGCGGTGTGCAGAAGGTCGCGCCGCTGATGGCCGGGCTGTTCCTGATCGCCAGCCTGGCCGGTCTGTCACTGCCCGGGCTGTCCACGTTCGTCAGCGAGTTCCTCGTGCTGGTCGGCACGTTCAGCCGGTACAAGGTGCCGGCCGTGCTGGCCACCGTGGGCATCGTCCTGGCCGCGATCTACCTGCTGTGGATGTACCAGCGGACGATGAACGGCCCGGTCGCCGAGAGCGTCAAGAAGATGCCCGACATCACCGCCCGCGAACTGTGGGCGGTCGGCCCGCTGATCGCGCTGATCATCGGCCTGGGCGTGTACCCGCGGCCGGTGCTGGACATCATCAACCCCGCGGTGCACCAGACGCTCAGCCAGATCCACGAAACCGATCCGGTGCCGCAGCATCCCGCCGCCGGGCCGGCCCAGGCGACAGCCGCACGCAGCTCCCGGTCAGCCGGGTCAGGCTCATCCGAGACGGCTGCCGCCGGGCCACAGCGGCGCAGCGGCGGCCCGGCGCGGGGACACACCGGGCCCCGGCGGTCGTTCCGCGCCGACGCCGTGGTGGTGGCGGTGCCGGCCGCCGACGCGGTGGGCGCCGCAGCAGCCCAGAAAGGGGTGGCCCCGTGACCGGGACCATTGCCGCCGGGACCATCCCCGCGCCGCACATCCAGTACAGCCAGCTCGCGCCGATGCTGATCGTCTTCGGGGTGGCCGTGGCGGGCGTGCTGGTCGAGGCGCTCGTGCCGCGTGCGGCCCGGCGCGGCGTGCACCTGGTGCTCACCCTCGGCGGCCTGGCGGTGGCGTTCGTGCTCACCGTCGTGATCGCCTCCAGTTCGATCTTCGACGGGCACTCGGCGGGCCGGATCGCGGCCAACGCGGTCGGGGTGGACCGGCCGACCCTGTTCATCCAGGGCACCATCCTGGTGCTCGCCTTCGTCAGCGTGCTGCTCATCGGCGAGTCCTCACACGACGTCAGCCCGTTCGTCGCCCAGGCGGCCGCGGTGCCCGGCAGCGCGGAGGAGCGTGAGGGGCTGCTGGCCGGCATCACGCACACCGAGATCTACCCGCTGACCCTGTTCGCGGTGGGCGGCATGCTGCTGTTCCCGGCCGCCAACGACCTGCTCACCATGTTCGTCGCGCTCGAGGTGCTGTCGCTGCCGCTGTACCTGCTGTGCGGCCTGGCCCGGCGCCGCCGCCTGCTCTCGCAGGAGGCGGCCATGAAGTACTTCCTGCTCGGCGCGTTCTCCTCGGCGTTCTTCCTGTTCGGCATCGCGCTCCTGTACGGGTTCGCCGGCTCGGTGCGGCTGTCGGCGATCGCCGCGGCCGCCTCGTCCAACGTCGGCGGCAGCACGCTGCTGCTGACCGGGCTGGCACTGCTCGGCCTCGGACTGCTGTTCAAGATCGGGGCGGTGCCGTTCCACGGCTGGAAGCCGGACGTGTACCAGGGCGCCCCCACCCCGGTGACCGCGCTGATGGCCTCGTGCACCGTGGTGTCCGGGTTCGGTGCCCTGCTCCGCGTGTTCTACGTGGCGTTCGGCCAGCTCACCTGGGACTGGCGGCCGGCCATGTGGGTGGTCGCCATCCTCACCATGGTGGCCGGCGCGATCATCGCGATCACCCAGACCGACGTGAAGCGGCTGCTCGCCTACTCCTCGATCGCGCACGCCGGGTTCGTGCTCACCGGGGTCATCTCCGCCACCACCGCGGGCCTGTCGTCCAGCCTGTTCTACCTGGCCGCCTACGGCTTCACCACGATCGGCGCGTTCGCCGTGGTCACGCTGGTCCGGGACAGCACCGGCGAGGCCGACCACCTGTCCAAGTGGGCCGGGCTCGGCAAGCGCTCACCGCTGGTGGCCGGGGTGTTCGCCTTCTTCCTGCTGGCCTTCGCGGGAATCCCGCTTACCAGCGGGTTCATCGGGAAGTTCGCGGTGTTCCAGGCGGCGATCGGCGGCGGGGCCACCCCGCTGGTGATCATCGGTGTGCTGAGCAGCGCGATCGCCGCGTTCTTCTACGTCCGGATCATCGTGCTGATGTTCTTCTCCGACCCGGCACCCGACGCGCCGGTCGTGGTCACGCCGAGCCTGTTCACCTCGACGGCGGTGGCGGTCGGCGTGCTGGCTACCGTGGTGCTCGGCGTCGTGCCGCAGCCGCTGCTCGGCCTGGCCACTCATGCGGCCCAGCACCTGTTCGTCCGCTGAGCGTCCTGCACAATGGTTCCCAGAAGTCCCGGCCAGGGAACCTGCCTGCCAGAGGGAGGCCTCGTGGTCAGCACCGTCCCGCTTGACCTACCCGACTCCCAGCTCGGCGTGGACGTCACCGAGGGCCTGGCGCACGTCGAGCAGGGCCTGCAGGAGGTCGCGCGCACCGAGGACGTGCTGCTCACCGACGCGTCCAAGCACCTGATCAACGCGGGCGGGAAGCGGTTCCGCGCCACCCTCGTGCTGCTGGCCGCCCAGTTCGGCGACCCGCGGGACCGCCGCGTCGTGCCCGGGGCGATCGCCATCGAGCTCACCCACCTGGCCACGCTCTACCACGACGACGTGATGGATGAGGCCGCGGTCCGCCGCGGCGAGGAGAGCGCGAACTCCCGGTGGAGCAACACCGTGGCCATCCTGACCGGCGACTTCCTGTTCGCCCGCGCCTCCCAGATCCTGGCCGACCTCGGCCCGGAGGCGATCAGGATCCAGGCCGAGACGTTCGTCCGGCTGGTCACCGGCCAGGTGGCGGAGACCATCGGGCCGGCTGCCGGGCAGGACCCGCTCGAGCACTACATGAGCGTGGTGACGAACAAGACGGCCTCACTGATCGCCACGGCCGGCCGGTTCGGCGGGATGCTGTCCGGCGCCCCCGCCGGGGTGACCGAGCGGATCGCGCCCGCCTGCGAGGCGCTCGGCATCGCGTTCCAGCTGTCCGACGACATCATCGACGTGGCCAGCGACTCCGACCAGCTGGGCAAGACCCCGGGCACCGACCTGCGGGAGGGAGTGCAGACGCTGCCGATGCTGCACGCGCTGCGGTCGGCCGGGCCCGGGAACACCCGGCTCATCGAACTGCTCCGCTCGGCCGACCTGACCGACCCGCGGCTGCACGCCGAGGCGCTGGCGCTGCTGCGCGCGCACCCGGCGATGGCCGCCGCCCGCGCCGACATGCGCGGCTGGGCGGACCTGGCCCGGCGGGAGATCGAGGCGCTGCCGGCCGGCTCGGCCCGGGCCGCGTTCGAGGCGCTGTGCGATTTCGTGGTCGAGCGCACCGGCTGACCTGTCACCTATGATCAAGCGGGTGCTGGAGAACCGTCAGGACGCGCGGCCCAGGGCCCGCGGCCTGACCGTCAGCCCGACCACCTGCCGCGTGCTGCTCGCGGCCGTGGTCGTGGTGCTCGTCGTGGGTGCCTACTACCCCTTCGGCTGGAACCCGCCGCGCACCGTGACTAACCAGGTGACCAGGATCCCCGGCGGCGCCCTGCGGTTCGGCACGATGAACCAGGCGCGCACCCCCGGCACGCCGGACTGGCTGGCGGCGGCCCAGCGGAGCGGCGACGTCGGCATCCAGCTGGAGGCCGAACCCGCCGCGCTGCGCCAGCGCGGCCCGGTGATGATGCTGGCCAGCGACACCTGGCACGTCGACTTCGCCATCGTGCAGGCCGACTCCCGGCTGGCGGTGTGGGTGCTCCGCCCCGGATCGCACACCACCGGCAGGCCGTCGTTCGCCTTCCCGCGGATCCTGCACCCGCACCAGTGGTTCAGCGTGGACGTGCAGCTGTCCGGCGATAACGTCCGCATCGCGGTCGACGGCGGGACGCCGCTGGTCCGGCAGGTTCCCGGTGGTGTCGTGCAGACGTGGCGGCCGGGCCAGGTCAGCCTGGGCGACGCGACGCACGGCGGCTGGGCCTGGCAGGGCGACATCCGGCTCGCCGCGGTGCACACCGGCAGCGGCACGGTGAACTACGTCAGCCCGGGCGCGCTGTCCATCCCGCGGACGTTTTTCTACCTGCCCGACCACGTCGAGCCGTTCCCGCCCACCGACGTCTCGCAGTGGTCGCTGGCCCTCGTCGACCTCCTCACGTTCATCCCGGCCGGCTTCCTGATCGTCTGGTCCCGCAGGCGGCCGGTGCACCCGGTGCCCGCCACCCTGATCGCCGCGGCCCTGGCGGTGCTGCTGGCGGCCGGGAAGTTCCTCTTCTATGAACGGCACACGTCGGTGGCCAACGTGCTGGGGCAGGTGATCGGCGGGCTGCTCGGGGCGCTGCTGGCCTGGTGGCTGGCCCGCGCCGGGCGGCCTGCCTGGCTGCGCCGTGGGTAAGGCGCAGCCGTCAAGGAATCATTCGCTTCCCCGGGGGGACCGCAGCCAGTACCCGACCGGGAACAGCCGGAGGTTCAGCCGCTCGTCCACCAGGCCCCACAGCCCGCGGCGGGCGAACAGCGCCACCAGGACCGCGACCAGCCCCAGGATGATCAGGTACCAGGCGTTGTAGGAGGCCAGCGTCTGCTGCAGGACCATGTACACGGCGGTGCCGATGATCGGGCCCTCGATCGTGCCCAAGCCGCCGATGATGACCACGAAGGCCATCTCCGCGGTCCACTGCACGCTGAACACCGCGCTCGGCTGCACCTGGAGCTGGCTGATGGCCAGCAGCCCGCCCGCGGCGCCGCAGCCGGCCCCCGCCACCACGAACACCAGCAGCCTGGCCAGGCCGACCCGCGCCCCGCAGCTGCGCGCGGCCACCTCGTCGTCCCGGATCGCGGTGAGCACCAGGCCGAGCCTGCTGCGCAGCAGCAGGTAGACGCCGGCCAGCGCGAGCACCGTGACGGCCAGCCCGGCCCAGTACGTCTGGGCGGCCAGCAGCGTGGCGCCGAGCCCGGACAGCCCGGGCAGCGGCATGCCGGTCCCGCCGCCGATCGAGGAGAACTTCTCGATGATCAGCATGACCGTCGCGGCGAGCACCCAGGTGGCGATGGCGAAGTACCCGCTGCGCAGCCGGGAGACCAGCCACCACAGCGGCAGCGCCGCGACGCCGCAGCCGGCCGCGGCGACGGGCAGCGCGGCGAACGGCGACGTGCCGTGGATGGCCAGGATCAGCACGAAGTAGGCGCCCAGGCCGACGAACGCCTGCTGCCCCACCGAGACCAGGCCCGCGTACCCGGCCAGCAGGTTCCACATGCTCGCCATCGTGAGCAGGATGAACGCCTGCACCAGGATCGACGTCGTGCCCGAGTAGACGATGTAGGGGAACAGCGCGAGCACCACCACGACGATCAGCGCGCCCGCGCCGGTCCAGGCCACGTTCCGGCGCGACCTGGTGACCCGGGAACCGGTGGCCGGATGGGTGGCGGCGCCGGTGACCAGGCTCACGACTGCGTCTTCCGTGCGGTCAGCCCCTGCGGCCGCAGCACCAGCACGGCCAGGAACACCAGGTACCCGGCGAGCACCTCATCGGAAATGTTGATCTGGGCGCCGATCTGCTGGGCCACGCCGAGCACCACGCCGCCGAGCAGGGTGCCCCAAAGCGAGCCGAGACCGCCGATGACCACGGCCGCGAACGCGAACAGCAGGATCGTGTCGGTGCCCGTCGTGGGGTCGAGCTGGGAGTACATGCCGTAGGCCATCCCGCCCAGGGCCACCGTGGCGAACGCGACCGCCGCCGCGATACCGAACACGTGCCGGTAGTCCACCCCGCTCAGCTGCACCGCCTCCTGGTCGTCCGCGCTGGCCCGGATCAGCCGCCCGTACCTGGACGCGGACAGGAAGTACTGCAGCCCGAGCAGCACGACGACGGCCACGGCGAAGATCACCACGAGCAAGTAGGCGATCTTGATCTGCGGGCCGATGCTGAACGAGTCCTGCACCAGCGCCAGGCTGGCGCCGATGCCGCGGGTGTTGGCCGTGAAGAACTGCAGCAGGCCGTTCTCGATGACCACCGACAGGCCGAAGGTGACCAGCAGCGTGATGAGCACGCCACGGTCCAGCGCGCTCTGGATGACCGTCCGCTGCAGCACGTAGCCGAGCACCGCCATCACCGGCACCACGACGATGAACGACCACAGCACGGGCATGTGCGTGACGGCGATGACGCCGATCGCGACGTAGCCGGCCACCACCGCCAGGTCGCCGTGCGCGAGGTTGACCACCTTCATCACCCCGAACAGCAGCGACAGCCCGCAGGCGAACAGCGCGTACAGGCCGCCGGTCAGCACCCCCTGGACGATCGCGTTCACCCAGGCCATCAGGATCCGTCTCCCCCGGCCGCCGCGGTGCCCGCCAGCCCGAAGTAGGCGGCCTCGACCTGTTCCACGCTGACCTCGGCGGGCGAACCCTCCAGGGTGGTCCGGCCCTCCAGCAGGCAGTGCACGTGCGAGGCCACCCGCAGCACCTGGCTGACGTCCTGCTCCACGAGCAGGATGGTGAGGCCGGACTCCAGGAACTGCGGCAGCATCGCGTAGAAGCGCCGGACGACCACCGGCGCCAGGCCGAGCGACAGCTCGTCCAGCAGCAGCACCCGGGGGTTGGCGACCAGGGCCCGGCCGATGGCGACGGTCTGCTGCTCGCCACCGGACAGCTGGGCGGTGCCCTGGTGGCGGCGCTCCCGCATCCAGCCGAACATCTCGTACACCCGGTCGATCGTCCACGGCCCCGGCCGGGCGTAGGCGGTGCCGACCCGCAGGTTCTCCTCGACCGACAGCGACCCGAACAGCCGCCTGCCCTCCGGCACCATGACGATGCCGCGCCGGGCCCGGCGCTCGGGCCGCACCCTGGTCACATCCTGGCCGTCGAGCGCGACGGTGCCCGCTGTCGGCGCGTGCAGGCCGGCGATCGTCCGCAGCAGCGTCGACTTGCCCGCGCCGTTCGCGCCGATGATCGCGTACACCTCGCCGGGGAACACCCGTACCGAGATCCCCGTCAGCGCCCGCAGCTGCCCGTGGTGCACGGTAAGGCCGCGCACCTCGAGCAGCGGCGCGCCCCCGTGACCGGCCCGGCTGGTCACGGGGGGCTCGTCCCGGCCTGGGACGTACCGTCGTCGGCCGGGGACGGATCCAGCGGGCCGCCGGCCAGCGCCGCGGTGACCTCGCTGCCGAGGAAGACCTCGCGGACCGCGGGCGTGGCCAGCACCGCGGCGGGCGCACCGTCACCGACGAACGTGCCGCCGGCCAGGCACATCAGCCGGCTCACCACGGAGGTGAGCGCGCGCACGACGTGCTCGATCCAGATCACCGCGGTCCCCTCGGCGTTGACCCCGCGGACGATCTCCACCAGCTGGGCGACCTCTGGGTCGGTGAGCCCGCCCGCCACCTCGTCCAGCAGCAGCAGCCTGGGCCGCGTGGCGAGGGCACGGGCGAGCTCCAGGCGTTTGCGCTGGAGCAGCCCGAGGCGCGTGGCGGGCACGTTGGCCTGGCCTGACATGCCGGTCCTGTGCAGCGCCTCGACCGCGGCGGCGTAGCTCGCCCGCCGCCGCAGCCCGGCGCCCTGCTGCGCGGCGACGAGCACGTTCTCGAACACGGTCATGTCGCCGAACGGCCTGGGCACCTGGTAGGTGCGGCCGACACCCAGCCGGCACCGCCTGGCCGCGTCCAGCCTGGTGACCGGCTGCCCGGCGAAGCGGACCACGCCCGCCCCGGGCGCGAGATCGCCGGAGATGAGGCCGAACAGGCTGGTCTTGCCGGCCCCGTTCGGCCCGACGACCCCGACCGTGTCGCCCTCGCCGACGGTGAACGACAGGTCCTCCGCGACGACGACCCGGCCGAACCGCTTCGTCACGTGCTCGAGTTCCAGCAGCGGAGTGGTCATCCGGTCACGGGTTGGTCGGCTGCAGGTCGGCGGTGAGCTTCGCGTCCGGCAGCAGCGTGTTGTCCACGACCTGCATCTCCAGCGGGTACTTGGTGCCCTTCTGCCACTGCACGCCGGCCGGCGGGGTGATGGCAACGCCCGGCGCCGGGCCGCCGGAGGCGAAGTTCAGCGGCCCGGCGAGCGCGTGGATGTTCACCTTGTGGATCGCCGCCGCCACCTCGCCCTTGTCGTGCGGGTCGCTCACCGAGCTGAGGGCCGCGTGCGCCACCTCGAACAGGCTGTAGTTGCTGATGTTGGCGTTCCACTGCCCCTTGCCGCTGGACTCGTACTCGTTGGCGAACTGCTGGCAGGTCTCCCCGGTGAACGAGGACGCCCACGGCAGCGTCGGCACCCACCAGGTGTCGGTCGCGACGTTGTACACCTCCGAGCCCATCGCATAGGCGTCGGTCGGGAACAGCAGCACCTTGGCCACGGTGGCCAGCTTGGGCCGGAAGCCCTGCTGGATGGCCTGCTTCCACATGGTGGCGAAATCCGGCGGCAGCGGCACATTGGTGAAGAAGTCGGCCTTGGCCGACTTGAACTGGGAGATCATCGAGGAATAGCTCGTGGTCCCGTCCGGATAGGCCGAGGACATTTCGAGGGTGTAACCGGCGGCCTTGACGATCGGCGGGAACACCGCCCGGAACGCGTTGCCGTCGGAGTCGTTGGGGAACGCGGCCGCGACCACCTTGTTCGTGTGCAGCTTGTCGTGAATCCGGTTCCACATCGGGATAAAGCATTTCGCCAGGTGCTCGGCGCCCAGGAAGTACATGACCACGTACTTCGGCTTGACCGTCGGCTTCGCCGGGTTGCCGCCCAGGTTGATGTACCAGGACTCCCACGGGACGTTCGAGCAGATCAGCGGCGTTCCGAGGGACTCGGCCTGGCTGGCCACCGCGTTGACGGTCTCCGGAGTGGACGATGCCAGCAGCAGGTCCACGCCGTCGTTCAGGACCGCCGTCCTGGCCTGGTCGCCGGCCCGGGTGACGCTGGACTGGGAGTCGTAGGACTTGATCGTGACGGGGTAGGTCTTGCCGCCGACCTTAAACCCGTTCTTGTACGGGGCGGTCTGCTTGATCTTCGAGATCACCCACAGATCCGGTGCGCCGAACCCGGCCAGCGGGCCGGTCAGCGGGTGGATCCAGCCGAGCGTGATCGCTTTGGTGCTGCTCGAGCTGGCACCCTTGATCCCGGAACTGCACGCCTCGAGCAGGCCACCACCGCCGACCACTGCCGCGCCCGCACCGAACCCGCGCAGCAGGCCACGCCGGCTGACCCCGGCCGGGCTGGTTCTACCGGACTGCACCGTCTGGTCACTCATCTGTCATCGATCTCCTTGTGCGGTCTTATTGCAGAGGTGG
>DASYAV010000105.1:0-76993 GCA_036501145.1 Streptosporangiaceae bacterium | reverse complement strand
CACGTGGCAGGTGTTCTGGCACAGGTAGCACTCGATGCACTTGCGGAACTCCTGGGACCGCTGCACGTCGACCTGCTGCATCCGGAACTCGCCCAGCCCGATCGACGGGTCCGGGGTGAACGAGGGGATCTCCCGGGCCTTGGCGTAGTTGAACGACACGTCGGTGACCAGGTCCCGGATCACCGGGAAGGTGCGCAGCGGGGTGATGGTGAGCGTCTCGTCCTCGGCGTAGACCGACATCCGGGTCATGCAGGACAGCCGGGGCCGGCCGTTGATCTCCATGGAGCAGGAGCCGCACTTGCCGGCCTTGCAGTTCCAGCGGACCGCCAGGTCACCGGTCTGGGTAGCCTGCAGCCGGTGCAGGACGTCGAGGATGACCTCGCCGTCGTTGACCTCGACCGTGTAGTCGGCCAGCCCGCCCTGGCCGGCGTCGCCGCGCCATACCCGCAGCTTTGCCTTGTAGCCCATCAGTGTGTCTCCTCTGGCGCGGCCTGGTCCGCGGACTCGGCAGGCAGCCTGCCCAGTTCCTCTTCGGTCAGGTACTTCTTCAGCTCGTCGCGGTCGAACAGGGTGATCAGGTCGTCGCGCATGGGGGGAATGGGCTGCCGGCTGAGCACCACCCGGTCGCCGTCCAGCGCTACGACCAGGTTGAGCTTGCGCCATTCCGGAGACATCCCGGGGAAGTCGTCCCGGGTGTGCCCGCCACGGCTTTCCTGCCGCTCCAGCGCGGCCTGGGCCACGCAGTCCGCGATCAGCATGATGTTGCGCAGGTCCAGGGCCAGGTGCCAGCCCGGGTTGTAGGAGCTGCCGCCCTCCGCGCTGACCTGGGCGGCCCGTTCGCGCAACTTCTCCAGCTCGGCGAGGGCGGCCTTAATCTCGTCCTCCCGGCGGATGATGCCGACCAGGTCGCTCATGGTCTGCTGGACCTCGGCGTGCACCGTATAGGGGTTCTCGCCGCCAGCCCGCTCCAGCGGGGCCACCGCCTCGGCCTGCGCCTCAGCCACATCGGCGTCGGATACCACCGGCCGTTTGCTGTCCAGGCCGTCCACGTACTCCGCAGCGCCCATCCCGGCCCGGCGGCCGAAGACGAGCAGGTCGGAGAGGGAGTTGCCGCCCAGCCGGTTGGAGCCGTGCATGCCGCCGGTCACCTCGCCGGCCCCGTACAGGCCAGGGACGCTGGACGCCCCGGTGTCCGGGTCCACCTCCACCCCGCCCATCACGTAGTGCTGGGCCGGGCCGACCTCCATCGGCTCCTTGGTAATGTCCACGTCGGCCAGCTCCTTGAACTGGTGGTACATGGACGGCAGCCGACGCAGGATCTCCTCGGCGGGCAGCCGGGACGCGATGTCCAGGAACACGCCGCCATGCGGTGACCCGCGGCCCGCCTTCACCTCGGCATTGTTCGCGCGGGCCACCTCGTCGCGGGGCAGCAGCTCCGGCGGGCGCCGGTTGTGGTCAGGGTCGGAGTACCAGCGGTCGGCCTCTTCCTCGGTCTCCGCGTACTGGGCGCGGAACACGTCCGGCACGTAGCCGAACATGAAACGCTTGCCCTCGGAATTGCGCAGCACGCCGCCGTCCCCGCGGACCGATTCGGTGACCAGCAGCCCACGGACCGACAGCGGCCACACCATGTGCGTCGGGTGGAACTGGACGAACTCCATGTTCAGCAGCTTCGCGCCAGCCAGCAGGGCGAGCGCGTGCCCATCCCCGGTGTACTCCCAGGAGTTCGAGCTGACCTTGAAGGTCTTCCCGATGCCGCCGGTGGCCAGCACGACCGCGGGCGCGTCGAACAGCACGAACTGCCCGCGGTCACGGAAGTAGCCGAAGGCTCCCGCGATCCGGTCGCCGTCCTTCACCAGCCTGGTGACCGTGGTCTCCGCGAACACCTTGATCATGGCCTCAGGGTCGCCGAGTTCCTTCGCGTCTTCCTGCTGCAGGGCGACCACCCGCTGCTGCAGGGTGCGGATCATCTCCAGGCCGGTCCGGTCGCCGACGTGCGCGAGGCGGGGGTATTCGTGACCGCCGAAGTTGCGCTGGCTGATCTTGCCGTCCTTGGTCCGGTCGAACAGTGCGCCCCAGGCCTCGAGTTCCCAGACCCGGTCCGGCGCCTCCTTGGCGTGCAGTTCGGCCATCCGCCAGTTGTTCAGGAACTTGCCGCCGCGCATCGTGTCGCGGAAGTGCACCTGCCAGCTGTCGCGGGGGTTCATGTTGCCCATGGCCGCGGCGGCGCCGCCCTCGGCCATCACCGTGTGCGCCTTGCCGAACAGGGACTTGGAGATGACCGCCGTCTTCTTGCCGCGCAGCCTGGCCTCGACCGCCGCGCGCAGCCCGGAGCCGCCCGCGCCGATGACCACGACGTCGAAGGTGTACCGCTTGATGTCATCCGTCATGACGCCGCCTCCCTCAGTTGAAGATCCGCGGATCGCTGAACACTCCGGCCGACACCAGCCAGATGTACAGGTCCGTCAGCATCAGCGTGCCGAGAGAGATCCATGCGAACTGCATGTGCCGCGTGTTCAGCTTGGACACCTGGGTCCAGATCCAGTATCGGGCCGGATGCTTCGAGAAGTGCTTCATCCTGCCGCCGAAGATATGCCGGCAGGAGTGGCAGGAGAAGCTGTACGCCCAGATGAAGATGACGTTCACCAGCATGATCAGTGAGCCCAGCCCGAAACCGAAGTTGCCGTCGGGGCCGCGGAACGCCTGCGCCAGGTCGTAGGTCAGCAGGATCGCGATCAGGAACGCCAGGTAGAAGAAGTACCGGTGCAGGTTCTGCATGATCAGCGGCAGCCGGGTCTCGCCGGTGTAGGACTTGTGCGGCTCGCGCACCGCGCACGCGGACGGCGCCTGCCAGAACGCCCGGTAGTAGGCCCCGCGGTAGTAGTAGCAGCTGAGCCGGAAGCCGAGCACGAACGGCAGCGACACCAGCGCGTACGGGATGATCGGCGGCACCGCCCCGAACCACTGCCCCAGAACGCTCGAGCCCGGCGCGCACTCGCCGCTGATGCACGGCGAGTAGAACGGCGTCAGATAGTGGTCCTGCGGCACCCAGTACCAGTGCCCGATGAACACGTGAACGGTCGCGTAGACCACCCAGATGGTCAGCAGTGTGGCGACGACCGCGGACCTGCGCCACCAGGGGTCCGTGCGGAGTGTCTTGTCCGGGATCTGCGCCCGGGATCTTGCCGGGGTAACCGTTGTCATGCCCGAATGTCCTTGCTGCGTACGCGCGGCCACCGGCTGCGCTGCCGATCAACCTATTCCCATCCCACCTCACGTGTGGTAGCAGGGGCACCATTCCAGCGTGTGACTCTGGCTACATTGGGCCGTTACTCTCTGCCGCATGGCTGACTTCCCCGCTGACCGCCCGGCTGCCACGGCCGACCACCCGGTTCCGCCGGCCGGCCGCAGCCTGCTGCTGGTGCACGCGCACCCCGACGACGAGTCGATCGGCACCGGCGCCACCATGGCCCGGTACGCCGCGCAGGGCGCGCGGGTGACCCTTGTCACGTGCACGCTGGGCGAGCTCGGCGAGATCATCCCGCCCGGCCTGGCCCACCTGGCCGCCGACCGGGAGGACCGGCTGGGGGAGTTCCGGATCGGCGAGCTGGACGCGGCCTGCGCCGCGCTCGGCGTGGACGACCACCGCTTTCTCGGCGGCGCCGGGCGGTGGCGCGACTCCGGCATGATCGGCACCGCGGGCAACGACGACCCGCGCTGCTTCTGGCGGGCCGGCATCGACGAGGCCGCGGCCGCGCTGGCCGCGGTGATCGCCGAGGTCAGGCCGCAGGTGCTGGTGAGCTACGACAGTAACGGCGGCTACGGCCACCCCGACCACATCCAGGCACACCGGGTGACCGGGCGCGCCTTCGAGCTCGCCGCGGCCGGCCCGCACCGGGTGGCCAAGCTGTACGCGGCCGCGGCGCCCGACGCGGCCGGGGCGACCACCGAGATCGGCGCCACCTCCTACCTGCCGGCCAAGATCGCCGCGATGCGCGCGCACGCCACCCAGATCACCGTGGAAGGCAGCCGCTTCGCGCTGTCCAACGGGGTGCCACACCCGCTGCTCGGCCGGGAGTTCTACACGCTGCTGGCCGGCCCGCGCGGCCCGGGCAACGGGCCGGACGGCCGGGAGCGGGACCTGTTCGCCGGTCTCAGGTAGCGCCCGGCCACGGCCGGCGGGGGGCAGAACAGCCAGGATGGCCGCGAGATACCCTGCTGCCCGTGGGGATCACGCAGCCGTCGGCGCAGCCGCCGTCACCGGCCCGGCGGCCGGCCGTGTCCGCGGGCACCGTCGTCAGCGCCGGCGCGTACGTGGCCCTGTTCCTGCTCGGCCTGGCCGAAGGGCTGCTCGGCTCGTTCCACTACAGCCGGGCGATGCTGGGCAGCGTCCCGCTCGGCGCGATCGCCTTCGCGCTGGGCATCCTGGTCACCTGCGTGCTGGCCGGGTGGGCCATGCGCGGCCTGCCGGGCGCGCTGCTCCCCGCGATCGGCTGGTTCGTGGCCTCGTTCGTGCTGGCCATGCCCAGCTCGGGGGGCAGCGTGATCATCGCGAGCACCAGCGCCGGCGAGTGGTACCTGTACGGCGGTTCGGTCGGTGCGCTGCTCGGCGTGGGATCCGCGTTCGTCACCGCCGGCCGCCGGGTGACCGGCGGCGCCGGGGGCGGCCGGAACGGTCCCGCGGCATGACCGCCGCCACCCCAGCCGCCGGTGACCGCGAATCCAGCCCGGAGGTGGATCCGGCCGACTTCCGGCGCGCCGCCGGGCAGTTCGCCACCGGCATCCTGGTCGTCTCGGCCACCCTGGACGGCGTGCCGCACAGCATGACGGTGAGCGCGTTCACCTCGGTGTCGCTCGACCCGCTGCTCGTGCTGTTCTGCGCGGAGAAGATCGCCCGGTTCCACGAGGCCGTGCTGGCCGCGGGCAGCTGGGCGGTCAGCGTGCTGGACGAGGACGCGGAGAAGCTGTCCCGCTGGCTGGCCACCCGCGGCCGGCCGCTGGCCGATCAGCTCGCCGGGGTCGCCTGGCACCCGGGCCCGCTGACCGGCGCGCCGATCCTGGACGGCGCGCTGTCCGCGCTGGAGTGCCGGACCACCGCGGTGCACGACGGCGGCGACCACAGCATCGTCGTCGGCGAGGTCATCGGCGTCACCCCGCCGCGCACCACCGGCCGCCCGCTCGTCTTCTACGCCAGCCAGTACCGCCGCCTGGACTGATTAGCGCGCCCGCGCCAAAGGTGCCCGTCACCACCAAATTCTCAGAATGAACGGCTCGCGCCTCCCTCAGCGCAGCGCCTCCCCGATCCGGTCGAGCGCCCAGTCCAGATCGTCCTCGCTGATGGTCAGCGGCGGCGCGAGCCGGATGGCGGTGCCGTGCGTGTCCTTGGCCAGCACTCCGTGGGCGGCCAGCCGCTCGCACGCCTCCCGGCCGGGCAGCGAGACGAACTCCAGCCCGGCCCACAGGCCGCGGCCGCGCACCTGGCGCAGCACACCGGCGGGCAGCGTGGCCAGCCGGTCGTGCATGTGCGCGCCGAGCTTGGCCGACCGCTCCTGGTACTCCCCGGTGGACAGCATCGCGATGACCTCGCGGCCGACCGCGCAGGCCAGCGGGTTGCCGCCGAACGTGGACCCGTGCTGGCCCGGCTTGAACACGCCGAGCACGTCCGCCCGGGACACCACGGCCGACACCGGCACGATGCCGCCGCCGAGCGCCTTGCCCAGCAGGTACATGTCCGGCACCACGTTCTCGTGCTCGCAGGCGAAGGTGGCGCCGGTCCGGCCCAGCCCGGACTGGATCTCGTCGGCCATCATCAGCGCGCCGTACCGGGTGCACAGGTCGCGCACCCCGGCCAGGAACCCGTCCGGCGGCACCAGCACCCCGGCCTCGCCCTGGATCGGCTCGGCCAGCACGCCCACCACGCGGTCGTCCATGGCGGCGGCCAGCGCGTCCAGGTCGCCGTACGGAACCACCCGGAACCCGGGGGTGTACGGCCCGTAGTGCGCCCGCGCGTCCTCGTCGGTGGAGAAGCTGATGATCGTGGTGGTGCGGCCGTGGAAGTTGCCGCCGAACACGATGATCACGGCCTCGCCGTCCGGCACGCCCTTGACCTCGTAGCCCCACTTGCGCGCGGTCTTGATCGCGGTCTCCACCGCCTCGGCGCCGGTGTTCATCGGCAGCACCATGTCCATGCCGGCCAGCGCGGCCAGCTCGGTGCAGAACGGCCCGAACTGGTCGTGGTCGAACGCCCGGCTGACCAGCGTGACCCGGTCCAGCTGGCGCATCGCCGCGGCGGTCAGCCGTGGGTTGCGGTGGCCGAAGTTGATCGCCGAATAGGCGGCCAGCATGTCCAGGTAGCGCCGGCCGTCCACGTCGGTCACCCAGGCGCCTTCGGCCTCGGCGATGACGACCGGCAGCGGGTCGTAGTTGTGCGCGCTGTGCGCCAGTGTCTGTGCCCGGAGTTCACTCGATACCGACAACGTTCCTCCTCATCCCCGAAGCTCGAGCGTGCAGCACTTGGGGCCGCCGCCCGCCTTGCTGAACTCCGACATGTCCACCGGCACCGGCTCGAAGCCGCGTGCCGCGAGCTGGCCGGCGAGCGCGCGCGCCTGCGCCGGGATGACCACGTGGAGCCCGTCGCTGACCGCGTTCAGCCCGAGCACCTCGGCGTCCTCGTCCTTGGCCTCGATCAGCTCGGCGAAGTGCGCGGCCAGCGCGGCCCGGCCGGCGTCGTCGAACGCGGCCGGATAGTACGCGGCGGTGCCCGCGTCCAGCACGCACAGCGCGGTGTCCAGGTGGTAGTAGCGCGGGTGGGTCAGCCGCACCGACAGCACCGGCTTCCCGAACAGCTCGGCGACCTCCGCGTGCGCCGCTGGGTCGGTGCGGAACCCGTGCCCGGCGATCACCAGCGAGCCGGCCTCCAGGATGTCGCCCTCGCCCTCGTTCACCGCCTGCGGCACGCGCACCACCGGGTGGCCGCGCTGCCGGAACCAGTCCAGATAGGCCGCGCCCTCGGCGGCCCGCTCGGCGTGCCTGAAACGGGCGCCAAGCACCTTGCCGCCGATCACCGTCGCGCCGTTCGCCGCGAACACCATGTCGGGCAGGCCGGCCACCGGGTCGATGACCTCCACCCGGTGCCCGAGCTGGAGATACGTCCGGCGCAGCGACTCCCACTGCGCCATCGCGCGGCCGGCGTCCACCGGCCGGGCCGGGTCCATCCACGGGTTGATCGCGTAGCTCACCGCGAAGTGCTCAGGCCGGCACATCAGGTACGTCCTGGCCGAACCGTCCCGGCGGGCCGCAGCCGGCACGCTGGATGTCGTCACGGTCATCCGGGTTCCCTCCCGCCATCGGTGATCAGGCATCCAGCGTAGAGGCCGCCACGGAGCAATGAGCCACAAGCGATCTTGCGTTCTCACGGCGATTCATTGCGTATTTCGGCTACAGAGCCACTATTCGTTGCATGCGTTCCGGGGCAACCGGAACCCCGCTCTGACCTGGTGCTTTTCCCCGGGACGGCGGCCTCGCTCAGCCCTGATCGCGGCGTTTCCCGCATGGCGATTATCGCCCGTATGTAATGGTTTGCCAGGCGCTCGGGCCAAAGGCTGGCCCGGGTACCCTGGTGTCCGCCTCAGCGACGCCCGGGGTTCACGCTCAGGCTCGCGCCGCGACGGCCCAGGCCTGTCCCTCCGGGGTGTCGGTGACGGTCACCGACATGGCGGCCAGATCGTCGCGCAGCCGGTCCGAAGTGGCCCAGTCCCTGGCCGCGCGGGCCTTGGCCCGCGCCTCGAGCAGGCCCGCCGCGCCGGCCGGCAGCTCCGGGGTGACCGGCGGCTTGCCGACGTCACGGGCCACGTCGAGGCCGAACAGCTGGTCGGTGTGGGCGAACGTCTCGAACTTGGCCCCCGGCGGCACGTCCGGATCCCGTTCCAGGGCGCGCAGCTCACGCAGCGCGGCCGGGGTGTCCAGGTCGTCCTCGAATGCCGCCATCGCCGCGTCGGCGTACCGGGCCGGCATCCGCGCGCTGGGCGAGTTGGCCCACTCGGCCACCCTTTCCCGCCACCGCCGCAGCGTCCGGTCCGCCGCCTCCAGGGTGTCCCAGGACAGGTTCACCTGCTGCCGGTAGCGGTGCTCGAGGAAGGCGAGCCGGACGGCCAGCGGGTCCAGCCCCCGGTCGGCCAGGTCGCTGACCAGCACCACGTTCCCGGTCGACTTCGACATCTTCCGGCCGTCGAACAGCAGGTGCTCGCCGTGCACCCAACCGCTGACCACCTCGTGTCCGGTCAGCGAGTTGGACTGGGCCCGCTCGTTCTCGTGGTGCGGGAAACGCAGGTCGATGCCGCCGGTGTGCAGGTCGACCCGGTCGCCGAGATTGTCCAGCAGCATGGCCGAGCATTCGGTGTGCCAGCCGGGGAAGCCGGTTCCCCACGGGGTCGGCCAGCTCAGCTCGCCGCCGGGCGGTGCGCTCTTCCACAGCGCCCAGTCGGCGTGGAACCGCTTGCCGGACTCGACGCTGCCGCCGGTCCGGTGGCCGGGCTGCAGGTCGGTGAACCGGTTGCCGGACAGCTCGCCGTAGCCGGCGAACGAACGCGCGTCGAAGTACACCGACCCGTCGCCGTCCGGGTAGGCGTACCCGCCGCCGATCAGCTTCGCGATCATGTCGATCATCAGCTCGATCGACTCCGAGGCGCGCGGCTGGTACGTCGCCGGGTGCACGTTCAGCGCGTCCAGGTCGGCGTGGAAGCCGTCCTCGATCCGCCGGGCGATCTCCAGCACCGGCCTGCCCTCGGCGCGGGCCTCGGCGAGCATCTTGTCCTCGCCGGTCGCGTCGCTTTCGGTGTCGTCGGTCAGGTGCCCGACGTCGGTGATGTTCCGGCACACGATCACCTGCCGGCCGCGCAGCGCCGCCGTCCGCCGGATCATGTCGGACAGCAGGTAGGAGCGCAGGTTGCCGACGTGCGCGCGGCGGTAAACGGTCGGCCCGCAGTCGTACATGCGCAATTCGCCCCGGTGTGCCTGCCCCACCGGCTCGGCCTGCCGCGTCTTCGTGTCGTAAAGCCGGAACATCCCCTCAGCCTATGAGGGCGGAGTGGCCTGCCGCGCCGGGTTTACAGCGCGGCGAGGCGGCTGGCGGCGGAACTGACGCGCTCGTCGGTGGCGGTCAGCGCGACCCGGATGTGCCGGCCGCCCCCGGTCCCGTAGAACGAGCCGGGCGCGACCAGGATGCCCGCCCCGGCCAGCACGTCCACCGAGCCCCAGTCGTCATGCTCGGGGTGGGACGCCCACAGGTACAGCCCGGCGGCCGAGTGCTCGATCCGCCAGCCGGCCGCCTGCAGCGCGGCGGCCAGCGTCTCCCGCCGCGCCGCGTACCTGGCCCGCTGCTGCACGGCGTGCCCGTCGTCGTCCAGCGCCGCGGTCATCGCCGCCTGCACCGGCGCCGGCATGATCATGCCAGCGTGCCGGTGGATCTCCAGCAGCTGGCCGACCAGGTCCGGGTCACCGGTCACGAACCCGGCCCGGTAACCGGCCATGTTGGACCGCTTGGACAGCGAGTACACCGCCAGCAGGCCCTGGTGCGACCCGCCGCAGGCGTCCGGGTGCAGCACCGACAGGCTCGGCTCGGTCCAGGTCAGGTCGATGTAGCACTCGTCGGAGGCCAGCACCGTGCCGCGTTCCCTGGCCCAGCTGGCCATCTTGGCCAGGTGGCTGGCGGGCAGCACCCGCCCGGTCGGGTTGGACGGCGAGTTGATCCAGGCCAGCCGGACGTGCCCGGGCCCGAGCGACAGCATCCCGTCGGCGGCCACCGCGCGCGCCCCGGCCAGCAGCGCGCCGATCCGGTACGTCGGGTAGGCCAGCTCCGGGTACACCACGGTGTCGTCCGGGCCGCAGCCCAGCAGTGTGGGCAGCCAGGCGATGAGCTCCTTGGTGCCGATGACCGGCAGCACCGCACCGGGATCGACGCTGACCCCGTGCGACCGGTGCAGCCAGTGCGCGGCGGCCACACGCAGCCGCTGCGTCCCCTTCGTCTCCGGGTAACCGGGCGAGTCTGAGGCAGCCGCGAGCGCGTCCCGCACCACCGGTGGAACCGGGTCCACCGGCGTGCCTATCGACAGATCGACCAGGCCGGCCGGATGCTGGCCCGCCTTCTCCTTGTACGGGGCGAGCAGATCCCAGCCGACCTGGGGCAGCCGGCCAGCGAGCGTCAGCTCTCGTCTCCCTGCGGCGGCAGCGCCACCACCACGGCGTGGTCCTTGTTGATCTTGCCAACCTTGGATGCGCCGCCGGGGGAGCCGAGGTCCTCGAAGAACTCGACGTTGGCCTTGTAGAAGTCCTTCCACTGGTCCGGAACGTCGTCCTCGTAGAAGATCGCCTCCACCGGGCAGACGGGCTCGCACGCGCCGCAGTCCACGCACTCATCCGGGTGGATGTAAAGCATGCGCTCGCCCTCGTATATGCAGTCCACGGGGCACTCTTCGATGCAGCCCTTGTCCAGCACATCGACGCAGGGCAGCGCGATGATGTACGTCACGTATGAACTCCTCTTTATTCCGGCCCTGGCCGGTAGATTATCAGCGCAGTTCGACGGTACCGCCGCGCGCCGTTGTATCACGCGTCCAGCCGTCGCTGCCGGCCGTCAGACTCCATTGGTAGCCGGCGTAGCGGACGTTGGTGAGCCCGTACGCTGTGGCGTGCGTCACCAGCCAGCTTGCCACTGCCCAGCCCGCCGCGGGGCGGCTTACCCGCACCGCCGATGAGCTGGCGTCATCTCGCACCTCGAGCTGGCCGAACGTGCGCTGCAGTTCCGCCCGGAGCTTGCTCATCTGCGGCGACGTCTGGCTGGACTGCGGGTACCAGCACCAGACGGCGTGCGGCCGGCCCCCGGTGAACGGCCCGGACATCAGCGCCGCCTCGCCCTCGTAGTTCTGGTAGGCCGAGCCGTCCGCGCTGCGCTGCACGTCCTGCGCCGCCTGGTACACCGGCAGGTGTCGGTAGCCGGGCACCTTGACCAGCGCGGCGAAGAACTTGCCGGTCGCGTACACCGGGTCGGTGAGCTGCTTGCGGGTGCCCCAGCCCTCCGACGGGCGCTGCTGGAACACCCCCACCGAGTCGAGCGTGCCGTAGTCCAGGTTGGTCAGCTTCGACTCCTGCCACGCGGTCGCGTAGGCGATGGTCACCGCCTTGGCCGGCAGCTGGCGTTCGCGGGCCACCCCGGCGATGGTGGACGCGATGGCGGCCTGGCCGGTGCCGAGCATGACCGGGTTGCCGCCCCCGTCCGCCTCACAGCCGTTGACCAGGTGCTCGATGCCGTGGTGCAGCACGGTCACCCCGATGGCCGCGGCGACCACCACGACGATTACGACCGCCAGCACCGGCCGCCACCGGGAACGCGTCTTCGGCACAGCATCCGACCGTACCGGCCGCTCCGCACCAGCCTGGTCCGGAACGGCCGATCCCCAGAGAACTGGATCCAGCCGCGCCCCGAGTTCGGCCCGAGCGTGCCCCGACCACGCCCCGAGTGCGCCTGCGGAAAGCGGTCAGGCGGGGGTGGCGGCCCGGCGGTTGTTGTAGAGGCGGACCGCCCAGAGGTAGCTGGCCACGGCGATGCCCACGCTCCAGACGACGGCGACGACGGCATGCGCGCCGACGGGCCCACCGGTGATCAGGCCACGGACGGTCTGGGTGACCGGGGTGAAAGGCTCGTACTCGGCGAACTGGCGCAGCCCGGCCGGCATGCTGGCGGTGGGCACGAACCCGCTGGACAGGAACGGCAGCAGGGTGAGGAACAGCGGGGTGTTGCTGGCCGTCTCGACGCTCTTGGCGGCCAGGCCCAGCGCGGCGGACAGCCAGATGAGCGCGAACGCGAACAGCGCGGTTACCCCGGCGGCGGCCAGCCACGCCAGGGCACTGGCGTGCGACCGGAAGCCGATGGCCAGGGCCACACCGGCCACCAGCACGACGACGACGAGTGTCTGCAGCAGGCTGCCGATCACGTGGCCGGTGAGCACGGCGCCGCGCGAAATGGCCATGGTGCGGAACCGGTCGATGATGCCGCCGGTCATGTCGGTGGCCACGGAGATCGCGGTGCCGAGGGCGGCGGACGCCACCGTGAAGATCAGCATGCCGGGGACGAGGTAGTTGAGATACGCGCCGCGGCCCACGGCGCCGTGCCCGCCCAGGCCAGTGCCGGTGCCGAGCTGGCCGCCGAAGACGTAGACGAACAGCAGCATGAACACGATCGGCATGCCGGCCAGCATGATCGTCAGCGACGGATAGCGCAGCTGGTGCTTGAGGTTGCGGCGGAGCATCGTCGCCGAGTCGGCGAACGTGTAGGCGAGGGAGGTCATGACTGGAGCACTTCCTCTTCGTCGCGGATGGTGGCTTTAGACGTGGTTTCGGTGGCACCGTGCCCGGTGACGGCGAAGAACACGTCGTCGAGGTCCGGGCTGTGGATGGACAGGTCCTCGACGTCGATACCGGCGTCGTCAAGCTGGCCGAGCAGCCGGCGCAGCGACGCGACGCTGCCGTCGCCAGGGACCTGCAGCACCAGCTGATCGTCGTCCGGCTCCGCGTTCGGGATCCTGCTGACCGCCGCACGCAGCGCGCCGTGCTCGGCGAACTGGAGCTGGATGTGCCCGCCGGGGATACGGCGCTTCAGCTCGGCGGGAGTGCCCTCCGCGACGATCCGCCCGTGATCCAGCACCGCGACGTAGCCGGCCAGTTCGTCGGCCTCGTCGAGGTACTGGGTGGTGAGGAGGATCGTCACGCCGTCGGCGGTCAGCTCGCGGATGATCTGCCACATGGTGCGGCGGCTGCGCGGGTCCAGCCCGGCGGTGGGCTCGTCGAGAAAGATCACCGACGGGCTGCCGACCAGCGTCATCGCCAGGTCCAGCCTGCGCCGCATGCCGCCGGAGTAGGTCGATAGCAGCCTGCTCCCGGCGTCGGTCAGGTCGAACCGCTCGAGCAGCTCGGCGACCCGGCGGCGGCCCGCGGCGCGGCCGAGATGGCGAAGGTCGGTCATCAGGCGCAGGTTCTCCTCGCCGGTGAGGTAGTTGTCCACCGCGGAAAACTGGCCGGTGACCCCGATCACGTCGCGCACCGCGTGCGCCTGCGCGACCACGTCGTGACCGCCGACCCGGATGTCGCCGCCGTCGGCCCTGATCAGCGTGGACAGGATGCGCACCATCGTCGTCTTCCCGGCGCCGTTCGGGCCGAGCAGGGAGAAGATGCTGCCTTCGGCGACGGTGAGGTCGACCCCGTCGAGCACGACGTGTTCGCCGAAAGATTTGCGTACGGCCCGGGCGCTGATCGCCGGCCTGGCTGGGTTCATGGTCACGGGGTTTCTCGCTTTCGGTGATGTGCTGGCGGGTCGGGGAATTCGCCGCTGGCGAGCAGCGCCTCGCGGTGGGCGATCCAGTCCTTTTCGACCAGTGGCAGCCGCGCCACCAGGAAGTCCGCGAACGCCGCGTACCACAGCAGCAGCGCCCGCCGCTCGGGTGGCGCATCGGCCAGCACCGCCAGGCCTTCTCGCGCCAGATCGCCCTGCTCCTGATATTCGGTCACGTCGAAGCCCGTCGCCTCGGCACTGGACAGGTCGACCCAGATGCGGTCCATCCGCTCGCCCGCCGCCCGCGAGCGGCGGATGTAGCCCAGGTTGTCCAGGAAGGCAGCCGCATTGGTGATCGCGCTACGGCTGGCCAGCAGCGCCTCGGCCAGCTCCGCGATGCTCTGCCCGGGCGGGTCGCAGAGCATCAGGTAGCCCAGCAGCCGCCCCACCATCGGCGCGAAGCCGTAACGGCGGGCAAACAATCGGCCCGCGTGGTCCGCGAACGTGATCTCCCCATCGGTAGGCATGTTGCCGAGATTACAGTTAAAACTGAGATCACACAAATTCGTGTTATCTCAGTCGGCCGTAGGGTGTCTCTCCGGCCAGGAAATGCCGCAGGATGTCCAGCCGGTAGGCTGCGGCGCCATGACGCAGTCGCAGAGCGAGCAGGCCGCCAGCGCGATCTCCGCGCGGATCGACGAGCTGTGGGAGGTCCGCGGCGAGCTCAGCCCAGCCGACTCCGCCGCCCGGGACATCGTGGTCACCGCGGTGGACGCGCTGGACATGGGCACCGCACGGGTGGCGCGCCCGGACCCGGTGACCGGCGAGATCGTGGTGGACGAGCGGGCCAAGCGCGCCATCCTGCTCGCCTTCCGGCTGCTGCCGATGGCCCACTCACAGGCCGGCGACTTCCGCTACCACGACCGGGTGCCGCTGAAGACCCGGCTGGACGGGGTCCGGGTGGTGCCCGGCGCCATCGCCCGCTGGGGCGCCTACATCGCGCCTGGCACCGTGCTCATGCCCTCGTTCGTCAACATCGGCGGCTACGTGGACGAGGGCACGATGGTGGACACCTGGGCCACCGTGGGCTCCTGCGCGCAGATCGGCAAGCACGTCCACCTGTCCGGCGGAGTCGGCATCGGCGGCGTGCTCGAGCCGCCGAACGCGGTGCCGGTCGTGGTGGAGGACGAGGCGTTCGTCGGATCGCGCAGCATGGTGGTCGAGGGGGCCAGGGTGCGCACCGGCGCCAAGCTCGGCTCCGGCACCATGCTCACCAGGAGCACGCTGGTCATCGACGTGCAGACCGGGCAGGAACTGCCCCGCGGCGAGGCCCCGGCATGGTCGGTCTGCGTGAGCGGCACCCGGATGCGCGAGTTTCCCGGGGGGACGTTCGGCATGCCCTGCATGCTGGTGCTCAAGCGGCTGCCCGAGGGCAGCGCACACGACAAGCTGGCGCTGAACGAAATTCTGCGCGACCACGGGGTTAGTGGCTGACCAAAGTTCCTGGTCAGCCGGTGTGCCGGGCCGTTTCACTAGGGCGCCCCGGCTACCGTGGGAGGGACCATGGCATTCAATTCAGAACCCCGCAGGCGGGTGCGCCGTCAGGGACCCGCCACGCTGCGCGGCAGGCACATACCGAAGACGACGACGGACCAGCGGCTGCTGGACCGGCGCGGGCCCGCCGACTGGGTGCACACCGATCCCTGGCGGGTGATGCGGATCCAGGCCGAGTTCGTCGAGGGCTTCGGCCTGCTCGCCGAGCTGGGCCCGGCGGTGTCGGTGTTCGGCTCGGCCCGGGCACCACGGGATTCGCCGGACTACCAGCGGGCCGAGCAGATCGGCGCGGAGCTGGCCCGGGCCGGTTACGCCGTCATCACCGGCGGCGGCCCCGGCGTGATGGAGGCGGCCAACAAGGGCGCGGTCGGCGAGAACGGCGTGTCGGTCGGCCTCGGCATCGAACTGCCGATGGAGCAGGGGCTCAACGACTACGTCGAGATCGGCGTCGAGTTCCGGTACTTCTTCGTCCGCAAGACCATCTTCATCAAGTACTCCCAGGCGTTCGTCTTCCTGCCCGGCGGATTCGGCACGCTTGATGAGCTGTTCGAGGCGCTGACCCTGGTGCAGACCGGGAAGATCACGAAGTTCCCGGTCGTGCTGGTGGGCAGCGACTACTGGTCCGGGCTGCTGTCCTGGATCCGGGAGCGGCTGCTGGCCGAGGGGAAGATCTCGCCCGGCGATCCGGACCTGCTGCACGTGGCCGACGACCCGGCCGAGGTCGCGAAGATCATCAAGGAAGCGCACAACCACCAGGGCTCCAGCCTGCCCCAGCTTTGATCGCCGTGGTCATGGCGATGGCCCGGCGCACCGCGGCCCCGTGCCCGGTGCGCACCGCCGCCGCGCCCAGCCAGCAGGCGATCGCGCCCAGCGCCGCCGCGGCGTGCGGCCCGGCCCGGTCATCGGCGGTGACGATCACCGCCCAGCCGGCCGCGAGCAGCCCGGCGGCCCGGTCCGGCGGCGCCTCCACCAGGATCCGGCCGCGGGCCACCCCGGCTGCCCCGGCGTGCTCGGCCGCGGCGGTACCAGCGCAGATCAGCAGGGCCCCGGTGCGCAGCGCGGCGGCCGGGTCGCGGGTCAGCGCCGCCCAGTCCGCCCGCGCGCACAGCGGGACGCCCGGGTAGCGGTCGCGCACCGCGTCCGCCGTGCCGTTGCCGGCCTGCCAGAGGTCGATCAGCTGCACCCCGCTGCCGATGGCCGCCACCGCCTGCGGCATGTCGCCGGCGGCCGTCAGCACCGCGGTGCCGGCCGTGAGGATCTGCTCCCACGCGTGCGATTTCACCCGCTGAGCATGGCACGATGCTTAATGTGCCTGTCGTCATGCTGGTTGCCGCCGTCGCCGTGCTCGC
Organism: Streptosporangiaceae bacterium; assembly: GCA_036501145.1. Lineage (GTDB taxonomy): Bacteria > Actinomycetota > Actinomycetes > Streptosporangiales > Streptosporangiaceae > PALSA-505. The sequence goes on along the minus strand of DASYAV010000105.1, from coordinate 60,769 downwards.
CGGTGTGGTCTATGTCGCGACCGGGCGCGGTGGCGAACTGGCGTTCTTCCAGGCCGACTACTCCCCGCTCAAGATGGACGAGGTGACCTCCACCGACGTGGCGCTGTTCCGCCCGTCGACGGCGCTGTGGGGCTACAACATGCACGCCACCGACGAGGCGCTCACCCGCATCGCCAGCGCGATCACCGAGCGGGACATCGAGATCTCCGCGCTGCAGCAGCGGGTCGCCGACCTGGAGGCGACGGCCGGCCGGCGGCGCGCCTACGGACCGGAGACGTCCTCCCGCGGCGACCGGCCTACCGCCCCGGGCGACCGGGCCACGGCCTCGGGCGGCGGGGCATCGGCCCCGGCCTCGGGCGGCCGGGCATCCCGGGGGCGCCGGGGCGAACCCGACCTGTTCGGCAACGAACCCGACGAGCCGGATATCGCGCTGCCGGACCAGGCGGCACGCCACCGCGAGCCGCGCCGGGCCGAGGCCGAAGGGCCTGGCGACCCGGCAACCCGGCCCACGATGCCCTGGGTCAAGGCGGCCAGGAGCCGCAGGCAGTCGTCCACCGAGTGGGCCGCACTGCCCAAGCGGCCGCCCGACGGCGACGAGAGCGAGGACGGCCAGTGAGCCCGGCCGGCCGCGGCCCGGTTACCGGCCCGGACGGGCAGCCACGCTGCCCGTGGGGACTGAGCAGCCCGGACTACGTCGGTTACCACGACGAGGAGTGGGGCCGGCCGGTCCGCGACGACACCGGGATGTTCGAGCGGCTGTGCCTGGAGGCGTTCCAGTCCGGGCTGTCCTGGCTCACCATCCTGCGCAAGCGGGAGAACTTCCGCGCCGCGTTCGACGGCTTCAAGATCGACGTGGTGGCCGGCTACGGCCCGGCCGAGCAGGCCAGGCTGCTGGCCGACGCCGGCATCGTGCGCAACCGCGCCAAGATCGAGGCGGCCATCGGCAACGCCAGGGCGGCGCTCGAGCTCCCGGCGGGGCTGGCCGGGCTGGTCTGGGCGCACGCGCCGGACGCGGCCGCCCGGCCCGTGCCGCGGACGCTGGAGGAGCTGCCGTCCGCCACCCCGGAGTCCAAGGCGCTGTCCCGCGAGCTCAAGCGGCACGGCTTCGCGTTCACCGGGCCGGTGACCGTCTACTCCACCATGCAGGCCTGCGGTCTGGTGGACGACCACCTGGCCGGCTGCTTCCGCCGCGGCGCCTACCGTTAACCCGTTATTCTGCCGAGACGGCTGCGCCTCCAGCCAGTGCGGCGCGGGGCGCCGCGGGCGGGACCTTACCGGCGGATCGTCAGCTGCGGGCTGAGCGTGTCCAGGAAGTCAGCGGCGTCGAACACTTCACCAGGCGCGGCGGCGCCGCCTACCTTCGCGCGGCCGTCGAAGAGCCGCCGGGCCGCCTCGGCGACGAGCGGCGCCGTGACGGCGTAGATGTCGCGCCCCGCCGCCGAGATCCGGCGCTCCTGCCGTCCCCGGCGCAGCACGACGTCGACGACGAACCGCTGCGCTGACCGGCCGGCCTCGTCGGCGGCCGTGGGGGCGGGCGTCGCGGAGTTCTGGATGTCGGCCAGCGCCGACGTCGTGAGGTAGCTGTCGATGGTCGGCGCGGCCAGATGACGCGCGATCGTGATGATCTCGGCGAACGGGGCGCGTGTCACGGTCTGCCGCTCCAGCGGCGGGGGGAACTCCCAGTCGCGGACCGGTGCCGGGCTGGGCGCGGGGACGAGGCGGCCGCCGCTGACCATCAGGCGGGCCGCGGTGTTGCGCCGGCCGGTGTTCCTGGTGCCCTCGGTCGGCCACCACCTGTCGATGCCGTAGGCGATGGTGATCTCGTCGGCGGTTTCCCAGCCGGCCATCGCGGTGCTGGCGAGCAGGTCGGCCAGCCCGCCGTAGAACGCCATCGCGGGGATGACCGCGACGCCGGGGCGCCATCGGAGTTCTTGGTGGGCGCGGTACACCCGCTGGACCGCCGCCTGCTCGGCGGTGACATCCAGGTAGTGCGCCCCGGCGCGTACGGCGGCCGCCGCCACCGCGAGGGCGGTGTCGGTGAACGGGCCGGCGCAGTTCACGACCAGCCCGGCGCCGCGAACGGCGGTGTCCAGCGAGTGGCCGTCGTCCACGGCTGCCGGCCGTGCTTCCAGGCCGGGGAACTGCCCGGCCATCGCGGCGAGCCGAGCCGGGTCACGCCCGGACAGGATCGGCGTCAGGCCCCGGCGCAGCAGTTCGGCGACGACGAACCGCCCCGTGTGCCCGTAGCCGCCATAGACCAGCGCGTATCTCTCCATGACCGCATTCTCGCCAACCCCCGGCCCGCGGTGTGAGTGGCCGATCCGACACTATGCGTACAATTTGCGACATGCATCACGTGATCGGGCTTGTCCTGCACGAGGACGCGATGTTGTACGAGACGGCGATCGCCGCCGAGATCTTCGGGGTCGACCGGTCCGATCTCTCCCCGGCGGGCAGCTGGTACGAGTTGCTCACCGCCACCCCGGACGGGTCAGCGTCTGCGTGGCTGCCGGGGGTCGCGGCCTGCGGGTTCACCGACCTGGCCACGGTCGATACCGTCGTGGTCCCGTCCACCATGGCCCCCGGGCGGCAGCCGGACCCGGCCCTGCTGGCGGCGCTCCGCGCCGCGCACGACGCGGGGGTGCGGATCGCCGCGCTGTGCACAGGGGCGTTCGTGCTCGCCGCCGCGGGGCTGCTCGACGGGCGGATGGCGGCCACCCACTGGATGCATGCCGGGGAACTCGCCCGGCTCCATCCCGCCGTCGACGTCCGCGCCGACATGCTGTACGTCGACGACGGGCAGGTGCTGACCTCGGCCGGAAAGACCGCCGCACTCGATCTCTGCCTCTACCTCGTCCACCGCGACCACGGTGCCGCCGCCGCGAACGGGCTGGCCAGGCGGCTTGTCGTGGCCTCGCATCGCCCGGGCGGGCAGGCGCAATTCATCGCGCCACCGGCTGACCCGCCGGTGACCGACCGGCTTGGGCCGGCGCTGGACTGGGCCCGGGCCAACCTCGACAAGCCGCTCATCGTGCCGGACCTCGCCCGGGAGTCCGGGCTCAGCGCCCGGCAGCTCGCCCGCCGGATGCGCGCGGAGACTGGGCTCAGCCCGCTCGGCTGGCTGCAGCAGCAGCGCATCACCCGCGCCCAGGACCTGCTCGAGCGCACCGATGCCTCAGTCGAGCAGATCGCCGTGCGGTGTGGCATGGGCACGGCCACCACGCTGCGCCGGCACTTTCACCGGACCATCGGTGTCAGCCCGACGGCCTACCGCACCGCCTTTCGCGGCTGAGCCCCGGATGAAGGCTCAGCGCCCCCGGTAGACGGGCTGCTGCTTGCTGACGAACGCCTCGGTGGCGGCGCGGTGGTCGGCCGTCCTGCCCAGCCAGGCCTGCAGTTCGGCTTCCTTCTCCAGCGACTCGGCCAGCGTGTGCGTGGCCGCGAAGACCAGCGCCTCCTTGATCGCCGCGTAGGCCGCGGTCGGCCCGGCCGCCATCCGGGCCGCCAGCTCGCGCGCCCGCGGCTCGAGCTCCTCGTCCTCCACTACCTGGTTGAACAGGCCGATCTCGGCGGCCCGCGCCGCGTCGATGGGCTCGGCCAGCATCAGCAGCTCGGCGGCCCGGCCCATCCCGGCCAGCCGCTGCATCGTCCACGACGCGCCCGAGTCCGGGCCCAGGCCGACCCGGGCGAAGGCCATCAGGATGCTCGCCCCGCGGGCGGCCAGCCGCAGGTCGCAGGCCAGCGCGAGTGACGCGCCCGCGCCGGCCGCGGCGCCGTTCACCGCGGCGATGACCGGCTTGGGCATCCCGGTGATGGCCTTGATCAGCGGGTTGTAGTGCGTGCGCACCGTGTCCAGCGGATCCCCGCCGTCGGTCAGCCCGTCGGCGTGCTCGCGCAGGTCCTGCCCGGCGCAGAAGGCCCGCCCCCGCCCGGTCAGGATGACCGCGCGCACCTGCTCGTCGTCGGCGGCCCGGCCGACCGCGGCGAGCAGCGCTTCCTTCGTCTCCGTGTTGAGTGAGTTCCGCGACTCGGGGCGGTTCAGCGTGATGCTGGCCACCGAACCGTCGACGGCGTACAGCACGGTGTCGGGCACTGCGGCCTCCTCGCAAACGTGTTCAATGCACCCGCAGGCAGCAGTCCACGAAGCGCGATGCCGCGGGCAGCAGGCGCGCCGATTCTACGTGGAAGAACTTCGCCGCGGCCAAGCCCGGCCACTGCTCGGGCAGCAGCTCCGCGGGCAGTCCCGGGTCGCGGAACAGGAACTTCCGCCATTCGTGCACCAGCTTGCTGCGGGCGGCGAACACCGCCTCGTCCGGTGCGTCGTCCCCGACTGACCCGGTTAGCTGCCGCGCGTCGGCCAGCCAGCCCTGGTAGGCGCGGGACAGGCTGTCCAGGTCCCACGCCCTGACCAGCAGCCCGCGCGGGTCGCCGTCGTAGCGGGCGATGAACGGCTCCAGCCGGACCCGTTCGGTCTCCCGCAGCGCCTGCAGCTCGGGCGAGGCCCGCGGGCTCAGCCAGGTCGTCTCGTCCAGCTGGGCGTAGCCGAGATAGCGCAGGTTGGCCTGCACCCGCTCCCGGCGGGTGCGCTCGCGCACCCGTTCCACCACGACGAGATGCCAGCCGCCGTCCCAGGCGTTGCCCCGGGAGTAGATCCGCTCGGCCGCCTCGTCCAGCCGGTGGATCGCCCGCGGGGTGAGCCGGTACCCGGCCCCGGCCGGCACCCGCACCGGCACCAGCCAGCCCTGCCGGACCATCCGGGAGATCGCGGTGCGCACCGCCGGCGCGGCGATGCCGAGACTGGCCAGCAGCCGCACCACGGCGGCCACCGGAGCCTGGGCGCCACGCGATCGCAGATGATCTCCGTACAGATCGAAGAGCGCCGAACGAGCATCCACGCCCTCAGTGTGGCCGGATCCGGCGTTTTTTTGGCGTGTCCTGGTCTTTGTTGCCGCCAAAGCAAAGCTGATCGTTACCATTCAGTGCCCGGACACGGGATAATGGATGGACTGATCGAGACGGTTGTGGTTAGCCGGTCCTGTGGCCCATACCGGGCCGCCGCGACTCAGTGCTACGACCCCCGTTGCCGCCGGCGCTTAGGTTCCGCGCGGTGCCTGGCTGGAAGGGGATGAAGGATGGCGGCGATGAAGCCGCGGACGGGCGACGGTCCGCTCGAGGTCACTAAGGAGGGCCGCGGCATCGTCATGCGCGTCCCTCTCGAGGGTGGCGGGCGGCTCGTGGTCGAGCTATCGGCCGATGAAGCGGCCAAGCTTGGCGACGCCCTCAAATCCGCCGTCGGATAGTCCCCTGCTGCACGGCCGCTAGTCTCCTGCTGCACGGCCACGGACCGGCCGCGCTCCTCATTCCGGGCGCTTCACCCCGGCCAGCAGGCCGTCCCCCACCGGCAGCAGCAGCGGGATGACCTGCTCGTCCGCACGCAGGCACTCGCCGGTTTCCCTGATCGCCGTGGTGTCCTCGTCCTGGTCGGCAGGGTCTGCGACCCTGCCGCCCCACAGCGCGTTGTCGAACAGCACGATGCCGCCGGGGCGCAGCAGACGCAGCGCCGCGGTGAGGTACTCGGGGTACTCCTGCTTGTCGGCGTCGCAGAACACCATGTCGTAACCGCCGTCGGTGAGCCGTGGCAGCACGTCCAGCGCGCGGCCGCCGATCAGCCGGTACCGGTTGCTCCGGAAGCCCGCGTCCGTATACGCCTGCCGCGCCAGCCGCTGATGCTCAGGCTCGACGTCGACGCTGGTCAGGGTGCCATCCGGGAGCATCCCGCGGAGCAGCCAGATCCCGGAGACACCGCAGCCGGTGCCGATCTCCACAACCGCCCTGGCGCCGATCGCGGCCGCGAGGAAGCGCAGCGTCGCGCCCCCGGTCGGCCCGATGGGTGAGGCGCCGCCGACTTCGATGGCGTTCCGCCTGGCCGCGACCAGCGGTTCGTCTTCGGTGAGGTATTCCTCGACGTAGGCCAGGCTCGCATCTGTGCCTGTGATGACTGCCTCCCCTGCCTGGGAGCGTCCGGCCATGGGCCGGCCGGCACTCCGGGTGTTTCGTGGGGCAGCCTAGTGCCGCGGGCGTGCCGCCGGGAACCAGGCTGGCCCGCGCACCGTTACTCCAGTGCAGGGGCCGTAACTGCCGGGCGGTAAGTGCAGGGGCCGGGTGGCGCCGGAAGATAACTGCGGGCACCATGGTTATCACGGGCAGCCCGACGTGAAGGGGGAGGCCGTGGACGAAATCGCCGAGCTTGACTCTTCGGCGTCCCGCTGGACCCCGCCGAGCTGGGAGGAAGTCGTCCGTGCGCACTCGGCGCGGGTGTACCGGCTCGCCTACCGGCTGACCGGCAACAAGCACGACGCGGAGGACCTGACCCAGGAGGTCTTCGTCCGCGTCTTCAGGTCGCTGTCCAGCTACACGCCCGGCACCTTCGAGGGCTGGCTGCACCGGATCACCACTAACCTCTTCCTCGACATGGCCCGCCGCAGGCAGCGGATCCGGTTCGAGGGGCTCGGCGACGAGACCGCGCAGCGGCTGCACAGCGGCCCCACCCCGGCCCAGGCGTTCGACGAGCGGCACCTGGACAGCGACATCGCCGAGGCACTCGAAGCGCTGGCCCCGGAGTACCGCGCGGCCGTGGTGCTGTGTGACATCGAAGGCCTGTCGTATGAGGAGATCGCGGTCACCCTGGGCGTGAAGCTCGGCACCGTGCGCAGCCGCATTCACCGCGGCCGCGCCCAGCTCCGGGCCGCCCTGGACCACCGCAGGCCGCGCCGGGTGGGCCAGGTCGCCACCCCGGCCAGGCAGGTCGCCGCGGCCACCGCGGGCCACGGCCAGCCGGTCCAGGCGAAGCGGGGTCAGGGCGGATGAGCCATCTTGGCCGGCGGCTGTCGTCGCTTGTCGACGGCGAGCTCGGTGATGACGAGCGTGACCTGGCGTTCTCCCACCTGGTCAGCTGTGAGGTGTGCCGGGCCGAAGTGGCCGCGCTGCGCACGCTCAAGCAGCGCATGCGAGGCCTGGGTGAGGCCACCGCCGACGGCGCGCTGACCCGCCGCCTGATCGCCCTGGAAGAGCTGGCAGACGATGCCGCCCTCCCGGGCCGCGGGCACACCAGGTACGTGGTCGCCGGGGCGGTCGCCGCGCTGGCTGTCGGGCTCGGCGCCGCGTCGTTCGCGGCCGGCGGCTCGGGGAACGGCACCGGGCCCACCGTCACCCCGCGGGTGGACTCCTACAACTCCCAGCACGCGGCGACGTTCGGTGAGGCCACCCTCCAGACCATCGTCCGGACACAGGCTGCCCACTCGCTGCACCCGTGAATTCCGCCCCGCACCCATCGCGCGGCGCCATGCGCCGCCGGGCTGTCATCGCCGCGAGCACCGCGGGCCTCCTTGTCACCGGCGTATTCATCGCCGGGAGCGCCGGCGCACCGGGCGCCGCGCGGCACCCGGCCCCGCGGGCCGCCAGCCTGGCCGGGCTCGGCCGGGCCAGGAAGCTGGCCAGCACGGGCGCGGCCGCCGCCGGGACCAGGCTGCTCGGCGAGGCGGCCACCGCCGCCCGGTCCGTTCCCTACCGGGCGGTGCAGGTCATCTCCTGGCTGGCCGCCGGGAGCAGCGCCGCCTGGCTGAGTTCCGGCGCGGACCGGGTCCGGATGAGGATCTCGCACCACACCGGCCAGCCCCCGGACGTCGGGCTCGGCCTCAGCCCCACCCTGGTCGGGCTGCTCAACGCGCACTACGTGGTCATCTACACCGGGCAGGGTTCGGCCGCGGGCCGGACCGCCTCGGTGGTCGAGGTGCGCCGCCGTGACGGCAGCGTCGCCGCCCGTTTCTGGCTGGACGACGCGACCAAGCTGCCGCTGCGCCGCGAGATCTTCGACGGCCACGCCCAGCTGATCGGCATGGACGGCCTGGCCGGCCTGAAGCTGCCCCGCCAGGCGGCCAGGCCCGCCGGCTACAGCACCACCGGCAGCGCAGGCACGCCCAGCACTGGCGGCACCGGAGGCACTGGCACCGGAGGCACTGGCGGCACCGCAGGCCCCAGCACTGGCGGCACCGGCACCGGAGGTGCGGCTGGCACCGGCGGCAGCGGCGCATCCGGGGCCCGGCCGGCCGCCGACCGCGCCGCGCCCGCGGCCGATGCCGCGGCCGCGCGGCCGCAGGCCACCGGCGGACCGCAGCGCTCCGGGGTCCGCCACGCGGCCAACAGCATGTCCGCCGCGATGTCGGTGACCGGCTTCGCCGGGGCGTCACTCACCCAGGCCAGCCCCGCCGCCCCGGTAAGTCCCGCGGCCAGCGTCACCACCGCGGCCAGCGCCGCGACCGCGGCCAGTCCCGCGCCCGCGGCCAGCGCCGCGACCGCGGCCACCCCCGCGACCACGGCCACCCCCGCGACCACGGCCAGCCCCGGCGCACCGGCGGCCCGGGCCGGCTCCGCCGCCCGCGTACCCAGCGCACCGCAGCGGCCGTGGGCCGACCGGCTCGGCCCAGCCCAGCTCACCACCCTGTACGCCAGCGGCTGGCCGGTGCCCGCCGCGATGCCGGACGGCCTGACCCTGTTCGGCGCCAGCGAGAGCGGCACCAGTTCGGCCCGCGTGGTGGACCTCGCCTACTCCGACGGGCTGTCGGTCGTCTCGCTGTTCGTGCAGCGTGGCCAGCTGCCGGCCGCGCTGCCCGGCTGGCGGCAGACCGACCTCGGCGGGCACCCGGTGTACCTGCGCGACCCGGCCGAGCCCGACGTGACCTGGTCGGCCGGGGGCTACGTGTACACCGTTGTGGCCGGCGCCCCGGCCACGGTCATCGCCAGCGTGGTGAACTCGCTGCCGCACCAGGGCAGGCCGGGTTTCTGGTCCCGGATGGACCGCGGCGTGCACCGTCTGTTCTCCTGGATCAACCCGTTCCGCTGAGGAACGTCCCGCACGTCTTACCCACCGGACACTTTCTGGCCGGCCGGCGGTCTCGTCCTCGCCGCGAGCACCGATTACAGTGGAAGCGTCCGGGTGTCCCGCCCGGCTGGTTATCCTGCGGCGACCGGAGACTTGCGGTGTTCGACCTGTCCATCACCAAACTGCTGGTGCTCGCCGTCATTGGCCTGGTGATATTCGGACCCGACCAGCTGCCCAAGATGGCTAAGCAGATCGGCGGCACACTGCGCGAACTGCGCCGGGTGGCCGACAAAGCCAAGGCCGACCTGACCGAAGGCCTCGGCCCGGAGTTCGCCGACTTCGACATCGCCGACCTGAACCCGCGTTCGTTCGTCCGCAAGCACCTGATGGACGACCTGGACATGGACGGGTTCATGAACGAGCCGGCCCGGTCCAGGCCGCACCCGATGGACTCCGGCCAGCGCCCGCCGTTCGACCCCGAGGCCACCTAACCCCGGCCCGGCGGGTAGCCCGGGAGGCCACCCCGTTCCGGTCGGCTCAGAGCGGCGTCAGGCCCAGCCGGCGGCCGGCCAGCCCGCGGGGCCCGCTCAGCGTCCCGGCGATGGCGGTGAGCTGCTTCCCGGCCGCCGAGTCCGGGTCGCTGAGCACCAGCGGCACCCCCGCGTCCCCGCCCTCGCGCAGCCGCAGGTCGATCGGCACCTGGCCGAGCAGCGGCACCGGCGCGCCCATCACCCGGGTCAGCGCCTCGGCCACGGTGGCGCCGCCACCGGAGCCGAACACCTCGATCTGCTCGCCGCAATGCGGGCAGGGCAGGTAGGACATGTTCTCGATCACGCCGGCGATCCGCTGATGGGTCTGCGTGGCGATCGCCCCGGCGCGTTCGGCCACTTCGGCGGCGGCCTGCTGCGGCGTGGTGACCACCAGCAGCTCCGCGACCGGCAGCAGCTGGGCCACCGAGATCGCGATGTCCCCGGTGCCCGGCGGCAGGTCCATCAGCAGCACGTCCAGGTCGCCCCAGTACACGTCGGCCAGGAACTGCTGCAGCGCCCGGTGCAGCATCGGGCCGCGCCATACCACCGGCGTGTTGCCCTTGGTGAACATGCCGATCGAGATCACCGGGATGCCGTGCGCGGACGGCGGCATGATCATCTGCTCGACCTGGGTGGGCCGCCCGGTCACGCCGAGCATCCGCGGCACCGAGTGGCCGTAGATGTCGGCGTCCACTACGCCGACCCGCTGCCCGGCGGCCGACAACGCCACCGCCAGGTTCACCGTGACCGACGACTTGCCGACCCCGCCCTTGCCGCTGGCCACCGCGTACACCTTGGTCAGCGAGTCGGGCTTGGCGAACGGGATCTCCGGCTCGGCCCGGCCGCCGCGCAGCTTGCCCTGCAGCTCCCGGCGCTGTTCCTCGCTCATCACGTCGAGTTCGACCCGCACCCCGGTCACCCCGGCGACCTTGGACACGGCCGCCGTGACGTCGCGGGTGATGGTGTCGCGCAGCGGGCAGCCGGCCACGGTCAGGTAGACGTCCACCCGGACCTTGCCGTCCGGCTGGATGTCCACAGTCTTGACCATGCCGAGGTCGGTGATCGGCCGGTGGATTTCGGGATCCTGCACGCCGGCCAGGGCATCCATGACGTCCTCGGTGGTCGGCGGCCCGGCTGGGTCAGAGGGTGCGGTACTCATGCTCCTCATCGTAGGCGGTGCCCGTTGGTACCCTCCGCTGAGCATGTACTCTCCGGACCGAGGATGGCGGACATGGCGCGCGCATACCGGCCCCGGCGGTCCTGCCTGGCGGTGCCGGGCAGTTCCAGCCGGTTCATCGAGAAGGCCAGGGGCCTGCCGTGCGACGAGGTCTTCCTCGACCTGGAGGACTCGGTCGCGCCCGCCGCCCGGCCGGATCGGCATCGAGGCGCAGATCGAGGACGCCGCCGGGCTCGCCGCCGCCGACGCGATCGCCGCCGCCTCGCCGCGGCTGGAGGCGCTGGTCTTCGGCCCGGCCGACTTCATGGCAAGTCTGGGCATGCGCTCGCTGACCGCGGGGGGAGCCGCCGGCCGGCTACCGGGGGGACGCGTTCCACTACCCGCTCATGCGGATCCTGGTCGCCGCGCGCAGCCACGGGCTGCTGGCCATCGACGGCCCGTACGCGAAGATCGGTGACGTGGCCGGGCTGGCCCGGGCCGCGTCCGGGGCGGCCGCCCTCGGCTACGACGGCAAGTGGGTGGTGCACCCGGGCCAGATCGACACGGTGAACCAGGCCTTCACCCCGGACCAGGCGGGAATACGACCGCGCCGAGCTGATCCTGGAGGCCTGCGAGTACCACACGGCCACCGAGCACCGCGGCGCCGCGACGCTGGATGGCGAGATGATCGACGAGGCGTCCAGCAAGCTCGCCCTGGCCGCCGCGACCAAAGGCCGCGCCGCCGGCCTGCGCCGCACACGGAAGTTCACCCCCGGCGGTTAGCCCAGCACGCCCCATTCGGTCAGCGCGTCCACCAGGCCGCCGGTCAGCGGCAGCCCGGCCAGGTCCGCCCGGCCGACCCAGCGGGCGTCGTCGGCGTCGTCGCCGGCGCTGAGCGTGCCTCCGGTCACCGTGGCGGCGTAGTCGCGGATGTCGTAGACCACCCCGCCGGGACCGGGGCGGTACATCGTGCCGACCAGCCGGCCCGCCCGCACCGCCAGCCCGGTCTCCTCCCGTAGCTCCCTGACCAGGGCCTGCTCGTCGGTCTCACCCGGCTCGACCCGGCCACCGGGGACCGACCACAGCCCGCGGCCCGGCTCGCGCCCGCGCCGGACCAGCAGCAGCCGCCCGGCCTGGTCGGTGATGATGGCGCCCACGCAGCGGACCGGCCCGCCCGCCTGCTCCTGCGGCGAGGTCACCACCCCATTATCGGGCCGCGGCACCGGGCCGCCAGGCGGCCGGCGTTCAGCCGTTGACCACGGACACTGCGCCGGAAGGCCCGTCGGCGCCGTAGACCCGGCCGGTCGCGGCATCGACGGCCACCGACTGCGGGTTGATGTTAACGGGGAACGGGAGGCTGCCCAGCCAGGTGTTCGTCTTCCCGTCGATCTTCCCCATCCATGGGTACGCCGTGTAGACCTGATCGGTGGCCTGGTCCACGGCTACCGACTCGACGATCTTCCGCCGCGGGATGGTGGCTGTGATCTTGTCCGTGGCCCCGTCCACCGCCACCACCCCCTGGTGGCCGAAGGCGGAAATGTACACGGTGTTGGTGACCGGGTTGGCCGCCACGAACAGCGGGACTTTGATGGCGATCTTGCCGGTGACGGTGCTGGTGGCGCCGTTGATGACCGAGACCGAGCCGCTCGACGGCGTGCCGTTCCCGAGGTTGGCCACGTAGACGGTGCCGGTGGCCGGGTTGACCGCGATGCCCTGTGGATACTGGCCGACCTTGATGGTGGCGGTGAGCTTGTGTGTCACGCCGCTCACCACAGACACCGAGCCGGGACGGATCGCCGGGCCGATGTTCGCGGTGTAGATGGTGTCGGTGGCCTGGTCGACCGCGACGTCCTCGGGGCCCTTGACGCCCTTGATGTTGGCCACGATCTTGTCCGTCTTGCCGTCGATCACCACAATGTCATTGCCCAGGCTGTTGGCGGCATAGATCCTGTTGGTGTCGGAGTCAACCGCGACGGCCTGGGCGTACACATCGCCGGCCGCCCCCGGCAGATAGATGGTGGCCACGTGCCCGAAGGCGGGCTGAGCGGCATCCGCGGGCCCCGCCATGGCGGCCAGCGCCACCGGCGCGGCCACCCCCAGCACCGCCAGCGTGCCCAGGCACCTGCGCAGTCCGCTCGTTCCCCGTCGAGGATTCTGGTTAATGATCGTGTTCCCCGCTCCATCCATTTTCGCCGCCGTGGCATGAACCCGATGCCACGGCCGGCCCCGTCATGTCGGAGCATAACCACTAAGCCACCCATGCCGGAGGATAATAACTTCTGTACTGAACGTGGCGTTGTGGTCACACGACGCCCATATGCCCAGGCCGCAGGCCGTAACGCTTGACTACCGACCGGTAAGGGATCACTGTCGGTAGTCATGAGGGCCGCGCCCACTTGCCCACGGTGCGGAGCGCCCGTACGGGAGCCCAGCGCCTGGTCCAGCGCCTGGCAGTGCGACCAGCACGGCGTGGTGGCTCCGCTGGCGCCTGTGTACAGCCCGTCCCGCGACGGCCTGGACGGCCTGCTGCGCACCAGCGGTGCGCCGGCCTGGCTGCCCTGGCCGCTGCCGGCCGGCTGGCTGGTCACCGGGTTCGCCAGCGCCGGTGACGAACGGTCCGGGACCTGCGGTTGCGCCGTCGCCCTGTCCGGGCCGAACCCGTGCGGCGGACCCGGCGATCTGCTGCTGGTCGCCGAGGAGCCCGGCGTCGGCCTCGGCGCCAGGTTCGCGGGCCTGGACGGCCCCGATCCGGGTGCCGGCTTCGCCACCGGCCCGCCGCACGCTTCGGTCCAGGTCGGCGGCCATGACTTCCCGCTGTGGCACGTGGACGCGCCCGGCCGGGCCGCGTTCGCCGGCGAGGTGAAGGGGCACTGGCTGTGGGCCGTGCTGTGGCCGGACACCGCCGGTCTGCTGCTGCTCGAGCCGATCACACTGCGTGACCTCCGGGATCCCGGCCAGCAACTCGACCTGCCGTTCGGTGCCCCCTCGCCGCGGCTGCCCGGCTGACCAGGCACCCGGCAGCCCGCGGGCCCAGCCCGGCCGCCGCCCGGACCCCTCGCCTACGATGGGTAATCGTGCGCATCGACATGCACACCCACAGCAGCGCCTCCGACGGGACCGACCGGCCGGCCGAGGTGATGCGCCGGGCCAAGGCGGCGGGCCTCGACGTGATCGCGCTGACCGACCACGACACCGTCGGCGGCCACGAGGAGGCGCTGCGCGAGGCGCCCGCGGGGCTGACGTTCGTGCCCGGCATGGAACTGTCCTGCCGGCTGGACGGGCACAGCGTGCACCTGCTCGCCTACCTCTTCGACCCGAACGAAACCGAACTCGCCGCCGAGTGCGACCGCATCCGGAGCGACCGGGTGCGCCGCGCGGAGGCCATGGTGGCCAAGCTGGCCGACCTCGGCACCGGCGTCACCTGGGAGCAGGTGGCCGCGTTCGCCCGCGGCGGCGTGGTCGGCCGCCCGCACATCGCCCGCGCGCTGGCCGCCGACGGGGCCGTCGCCGAGCCGGCCGCCGCGTTCACCAAGGAATGGATCGGCATGGGCGGCCGCGCCTACGTCGGCCGGTACGCGCTGGATCCGGTGCGGGCCATCCACCTCGTCCGCGCGGCGGGCGGCGTGACCGTGCTCGCCCACCCACGGGCCGGCCGGGACAGCTGGCTGCTGCCCGATGAGGCGATCACCCGGCTGGCCGGCGAGGGTCTCACCGGGGTCGAGGTACGGCACCCCGACCAGAATTCTGCTGAACGGCTTCGCCTCACCGCACTGGCGGACAGCCTCGGCCTGGCCACTTCCGGGGGAAGTGACGACCACGGCAGCCTGACCGGCCGCCGGCTCGGCTGCGAGACCGCGCCGCCGGCCTCCTACCAGCGCCTCACCGAAGCCGCCACCGGCGCCGCCCCCGTCCGCACCTGACCGGGCCGCCGCGGGCGCTGGGGGCGCGCGGCGGCTGGTGGGCCGATATCGTGGCCCGCCGTGAGGTTCTTCTGGGAGGTGTTCGTCACCCTGCTGGTGATCATCGACCCGCCGGGGACCGTGCCGGTGTTCCTCGGGCTGACCCGCGGCAGGCCGCCGGGGGACCGCAGCAGGCTCGCCTGGCAGGCCGCGCTGGTCGCGTTCGGGGTGATCGTCGGCTTCGCGCTGTTCGGCCAGTCGGTGCTGCACTACCTGGGCGTTCAGCTGCCCGCGCTGCAGTGCGCAGGCGGGCTGCTGATGCTGCTGATCTCGCTGCAGTTGCTCACCGGCCAGTCGGCCGAGCCGACCGAGCAGGAGATCGCGAAGGTCAATGTGGCATTCGTGCCACTGGGCACGCCGTTGCTGGCCGGCCCGGGCGCGATCGTGGCTACGATGCTTTTCGTACAGCGGGCACATGGCGCCGGTCAGGCCCTGGCTCTCGCGGTGGCCATCGCCGCGGTGGCCGTGGCGGCCTGGCTCGCGATGCGGTTCGCCTTCGTTATCCACCGTATTCTCACCGACAACGGCGTAGAGCTGCTGACCCGGATCGCCGGCCTGCTGCTCTCCGCCATCGCCGTGGAGCTTGTCGCCCAGGCTGTGCGGGCATTCGTGAAACAGGGCTGACTTCGCAGCGGAAGCCGAAGGAAGGGTCGGGCCAGCGTGGACGCGCGGATCGAGCAGGTGGTGACCTCGGGTGAGATCACCGAGGACGGCAACCTCTACCCGATGGAGAACAACACCTGGGTGATCGGCGACAACGACGAGGTCATCGTCGTCGATCCCGGGCACAACGCCGCGGCGGTGCTCGAGGCGGTGGATGACCGCGAGGTGGTCGCCGTCATCTGCACGCACGGGCATCCCGATCACGTGGCCGCGGCCATCGAGGTCGCCGAGCGGGACGAGGCGCCGGTCGCGCTGCACCCGAAGGACCTGCTGTTCTGGCGGGAGACCCACGACGAGGACCCGGACATCGAGATGGCCGACGGCGGGGTGTTCGAGGTGGCCGACGTGGCGCTCGAGGTGATCCACACGCCCGGGCACTCGCCCGGGTCGGTCTGCCTGTACTGCGAGGACCTCGGCGTGGTCTTCTCCGGCGACGTCCTGCTGGCCACCGGCCTGGGCCGGTACTGCGGCGAGTACCCGGACTTCCCCGGCCAGGTCAGCGCGGTGGGGGAGTACCTGCTGACGCTGCCGCCGGACACCCGGGTGCTGCCCGGGCACGGCGAGGAGACCACGGTGGCGGACGCGGAGAAGCGGTTCGACTCCTGGGTCAGCGCCGGCTCGGCCGGGCCCGCCGAGGACGATTAGCCGGCGTCGCCCGCCGCGGCCGGCGTGTCCGCGTGTCCAGGGCGCAGCCGTTCAGCAGAATGGAAAAAATGAAGCAGAACGGGCACGCCGGGGAGCAGCTCGGTCTCGACGGGATGCCGCGGCGGCTGTACACCTGCACGCCGACCCGGCTGAACACCTGGCTGGACTGCCCGCGGCGGTACCGGATGAGCTACCTGGACCGGCCGGCGCCGCAGAAGGGGCCGCCGTGGGCGCACAACAGCCTGGGCGCGAGCGTGCACGCGGCGCTGGCGGCTTGGTGGCGGCTGCCGCTGGCCCAGCGCACCGTGGCCAGGGCCGGTGACCTGCTCGACCGGGGCTGGATCGGCCTGGGGTTCGCTGCGGACGAGCAGTCGCTGACCTACCGCGGCTGGGCGCGGCAACTGGTCGAGGACTACGTGCGGCGGCTGGACCCGGCCGACGAGCCGCTCGGGGTGGAACGCACGGTGGCCACGCGGACCGAGCGGATCGCGGTGTCCGGCCGGATCGACCGGCTAGACGAGCGGCCGGCCGGGGACGCGGACACCGACGGCGGCGCGGCGGGCCAGGTGGCGGCCAGCGAGCTCGTCGTCGTGGACTACAAGACCGGCCGGCACCTGCTGACCACCGACGACGCGCGCGCCTCGCTGCCGCTCGCGCTGTACGCGGTGGCCGCCGAGCGGGTCATGCGGCGCCGCTGCCGCCGGGTGGAGCTGCACCACCTGCCCACCGGGTCGGTGCTGGCCTGGGAGCACAGTGCCGAGGCGCTGGCCCGCCAGCTGGGCCGGGCCGAGGACATCGCGGCCGAGTGCGCGGCGGCCGACGAGGCCTACCGCGGCGGCCTGGATCAGCCGGGCATCGACCGGGTGTTCCCGCCACAGCCGGGCCGGATGTGCGGCTGGTGTGACTACCAGCAGCACTGCCCCGAGGGGCGGGCCGCGACCGAGCCGCGCAAGCCCTGGGACGGGCTGGCGACGATCAGCGGCTGACGGGGCGCGGGGCACGCCCGGCGCCAGCGCCGGCCCAGCGGTGGTTCAGCGGTGGGTGGCCTCGGCCGCGTTCCAGAACTTGTTCAGCGCGCTGGCCGTGGTCTCTGGCGCCTCGACGGCCGGGGAGTGCGTGGCCCCGGGAATGCACACCCGCTGCGCGCGCAGCCGTGCGGCCATCCTCTCCTGCACCGGGGTCTCCCACTTGTCCTCGTACTCGCCGTACAGCACCAGGATCGGCAGGTGCGCGGCGGCGGCCAGCTCGGCGGTGCGGTCCGGGGTGGACAGCAGCTGCTCGGCCGCCGCGGCCAGGCCGTCCGGGTTGCTGCGCAGCATCCGGCGGCCGAGGAAGTCGATGATGCCCGGCGGCGTGCCGTCGGCGGCCGCCTGCTGCGCCAGCTGGAGCTCCCACAGCCGCCTGACCTGGGCGGCGAGCTGCTTCCCGGCCAGCCCCCGGAGCGGCTCGAGTATCGCGCTGAGCACATCGGCGGCCGGCGTGCTCAGCCTGCCGGGGCCGGAGCTCATCAGCGTGAGCGAGCAGATGTCGGCCGCCTTGGCCAGCACGGTCTCCCTGGCCACCAGCCCACCGAAGGAGTGGCCGAGCAGGTGCAGGCCCGCCGTGCCCGCTCTCGGGTCACCCTCGTCCAGCAGGCGGGCCGCGATCGCGCCGATGTCGGCGCCCTGCTCGGCCAGCCGGTAGCTGTCCCGGTCGTCGGTGCCCGGCGTCTCGTACTGGCCGCGCAGGTCGATGGCCACGATTCGGCGCCCGGCCGCGGCGAGCTGCCGCAGGATCGGCAGGAAGTCTTCCTTGCTCCCGGTGAACCCCGGGACGAGCAGGGCCGGGTAACGCTCGCACACCCCCGTGGCCGGCATCGCCTCCACCGCGGCGAACTCGCCGCGTGCGGTGTGCAACGTGATCCGCTTCGCCCCCGGGGGAAGATCGATCGAGCGGGGTGTGCTCACGTGGGGCCACCCCACTCAATTCAGCCCGCTGGGCAATTCGCCCAGCGGGCCTGGTCCGCGGGTAACCGGCCTAGCCGTTGCTCTGCTGGCCGCCGACATCGCGGCCGCGGCGGGTACGGCGGCGCACCCGGGTGCGGCCCTGCCGGGCCTGCCCCTGCGCGGGCTTGTCGCCGCCGGAGCCGTGACCGGCACCGCGCCCACCGCTGCCGCGCCTGCCGTCCCTGCCGCCGCGTCCCGAACTGGAGTTGCCACGCGGTCCTCCACCGTTCCCCCGCGACCTGGTGCGGCCGGTCTCGCCGATGTCCTCGAGCTCCTCAGCGTCCAGGCCGGCCCGCGCCCGCTGCGCGCTGGGCAGCGTCCCCATCGCCTCCGCCGGGATGCGCAGCGTCGTGAACAGCTCGGGCGATGTCGAGTACATCTCCGGCGGCTCAGGGATGCCGAGCCCGAGGCTCGCGTCGATCAGCTTCCACTTGCGCATGTCGCGCCAGTCCACGAAGGTGACCGCGATCCCGGTCCGGCCGGCCCGCCCGGTGCGCCCGGTGCGGTGAAGGAAGGCCTTGTCATCTTCGGGGCACTCGTAGTTCACCACGTGGGTCACGTCGTCCACGTCCAGCCCACGGGCGGCCACGTCGGTCGCGACCAGCACGTCCACCTTGCCGTTGCGGAAGGCACGCAGTGCCCGCTCCCGCTGGCCCTGGCCCAGGTCACCGTGCACGCTGGCCACCGCGAAACCGCGTCCGGCCAGATTCTCGGCCACCTGGTCGGCCATCCGCCTGGTCTGGCAGAAGACCATGGTCAGCCCGCGGTCCTCAGCCTGCAGCACACGGGCCAGCACCTCGATCTTGTCCATGTGGTGGATGCGGAACACGTGCTGCTCGTTGTCCGCCGCGTGCTCCGGCTCGTCGCTGCCCTCCGCGCGCACGTGCACCGGGCGGTTCAGGTGCTGCCGGGCCAGGGTCACCACGTCGGGCGGCATCGTCGCCGAGAACAGCATGGTCTGCCGCACGTCGGGGACGAGCTTGAGGATCCGCTCCACGTCGGGCAGGAAACCCAGGTCGAGCATCCGGTCCGCCTCGTCAAGCACCAGCGTGCGCACGGCGGACAGGTCGAGGTAGTGCTGCCCGGTCAGGTCGAGCAGCCGGCCCGGCGTGCCGACAACCACGTCCACGCCCGCTCGCAGGGCCTCGACCTGGGGTTCGTAGGCGCGGCCGCCGTATACGGTGAGCACCCGGGTGCCGATCCGCGCACCGGCGATGCGCAGGTCCTCGGCGACCTGCATGGCCAGTTCTCTGGTCGGCACGACGACCAGGCCCTGCGGCCGCTGGCCGCCGCCGGCCAGCCGCTGCAGCAGCGGGATCCCGAACGCGAGCGTCTTGCCGGTGCCCGTCCGGGCCTGGCCGATGATGTCGCTTCCGCCGAGCCCGATCGGCAGGGCCAGCGCCTGGATGGGGAACGCGGTGCGGATCCCCTTCTCATCAAGCGCGGCGCAGATGTCCTCGGCGACCTCCAGGTCGCGGAACGGGACAGGCTCTGGCTGGCTGGGCCGCGGGGCGCTGCCGGCCGCGGTGTCTTCGGGAACAGTCCCGCCCGAACCGGGTTCGTCATCCGGCATAATCTGGTCAGTAATCGTCTGGGTGGTCAGGGCTTTCAGCCTCCATCAATGTGCCCGCGGGAAAGTCGTTCAGGGGTAGACCGCGAGGTCCGGCCGTAACGGCCGCCTTACATGACCAACACGACCTGGCGCCACCACATTCCGGTCACGGGTCGATGCAGAGTGTACCAGGGACGCTGTGACCGGCCAGAGAACGCTTACGGCGCGCCGGGCGCGGGTTGCCGTAGGGAGTCTTTCCGGCCTGGCCAGCATTGCCGTTACGCTGCACCCGTGACCGACTCGCCCGACGACGGCCTCATCGACCTGTACGGCCTGCTGGCCTACGCCGAGCTGGTCGCGTTCTTCCGGCTGTCCGAGGACGGCGCGCTCGCGCCCACCCTGGCCGACAAGGCCGCGCTCGCCGGGATGGCGGTGGCGGAGTTCTCGCACTTCGAGAAGATCCAGACCGAACTCGTGCGGCTCGGCGCCGATCCGGACCGGGCGATGCAGCCGTTCGCCGCCCCGCTGGACGGCTTCCACGCCAGGACGATGCCGTCTGACTGGCTCGAAGGGCTGGTCAAGGCGTACGTGGGCGACGGCTTCGCGGCGGACTTCTACCGGGCCGCGGCCGATCTGCTCCAGCCGGGGCCGCGTGCCCTGGTGCTGGAGGTGCTCGCCGACACCGGCCACGCGCAGTTCGCGGTGCGGCACGTACGCGCGGCCATCGAGGCCGACCCGAAGGTGGCCGGCCGGCTGGCGCTGTGGGCGCGCAGGCTGGTGGGGGAGGCGCTCAGCCAGGCGCAGCGGGTCACCGCGGAGCATCCGTCGCTGGCCCGGCTGCTGGTCGGCGAGGGGGAGAGCCAGCTCGGCGAGATGGGGCGGATGTTCGCCCAGATCACCGACGCGCACGCGAAACGGATGAATGCGCTCGGCCTGTCCAGCTGACCGCCCCCGCCGGCCCGCCCCGCGGGAGATGCTTCAGAGGTTGCCGAACCCGACCCGCCGCGGCTCGGAGCTGCCGAGCTCCACGTACGCAATCTTGTCCGCCGGAACGAGAATCTTGCCGTTCTTTTCCACCCGAAGCGCGAAAAGGCCGCCGTCGGCGAGTGCGCTGGACAGCGCGCGCTCCACATCCTCGGCCGCGGTATCGGTTTCCACGACGAGCTCGCGCGGCGCGGACTGCATCCCGATCTTGACTTCCACGTTTGTCCTCTCGGCGGAGTTCCCGGGGGTGTGACTGGGCGGCCTACGTATACCGAGGTTAGCGTGCACAGCGCGTAGCGCGAAGCAGCCGAGCCCCGGATTACTCTGCCGCCAGCGAACTGGGCGTTATCCGGTAAGTGGCCGCCCGCTGTAGTAGACCTACTCAAGGTGAACGGGTGACGGCTATCCGGTGAGTGGCCAGCCGCTGATGCCACGCCATGCCAGCCGGGTCAGCAGTTGTTCCGCGGCGTCCTTCGGGATGTCCTGCCCGGTGCTCATCCAGTACCGGGCGCTGACGTTGGCCATGCCCACCAGGCCCATGCCGAGCAGGTGCGCCTCGTCGTCCTGGATGCCGGCGTCCTCCCTGATCACCCTGCTGATCATTTCTGCGCATGCGTTCATGGTGGCGTCCAGCCGCTGCCGCACGGCGGGCTCATTGCCAAGATCTGACTCAAAGACAAGGCGGAATGCCTCACCCGCGCCACTGACGAAATCGAAGAAGGCGACGAAAGTGGCGGCCACCCGCTGCTTGTTGTCGGTGGTGGAACCGAGCGCGCTGCGCACCGTGTCGATCAGCACATCGGTGCTCTCGTCCAGCAGCGCCAGGTACAGCTCGAGCTTTCCGGGAAAGTGCTGGTAAAGAACTGGTTTGCTAACTCCCGCGCGCTCGGCGATCTCATCCATCGCGGCGGCGTGATATCCCTGCGACACAAAGACCTTCTGCGCGGCCCCGAGCAACTGCCGCCGTCTGGCCTGCCTTGGCAGCCGGGTGCTGCGGGGCCGGGCGTCGGGGGTTGCGGTCAACACGGTCTCCGTTTTGTCGGCGCGATGGCGGTTCCACCGCGTTCCGGTAATCCTACGACTCGGTAGCCGTCTATGCCGAGGTAGCCGCCGCGTTTGTTACCGGCGGGTCGGCTCTTCGGTGCCCTCAGCCCGTGGCCTGGGCCAGTTCACGCAGCGGCTGCTCCAGCGCCATCCCGTAAGCCGGGAAGGCGTGCACCACGTCGGCCAGCGTGGCCAGCGGGATCCTGGCCCGCACGGCCAGCGTGATCTCGGCCATCCAGTCCTCCGCGTACAGCCCGACCGCGGCCGCCCCCACCAGCCGCCCGTCGCGGCCGGCGTACAGCTCCACCCGGCCCCGGTCGTCGTCCTCGACGGTGGCCCGCGCCGTCTCGGCCAGGTCGAAGCCCGCGGTGCGCAGTTCGGTCCCGGCCGCGGCGGCACTGGCGGGGGACAGGCCGACCGTGTACACCGACGGGGTGGTGTAGACGACGCGCGGGATCGCCCGGTAGTCGCCCTCGCGGTGGCCGCCGAGGATGTTCGCCGCCACGATGCGCGCCTGGTAGCTGGCGGTGTGCGTGTACGCCGCGACACCGGTCACGTCGCCGGCCGCCCATACCTGCCCGGTGTGCTTGCGGCGGCCGCGCCCGGACGGCGGCCGGGTGGCCACCCGGCAGTTCGCGTCCACCGGCAGCGCCATGCCGGGCCCGATCTCGATGCCGAGCTTGTCCAGGCCGAGCCCGCTCAGCCGCGGCCTGCGGCCGGTGGCCAGCAGCACCCGGTCGGCCTCGATCCTGCTCCCGTCGGCCAGCGTGAGCGCCAGCCCGATGTCGGTCGTCTCGGCCTTCACCGCCGCCGAGCCGAGCCGCACGTCCACCCCGGTCCGGCGCAGCCCGTCGGCCAGGATCTCGCCGGTGAACGGCGCCTCGCCGGGCAGCACGTGGTCCTCCGCCTCGATCAGCGTGGCCTGGCTGCCGAACGCCGCGTAGATCTGGGCCAGTTCGCAGCCGATCGCGCCACCGCCCAGCACGATCAGCCGCCGCGGCAGGTCCGGCCAGGTGAGCGCCTCCGCGCTGGTCCAGGCGGGAACGTCGGTCAGCCCTTCCACCGGCGGCGCCACCGGCTCGCTGCCGGTGGCGATGACCAGGTCGGTGTAGCCGAGCGAGGTGATCTCGGTCTCCGCGGCGTCGGCGGTCAGCTTGTCCCGCGGCCTGGGCGGCACGGCGATCGGCTCGATCTCGG
Source organism: Streptosporangiaceae bacterium (assembly GCA_036501145.1). GTDB lineage: Bacteria > Actinomycetota > Actinomycetes > Streptosporangiales > Streptosporangiaceae > PALSA-505. The sequence continues at coordinate 38,176 of DASYAV010000105.1, read as the reverse complement.
CCTCGCCCTGCTTGCTGACCTGGGCCCGGCCGCGGATCAGCGTGACGCCCGCCTGGGCCAGCCGGGCCGCCGCTGGCGTGTCGTCCAGGTGGCCGGTGAGCTCGTCGCGGCGGGCCACCGCGTGCTCCCAGGTCTCGCCGCGCCGGGCCGACTGGAGCAGCGACTTCGACGGCATGCAGGCCAGGTACGGGCACTCGCCACCGACCAGGCCGGCCTCGACCACCGCCACGGTGCGGCCCGCCCTGGCCACCTCGCTGGCGACGTGCACGCCGGCCGTCCCGCCGCCGAACACGACGACATCGAGCTGTGGCATCTGCCTACCTTCCCTCCCGTCCGCCGGGTGCGGGCTCCCTCCCTCACCCGGCGGCCATCCTCGGCACGGTGCTCGCCACGGGCTGCTCGCAACCGGTCCCGTGGCCCGGGCCGATCCGCTCATCATCTCAGCCGGCGGCGGCCGTACCCCCGAAGCGCCCGCAAACGGTGCACAATCCGGGCTACCCGGGCAAAGTTCTCTCCGGTTCTGCCCGTCCCGGCCCGCTTCTACGCCTGCTCCAGGGCGCTGCGGGAGCACCAAGATCCACCGGCCACGACCTAAGCTTGCCCGCATGCAGAGCACACCGGCCGCCCGGCTGCGGCCCGCGCCACCGATCCCCGCCTGGCCTGGGCGGCTCGTATCCGCCGGGGCGGCCGAGGTCTTCGTGCGCAGCGCGCCCGCCGAGCCGGGCGCCGAGCCCGCGCTGTGCGTGCACGGGCTCGGCGGCGCGTCCACCAACTGGACCGACCTGATGGACCAGCTGCGCCGGCCGGACCCGCCCGGGCGCAACGGCCACACCGCCGGGGACGTGCCCTGGCCACCCTGGCCCGGCGGCCACCCGCTCGCCTGCGAGGCCCTGGACCTCCCCGGGAACGGGCACTCGCCCCCGGTGCCGGACGGCGACTACTCCGTGCGCGCGCAGGCGGCCACCGTGGCCCGGCTGATCGAGGCGCAGGGCCGCGGCCCGGTGCACCTGATCGGCAACTCGCTCGGCGGGGCGGTGAGCACCAGGCTGGCAGCCAGCCGCCCGGACCTGGTCCGCACGCTGACGCTGGTCTCCCCGGCGCTGCCCGATCTGCGGCCGCGGCCGGTGCCGGCCCGGATATCGGCGCTGCGGGTGCCCGGCTTCGGGCCCTGGCTGATCCGCCGGGCCACCAGGATCCCCGCCGGGCAGCGGGTCTCCGTCACGCTGCGCGACGTCTACTACGACCCGGCGGTCGTGCACCCGGACCGGCTCACCGAGGAGGTGGCCGAGGTCGAGCGGCAGGACCAGCTCAGCTACGCCGGTGACGTGCTGCTGCAGTCCGGCAAGGGTGTGGTCACCGAGTACCTGAGGCGCGGCCCGCAGACGCTGTGGCGCGACGCCGCCCGGGTCAGCGCCCCGGTGCTGGCCATCTACGGCAGCCACGACCGGCTCGTCGACCCCAGGATGGCCGCCAGGGCCGCCCGCACCTTCGCCCACGCCCGGGTGGTTATCCTGCCCAGGACCGGGCACGTGGCGATGATGGAGCACCCCGCCATGGTGGCCAGGGAGATGCGCATCATGCTGACCGAGGCCGCCCGGCGCGCGGCCGGGTAGTGCTGGCAAAATGGTCTAGACCAGACGAGGCAGGCACCTTCTAGGCGAACCCGGAGTGGTGGCGCATGGCCGGCACGGCACCAGATGACCTGCTCATAGCGGCCCCGCGGGTGATCACCGCGGTGGGATCAGGTGGGGCGGGCCCGAATGGGGCGGGCACCGGCGGGGCGGCCCCGGATGTGCTGGCGCCCGGCTGGGTCAGCGTGACCGGCGGCCGGGTCAGCGCCGCGGGCGCGGGAGCGCCGCCGCGGCCGCCGGACGCCGAGCTGCCGTCCGGCCTGCTCGCCCCCGGCTTCGTCGACCTCCAGGTCAACGGATACTTCGGCACCGAGTTCAGCACCGCCGACGCGGCCGGCTGGGCCACCGTCGCGGGCCGGCTGCCGGAAACCGGCACCACCGCCTTCCTGCCCACGATCATCACCGCCCCGCTGGACGAGCTGGCCGGCTCGCTGCGCCGCGCCGCGGCGCTGATCCCCGGCCTGCCGGCCGGGGCGAAGGTGCTCGGCATGCACGTGGAGGGGCCGTTCATCTCCCCGCGGCGCAAGGGCGCGCACAACGAGGAATGGATCACCGACGCCACCCCGGACGCGGTCGAAGCGCTGCTCGCCGCCGGGTCCGGCCAGCTGCGGGTGGTCACGCTGGCGCCCGAGCGTCCCGGGGCCATCGCCGCCATCACCCGGCTCACCCAGGCCGGCGTGCTGGTCAGCGTGGGGCACAGCGACGCGACCGCGGAACAGGTGGCGGCGGCGGCCGGCGCGGGCGCCCGGCTGGTCACCCACCTGTTCAACGCGCAGAGCCCGCTGCGGCACCGCGAGCCGGGTGTGCCCGGCCAGGCGCTGGCCGACGACCGGCTGGCCAGCGGCCTGATCGCCGACCTCCATCACGTGGCCGGCCAGGTCTGCCGTGTCGCGTTCACCGCCGCGCCCGGCCGGGTCTTCCTGGTCACCGACGCCGCGGCCTGCGCGGGCATGCCCCCGGGCCGGTACCTGCTCGGCAACCGGCCGATCGAGCTGCCGCCCGGCGACGGCGTGCCGCCGGTGCGGACGGACGGCACGCTGGCCGGCTCGGCGCTGCGGATGGACGTCGCGGTGGCCAACATGGTGTCCTTGGGCGCCCCGCTGGCCAGCGCGGTGACCGCGGCCACCCGGATCCCCGCCGACCTGATCGGCCGCGCCGACCTGGGCCGCATCGCCCCCGGCGCCGCCGCCGACCTGGTCTGGCTGGACGACGACCTGCGGGCCCGGGCAACCTGGGTCAACGGGGACCTGGTGTACGGCGACAAGACGTACCCGGGCATGGTGTACTCGGCGACGCGACCCGGCCGCGCCCCGCGGCCGGCCCCAGACGAGGGAGCACGGCGGTGAACGGGCAAACTCCGAACATGGCAACCGGCCAGGACGCGCACCCGCTGACTCAGATGCGGGCCGAGATCGGCGAGCAGCCCGCTGCGCTGCGCGCCACGCTCAGCCGTCTGCTGCCCCGCACCAGCGAGATCGCGGCGGTCGGCGAGGACACCAGGCACGTGCTGTTCATCGCGCGCGGCACGTCGGACAACGCCGCCGTGTACGGCAGCTACCTGCTCGGCGTGCACGCGGGCCGGCTCGCCACCCTGGCGTCCCCCTCGGTGGCCACGACCTACCACGCGCGCGCCGACCTGTCCGGCGTGCTCGCCGTGGCGCTGTCCCAGTCCGGCCGCACCGAGGAGATCGTCGAGACGCTCACCTGGGCGGCCGACTGCGGCGCGCGCACCCTGGCCATCACGAACTCCGCGGGCTCGCCGCTGGCGCAGGCCGCCGAGCTGGCCCTGGTCACCGCGGCCGGCGCGGAGCACGCGGTGCCGGCCACCAAGACGTTCAGCAGCCAGCTCGCCGCGCTCGCGGTGCTCGGCATCGGCCTGGGCGCCGACGTCGCCGCCGACGAGCTGCGCCGGGTGCCGGACGAGATCGAGCGGATGCTCGGCGCACCGGGGGACATCGAGGGAGCGGCCGCCGCGCTGGCCGGCGCCCCCGGCATGGTGGTGTCCGGCCGCGGCTTCGCCTACGCGGCCGCGCTCGAGCTCGCGCTCAAGCTCAAGGAGGCGTGCTACCTGCACGCCATGGGGCTGTCCTACGCCGACCTGCTGCACGGCCCGATCGCCGTGGTGGACGCGCAGACCCCGGCCATCATCATGGCCGCCGACGAGGGCCCGGCCCTGGACGGCGCGGTCCGGCTGGCCCGGCGGGTCACCGGTGCGGGTGCCGTGGCGCTGGGCATCGGCGGCGGCGCCGGCCTGGCCAGGGAGTGCCGCCTGGCGCTGCCCGGCCCCCGGCTGCCCGAGTGGCTGGCGCCCATCGGGCTGATCGTCCCCGGCCAGCTGATCACCGAGGCGCTGGCCCGCCAGCTCGGCCTGGACCCGGACAACCCGCGCGGCCTCAGCAAGGTCACCCAGACCGCCTGAACAACTCCGCCCGCATTGTCCGGCACGGCGGCCCACCCCGCGCCCGGCTGCTTGCGGCGCGGCGCGGCCGCTGCCCAGCCGGCTACAGCTCCGCGAGGTGCTCCCCGACCGTGCCGACAACAGCGGGATCGCCAGGATCGGCGAGCAAGCCAAGCGCGTGCCGGAGGCGGAACGCGGTCTCCAGCGGGCGGGAGTCGGTGTCCAATCCCCGCGTCCGTGCGTACGCGAGCCACCCTTGCGCCCATAGCGCGCTGAAGTCGCGGCGGCGGCGCCGCCACAGGCCGGTTCCCCACTCGCCGAGGTCGAAGTCCCAGAACGGGTGGTCAACCCTGGCCGTTTCCCAGTCGATGATGCCGGTCAGCTGGCCGCCATCGGCCAGCAGCTGGTCCTCGTGGATGTCCCCGTGAACCAGGACCGGCGCGAGCTGGGCGGCGCTGGCCAGCAGGTCCGTCCAGGCCGGGCCGCGCGCGGGACGGCCCAGCCGCTCGGCCGCCTCAGCGGCTGCGCTGGCGCACGTGGCCGGATTCAGCGCCCGCCGCAGCCAGCGATGATGCGGGGCACCGTGGTGACGGGGCGGCCGCGCTCTGGCCAGTACCGGCGGCTCCAGCTCATGCCAGCAAGCGATAGCCCGGGCCAGCTGCCCGATGAAAGCCTCCGGGTTGGCCGGCGTCTCGCCGCGCAGCCGGGTGACGGCTGCGAACGGGAACGGGTAGATCTCCGGGTCCTCCCAGCGGCCCAGCAGGCGCGGCACCATCCTCAGCTGCGTCCCGGCCAGCGCCCGGTAGGCGGCCAGCTCCCGCTCGAACCACTCCACGCCGGTGGCCGTACGCGGGAATAGGAACACCCGGTCGGGGCCGACCAGCACCAGCTTGTTCCACCCGGACACGTTCAGCACCAGCTGGTCCAGGTCCACCTGGGCGAGGGACGCGAACCGCTCCGCCTGCGGGGGGACCAGCACAGCATTGACCGCTCGCCCGACGATGTCGTCGCTCACGCCCCCGAGTATGGCCGCCGGTGGCCGGCTGTGCCGATGCGTTTCTGCCAGGCACAAGCGGTCTCAGCCAGGTCACGCGGACCGCCTGAGCATCGCTAACCGTCCAGCGCCACCGCGAGCAGCTGCCTGAGCAGGCGCGTCCTGTCGGCGGCCTCGTCGTTGAGCAGGATGACGATGCTGGCCGCCCGGTCCGGGATCCAGCAGGCCAGGGACAGATAGCCCGGGTTGTCGCCGGTGTGGTAGTAAGCCGTGCGACCGGCGAAGGCTCCGGTGTACATGCCGTAGCCGTACCCGGTGGTGGTCATCCGCGGCTCACCGTCGTCCTCGTCGTGGATGGCCGCGTGCGCGGTGCGCATCGCGTCCAGCGAGCCCGCGGTGACCAGCTCACCGCCGTGCAGGGCGGCGGTGAACCTGGTCAGGTCGCCCACGGTGGACCAGATGTCGCCCGTGCCGGGCATCGTGTCCAGGGCAAACGGCGTCACCGGCTGGCCGTCCCGGTAGCCACGCGCCGCCGCGGCCGCGGTGAACTGCTTGCTCACCGAGCACAGCTGAAACCGCGTCTGCCGGGTGCACGCCGCGCCCGCCTCGATGTCCGCAAGCCCGCCAGCCAGATCCGCCACGACCGACCCGCTCCTGGTCACCAGGGCCGTACCACGAAGACCGTCTACCGTACGCACGTCGCCATCCTTAGCGTCGAAGAGGCATTAAAAGAAGTCTTTCCAAAGATAGCTTTCGAAAGCTATCTTTGCATCATGTCTGACAACGCGCCGGAGGTGCCGCGCAGGACGGTCACCCGGCTCACCGACCCCAGGGCGCTGCGCGCGATGGCCCACCCGACCCGGCTGTCGCTGATCGGCGTGCTGCGTCGGGAGGGTGCGCTGACCGCCACCCAGGCCGCCGAGCTGATCGGCGAGAGCCCGGCGAGCTGCTCGTTCCACCTGCGCCAGCTGGCCAAGTACGGCCTGGTCGAAGAGGCCGGCGGCGGCCGCGGCCGGGAGCGGCCGTGGCGGGCCACCACGATGTTCACCTCGTGGCCGGACGTGGCCGAGGGACCGGCCGCCACGGCGGCGTCCCGGATGCTCGGATCGGTGCTGGCCGAGCGGTATTTCGACGCGCTCCGGCGCTGGCTGGACGGCAAGCCGGACGAGCCGCAGGAGTGGCAGCAGGCCGCGCAGTTCGGCGACACGATGCTCTACGTCACGCCGGACGAGCTCGCCGCGCTGCGGGTGGAGACCGACGCGATGATGGACCGCTTCATCGAGCGGCAGACCCATCCGGAGCTGCGGCCGCCGGGCGCCCGCCGGGTCACCTACCTGCACCTGGCCTTCCCCGGCGACCTGTCCGGCGCCCCGGCGCAAGAGCAGTGAGCGCGCCGGTGCCAACCTCTCCGGATCCCGCCGCGCGCCGCGGCCGGTGGCACCGCCTGGTGCCTGCGCTGCTGACCGAGCCCACCTTCCGCCGGTACTGGTCCGGGCAGACGATCTCGATGTTCGGGGACCAGATCACCTCGATCGCGCTGCCGCTCACCGCCGTGCTCGCGCTGCACGCGCGCGCGGCCGAGATGGGCTACCTGACCGGCGCGATCTGGCTGCCCAGCCTGCTGTTCGCGGTGCACGCCGGGGTGTGGGCGGACCGGTTCGGCCGCCGCCGGGTGCTGATGATGGCCGCGGACATCGGCCGCGCCGTGCTGCTGACCAGCGTGCCGGTGTGCTACGCGGTGCACGTGCTCGGCTTCGCCCAGCTGTACGCGGTGGCCTTCGGGGCCGGCACGCTCAGCATCCTGTTCACCGTGTGCGACAGCGCGGTCTCGGTCGCCGTCACCCCCGGCGGCCGGTTCGTGGAGAGCAACTCCCTGGTGTACGCCAGCCGCGCGTTCTCCTTCGTCGGCGGCCCGAGCCTGGGCGGCCTGCTGGTGCAGTTGCTGACCGCGCCGTTCACCATGGTGGCCGACGCGCTGTCCTTCCTCGGCTCGGCGTTCTTCCTCAGCCGGATCCGGCCCGCCGAGCCGGCCGCCGACCCCGGCGGCAAGGGATCGCTGACCGCGGGCGCCCGGTTCATCGCGGGCTCGCCGATCGTCCGCGCGTCGCTGGTCTCGGCGTCGATCGTGAACTTCTTCGACTTCCTGTTCATCACGTTGTATCCGCTGTACGCGGTCAGCACGCTGCACGTGCGCCCGGGCGTACTCGGCGCCATCCTGGGTGCGGGCGCCGTCGGTGGGGTGCTCGGATCGCTCGCCACCAAACGGCTGTCCGGACGGATCGGGATCGGCTGGACCTACGCGATCGGCATCTTCGGGTTCCCCGCGCCGATCGTGCTGTGGCCGCTGGCCGGCGGGCCGCACATGGTCGTGATCGGCATGCTGTTCGCCGGTGAGTTCCTGTCCGGCTTCGGCCTGATGCTGCTGGACATCAGCATCGGCGCGATCTTCGCCGTGGTGATCCCCGGCGAGCTGCGGTCCCGGGTGGCCGGCGCGTTCCAGGCGGTCAACTACGGCACCCGGCCGGTCGGCGCCGCGGTGGCCGGCGTGCTCGGCTCGCTCATCGGCCTGCGGCCCACGCTGTTCGTGGCCGCGATCGGTGGCGCCACCGCCATCGCGTGGTTGCTGCCCACGCCGCTGCCCAGGTTCCGCATGCCGCCCGCCGAGCCGGTCACCGGCGGGCCGGTCACCGGTGACCCGGCTGCGCCCGGATCCGAATCGGCCGCGGTTGAATCCGAGACGGCTGCGCCAGGTTCCCGAGGCGGCTAACCCTGACCGCGCGGCAGCGTGAGCTCGTCGATGGCGCGGGTCAGCGCGGCGGTGTCGGTCAGGTCGGCGAGCACCGCGTCGGCCCCGGCCGCGGTCAGCTCGGCGTGGGTGGCCCGGCCGCTGGCCACCATGATCGCCCAGGCGCCGCCGATCCGGGCCGCCTCGACGTCGCGCGGCCCGTCGCCGATGTAGACGGTAGCCCCCTCGCCGAACGTCACCCCGCGCGCCTCGGCGGCGCGGGCCCGGGTGACCTGCAGCAGGGTGCCCCGCGGGTAGGCCTCCGAGCCGTAGCCGCCGATTTCGGTGTCCACCAGCGTGGCCAGGCCGAACGCGCGCAGCTTGGCCAGCGCGTTCGGCTGGATCGACCCGGTGAGCACGGTCTGCACCACGCCGTCCAGCCGGCCCACCGCGGTGAGTGCCTCACGCGCGCCCGGCAGCAGCCGCCCCTTCTGCGCCAGCTGCGGCTGCCGGGCCGCGAACGCGCTGGTGAGCGCCTCGGTGTAGCCGTCCAGCAGGTGCTGGGAGTTGCCGCCGGCCGCCAGATCCTCGGCGTTCACCGCGAGCGCCTCGAAGAACACCTCCGAGTCGGTGCGGTCGGCCATCCGCGGCAGCCGCACCAGCGGCCGCCCGGTCACCTCACGGAACGCGTCCGCGAGGGCTTCCCTGGTCACCTGCACGACGTCGAGGAGGGTCAGGTCGATGTTCCACAAGACGAGCCGGTGAATGCCGTAGGGCGGGTTTTCGGCCAAGTAAATGCAGACCTCCAGGGCGCCAGCTGGATCGGGGGATCCGGGGGACGCCGGCTCCCCGACAGCGGGCGCTACCCGGCGTCCATGCTAGGGCTTCCGGTTCGCCGCCCGGGGGCGATCGGCCGGGTAAACGTCAGTCCAGATCGGGGATTGGCGCGGGGAGCCCACGGCACTGGCCGTCCCCGGTCAGGCGCCGCGCAGGAACGCGTTGGCGATCGGGCCCGCGCTGTCGGCGCCGAGGCCGCCGCCCTCCACGAGCACCGCGAACGCCAGGTCTCCGCGGTAGCCGATGAACCAGCCGTGCGACGGCGGGTTCGGCCCGCTGCCGTATTCGGCCGTGCCGGTCTTGCCGTAGACGCCGGACGGGAAGCCCACCCCGGCCGCGGTGCCGGTGGTCACCACCGCGCGCATCATCGGGCGCAGCGTGCCCAGGATCGAGCCGGGCAGCTCGCGCGGCTTCGCCTTCTGCGTGGGCGCCGGGCTGGTCACCAGCAGCGGCGGGCGCCAGCTGCCGCTTTCGATGGCGGCCGCCTCGGCGGCCTGGCTGAGCGGGTTGACCAGGTCGTCGCCCTGGCCGAACGCGTCGGCGGCCAGGTCCACGGGGGAGTGCGGCACGGTGAACTTGCCGAGCACGGCCGGGATGCCGAGCTGCGGCTGGGCGTTGTAGCCGAACCTGTCCGCCATCGAGCCGAGCGAGGCACCGGTCAGATGCTGGGTGGCGAGCAGCGCGAACGTCGTGTTGCAGGACACCGCGAACGCGTTCAGCAGGCTCGTGCTGCCGTAGTGCTCGTTGTTGTCGTTGTGGAACGTGCGGCCGTCCACGGTCATCGTGGCCGGGCACTGCACCGTGCTGGACGGCGTCAGACCCTTGGCCGCCACCGCGGACCCGGTCACGATCTTGAAGGTGGAGCCGGGCGGGAAGATGCCCTGCAGCGCCCGGTCGAACCCGCCGGGGCGTTCCACCACGGCCAGCACCTTGCCGGTGGATGGCTGCAGCGCCACCATGTCCACCGGCTTGCTGGTGCTCGCCGACGCGACCGCGTGCGAGGCGGCCTGCTGGACGGCCATGTCGATGCTGGTCTTCACCGCTGTGCCGGGCACCGCGGGGAAGCTGGCCGCGGTCGCGTCCACCTGGTGGCCGGGGCCCTCGATGCGGATGGCCATGGCCGGACGGCCGGCCAGCTGCCTCTGGTAGGCCTGCTCGATGCCGCCCTCGCCGATCAGGTCGCCGGGCTGGTAGGGCGCGCCGAGCCGCTTGGCCTGGGCCTTGCTGGCCTTGACCACCGCCCCGGTGAGCAGCGCGAGCGACCCGGACCGGGCCTGGGCGGCCGGTGAGCTGAGCACGCTGCCGTCGGCGGCGAGAATCTGGGCCCGGGTGGGCCAGCTGGCCTTCAGCGCGAACCGCTGGCCGGCCCGCAGCCCCGGGTAGAAGCTGGCCGGGCTCCAGCTCACCCGCCAGCTGCCGTGGCTGCGCACCAGGTTCAGCCGGCCCTGGTAGGTCCAGGTGTGCCCGCTGGCCAGCCCGGCGGTGGCGGTGAAGCGGGCTTGCGCGCCGGTGCTGGTATTGGTCACCGCGTGCAGCGACAGCCGCAGCTGCTGCACACCCAGCTCGGCGGACAGCTGCCTGACCGGGGTGGCCAGGCCGCCGGACGGCACGCCCGCGCTGACCCGGTCCATGGCCTGGTAGTCGCCGCGCTGCCAGGCGGCCAGGTAGCTGGCCGCGGCCGGCCGGGGACTGGGCTGCGGGCGGAGCAGCAGGTAGCCGCCCACCGCCGCGCCGGCCAGCACCACCACGGCCGTGGTGACCGCGATCACCACCTTCCGCCGCCGCCCTGGGCGCCGGTATACCGCCCGTGGCGGCGTCGAACGGTCCAGCATGGCTGTCCCCTTTCGGGCCTGTCGGGGGACAGGCTATGCGGGCCTGCCGGGTGGCCGGGCTCGGCCGGGATTGAGCCCCGATGACGTCCGGCTCTGGCTCAGCCGGCCTGCTGCGTCAGGAAGGCCAGCGACCTGGCGTTGAACTCCTCGACGTTCTGGTAGATCGGCGCGTGCGCGCAGTCTTCGAAGACGGCCAGCTCGCTGCCGGCGATCCCGCCGGTGAGTGCGTCGGCGAACCGGGTCGAGGTGACCATGTCGTGCCGCCCGAAGGTGATCAGCGTGGGCGCGGTGATCGAGCCCAGCGCCGTCCGCGCGTCGTGCCCCAGCACCGCGTCCGACTGGCAGAGGAACGCGTCCACCGGCGGCATCGGGCGGCTGCGGACGAACTCGGCCAGCGAGTCGATGTAGTCCGGCCTGCTGGCGTACAGCTCCGGCGTGAAGCACCACGGGAAGATCCCGGTGATCGCCATCTCGGCCACGTTGCCGAGTCCCTGGGCCAGGGCCCGCCAGTTCTGCACCACGGCGCGCAGGAATGGATCCGAGGCGTCCCAGGCGCTGTGCAGGGACAGCGACTTCACCCGCTCCGGGTGCCGGGCCGCCAGCCACATGCCGGTCGCGGCGCCGAGCGACAGCCCGGCCACGTGCGCCCGGTCCACCCCGGCCGCCTGCATGAAGCCGGCGACATCGTCGGCGAGCAGCTGGGTGGTGTAGCTGCCGTCGGGCTTGCCGGACAGCCCCGCGCCGCGCAGGTCCACCGTGAAGCAGGTGAACTGCTTGGCGTACTCGGCCACCTGGAACGCGTAGCAGGCCTGGTCGGCCGCCAGGTACGGGATGAGCACGAGCGGCTCTCCCTCGCCCTGGACCTCGTAGTAGATGTCGATCCCGTTGGCGCTGACAGTAGGCACCCCGAGCCTCCCCGCTCCCGCTTGCCGTGCCCCCATCGTCCCTTGCCGGGGAGGGCTGCACCAGGGACGGATGGCCCTGGCCGAGGCGGTCAGCCCATGTGCGGGTAGCGGTAGTCGGCCGGCGGGACGAACAGCTCCTTGACCGAGCGGGCGTTCACCCAGCGGATCAGGTTGAAGATCGAGCCGGCCTTGTCGTTGGTGCCGCTGGCCCGGGCGCCGCCGAACGGCTGCTGGCCGACGACCGCGCCGGTCGGCTTGTCGTTGATGTAGAAGTTGCCCGCCGAGTACCGCAGCGCGTCGGTGGCGGCGGCGATCGCCACCCGGTCCTGGGCGATGATCGAGCCGGTCAGCGCGTACTTGGCCACGTCAGCGGCCTGCGCCAGCACGCGCGGGTAGTCCGCGTCGTCGTAGACGTGCACGGCCAGGATCGGGCCGAAGTACTCGGTGGTGAACACCTCGTCGTCGGGGTCGCTGCACTCCAGCACGGTGGGCTGGACGAAGTAGCCCTCGCTGTCGTCGGCCTGGCCGCCGGTCAGCACCCGCACCGACGCGGCGCCGCGGGCCCGCTGCAGCGCGGCGGCGTGCTTGGCGAACGCCCGGTCGTCGATCACCGCGCCCATGAACAGCGACAGGTCCGAGGACACGTCGCCCATGGTGAGCGACTCCACCTGGGCGGTGAAGTCGTCGCGCACCCGGTCCCAGACCGAGCGGGGGATGTAGCTGCGGGACGCGGCCGAGCACTTCTGCCCCTGGTACTCGAACGCGCCGCGGAGCAGCGCGGCCGTCAGCGCGCCCGGGTCGGCCGACGGGTGCGCGATGACGAAGTCCTTGCCGCCGGTCTCGCCCACCAGCCGCGGGTAGCCGCGGTATCCGGCGATGTTCTCGCCGACCGTCCGCCACAGGTGCTGGAAGGTGCCGGTCGAGCCGGTGAAGTGGATGCCGGCCAGGTCCGGGTGGGTCAGCGCGACCCGGGACACCGCCTGGCCGTCCCCGGTGACCAGGTTGATCACGCCGGGCGGCAGGCCGGCCGCCTCGAGCAGCGCCATGGTGAAGTGCGCGGACAGCTGCTGGGTGGGCGACGGCTTCCACACCACGGTGTTGCCGAGCAGCGCCGGCGCGGTAGGCAGGTTGGCCGCGATCGAGGTGAAGTTGAACGGGGTGATGGCCAGCACGAAGCCCTCGAGCGGGCGGTACTCCATCCGGTTCCAGCTGCCCGGCCCGGACTCCGGCTGCTCGGCCAGCAGCCGCCGCGCGTAGGCCACGTTGTACCGCCAGAAGTCGATCAGCTCGCAGGCCGCGTCGATCTCCGCCTGGTACGGCGACTTGGACTGGCCCAGCACGGTGGACGCGTTGATGGTCTGCCGCCACGGCCCGGCCAGCAGGTCGGCCGCCTTGAGCAGCACGGCCGCCCGGTCGTCGAAGGACAGCGCCCGCCAGCCGGGGGCGGCCTGGGCAGCGGCGTCGATCGCGGCGCGGACGTCGCCGTCGGTGGCGTTGCCGAGCTGGCCGAGCACGTGCCGGTGGTTGTGCGGCTGGACCAGGCTGACCGGTTCGCCGCCGCCCATCCGGCGCTGCCCGCCGATGGTCATGGTCAGCTCGGTCTGGCCGCCGGCGAGCTCCTTGATCTTGCTCTCCAGCGCGGCCCGCTCCGGGCTGCCCGGGGCGTACTGCCGCACCGGCTCGTTGCTGGGTACCGGGACGGTGGTCACCGCATCCATCACTGCTCGCTCCTGGTCATCCGACGTCGCTGGCGGGTTCAGCCCATGGTTGCACGGCTGGCAAACGGCCGGCACGCCCCCTGCTAACCGGCCAGGTAACCGCTGCTAACCGAACAAATAGGGCAGTTCCTGAACGGCGTACCAGAGCAGTTCATTCCCCTCGGCGCCGTCCACCGCGAACTTGGCGTCCGGGTCGCCGCGGCCGGCCGCGGGCAGCGCGGCGACGGCGGCGCGCACGTCCGCGGCCGCGTCGGTGTCGTCGATGTGCGCGGAGGCCAGCCTGGCCACCGGCACCGCGGCGGTGATCGCCACCGCGGCCGGCTCGTCCGGGTCGCCAGGGTCGCCGATGCTGGCGACCTGCCCGTCCGGGACGTCGGCGGCCAGCGCCACCCGGCGCGGCGGCGCGCCAGGGTCGGCGGCCAGCAGCCGCAGCGAGGCGCGTGCGGCCAGGGTCAGCGCGGTGTACTCGAGCTCTTCCTCATCGCCGCTGGCGTAGGACTCCCGCAGCGCGGGAGTGACGGCGAAGCCGGCCAGCGGCGCCGGGCCGAGCTCGCCGGCCTGCAGTGCCTTCTCCAGTGTCGGCAGCGTCGATGCCAGATAGACGCGCATGTCTCCTCGTGGTGGTGCGGATGACCAGATTTTGCCAGCTGAACGGCTTCGCCGCAGCCATTCGCGCGGTCGCCACGGCCTGGGCGATCCGCACCGGTCAGCCGCTGCCGGGCGGCCGGCCCGGCCGCGGCGGGGCGGCCGGCCCGCGCGGCCCGACCGCGCCGATGACCGCGGCCAGCGCCGCCTCCAGGCTCTCGTGCTCCCAGACCCGCACCACCTGCCAGCCGGAGGCGGCCAGTGTCTCGTCGGCGGCGCGGTCCCGCTCCACGTTCCTGCGCAGCTTCGGCGCCCAGTACCAGTCGTTGACCGCCGGGTTCCTGCCGTGCTCGGGGCAGGCGTGCCAGAAACAGCCGTCCACGAACACCGCGACCCGGCGGGCGGTGAACGCGATGTCCGGCCGGACCCGGCGGCCGGTGCCCAGGTCCAGGCGGTAGTCCTTGCGGTACCGGTAGCCCAGCCGGTGCAGCGCCCGGCGCAGGGTGAGCTCGGGCTTGGTGTCGGTCCGCCGGATGGCCCGCATGTTCGCGCTGCGCCCGGGGCTGGACGGTCGCGGGTACTCCACCATGACCGCCTACGCTAGTGGCCCGGCGGGGCTTCCAGTGGCAGGCCGAGCAGCCCGGCCAGCCGGGCGGTGGTGGTGACCGGGTCGCGGTGCAGCACGCCGGCCATGCCGAGTGCTTCGGCGGCGTCCACGTTGGCCTGGATGTCGTCGATGAACGCGCACTGCTCCGGCGGCAGGCCGAGCCGCCGCGCGGCGAGCAGGAAGATCCGCTCCTCCGGCTTGCGCATGCCGACCTCGGCGGAGATCACCCACGAGTCGAACAGCTCGGGGAAGATGTCCCGTGGGTAGTCGCTGGTGCCCCAGGAGTTCGACAGCAGGCAGGTGCGGATGCCGGCCCGGCGCCGCGCGCGCATCAGGTCGTGCATCTGCGGCGCGGCCAGCGAGCCGCTGAACATCCGGCCGAGCAGCCCGGCGGCGGGCACCTCGCCGCCGTCGGTGCGGACCAGTTCGGCGGCCAGCCTGCGCTCGAACTCGGCCGGGTCGCCCTCGCCGCGCTCCAGCGCGTGGATCGGGTTCTCCTCGCCGTCGGTGCCGTAGGCCTGCGCGACCCAGGCGCGCATCACCTGCCGGTAGCGCGCCTTGTCGATCTGATCGGCCTCGAGCCACGCGCCGACGGTGTCCGGCAGCGGGTTGGTCAGCACGCCGCCGAAGTCGGTGATCACACCGCGCAGCCCGGCGCCGTGCGCGGCCGAGGCCACTCCGGCGGACCGCTCTTCCACAGCTGGCTCTTCCACAGCTGCGATGGTAAGCGAGGCCGGTGAACCGGCCGGGGCCACGGCCGGCGCGTCCGGTTAACTCTCCGCGGCCTGGCCGGGCGCCGCTCGCATCCGGAGCCGGAGCGGGTCCCCGTCGCCGCTGGGCACCTCGCGCAGGCCGAGCCGCCGGTAGAGCACCTGAGCCCGGTGGTTGACGGCCAGCACGTCAAGTTCGAGCGGCTGGCCGCGGCGGTGCGCCTCGGCGATGAGCGCGCGGATCAGCCCGGTGCCGACGCCGCGGTCCTGATACCCGGGCAGCAGCTCGATCCGGGACAGGTAGACGGCGTCCGGCTGGTATTCCACGTCGAGCATGCCGGCGTCCGCCCCGTCTACGGTGATGATCTGCCAGCGGCCTGGCTGGAAGCCCCGGGTGTGGAAGTCCCGCTGCACCTGCTCGTCCCAGCCCCAGATGGCGGTGATGTATTCGCCCATCGCCGCCTCGTGCAGGCCGAAGCAGAACTCCGCGTCGGCGGGCGCGGCGGGGCGCAGCGCGACGCTGGTCATGCCGCCGACGGTACCTCCGGCCGGGCTCCGGGTGCCGCCGGATATTTCCCTGGGTGCCGGGGCCACCGCACGATAATGTCTGGGACCATGCCGGATCCCACACGCCGCTTCAACGTCCGTATCCCGCTGCGCGACGGCCTCACACTGTCCGCCGACATGACCCTGCCCGCCGAGTTGCCCGCGCCCGCGGTGGTCTTGCGGACGCCGTACGGCAAGACCGGCGAGCCGCAGTCCAAGCGTGGCGCCGTCTACGCCAAGGCCGGCTACGCCCTGGTGGTCGTGGATGTGCGCGGCCGGGGCGACTCCGACGGTGAGTTCCAGCCCTACCGGCACGACGGCCCGGACGGGTACGACGTGATCGAGTGGGTGGCGGCGCAGGACTGGTGCACCGGGGACGTGGCCACCCAGGGCGGCAGCTACCTGGGCCGGATCCAGTTCCTCACCGCGCTGGAGCGGCCGCCCTCGCTGCGTGCGATGGTGTGCCAGGTCACGCCCAGCGACCCGTTCGTGGAGATGCCGACCGGCGCCCCCACGCCGATGCACATCAACTGGCACCGGCTGGTGGATGGCCGGGTCGTGCAGTACCAGGGGAACGTGGACTGGATGACGGTCTACCGGCACCGGCCACTGGCCACCATGGACGAGGCCGCCGGCTTCGTCTCCCGGAACTGGCGCGACGAGCTGGCGCACCGCACCCTGGACGAGTACTGGGAGCCGGTCCGCTACCAGCACCGGATCGGCGAGATCGACGTGCCGACGCTGCACGTGTCCGGCTGGTACGACGACGAGGAGATCGGCACCCCGGCCAACTTCGCGGCGATGGTGGCGGCCGGCCGGGACGGCCAGCGGCTGCTGATGGGCCCGTGGGGACACGCGATCAACACCACCCGCACCCTGGGCGAGGTGGACTTCGGCCCGTCCGCGCTGATCGACCTGGACGCGGCCGTGCTCGGCTTCCTCGACGAGCACGTCAAGGGGGTCAAGCCCGAGCCGGCGCCCGGCCCGGTGCGGATGTTCGTCATGGGGGTGAACGAGTGGCGGGACGAGCCGAGCTGGCCGCCGCCCTACATGAGCCCGGCCACGCTGTACCTGTCCAGCGGCGGGTCGGCCAACAGCGCGCACGGCGACGGCCGGCTGATCGCCGGTGCCCCGGACGGCGAGCAGCCCGCCGACTCCTGGACGCACGACCCGGACCGGCCTGTGCCGTTCCTCACCGGGGCCGGCAGCGCCCAGATCGGCGGCCCCGACGACTACTACGGCGTGGCTCAGCGCGGTGACGTGCTGGTCTACGACGGCGAGCCGCTGACCGAGCCGCTGGAGGTCATCGGCCCGGTGCGGCTGGTCACGCACGTGGCCACGTCGGCCGCGGACACCGACGTGATGGCCATGCTGATCGACCTGCACCCGAACGGTTTCGCGCAGCGGCTGTGCGACGGCATGGTGCGGCTGCGCTACCGCAACGGGTTCACCGGCGAGGAACTGATCACCCCGGGCGAGGTGTACGAGGTGAGCATCGTGATGTGGGACACCTGCATCCAGCTGCCCGCCGGGCACCGGCTGCGGCTGCAGATCGCCTCCTCGGCCTTCCCCAAGATCGACGTCAACCTTGGCACCGGTGGCGACATGGTGACCGAGACCGATGGAGTGCTGGCGCACAACCAGCTGTGGCACACCGCGGCCCGCCCCTCCCGCCTGCTCCTGC
This sequence comes from Streptosporangiaceae bacterium, assembly GCA_036501145.1. Classification (GTDB taxonomy): domain Bacteria; phylum Actinomycetota; class Actinomycetes; order Streptosporangiales; family Streptosporangiaceae; genus PALSA-505. The sequence goes on along the minus strand of DASYAV010000105.1, from coordinate 21,004 downwards.
ACACCCGCCCAGCCCACTAACCGCCCCGCCCGCCAGCCCACCCGCGCTCCCGCCCGCGGCCGGAACCTCGCGCTCCCGTGCCGCCAGCCCGCCTGTGCTCCCACGCTCCCGCCCGCGGTCCCGCCAGTCCGCGCTCGTGCGCGCGCCGCTGCCCCGCCCGCGCCGCCAGCCAGCCCGCCAGCCCGCGCCGCCAGCGCTCCCGCCTGCCCGCCCGCGTGGCTTGGGCTGAGAGCCGCGTCACAATCAGACTTTCCCGATTGACTTTGTGGACTTTTGTGGTGAGGATGACGACATGAGGCCGGCCCCGGGCCACGGCGGGGCCGCAGTGGTCTGACCCCAGACCGCCGTCCGCGCACACACCCCGAACGGATGAGGCTGTTCATGACGACCCCCGGCGGCACGACGCAGGCCCCTGACCGCGCCCCCGCTCCGGCCACGATGGCAGCCAGCCACCCGGATGTGAGCCGGGCTTCCCGCGGCGGGCGGCGGCGGGCCAGCAAGGCAGGCGCCAGCCGTTCGTTCAAATCCTGGGGGCGGCTGATCAGCCCGCTGGCGGTGCTGGTGCTGTGGCAGCTGGCCAGCGGCACCGGGCTGATCTCCCTGTCGAAGCTGCCGCCGCCGTCGGCCGTCTGGTCCACCGCGGTCACCCTGGTCACCACGAACTCGCCCACCTACGGGACGCTGCAGGGCGCGATGGCGGTGTCGCTCGAGCGGGTGGCGATCGGGCTGGCGGTGGGCGGCGCGGCCGGGGTAGTACTGGCGCTGGTCGCCGGGCTGAGCCGGGTGGGCGAGAACGCGGCCGACCCGCTGATGCAGATGCTGCGGACGCTTCCGCTGTTCGGGCTGATCCCGGTGTTCATCGTGTGGTTCGGGATCGGTGAGCTGCCCAAGATCCTGCTGATCGCGCTGGGCGCGTCGATCCCGCTGTACCTCAACACGTTCGCCGGCATCCGCTCGGTGGACGCCAAGCTGGCCGAACTCGGCCCGGTGCTCGGGCTGCGGCGCCGCGAGCTGATCCGGCACATCGTGCTGCCCGGCGCGCTGCCGCAGATGCTCGTCGGGCTGCGGCAGAGCCTGGGTATCGCGTGGCTGGCCCTGGTGGTGGCCGAGCAGTTCAACGCGAACGCCGGGCTCGGCTACATCCTCACCCAGGGCCAGCAGTTCCTGCAGATGAACTACATCTTCGTGGCCTTGCTCGTGTACTGCGCGCTGGGCCTGCTCACCGACGCGATCGTCCGCCAGATCGAGAGGAGGGCGCTGACATGGCGCCGAGGACTGCAGGTATAGCGCCGGTTCAGCTGCCCGCGGCCCGGCCCGCCGGCCCGGCCGACGCCGCGCCGGGCGCGGTGGCCCGGGTGCACGGGCTGACCCGCAGCTACGGGCAGCGGCGGGTGCTGGACGGGCTGGACCTGGAGATCGGCAGCGGTGAGTTCGTCGCGCTGCTCGGCCGCAGCGGGTCGGGCAAATCCACCCTGCTGCGCGCGCTGGCCGGGCTGGACCACGAGGTCACCGGCGAGCTGACGGTCAGCGGGCAGGTGGCGGTGGCCTTCCAGGAGCCGCGGCTGGTGCCCTGGCGCCGGGTGCTGCCGAACGTCTGCCTCGGCCTGCGCACCGCCGACCCGCTGGTGCTCGGCCGCGAGGCGCTGAGCGAGGTCGGGCTGGGCCGGCTGGGCCTGGCCTGGCCGGCCGAGCTGTCCGGCGGCGAGGCGCAGCGGGCCTCGCTGGCCCGGGCGCTGGTCCGGGAGCCGAACCTGCTGCTGCTGGACGAGCCGTTCAGTGCGCTGGACGCGCTCACCAGGATCACCATGCACAGCCTGGTGCTGGCGCTGTGGGAGCAGCACCGGCCGGGCGTGCTGCTGGTCACCCACGACGTGGACGAGGCCCTGGTGCTCGCCGACCGGGTGCTCGTGCTGTCCGACGGGCGGATTATTCACGACTGCCGGGTCGATGAACCCCGGCCCCGGCACCGTGACCAGCCCGAACTCGTATCGCTGCGCACCCGGCTGCTGGGTGAGCTCGGCGTGCCCACGGAAGGAACCGAATGAGGAAGCCCATCTCGGCGGCGCGGCTGCCGCTGATCGTCCTGGCCCTGGTCACCGTGCTGGTGGCGGCCGCGTGCTCGTCGTCCTCGGCCGGGGCCGGGGGCTCGTCCGGCTCGGGGTCGGACAAGGCCAGCACCACCAGCCTGTCCAACGTGACGCTGAACATCGGCGACCAGAAGGGCACCGGCGCGCAGGCGCTGCTGACCGCGGCCGGGCTGATCAAGAAGCTGCCGTTCCACGCGGTGTGGTCGGACTTCACCTCCGGCCCACCGATGCTGCAGGCGGCGGGCACCGGCTCCGTCGACGTCGGCGGCGTCGGCGACGCGCCGCCGGTGGTGGCCGCGGCCGGGAACTACAAGGTGGCCATGGTCGGCGCCCGCACCGCCAACCCGTTGTCCGCGGCGCTGCTGCTGCCGAAGAACTCGCCGATCCACTCAGTCGCCCAGCTGCGCGGCAAGAAGATCGCGATGGCGCCGGGCAGCTCGGCCAACTACCACCTGCTCGCCGTGCTGGCCAAGGCCGGGATCCCGGTCAGCGACGTCCACCTGGTCGACCTTCAGCCGGCCCAGGCGCTGGCCGCGTTCGCGTCCGGGCAGGTCGACGCGTGGGACGTGTGGTCGCCGTACATCGAGCAGGCGGTCGCGCAGGACCACGCGCGCGTCCTGGTCACCGGCGTGCCGTACGGGGCCACGTACTCGTTCGAGGTGGCGTCCCGGGCCGCGCTGGCCAACCCGGCCAAGGCCAGGGCGATCCGCGCCTACCTGAAGCTGCTGAACCAGGCCTACGTCTGGTCCGCCAACCACCCGGCTGGCTGGGCCACCTCGTGGGCGGCGGCGACCGGGCTGCCCGCCAGCGTCATGCTGACCGCGTCCAAGGACTCCGAGACCAAGCCGGTCCCGGTGGACAGCGCCGTGCTGTCTAGCGAGCAGTCGGTGGCCGATGCCTTCGCCTCAGCCAAGCTCATCCCGGCCAAACCGGTGATGTCCCACTTCGCGGTCAGCACGTTCAACGACACTGTGCCGAACTCATGAGCCTGACCTTCCACTGGTTCCTGCCGACCTCCGGGGACGGCCGCGCCATCAAAGGCAGGGGCGACAGCATCGCCCCCGTGCACCCGGACGCGGTCCCGTCCAGCCGCCTGCTCGGCGCGGCGGCCGCGAGCCGGCCACCCAGCCTGGACTACCTGAGCCAGGTGGCGCGGGCCGCCGAGCAGCTCGGCTTCACCGGGGTGCTCACCCCCACGGGGACCTGGTGCGAGGACGCCTGGCTCAGCACCGCGGCGCTGATCAGCCGGACCGAGCGGCTGAAGTTCCTGGTCGCGTTCCGGCCCGGGCTGATCACGCCGACCCTCGCCGCCCAGATGGCCGCCACCTACCAGCGGCTGTCCCGCGGGCGGCTGCTGCTGAACGTGGTGACCGGCGGGGACGCGGTGGAGCAGCGCCGGTTCGGCGACCACCTGCCACACGACGAGCGGTACGCGCGGACCGCGGAGTTCCTGTCCATCGTGCGCGGGGCGTGGAGTGGGCAGCCGTACGACTTCACCGGGACGCACTACCGGGTGGAGGGGGCGAGCGTGCTGGAGCCGCCCGAGCCGCCGCCGGTGATCTATTTCGGCGGCTCGTCACCGGCGGCCGGGCAGGTCGCGGCCCGGCACGCCGACGTCTACCTCACCTGGGGCGAGCCGCCGGCCGACGTCGCGGCGAAGATCGCCGGGATCCGGGAGCAGGCGGCCGCCGCCGGGCGGGCCGTCCGGTTCGGCATCCGGCTGCACGTGATCACCAGGGACAGCGCAGCCGAGGCGTGGGCGGAGGCGGCGCGGCTGCTGGACCACATCGAGCCCGAGGACATCCGCGCGGCCCAGCAGAAGCTGGGCCGCAGCGAGTCCACCGGGCAGGCCCGGATGGTGGCGCTGCACGCCGGCTACCGCGGCAGCGGCGACCCTCAGCAGCTGGAGATCTACCCGAACCTGTGGGCCGGTGTCGGGCTGCTGCGCGGTGGCGCGGGCACCGCGCTGGTGGGCAGCCACGAGCAGGTGGCGGACCGGATCGAGGAGTACGCCGCGCTGGGTATCTCGGAGTTCATCCTGTCCGGATACCCACACCTGGAGGAGGCGTACTGGTTCGGCGAGGGCGTGCTGCCGGAACTGGCCTGGCGCGGCCAGCTGCATGCCGAGCCCGCGGGGACGGTGGCAGGCGGCCCGGCGGCCGTGGTGAGCGGCCCGGCGGCCGCTGTGGGCGGCCCGGCCGCCGTGCCGGGCCGGGCGGCGGCCACCGCCTGACCGGGCCCCTGGGAGGTACACGTGCGCTTTGTCACTCTGATCGGGAATCCGAAGCCCGCCTCGCGCACCGCCACGGTGGCGCAGGCGGCCGGCCGGGCGGTCATCGCGGCGGCCGGGGCGTCGCCCCAGCAGGAGACCGTGGACCTGTCCGCGCTTGCCTGCAGGCTGCTGCTGGCGCAGCCGTCGGCGGCGGTCGAGGACGCCGTCGCGCAGGTGCTGGGGGCCGACGTGCTGCTGGTGGTGAGCCCGACGTTCAAGGGCACATACACCGGGCTGCTCAAGGTGTTCCTGGACCGGCTCGGCTACCGCGCGCTGGCCGGCACGGTGGCGCTGCCGGTGCTGGTCATGAAGCATCCCGAGCACGCGCTGGCGGTGGACGTGCACCTGCGCCCGCTGCTGGTCGAGCTGGGCGCGACGGTGCCCACCCCGGGCCTGGCCGTGCACGAGGCCGCGCTCGGGCGGCTGGAACAGGTGCTTGCCCCGTGGGCACGCCGGGTGGCGGGCACGGTCGCCGGTGCCGGAGCGGGTGCCGGAGCGGGGCATGGGGCTGCCAACGGAAGAACGCCAGCCGGCGGGCAGGTGAAAGTTAATAAACCAGCGATTTGTCATATAACGATATGAAGTAACGTCTTCGTGCGCATATAAATCGTTCCGTCAAAGTTCCGTCAAGAAAGTTGAATAATGTGTAAAGATGATGCATCAATTCACCCGACGGAAATGCGTGAGACGGAGAATTCGAGGGCGCTCTGGTCCAGACGGCATTTCTTGTACGGCACCGCGGCGCTGGCCGCGGGGGCACCGCTGCTGACCAGGCCGGCGGCATCGCCGCAGCGGCTGCCGTTGCGGTCCGCGGCCCGCCCGGCCGCCCCCGATGGCACGCACGCCTACTCGATGGCGATGCACGTGCACACCTCGTTCAGCGAGCAGGACGGTTCGATGGAGGCCCAGCTCGCCCAGGCCGCCGCGAACTCGGTCGACGTGCTGTGGTGGACCGACCATGACCACCGGATGGACGGGCTCGGGTACCGGGACACCGTGCACTTCACCAGCCTCACCGACGAGGTCCCGCCGCAGAGCCAGGGCAAGCCGTGGCGATGGCAGAAGGTGACACACGGCCCGCTGGCCGGCCAGTCCGGCGGCGGTATCGTCGCCAGCCCGTCCTCCCCGAACGACCCGGTGAGCGGCGGCAGCCTGCGGCTCACCGCGAAAAGCAGCACCGGCGCCGCGGTCAAGTACGGCTACTTCGCGAACAGCACGCACTCGGACTGGAACTACCGCGACAACCTCACCGGCCAGTCGCTGAAGATCGACGTGCTGCTGGCGGGCGGCTGGGCCGACGGCTACCTGGAGATGCTGATCGACACCTCCTTCCACCAGCCGTCCGGAGGCCGCCCGGCCGGCCAGTACAGCCTGGCCTACCGGTTCGTGCCGCCCGGGCGCCGGGCGGGACGGACCGCGCACAGCAACGAGGGGGTCATCACGATCCCGGTCGTGCCGTCGGGGCGCGAGTCCTGGTACACCGCGGTCATCACGCCGTCCGACGACATCGCGGCGCTCTGGCCTGACCTGGACTACCGGGACTTCGGGCTGTACGAGCTGACCCTCAGCGCGGCCAGCACCGGCGAACTGGTCGAGGGGTACTTCGACTACCTCCGGTTCGACCGCACGGTCAGCGGTGAGGCCGCGTTCAAGCAGCAGCAGAGCATGGGCAGCGCGCTGACCGGCCGGTACCCCAGCGTCGCCCAGCAGCAGGGCCTGGAGGTGTCCTTTCAGTACCCGCACATCAACTGGTTCGGGCCAGGGGTCGTGGTCCCGCAGTACGGCGAGCTCACCCAGAGCGAGTGGCACCCTTACCTCACCCACACGCTGATTCCGCAGATCCACCGCAGCGGCGGCCTGGTCAGCTACAACCACCCGTTCGGGACGTCCTTCACCACCCACCGCCTGCCGTCCACCCAGCAGAGGGAGCTTCTGGTCAAGGTGGCCACGAGGCTGCTGCCCAGCGGGTCCACGCTGGCCGCGCTGGGCACCGACCTGCTGGAAGTGGGTTACCGGCTGCGCGGGGGCGTCGACCTCGGTCATCACGTCGGGCTGTGGGACATCATGTCCCGCAACGCCGTCTTCCTGACCGGCAACGGGGTCACTGATGACCACTACGGCCAGGGCTGGCGGGGGCTCCTCAACAACTGGTCCACCTCGGTGTGGGCGGCCAGCACCGGCCAGCCCGACCTGGTGGCCGCCCTGGCCGCGGGGCGGGCCTGGAGCGGTTCGATGTCCGCGTACCCGTCGAGCATGGATCTGCTGGTGGACGGGGAAATCCCGATGGGCGCGGTCAGCGTGTCGAGCGTGCCGAACCGGCGGCTCAGCGTCACCGCCACCGGGCTGGCCAGCCGTGGCTCGCTGCAGGTGCTGCAGGGTGACGTCGATTACGCGGGCAAGGCGGACCCGGCCGCGAACACCCGGGTCATCGCCAGCTACCCGGCCAATGACCTGCGCGGGGGCAAGGCCTCGCTGACCGTCGACACCACGGCCGGCTGCTTCGTCCGGACCCAGGCGCTGGACGACTCCGGCGCCATCGTCGGGCTGTCCAACCCGGTGTGGCTGCTGCGCCAGGCGCCGCCGCGCGGCATCCCCGGCCCCCGGCAGAGCTTAGCCACAGGTCTGTCGGCGGGCACGAGCAGCCGGGCTATCCTGGGACACCGTGACATCACCACAACGGCGTGGTGCGGCCATGCCGGAAGCGCCGACGTCCCGGAGCTTCGGCGAAGAGGGCGGGCGGCTGACCTACAGCAGCTACCTGCACCTGCCCGAGCTGCTGAGTCAGCAGGTGCCGCAGGCCGAGCCCGCCGCCCACGACGAGCTGCTGTTCATCACCGTGCACCAGGTCTACGAGCTGTGGTTCAAGCAGCTGCTCTACGAAGTCGGGACCGCCCGGGACGAGATGATCGCGGGCCGGCCGTGGCAGGCCCGGCATCTGCTGCGGCGGGTGCACGCCATCGAGCGGCTGCTCGTCGGCCAGGTCGAGATCCTCGAGACCATGACCCCGCAGGACTTCCTGGAGTTCCGCGCCACCCTCGCCCCGGCCAGCGGGTTCCAGTCGGTGCAGTTCCGTGAGCTGGAGTTCCTCTCCGGCGCCAAGGACGAGGGGTTCCTGGCCCGGTTCCGGGCGCTGAGCGGGGACGAGCGGGCCGGGCTCGAGTCGCGGCTGCGCGAGCCGTCGCTGTGGGACGGCTTCATCACCCTGCTGACCTCCCGCGGCCTGGCCACCGGCAACGCCGAGGAGCTGCTGTCCTCGCTGGTCACGATCGCCCGGACCCGGGCCGAGCACGACGACCTGTGGCAGCTCGCCGAGGACCTGCTGACCCACGACGAGCTGGCCGCGCTGTGGCGGGCCAGGCACGTGGCCATGGTGGAACGGCAGATCGGCACGAAGTCCGGCACCGGCGGCTCGACCGGCGCGCCATACCTGCGCCGCCGTCTGGGCTTGCACTACTACCCCTTGCTTTGGGAACTTCGTGACTGGCTCTAGGACGGGACAAAGGAGCAGGCTGTGGAACCGGTGAACTCCGACGTGCAGAAGGAGTCCGTGCTGGCATCGGCGGCGGAGCGGGCGGCCAGCCTGCTCGGCGGCGACATGCCCGGTATCGGTGCCCCGCTCGGCTACCTGCAGGCCTACTACCGGTACGTGGCCGGCGAGGACCTGGCCGCGATCGGGGCGGACCGGGCCGCGGCGGTGGCGGTCGAGCACGCCAGGCTCGGTGCGCACCGGCCGCAGGGCCGCGCCCTGGTCAGCGTGCGCTACCCGGAAGATCCCGAACCCGCGCCCAGCCACGACCATGCCGCCTTCGACACCGACCGTGCGGTCGTGGACATCGTCACCGACGACATGGCATTCCTGGTGGACTCGGTGACCATGGGGCTCGGCCGGGCCGGCCTGGAGACCGGGCTTATCGTGCACCCGCAGCTGCGCGTGACCAGGGATGTCACCGGCGCGCTGCGCAAGATCCTCGGGTCGGTGGAGGACTCGTCCACCGCCGTGGACGAGGTCAACGAATCGTGGATCCACATCGAGGTGTCCAAGCCCACCGGCGACCTGTCCCGGGGCAAGCTGGAGTCTCGGCTGCGTGACGTGCTCGGCGACGTCCGGGTGGCGGTGGAGGACCACCGGCGGATGCAGACCGCCGCGTCCCAGCTGGCCGACCAGCTCGCCGACCAGGCCTGGCGCGAGGCGGAGGCCGGCACCGAGCGGGTACCGCAGCCCACCGCGGCCGGCGACGTGGACACCGCCGAAGCCGAGGCGCTGCTGCGCTGGCTGGCCGACGGGCACTTCACGTTCCTCGGCTACCGCGAATACGACCTGGTGGACGGGGACGGCGGGATGGCGCTGCGCGCGGTGCCCGGCACCGGGCTCGGCCTGCTGCGGCACGACAGGCCCGGCTCGGACGCGTTCGCCTCGCTGCCGCCGGAGGTGCGGGCCAAGGCCAAGGAGCCGGTGCTGCTGGTGCTGACCAAGGCCAACTCCCGGTCCACTGTGCACCGTCCCAGCTACCTCGACTACGTGGCGCTGAAGAAGTTCGACAGCTCCGGCGAGGTCGTGGGGGAGTACCGGTTCCTCGGGCTGTACACGCACGTCGCCTACGCCGAGAGCATCGCCCGCATCCCGCTGCTCCGGCAGAAGCTGCACGACGTGCTGGAAGCCGCCGGGCTGGCCGCCGACAGCCATGACGGCAAGGACCTGACCGAGATCCTGGAGACCTACCCGCGCGAGGAGCTGTTCCAGACCTCGGTGTCCGAGCTCACCCCGATCGCGCTCGGTGTGCTGCGGCTGCGGGAGCGCAAGCAGACCCGGCTGTTCATGCGCAAGGACCCCTACGGCCGGTACATGTCCTGCCTGCTCTACCTGCCCAGGGACCGGTGGAACACCAAGGTCCGGCTGCGTACCCAGGAGATCCTGATCAAGGCGCTGAACGGGGTGTCCGCGGACTACAGCATGAACGTCGGCGAGTCCGTGCTGGCCCGGCTGCACGTCGTGGTGCGCGGCCAGCGCGGCACGCCGCTGCCCGACGTGGACGCCGCCGGGCTCGAGCAGCGGCTGGCCGCGGCCGTCCGGTCCTGGGACGACGACCTGCTGGAAGAGGCGACCCGGGCGCTGGGCGGCCGCGAGGGCCGGTCCCTGGCCGCCAGGTTCGGCGACTCGATACCGGAGAACTACAAGGCCGACGTGCCGGCCGCCGAGGCGCTGGCCGACCTGCGCCGGGTCGTCGCGCTGCGCGTCAGCGGCGAGCCGGTGGCGGTCGAGCTCTACCAGAGCACCGGCCACCTGCACGGCCGCGCCGCGGAGGACAGCCGCGGCGGCAGCGCCGAATCTGCCTGGCCGGAAAGACACCCTACGGCCGGCACCGGCCTGCCGGCCAAGTCCTGGCGGCTGAAGATCTACCGCGCGCAGGACCCGATCACCCTGTCCCAGGTGCTGCCCCAGCTGCAGCACATGGGGGTCGAGGTGGTCGATGAGCACCCGTACGAGTTCATTGCCAGCCAGGCCGGGGCGCAGCCGTTCTGGATATATGACTTCGGCGTCCGCAGCCGGTCGGCGGCCATACCCAGCGGGGGAGCCAAGCAGGAGTTCGAGGACGCGCTGCTCGCGCTGTGGGCCGGCCTGGTCGAGGACGACGGCTTCAACTCGCTCGTGCTGACCGCGGCGCTGAGCTGGCGGCAGGCGGTCGTGCTCCGCGCCTACGCCCGCTACCTGCGGCAGGCCGGGGTCACCTTCAGCCAGGACTACATCGAGCGGGTGCTGCGCTCGAACGTCACGCTGACCCGGCTGCTGGTCAGGTTGTTCGAGTCGCGGTTCGACCCGCAGCGGACAGCCGGCCAGGGTGAGCGCAGCGAGGCGATCTCCGAGGAGATCCTGGGCGAGCTCGACGAGGTGGCCAGCCTCGACCAGGACCGCATCCTGCGCGCCTTCCTGGCGCTCATCAAGGCCACCCTGCGGACCAACTACTACCAGGCGGGCGGCGGTCCGGCGGGCGGGGGGCGCGCGCCCTACCTGGTGCTCAAGCTCGACCCGGGGCAGGTGCCCGATCTGCCGGCGCCACGGCCGCAATTCGAGCTGTTCGCCTACTCGCCCCGGTTCGAGGCGATCCACCTGCGGTTCGGCCGGGTGGCCAGGGGCGGCATCCGCTGGTCGGACCGGGAGGAGGACTTCCGCACCGAGGTGCTCGGCCTGGTCAAGGCGCAGGACGTGAAGAACTCCGTCATCGTGCCGGCCGGCTCCAAGGGCGCCTTCGTCTGCAAGCAGCTGCCCGACCCGTCCGACCGGGCCGCCTACGCCGACGAGGGCCTGGCCTGCTACCGGATGTTCATCAGCGCCATGCTCGACATCACCGACAACCTGGCCGGCCAGGAGGTGGTGCCGCCGCCGGACGTGGTCCGGCACGACGGCGACGACCCGTACCTGGTGGTCGCGGCGGACAAGGGCACCGCCACGTTCTCCGACGTGGCCAACGAGATCTCCGCCCAGTACGGCTTCTGGCTGGACGACGCGTTCGCCTCCGGCGGCTCGCAGGGTTACGACCACAAGAAGATGGGCATCACCGCGCGCGGCGCCTGGGAGTCGGTGCGCTTCCACTTCCGCACCCTCGGCCTCGACGTGGACACCGACGAGTTCACCGTGGTGGGCATCGGCGACATGTCAGGCGACGTGTTCGGCAACGGGATGCTGCTGTCGCACAAGATCAAGCTGGTCGGGGCGTTCGACCACCGGCACGTCTTCCTCGACCCCGAGCCCGATCCGGTGACCAGCTACGCCGAGCGGCAGCGGCTGTTCGAGCTGCCCCGCTCTAGCTGGGCCGACTACGACACCTCGCTGATCTCCGCCGGCGGCGGCGTGTGGCCCAGGTCGGCCAAGTCGGTCCCGGTGTCGCCACAGGTGCGCCAGGCGCTCGACCTGGACGACGGGGTGGTCACGCTCACCCCGGGCCAGCTCATCTCGGCGCTGCTCGCCGCGCCGGTGGACCTGCTGTGGAACGGCGGCATCGGCACCTACGTCAAGGCCACCGCGGAGACCCAGACCGCGGCCGGTGACCGGTCCAACGACGGGATCCGGATCGACGCGCCGGAACTGCGGGCCAAGGTCGTCGGCGAGGGCGGGAACCTCGGGCTGACCCAGGCGGGCCGGATCGAGTACGCCCGGGGCGGCGGCCTGATCAACACCGACTTCATCGACAACAGCGCGGGCGTGGACACCTCCGACCACGAGGTGAACATCAAGATCCTGCTCGGCCGGTGCATCCACGACGGCCAGCTGACCCGGGAGGCGCGCAACAAACTGCTGCACGAGATGACCGACGAGGTCGCCGCGCTGGTGCTGCCGCACAACTACATGCAGAACACTGTGCTGGCCGCGGCCCGTGCCCAGGCCGGCTCGATGCTGCACGTGCACGCCCGCTACCTGCGCAAGCTGGAACGCGACCGCAAGCTCCGGCGCCGCCTCGAGGTGCTGCCCGGCGACAAGGAGATCGCCGAGCGGCGGGCCGCGGGCGAGGGACTGACCAGCCCGGAGTTCGCCGTGCTGCTCGCCCGCACCAAGATCGACGCGGCTAAGGAAGTGCTGGACTCCGAACTGCCCGACGACGCATACCTGGCGGGCGTGCTGACCCGGTACTTCCCCGAGCCGCTGCGGCACGGCCACGGGGAACAGATGGCCGTGCACCCGCTGCGCCGCGAGATCATCACCACCGTCGTGGTCAACGACGTGGTGGACCGGTCCGGCATCACGTTCTGGTTCCGGCTGAACGAGGAGACCGGGGCGTCCGGGCCGGACATCACCCGCGCCTGGCTGGTGGCCAGGGAAGTCTTCGGCATGCCGTCGTTCTGGGACCAGGTGCAGCGGCTGGACGGCGTGGTCGACGTGAGCACTCAGATCTCGCTGCTGCTCGAGGGGCGCAAGCTCACCGAGCGGGCGGCCCGCTGGCTGCTGCACAACCGGCGGTCGCCGTTCAGCATCACCGACACCATCGGCTTCTTCGCCGACGGCGTGCTCGCCGTCGGGTCCGGCCTGCCCAAGCTGCTCACCGGCTCGGACCTGGAAGGTTTCATGGCACGGCGGGAGGAGTACATCGCCGGCGGGGTGCCGGCCAGGCTGGCCGACCGGGTGGCCGCGATGGTGCCCGCTTACTCCGCGTTCGACATCGTGCAGATCGCCATGGCGGCCGGCCGGGACGTGGAGGAGACCGCCGAGGTCTACTTCGACCTGGCCGACCGGCTGCAGATCACCCAGCTCCGTGACCGGATCACCGCGCTGCCCCGCGACGACCGGTGGAACACCGCGGCCCGCTCGGCGCTGCGCGACGACCTGTACGCCGCGCACGCGGCACTGGCCAGCGACGTGCTCCAGGTGGCCGGCGGCGGCAGCCCGGAGGAACGGCTCGCCCGGTGGGCGGAGCGTAACGAGGCGGCGGTAGCCAGGGCCGGCCAGACGCTCACCGAGATCTGGGAGAGCGACCGGTTCACCATGGCCACGCTGTCGGTGGCGGTGCGGGCCATCCGTGCCCTCGTCCAGGGCAGCTCGTTGCCGGAGTTAGCGTAACCATTACGTTGCGTATCGGCGCCGGACCTCAAGCCCGCCGCCGCTCGCGTAGGCTTTCAGCATGGCAGCGATCGACCCCGCCGAGGAGATCAAGGAACTCTCCTCGAAGCTGACCGGTGTGGAGGTCGTCCTCGACCTGGACGAAATGCGCCGGGAAGCAGATGGCCTGCGCGAAACGGCCTCCAGCCCCAACCTCTGGGAAGACACCGAGAACGCCCAGGCGGTCACCCGCAGGCTGTCCTACCTCGAAGGCGAGGTGAGCCGGATCGAGGGCCTGCGCAGCAAGCTGGACGACACCCAGGTGATGTTCGAGCTGGCCGCCCAGGAGAACGACGAGCCCACCAGGGACGAGGCCATGCGCGACCTGGCTACCCTGCGTGAGGAGATTAACTCGCTCGAGGTGCGCACCCTGCTGAACGGTGAGTACGACGCCCGCGAGGCGCTGATCACGATCAACTCGCAGGCGGGTGGCGCCGACGCGGCCGACTTCGCGCAGAACCTCGAGCGGATGTACCTGCGCTGGGCCGAGCGGCACGGCTACCCGACCGAGATCTACGACACCTCCTACGCGGAGGAGGCCGGCATCAAGTCGGCCACGTTCGCGGTCAAGGCCCCGTACGCCTACGGCACGCTGCGCGGCGAGCACGGCACCCACCGGATGGTGCGCATCTCCAAGTACGACAACCAGGGCCGCAGGCAGACCTCGTTCGCCGGCGTGGACGTGGTGCCGGTGGTGCAGAGCGCCGACCACATCGAGATCAATGACGACGAGATCCGGGTCGACGTCTACCGGTCCAGCGGCCCCGGCGGCCAGGGCGTGAACACCACCGACTCGGCGGTGCGGATCACCCACATTCCCACCGGCATCGTGGTGTCCTGCCAGAACGAGCGCAGCCAGCTGCAGAACAAGGCGACCGCGATGTCGGTGCTGCAGGCCAAGCTGCTGGAGCGCAAGCGGCAGGAGGAGGCGGAGACGCTAGCCGGGCTGCGCGGCCGGACCACCAGCAGCTGGGGCACCCAGATCCGCAACTACGTGCTGTACCCCTACCAGAGCGTCAAGGACGTCAGGACCGGCGTCGAGACCAGCAACACGACGGGCATTCTGGACGGCGAGATCGACGAGTTCGTCGAGGCCGAGATCCGCTGGCTCCGCCAGCAGGAAATCCAGTCGCAGAATTAAAGCCACGGCCAGGACCGTGGCGGCGATCCCTGCCTCGCTTAATGCAAGTGCAGGGTGAGTATCAGGACCAGCGCGACGAGGGCTAGCAGGAGCAGCAGCGGGAGTCCGAACCGGGACTGGTGGGAGTGGTGAATCTCCCCCCTGGCGTGCCTGCACGCCGGGCAGCGCCCCTCGGAGACCGGCCCGGCACAGCGCGCGCAGATCAGGTGTTCGCAGCTCATCAGCGTTCCTCCTGGCCGGCTGGCGTCCGGTCACTTCAGCGATGTTGGACCTTCTACGCCAGTTTCCCCCCTAGACTGTCCCGTGGCCAACCCAGGGATCCCCTATCTTACCGATCGCGTGTGATGAACCTGTGATCCACTTCGAGAACGTCAGCAAGGCGTACCAGAACCAGAACCGCCCCGCTCTGGAGAACGTCAACATCGACGTCGAGAAGGGCGAGTTCATCTTCCTCGTTGGCCCGTCCGGGTCCGGTAAGTCGACGTTCCTGCGGCTGGTGCTCAAGGAGGAGCGGCCCACCGGGGGCCGGATTCACGTGGCAGGCAAGGATCTGGCCCGGCTGACCAACTGGCGCGTGCCGATGCTGCGCCGCCGGATCGGCTGTGTCTTCCAGGACTTCCGGCTGCTGCCGAACAAGAACGTCTACCACAACGTGGCGTTCGCGCTGGAGGTCATCGGCAAGCCCCGCCGGTTCATCCGCAAGGTCGTTCCGGAGGTGATCGACCTCGTCGGGCTGGAGGGCAAGCACGCCCGGATGCCCGACGAGCTGTCCGGTGGCGAGCAGCAGCGGGTGGCGATGGCCCGGGCGTTCGTCAACCGGCCGATGATCCTGCTGGCCGACGAGCCGACAGGAAACATCGACCCGGCAACGTCCATCGGCATCATGAAGGTGCTGGACCGGATCAACCGGACCGGCACCACGGTGGTGATGGCCACCCACGACGCGGCGATCGTGGACTCCATGCGCAAGCGCGTGGTGGAGCTCGAGTTCGGCAAGGTGGTGCGGGACCAGTCACGCGGGGTCTACGGCCAGGCGTACTGATCAGGCTGACTGCACCGCGGCCTGGGCATAGGGCCGCCAGGACTACCGAGGGACAGCGGTAATGCGCGCACAGTTCGTCTTTTCCGAGGTATGGACAGGGTTGCGGCGCAACCTGACGATGACGATCGCACTCGTCGTGGTTGTCGCCATCAGCCTGTCCCTGCTCGGCACCGGCCTGCTGTTCGTCAAGCAGGTGAACAACACCAGGACTTACTGGCAGGGCAAGGTCGAGATCTCGATCTACCTGTGCACGAACAACAGCGTCAGCACCCAGTGCCGGCAGAACGGCCCGGTCACCTCCAGCGAGCTGTCCTCGATCCGGTCCGACCTGAGCAGCCTGCCGCAGGTCGAGCGGGTCTACTACCAGTCGCAGGCGCAGGCGTACAACAACTTCAAGCACGATTTTTCCCAGGACCCGCAGTTCGTCAGCACGATCAGCGAGGGCGACATCCCGCCGTCGTTCGAGGTCAAGCTGAAGAACCCGTCCACCGACTTCAGCGCAGTCGCGGACACCGTGTCGGGCCGGCCCGGCGTGGACGACATCGTGGACGACCGGTCCATCCTGAACAACTTCTACACGCTGCTCGACGGCGCGCGGACCGCCGTGGTGATCATCGCCATCATCCTGATCGTGGCGGCCGCGCTGCTGGTGGCCAACACGATCCGGCTGTCGGCGTTCAACCGGCGCCGGGAGACCAGCATCATGCGCCTGGTCGGCGCGTCGAACTTCTACATCCAGCTGCCGTTCCTGGTCGAGGGGGTGATCGCCGGCCTGTTCGGCTGGCTGATCGCCGGCGGGCTGCTCGTCGCGGTGAAAACCCTGGGCATGGACAAGCTGCAGGAGTACTTCACCTTCAACGTGAAGCTCAGCCTGGGCGACCTGATCGAGGTGATCCTCATCACGATGGCCGTCGGCGTGGTGCTGTGTGGCGTGACGTCGTTCCTGACCCTGCGCCGCTACCTGCGAGTGTGAGCGGCGAGACTTGTCGGTCATGGCCAAGGAACAACGCGAACTCGTCGTCGCCCGCAACCGGCGGGCCAGGCACGACTACCACATCGAAGACACCGTGGAGGCCGGCCTGGTGCTGACCGGCACCGAGGTGAAGTCGCTGCGGGCTGGCCGGGCGTCGCTCAGCGAGGCCTTCGCTCAGGTCACCGACGGCGAGATTTGGCTGCACGGGCTGCACATCCCGGAATACACGCAGGGCACGTGGAACAACCATGCGCCGCGTCGGACGCGTAAGCTGCTGCTGCACCGTAAAGAGATTGACCGGCTTGCCAGTGAGGTAGCCGAGCGGGGATTCACCATCGTCCCGCTGTCGCTGTACTTCAGCGGCGGCAGGGCGAAGGTCGAGCTGGCACTTGCTCGGGGCAAGCGGGCGTACGACAAGCGTCAGGATCTGGCGCAGCGGGATGCGGCCAGGGAGGTGGACCGTGCGCTCCGCCGGCGAAGATGACTGGGAAGACAGTCATGTCCCCGTCCGACGATAGGTCTGGCGCCCAACCCCGCTCGCGCTGGCGCCCGTCCTGGCGGCCGGCCCGAGGCCGGCCCAGCACCCCGGCTGATCCCGGCACGCCCAGCGCCGCGGCTGGCGCCCCTGCTTCGCGGACCCGGGAGACGGTTCCCGCGCCCGCCGTGGTGCCCGCCGACGCACCGGGCCGGCGGGGCATCATCTCCCGTTGGCACCTGGTGCGGCTGGCCGTGCTGGTGCTGGTGGCCGTGGTCGTCGGGGTCGGCATCAGCGACGGCCGGCCACCCGACACCTCCGCCGAGCCGACCGTGCAGTCCTTCCTGCTGGCCTGGGAGTACGGGCAGTACGCCAAGGCGGCCCAGTACACGACGGGCAACCCGCAGACCGTCGCCACCGACCTGCGGACCGCCTACAACCAGCTCGACGCGGCCGCGCTCTACCTCAACATGGGCACGATCAGCCAGCACGGGCAGACCGCGCTGGCCCGGTTCACCGCCTCGGTGGACCTCGGCCAGGACGGCTCCGCGTGGGACTACGGTGGCGCGTTCCCGCTGCACTGGACGGCGCACGGCTGGAAGATCCAGTGGAGCCTCAGCGACATCAACCCCGGCCTGCGGGCGGGCACCCGGCTGGCTGTGCGGACCGCGTTGCCGCCGCGGGCGCAGGTGCTGGACTCCGCCGGCCAGCCGCTGCAGCGGCTGGCAGGCACCTACGTGGCCGGCGTGGTGCCGTCCAAGCTGGACAATGCCCTGGCCACCGCCCAGGCGCTCGGCCGGGCCACCGGGCTGAACCCGGCCCAGCTGCACGCGTACATCCAGGGCGGGCCGGGGCGCAAGTTCGTCCCGCTGGTGACCCTCGACCCGGCCAGCTACCAGCGGCTCCGCCGCCAGCTGCGCGCCGTGCCCGGCCTGGTCATCCACCAGGCCAAGCGGCGGCTGTTCGACAGCATCGCGACCGACGTGGTCGGCACGGTCGGCTCGGAGGTCGCACCGACCTTCCGCACCGACGGCGTCGCCTACCAGCCCGGCGACACCGTCGGCACGTCCGGGCTGCAGCAGTACTACCAGCGCAGGCTGGTGGGCTCCCCGGCGACCGAGGTGGTCGTCGAGAACGGCGCCGGCCACGTGGTCTCGGTGCTGCGCAAGTGGTCCGGCCCCGGCCCACGGCCGGTGCGCACCACGCTCAGCTCGCCTACCCAGGCGGCGGCCAACGACGCCCTCGCCAGCACGTCGCACGCGGCGGCGATCGTGGCCCTGAAGGCCTCCAGCGGCCAGATTCTCGCCGTGGCCAGCCAGGGCGGCCACGGCGTGCAGCAGCCCAGCCCGCTGGACGGCCGTTACTCCCCGGGGCAGGCGTTCACCATCGTGTCCAGTGCGGCGCTGCTCGGTACCGGGCTGGCCGCCGGTGACCCGGTGCCCTGCACCTCCGCCAGCGACGTGGGCGGCAAGACGTTCACCAACGACCCGCCGGGCCACCCGGCCAGGTCGCGGTCCACGTTCAGCGGGGACTTCGCCGAGGGCTGCGGCACCGCGTTCGCCGGGCTGTCCCGGCGGCTCAGCGCGTCCGGGCTGGCCGCCGCGGCGACCGGCTTCGGGCTGGGCTCGTCCTGGCAGCTGCCGCTGACCACGTTCGCCGGCTCGATGAGCACCCCGGCTTCGGACGCCGACCTGGCCGGCGACGCCATGGGTGCCGGGAACGTCCAGGTGAGCCCGCTGAGCATGGCGCTGATCGCGGCCCAGGTCGACTCGGGGGAGTGGCACGATCCCTCGCTGGTGCTCAGCCCGGACCCGGCGGCCTCCGGGTCGTCCGTGACCGCCAGGGGTGGCGGCAAGTCGCTGCTCACCCAGCAGGTGATGACCGCGCTGCGCGGCCTGATGCGCGGCACCGTCCGGTCCGGCGACGCGCGCGAGGCCAACCTGCCGGGCGCACCGGTCTACGGCCAGACCGGCCAGGCGCCGTTCAGCGAGACCGAGTCCGGCAAGGTCGGCCAGGCGCTGCCCAGCATCGACCGGGAGTCGGCGGGTTCCTCGGGTTCATCGGGCACCTCGGGTTCCTCGGCGTCAGGGTCGTCGCGGCAGAGCGGGCAGGCCGGGCAGACGACGGCAGCCAGGCACGGCCTGCAGGCCTGGTGGTTCGTCGGCTACCGCGGCGGCGTCGCCTTCGCCGTGCTCGAGGTCGGCAAGGGCCCAGGATCGGCGGCCCCGCTGGCCGCCCAGTTCCTCCGCACCCTCCCCGCCTCCCTCCTCAGCCGCTGACCCCGCGCTGCCGTTCCTCTCCAACCCCCGCAACCGCTGGCCCCGGCGTCCCGATTGCTCGCTTGAGTCCCCGTTTGCCCGGCGGTTGCGGCGGCTGCCGGCTCCGTGATGTAACCGTTACCTGAATTCTGGCTACGCAGAGCAACCTTTCGGATGCGCTCCGGCGTCTTTACGTGTGACTGGGTGCCGCCTGGGGGGTTGCGGCCCAGTCGCCGTGATGAGAACCGGGCTTCATCTCGGGGGAAGCCCGGGCATTGGACCGGCCCCGACCCTGCCGGTCAGCCCCCGTGGGCGCACTTCGGCCACCGCCAGCGCCCACGGGGGTTTCTCATCACCCAGCACCCCCGCCCTTGGTCCCTCACCGGACCGCACCCGCACGCCCTCTCCCCGGCGCCTCGCCCACTCATCGTGATCGTTTTCACTTGGCATGCAAAGTGGCTGGATCTGCGCCCGGTTTATTCCAGTTTGTCCCACCAGTCTGCGTGCTATGTGGGCTGGCGAGCCTGGCGCCGTGGTTCCGCCGGGCGGAAGGACCGGTGCGGAGCGGGTCGGGGCCGGGAATCTGGGTTGGCCGTTGGGCGTTGTCCATGTAACGTTCAATGCGGCGCCGGAACCTGCCACGCGGGTCGCCGTCGCTGGACAACTCAATAGGGGGTGACAGGCTTCGACTTCGGTTGTCGAGCCAGGGGAAGCGGGCCGAGGGTTGCGGTGACGACCTCGTTAATCCCGTGACCGCAAATCACAAGTGCCAATTCAACGCGCACTGATCTCGCTCTCGCGGCCTGACCTCGAGTTCTGAGATCTGTCAGACCGGGACCGCCTCCGGCCCGGATCCTGGCATCAGCTAGGAGGCTCAACTAACCAGCCCGGTCGCGGGGCTGGCTAGGACAGTAAACAGCGACTGAGCCCGTCGGCGACTCGCCTGCATGAACGCCGGGGCTGAGAAAAGCAGAGCAGGCTGCGCCCGGAGAAGCCCTGGTAAGGAACTGAAGGACGCGGGTTCGATTCCCGCCACCTCCAAGAGTGCTCAGTGTGAACCCTGAGCATTGTTGGAGGTGAGCAACGTCCCCCCGTGACAAGCTTCGCACTCGCACGCCCGGACCAGCAGTGGTCCGGGCGTCTGCATGTCCGGCCCGTCGTTGAGCTCACACGCCGGTTGTGGTGAGGATGGGCCCGACGACCTCGTCGGCGAGCCATTCCAGTGGCCGGCCGCCGAGGACCGGGCTCAGCACGAAATGACTGACGCCGGCGTCGCTGAGCTCGCTGAGCAGGGCACGGCTGGCCGCTGGCTCGGCGGGGTCGTCAGCCCGGATGATGAGCTGGGCTGAGCGCTCGATAACACCCGGCGGGCGGCCGATTTCCTCGCAGCACCGGTCCAGGTGCTGGCTCTTGCGGCGGAACTCCTCGACCGACGGCCACGGGAAGTTCCAGATGTCGGCGTGCTCGGCCACCACGCGCAGGGCCCGGTCACCCCAGGCACCGATCACGATCGGCGGATGGGGCCGCTGCACCGGCTTGGGCTCGCAGACCGCGCCGCGAAGCCGGATCGAGGGGCCGTCGAAGTCGAACGGCTCGGTCTCGGTCCACATCCGGCGGATGATCTGCAGGGACTGGCCGAGATCCCGGATCGCTTCGCCCGCGGAAACCACCGGCACGCCGTATGCCTCGAACTCGCGGCTGGCCGGGTTCTCGCCGAATGCCCGGCTGCCCGGGCCCGGCCCGGAGACCCGGCTGCCTCCGGCGCCGATGCCGAAGTCGAGCCGTCCGCCCGCCACGGCATCGACCGTCGCCGCCATCTTGGCCAGCAGCGTCGGCGACCTGAGCCGGTTGCTGGTGACCATGACGCCGAGCCGGAGCCGGCTGGTCTGTGCCGCCAGGGCCGCCAGCAGCGTCCAGGCCTCCAGCGCCGCGGCCCGGGCGTCGCCGCGCAGCGGCACCATGTGATCCCACAGCCAGGCGTGCTCGAACACGTCCATGGCTTCGGCCTGCCGCCAGGTGCTGAGGATGTCGTCGTAGGTCAGGCCGATCTGGCTCGTCTTGACGCCGAAACTGACCCGGCGCTCGGGTGTAGTCATCTGCCGTCCTCCGCTGGCCCGGTAAATATGACTCTCAGTGGTGGTGATCGTCAGTAACGCTGACGATCACCAC
>DASYAV010000104.1:0-26700 GCA_036501145.1 Streptosporangiaceae bacterium | reverse complement strand
AGATCGCCAGCCCCAGATTTCTGCGCCGCGCGGAGCGCAAGCTCCGCAGGGCCCAGCAGGCGCTGTCGCGCAAGGCGGCCGGCAGCGGCAATCGGGCTAAGGCCCGGGTCAGGGTCGCGCGAGTGCACGCTCAGGTGGCCGATAGCCGCCGGGACTGGCTGCACAAGGGGTCCACCCGGATCATCCGCGAAAACCAAGCGGTGTACGTGGAGGACCTGTGCGTGGCCGGTCTGGGGCGTACGAGGCTGGCCAAGTCCGTGCACGACGCGGGATGGTCAGCGTTCACCGAGATGCTGGAGTACAAGGCCCGCCTGTACGGGCGGCAGTTTGCCAAGATTGGCCGGTTCGAGCCCACCAGCCAGGTGTGGTCAGCCTGCGGGGCAAAGGACAGCCCGAAGCCGCTCAGCGTGCGCACCTGGACCTGCGGCGGGTGCGGCGCCGTCCACGACCGGGACGTGAACGCGGCCAGGAACATAGTCACGGCGGGACGCGCCGGGACTCTAAATGCCTGCGGAGGGACGGTAAGACCTGGCTCAGGCCCGGCACGTCCTGGTGAAACAGGAACCCACCGGAGCGCGGCATGAGCCGCGCAGGAGGATCCCCGCGCCTTCAGGCCAGGGAGGACGTCAATACGGCTACTACGCCGCGGGGGCAGGAGATCATGCCGTCGCTGACCATCCCGGCCGGCATAGACCAGATCGGCCAAGGACGCGCCGCTGTCGACGTGCGCGGCCTCAGCGGGCACGAGACCGACGCCGATATCGCCGCGCTGCAATGGGACTACTACGACCTGGCGGTGGCCAGCCCGCGGGTCATCGGCCTGCTGGACTTCGGCTTCTGGACCTCGCCGGCCTGGGAGAACGGCGGCGCGGGCGCGGCCAGCCTGCCGCAGACGGTGGATTCCAACGAACGGGTCACCGCCCGCATCCTGGCCGCGGCCGGCTAACACCGTCCCGGCGGCGGAAACAGGATCACGATCTTCGCCTTTGTCCTGAAACGTTTAAATAATGCGCTTTGGGTAACACAATCATCACTCCCTGAGAGGAGTGATTGCGCGTTGCCCCGCATCGACGTGCTCCTGGACCGGCCGCTCGGCACGGTGGACCGCCGGATCTTCGGCAGCTTCACCGAGCACCTCGGCCGCTGCATCTACGGCGGCCTGCTGGACGAGGGTTCCGGCCTGTCCGATGGCGCCGGATTCCGCACGGACGTGCTGGCCGCCACCCGCGACCTCGGCGTCAGCACGGTGCGCTGGCCGGGTGGCAACTTCGTGTCCGGCTACCACTGGACGGACGGCATCGGCCCGGTGGCGGGCCGGCCCCGGCGGCCCGAACTGGCCTGGCAGGCCGAGGAGCCGAACCGGTTCGGCACCGACGAGTTCCTGGCCTGGTGCGCAGCCGCGGGCACCGAGCCTGTGCTCTGCCTCAACATGGGCACGGGAACGCTTGACGAGGCGCTGGCCTGGGTGGAGTACTGCAACGGCACCGGTGACACGTACTGGGCCGGCCGGCGGCGCGGCAACGGTCACGCCGAGCCTTACCGGGTCCGCTACTGGGGGCTCGGCAACGAGATGTACGGCGACTGGCAGATCGGGCAGCGGACCGCGGCCGATTACGTGACGCACGCCCGCCAGTGGGCCAAGGCCCTCAAGCGGCTCGACCCGGATATCTGCCTGGTCAGCTGCGGCCAGACGGGCGTGGACGAGTGGGACCGCATTGTCATTGACGGCCTGGCGCCGTTCGTCGGGCTGCACAGCATCCACCTCTACACCGGGGCGGCGGACTACTGGTCCAACGTGCTCGCGCCACATTTCGCCGAGCGCGCGCTCTCGGTGTCGGCCGCACTGATCGGCCGGGCGCGTTACCTGCAGCGGATACAGCACGAGATCGGTGTCGCCTACGACGAGTGGAACGTGTGGTGCCGCACGGACGACGGGCAGCTGGAGGAGAGTTACAACCTGGCCGACGCGCTGGCCGTCGCGACCTACCTGAACATCTTCGTGCGCCGGTGCCAGACCGTGCGGATGGCCAACCTGGCCCAGCTCGTCAACGTGATCGCCCCGATCATCACGTCACCCGACGGCCTGTTCCTGCAGACGATCTACCACCCGTTCCGGCTGATGGCCGGCGCCACCCACGAGGTAGCCGTGGACACGTTCACCGACTCGGGCACCCACGACCACACCGACCGCGCCGGGCAGCGCTGGTCGCACCGGGTGGCCGATCTCGGCCCGTTCCAGCTGCTCGACGTCGCCGCGTCGCGCGATGCCGGAGCCCGGCGGCTGACCATCTCGGTGGTCAACAGGGAACCGCGCCGGGAGATCACCGCGCGCATCCAGCTGCACGGGGGCACGGCGGCTGGGCTCGCCACCCACGAGGTCAACGGGGATGACCCCCACGCGGCGAACACGTTCGCCGACCCGCACCGCGTCGATGTCCGCAGCGCGCGTAAGGAGGTGCACGGCGGGCACCTCGATGTCACCTTCCCGCCGCATTCGTTCACCGTCCTCGAGGTGGATCTGGCATGAAAGCTAACCTCCCGCCGCGCACGCCAGCCCCCGGGCCCGGCCCGGTCACCCGCCGCGGCTTCCTCGCCACCGCGGCCGCGGCCGGGGCCGGCCTGGCCACGGCCGGCTGCGCGGGAACCTACGGATTCGGCTCCGGCTTCACCGGCTCGGACGCCGGGGTGACCAAGACCACGCTGGTCTACTGGAACCTGCTCAGCGGCGGCGACGGGGCCCACATGGAGGAGATGGAAGCCGCCTACACCAGGACCCACCCGGGCATCACCCTGCAGTCCACGATCCTGCAGTGGGGAAACCCGTACTACACCAAGCTGGCCATGGCCATCCGCTCCGGCAGCCCGCCCGACGTGGCCATCATGCACCTCAGCCGGATCCACGAGTTCGGGCCGCCGGGGCTGCTCACGCCGATAAGCCTGGGCCAGCTCGCCGCGCACGGGATGCGGCCACAGGACTTCACCCCGCTGGCTTTCTCCAGGGCCCGGTTCGGCGGCCAGCAGCTGGCGATCCCGCTGGACACGCACCCGTTCGTGCAGTACTACAACACGGCGCTGTGCAAGAAGGCGGGCCTGCTCGACAGCTCCGGGCAGCTGCCGCCGGTCAACGGCGCGGCGGCCATGCTCACCGTGCTGCGCAAGCTGAAGAAGACCGGGGTCACGCCGGTGGTCTGCGACCAGGTGAACGACCCGGCGACGGCGTGGCGGCTGTTCTACACGCTCTACAGCCAGGCCGGCGGCAAGGTCCTCGCCGACAACGGCAAGCGCATCGTCCTCGACCAGGACCTCGCGACCAGGACGCTCAGCTTCATCCACCAGTTGGCCACCGAGGGCCTGATGAACGCGAACACCGACGCCGGCGGCGGCGTCGCGCTGTTCCAGGCCGGGCAGGCCGGGATGTACTGGGAAGGGGAGTGGAACGTGGCGGTGTTCCAGGCGGCCAAGCTGCCGTTCAGCATGCAGCGGTTCCCGGCGCTGTTCGGCAGCGGCGCGGCCCAGGCCGACTCGCACACCTTCGTCATCCCGCGGCAGCCGTCGGACGATCCGCAGCGGCTGTCCATGGCGCTGACCATGATCCGGTCCTTGCTCGGGCAGAGCCTCACCTGGGCGGAGGGCGGCCACATCCCGGCCTGGCTGCCGGTCCGCGGGTCGGCCGCTTACCGCAGGCTCAAACCGCAGTCCAACTACGAGTCCGTCGCTGACCAGGTGGTCTACGATCCGCCCGCGTGGTACAGCGGCTCCGGGTCGGACATGGAGAACTACGCCGGCGGCCCGATCGGGACCGTCATGCTGGGCAGCCTCGAACCGGCCGCCGCCTACCAGCAGATGCGGCAGTCGTTCGAGGCCCTGGCCAAGGAGACGGTGCCGGTATGACGGCCCCGGCGGTCACCGCCCCGGCAGCGGCGGTGCGCGGCAGGACGCGCCGGGTGCGCGAACACCGTGACTGGGGCAACTTCGCCCTGGTCGCGCCGTTCCTGCTGTTCTACGTCCTGTTCCTCATCGGCCCGCTGGTTTACGCCATCGTGATGAGCTTCTTCAACACCAGCCTCGTCCTGCCCGGCCTGGGCAGCTTCGCCGGCGTGCAGAACTACGCGAACCTGTTCGCCGACAGCCGGTTCTGGCAGGCGATGTGGCACACCATCTTCTTCACCCTGGTCAGCACCCCGCCGCTGGTGATACTGCCGCTGTTCTTCGCGATCGTGGTGAACCGGTTCAAGCATGGCCAGTGGTTCTTCCGCCTGGCGTTCTTCCTGCCCTACATCCTGCCGTCGGCGGTCATCGCGCTGGTCTGGGTGTGGCTGTACCAGCCTGGTTTCGGGCTGGTCGACGGCTTCTTCAGCCTGCTCGGGCTGGGCGCCCCCGGCTGGCTGTCGGCACCCAACCTGGCCATGTACTCGATCGTCATCGTCACCGTGTGGTGGACGATCGGGTTCAACTTCGTGCTGTACCTGGCCGGCCTTCAGGACATCTCCCGCGACCTGTACGAGGCCGCGGCGCTGGATGGCGCCAGCCGGTGGAAGCAGACGTGGCGCATCACGCTGCCGATGCTCGGCCGGACCACCACCCTGGTCACCGTCCTGCAGGTGATCGCCTCACTCAAGATCTTCGACCAGGTGTACCTGATGACCGCGGGCGGGCCTAACTACGCCACCCGCACCGCCATCGAGTACATCTACGACACCGGGTTCACCAGCCAGCGGGTCGGCTACGCGTCCGCCGCCTCGCTCGTCCTGTTCGTGGTCATCCTGGTGATCTCGTTCCTCTGGCTGGCCCTGGTCCGGACGCAGGAGAGGGGAGTCTGAGCCGTGGCTGCCAGCGTGCCGGAACAGAGCACAGCACGGGCGCGGGCCGGACGCTCCCGGTCCGCCCGCGCCCGGGCCAGGCAGGACTGGCGGTCCCTGCTGTTCGGGCGGGCGGTGACCGGAGTGGTCATCGCGCTGGCGCTGGTCTGGCTGATCCCGATCGCCTGGACGCTCGACACGTCGTTCAAGAGCGAGAACGCGACGATCATCATCCCGGCGACGTGGAACATCCCGCACTTCACGTTCTCCTCGTACAGCGCCGTGTTCTCCGCCACCACCCTGGGCCGCTGGTACATCAACTCCGCGGTCGTCTCCATCCTCGTGACGGTGCTGACCGTGATCACCGCGAGCATGGCCGGGTATGCGCTGTCGCGGCGGCAGTTCCGCGGAAAGGCGTTCATCTACGCGGTCATCCTGGCCGGGATCATGATCCCGCCGCAGGCGCTCATCGTGCCGCTGTTCCGCGAGTTCCAGGTGGCCCACCTGATCAACACCTACTGGGCGCTGATGCTGCCGCAGGTCCCGGCGCCGATAGCGGTGTTCATCTTCAAGAAGTTCTTCGACGGCGTGCCGGTCTCGCTCGAGCAGGCCGCCAGGGTGGACGGCGCGAGCTGGTGGGTCAGCTACCGGCGGATCGCACTGCCGCTCGCCCGCCCCGCCATCGCTGCGGTCTCGATCTTCACCTTCGTCTGGACCTGGAACAACTTCCTGTGGCCGTTCCTCGCCGCGACCAGCCCCACGATGATGACGATCCCGGCCGGGCTGGGCACCGTTGTGTCCGGGGTCGGCATCGTCTTCGCCCTGCAGATGGCTTCGGCGGTGCTCGGTGCGCTGCCGCTGGTCCTGGTGTTCCTGCTCGGGCAGCGGCAGATCGTCGAAGGCGTGGCCGGCACCGGCCTGAAGTGAAGCGGCCACGCCGCCGCGGTTACCGGGGGCGCTGGACGGTGGCCGGGCGGTGGGGCAAGACGCTGCCCAGCTGGCTGCGCGAGGTGATGCCGAGCTTGGGGAAGATCTTGCGCAGGTGGTACTGGACGGTGTGCGCGCTGATGAACAGGCGGGTGCCGATCTCCGGGTTCGACAGCCCGTCGCGGGCCAGCTGGGCGATCTGCGCCTCCTGAGCTGTCAGTTCCGCGTGCCGGGCGGGGCGTGGGCGCTTGCCGGTGGTCGCGCCGGTCGCCTGCAGCTCACGCTGGGCTCGTGCGGCGAACGCGGCGACGCCCATCGCCTCGAGCATGCCGTGCGCGGTGCGCAGCTGTTCCCGGGCGTCCAGGCGGCGGCGTTCCCGGCGCAGCCATTCGCCGTAGAGGAGATGGGCGCGGGCGAGATCGACGCGGAGCCGGGTCTTGCCCAGCCGGGCGATCGATTCGCGGTATAGGCGCTCGGCCGCCTCGCCCTCGCTCAGCAGCGCGCACGACCGCGCCTGGGCGCCCAGCGCCCAGTCGGTGCCGGTGGCACTGGCCATCTCGGTGAGCTGGCGGTAGGCCCCGGTGGCCGTTTCGGTCATCCCGCAACGCGCGGCGGCCTCGATCAGCTCGACCAGGGCCCAGCAAAGGCAGGCGAGATCCTTGCCGTAGGCGGTAGCCCGCTGGCCTGCGGCTGCGGCCTTGTCGTAATGGCCCAGGCCGTTGTTCAGCGTGGCGTTGGCCAGCTCGGCGAAGGTGATCCCGATTCCCTCCCCGCGCCGGGTCACGTCCTTGATGGTGGCCTCGATCAGGGCGGATGCCCCATGCTCGTCGCCGCGCAGCGCGGCCAGACCCATGGCGCCGTAGGGTGCGAGCGCACTCCAGGTCGCCTCGGTGACCGCCTGAAGCTCCTCCGTTACCGACGCCGCAGCGGTCAGATCGCCGGAGAACAGGAGGATGTAGGCGCGTGCGGTAAGCGCGAGCGGGAGCTCACTGAGCGCGCCACGCTCGCGCGCGAGCTGGACATACCGGGCAGAAAGTGACTCCCAGCGGCCGTCATCCCAGACTCGCATGGCCGTAATGCACGCTAGGTACATCCGGCGCAGCTCTTCTTCGGCGGACATACCGGAACCGAAGGCGGCCAGGGCCCGGCGCAGCAGCGGAACTCCGGCCGCGTATCCGACATGCAGGCCCGTCGCCGTGCCGTCGAGAAGGAGATCGGTGGCGCGTTGGGGGTGCTCCGGCGGAGGTGCCGCGCTTGCGGCCGCAGCCACCTCCAGGACATCACCGCCGGGGCTGGCCAGGGGGCCGGCGAAGATGGCGGCCAGCAGCGCGTCCAGGTAGGTGGCGCGGGAAAGCTCCGGGTCGATGACCTCGAGCCGCCTGGCCGCCTTCAGCAGCAGTGCCGGGGCGTCGCCGCCGCGGCTGGTGATGAACGCGAGCTGGGCCCGCATCACGTCGACGTTTGCCTGCTGGAGGTCGCTGAGCGGTCCGGCTTCGGCCATCGTCAGCAGGTCCCGCGCCACGTCGAAGACGCCCGCCTGGATCTTGGCCTGCGCCGCGGCCAGCGCCCGCCCGGCGCGCAGCGCCGGGTCGAGGGTCAGCGTGGCCGCCTGCTTCAAGAACGCGGCCGTCGCGGTCAGGCCGCCGCGTTCCTGCGCCCGGGCAGCGCAGCGTTCCAGTTCGGCGGCGACGTCCTCGTCCGGCCCGGCCGCTGCCTGCGCCCGGTGCCAGGCCCGCCGGTCCGGATCGAGCTGCGGGTCGGTGACCTCGCCCAGCGCCCGGTGCGCCTGCTGGCGCTGCTGCACGGACGCCGACCGGTAGGCCACCGACCGGGCCAGCGGATGACGGAACCGCACCCGGGTGCCGAACTCGGCGAGGTCGGCGTCGGCGGCCGGCGCCGCGGCGCTGGCCTCGATCCCGAGCAGCGCTGCCCCCCGCCACACCAGCGCCGGGTCACCGGTCGGGTCGGCCGCCGCGAGCAGCAACAGCCGCCTGGTCTGCTCAGGAAGCGCGCCAACCCGCCGCCGGAAGCTCTCTTCAATGCTGCCCGCGAGCGGCAGCGCCCCGGGGAGCCCGAACCCGCCGGCCAGTTCGGCCAGGGTGAGCTCCCTGGGCAACTCGATCAGCGCCAGCGGGTTGCCCCGCGTCTCGGCGATGATCTGGTCCCTGACCCGGGTGTCGATCGGCCCGGTGAGCACCGAGCCGAGCAGGGCGCGGGCGTCCGCCTCGGGCAGCCCGCCGACCACCAGTTCGGGCAGCCCGGCCAGGTCGCTGCTCGGCGTCCGGGCGGCGAAGACCATGCCCACCGACTCGGCGCCCAGCCGCCTGGCCACGAACGCGATGACCTGTGCCGAGCAGTTGTCGATCCATTGCTCGTCGTCGATCAGGCACAGCAGTGGCCGCTGCTCCGCGACGTGGGACAGCAGGCTCAGCACGGCCAGGCCGAGCAGGAACCGGTCCGGGGGCGGCCCGGCGCACATGCCGAACGCGGTGCGCAGCGCGTTACGCTGCGGCGGCAGCAGGTCGTCCAGGTGATCCAGCATCGGCGCGCACAGCTGATGCAGCCCGGCGAAGGCCAGCTCCATCTCGGACTGGACACCGGCGGCTCGCGCCACCCGGCAGCCCTGGGCACGCCCGGCCAGGTAATCGAGCAGCGCGCTCTTGCCTACGCCGGCGTCGCCGTGTATCACCAGCGCCCGGCTCTCACCAGAGCGCCTGACCGCCTCGATCAGCTGGTCAAGCACCCCGCACTCGGTGTGGCGGCCGGTCAGGCCGGTCGCGGGCCGCCACACCGGCAGATCCCTGGGAGCCGGCACAGGGCAACGCTATCCCCGCCGGCATATGCCTACTACCCGGCGATGGCTACCCACCGGGGGATCCGGCCACCGGCTGGCCGCCGCAGGATTGACTCTGGGCCCGATCGGCGGGCCACAGCCACGGCTTGCCGGGGAAGGACGCTGACAGATGAACGGACTGCTGGACGGTCAGAGTGTGCTCGTTGTGGGGCGCGGTGGCGGGCTCGCCCGGGCCGCTACCATGGCCGCCCGCGACGCCGGGGCGAAGGTCATCGCGGCCGGGCGCAACACCGGGGCGCTGTCCGCCGCCTACGCCGGTGAGCCCGGCATCGGCACGGAAAGTGTCGACCTGACCGATGAGGCGTCCATCGCCGGGCTGGCCGAGCGGCTGGGCACGGTCGACCACGTGATCTCGACGGCCTCGGCGCGGGCGCGGGGCCGTATCCCCGATCTGGACCGGGACGCGGTGCGGCTGTCGTTCGACACCAAGGTGATCGGCCCGCTGATGCTGGCTAAGCACCTGGCCCCGCGGATGAACGAGGGTGGGTCATTCGTGCTCTTTTCCGGCGTGGCGGCGTCGAAAATCGCGGTGGGCACGCTGGCGGTGGCGATCACCAACGCCGCGGCCGACACGCTGGCCAGGTCGATGGCGCTGGAACTGGCCCCGATCCGGGTGAACGCGATCTCTCCGGGAGTGATCGACACCGGTGCGTGGGATGCCTTTGGCGAGCAGGGCAAGGCGGACTATTTTGCCGACATGAGCGCGCGCAATCCGGCGCGGCGGATCGGCACCACCGACGACATCGCCAACGCGGTGCTGTTCGCGCTGACCAGCACATTCCTGACCGGGCAGACGCTGCACATCGACGGCGGGGAGCCGCTGACCTGAGCACGGCGCGCCCGTGCCGGGCGCACCCTCGGAAGGAGTCGGAAAGATGGGTTTGTCCTGGCAGCAGGGGCCGCTGGCCCCGGGCGCGGTCGGCCACTTCCTGGTGTCCGGTCCGCTGCCGGAACGGATGCTGTTCGCCGAGCCACTGCGCCGCCGGATGCGGGTCCGGTTCGGCGGCGAGTGGATAGCCGACAGCGAGGACGTGGTGCTGCTGCACGAGCCGGGGCGCTACCCGGTGGCCTACTTCCCGCAGGCCGCCATCGCCACCGGCGTGCTGCAGCCCGGTGGGCACACCACCCGGCACCGGGACCTCGGCCCGACGGACTGGTACACCACGCGGGCGGGCGGCCAGGAGACGCCGCGGGCAGCCTGGCAGCACACCGGCCTGCCCGGGCACGCCGGCCTGCTGAAGGGCAGGGTGGCCTTCGCCTGGCGGGCGATGGACGCCTTCTACGAGGAGGACGAGCGGATCGTCGGGCACGCCGCCGACCCCTATCACCGCATCGACATCAGGCGGTCCAGCCGCCACCTCACCGTCCGGCACGAGGACCGGGTGATCGCGGACACCAGGCGGCCGCTGGTGCTGTATGAGTCCGGGTTCGCGCCCCGCTGGTATGTGCCTCGCGACGATGTGGACGCCGCCGCGCTGACCCCGGCCGAGGGCCAGACCTTCTGCCCGTACAAGGGGCTGTGCAGCTACTACGACGTGACCGGCGCCCGGCGGGCGGGATGGTCCTATGCGGACGCCTGGCCCGGGGTGACCCGGATCTCCGGGATGGTGTCCTTCGAGCCGGGCAAGGTCGAGGTAACCCTGGACGGGGTGCCCCTGCGGCTGGAACCCGGGCAGAGTGTGGTCCCGCACGGGCCCGACCGCAACCTCAGCCCCAGCGAACTGGCATCCAGCGGGCAGCCGTGACCCGCTCATCGGCGGGGCCGGTGCTGCTGTCGGTGAACGTAGGGCTGCCCAGGGACGTGCCCTGGCAGGGCAGGACCGTGCACACCGGGGCGTGGAAGCAACCGGTGGCCGGGCCGGTCATGGCCCGCCGGCTCAACCTAGACGGCGACGGGCAGGGCGACCTGAACGGTCACGGTGGCGAGCAGCGGGCGGTGCTGGTCTACCAGGTCGGTTCCTACCGGCACTGGCAGGACCACTTCGGCCGGGACGACCTCACCTGCGGCCAGTTCGGCGAGAACCTCACCGTCGACGGCCTCGCCGACGACCAGGTGTGCATCGGCGACCGGTACCGGATCGGCGGGGCCGAGTTCGAGGTCACCCAGCCCCGGGTCAC
Organism: Streptosporangiaceae bacterium; assembly: GCA_036501145.1. Taxonomy (GTDB): domain Bacteria; phylum Actinomycetota; class Actinomycetes; order Streptosporangiales; family Streptosporangiaceae; genus PALSA-505. The sequence goes on along the minus strand of DASYAV010000104.1, from coordinate 16,002 downwards.
CTGCTACCGCGTCGGCCTCCGCCTCGGCGAGCCGGAAATGGCCGCGCTGCTGGTGTCCCACCACCGGCCCGGCTTCTACATGCGCGTCATCGGCGAAGGCCCCGTCCAGGCCGGTGACCCCGTGATCAAGACGCGCACCGGCCAGCACGCGCTGACCGTGGCGCAGACCGACGCGCTGCTCTACCTGCCCGGCCATGACCCGGCCCAGCTGCGCCGCGCCCTGGGCATCCCGGCGCTCAGCCCCGGCTGGCAGCAGTCCTTCCGCGACCTGCTGGCCGCCAGCGGCACGGGCGCCGCACCGCCGGGCACCGAACCCGGGGCACAGCCCCGGCCGGCCTGGGCCGGATTCCGGGAACTGCGGGTGGACCGGATCGTCCCGGAGACCACGACGGTGTCCTCGTTCTACCTGGCCGCCGCCGACGGCGCCGCGCTGCCGGCCGCCCAGGCCGGGCAGTACCTGACCCTGCGGCTGCCCGGCGCCGGGCAGCCCGCCCCGGTGCGCAGCTACTCGCTGTCGGCCGCACCGGCCGGCGGCGGCTACCGGATCAGCGTCAAGCACGAGCCGCACGGCACCGCCAGCGGCTACCTGACCACCCGGCTGCACCCCGGCCAGATGCTGGACGTGGCCGCGCCCCGCGGCGACTTCACCCTCCTCGCCGGCGCCGGGCCGGTGCTGCTGATCTCGGCCGGCATCGGCGTCACCCCGGTGCTGGCCATGCTGCACCAGCTCGCCGCGGCCGGCAGCACCCGGGACATCTGGTGGATCCACGGAGCCCGCGGCCCGCAGCAGCATCCGCTGGCGGCCGAGGCCCGGGCCCTGCTGGCCACGCTGCCCCGCGCGCACGAGAACATCTTCTACAGTGCGGCCACACCCGCCGAGCGCGAGCAGGCCGGCGCCGCCGCCGGGCGGCTGTCGGTGGACAAGCTGGCCACCCTGGGCATCCCGGCCGGGGCCACCGCCTACATCTGCGGCCCCGGCGCGTTCATGGCCGACATGCGGCAGGCCCTCGCCGCGCTCGGCGTCGGCGCGGACCGCATCCACGCCGAGCTGTTCGGCGCCCTGGCCGCGATCACCCCCGGGCTCACCGGCCAGGTCACCCGGCCGCCGCACCAGCCGCCGGGCCCGCCCGGCACCGGCCCGCTGGTCACCTTCGCCCGCAGCGGCATCAGCACCCGTTACCCCGACGGCACGCACAGCGTCCTGGATCTCGCCGACGCCTGCGACGTGCCCACCCGGTGGAGTTGCCGCACCGGTGTCTGCCACACCTGCGTCACCCCGCTGCTGTCCGGCGACGTCAGCTACACCCCGGACCCGCTGGAACCGCCGCCCGCCGGCCAGGTGCTCATCTGCTGCGCCCAGCCCGGCACCGACGTGGTCCTGGACATATAGGCCCAGGTTGGTTCAGCCGCCTGCCGCGGTCAGGAACGCGAACAGGATCGTCACAATGGCGAAGGCGATGTGCGCGCCGATGACCAGCACCGGCGGCCGCCTCGTGCGCGGTGCGGAGAGGAAGACGAGGGTCATGCCCAGGCCGGCCGTTGGCAGCAGCAGGGCACAGGCGGCCCAGGCCACCCAGTCACCCCGGTGGGGGCGCGGCCGGGCCGGAGCACCCGGCGATGGCCGCGGACAACGCGGCCACCGCGATCAGGGCCGCGCGCACCCGGGCCCGTCCGGGTCTGCGCACGCTCAGGAAGCGGCGGGCGGGCCCGCGACGCCGTCCCCGCCCGGGCTGAGCTCCCCGCGGCCGGCCGCGGTGTTCAGGTGCGACTGGCTTTCCCGGAGCGTGCCCAGCGCGCCGCCGGCGGTCCAGTACTTGCGGCCGGCCACCAGCAGCTCCTCGGCCGGGAACTTGGTGATCACCTCACAGCCGGTCGCCGTCACCACGACCTCTTCCTCGATCCGCGCCGCCGACCAGCCATCGCTGGCGGGCCAGTAGGTCTCCAGCGCGAACACCATCCCCTCCTCGAGCGGCTCGGGATGGTCGAGCGACACCAGCCTGCTGAAGATCGGCTTCTCCCAGATCGACAGCCCGACGCCGTGCCCGTACTGCAGCGCGAACGCGGCCATCTCGTCGGCGAAGCCGAACTCCTCCGCCCGCGGCCAGAGCGACACGATGTCGCCGGTGGTGACGCCCGGCTTGACCATCGCGATCGCCATGTCCATGTACTCCCGGCAGCGGATGTAGGCGTCCCGCTGGGACCGGGAGGCGCTGCCGACCGCGAGCGTGCGGTAGTAGCAGGTGCGGTAGCCGAGGTGGGAGTGCAGGATGTCGAAGAACGCCGGGTCGCCGGGCCGCAGCAGCCGGTCGCTGAACACATGCGGATGCGGTGAGCAGCGCTCCCCGGAGATCGCGTTGACCCCCTCCACGTATTCGCTGCCCAGGTCGTAGAGCACCTTGCTGACCAGCCCCACACATTCGTTCTCACGGACGCCGGGGCGCAGGAACTCATACAGCTCGCTGTAGGCCGCGTCGGCCATCGAGCACGCCTGGGTCAGCAGCGTGATCTCGTCACGGGTCTTGGTCCGCCGCGCCTCGAGAAAGACCTGCTGACCGTCGACGGTCTCGATGCCTGCCGCGCCGAGCGCGGCCAGCACCGGCATCTCCGCCACGTCGACCCCGACCGGTGTCCCGGCCAGCCCGTGCTCGTGCAGTTCCGCCGCGATCTTGCCCGCCACGTCCTGGGCGATTCCCGCATCGGGGTGGAACGCGCCGCGCAGCGTGGACACCCCGGCCCGGGCCCCGGAAGCCGCGGCGCCCGCCGCGGTGTGGTCCAGCCACGGGTTGTACAGCTGATGGTGCCGGGCCGCCGAGCCGAAGTCCCAGATCACCGGCTCACCACCGCGGGGCAGCAGGGCGAACCTGACCAGTTTGTCCATCGCCCAGGTGCCGATGTGGGTCGCGGTCATGTACCGCGTGTTGGCCATGTCGAAGCTGAGCAGGGCGCCCAGCTCGGACCGCTCGAGCTGTGCCTTCAGCCGGTCCAGCCGCTCGCGCCGCAGCCGCGCCGGATCGACCCGCTCCTCCCAGTCCACCGTGTTCGGCCCGAACGTGTGCACCGCCATCGACACCGCCTGCCTTCCCTCAGCTGCCCGGTCCAGTCTCACCCGCGGGAGCCGTGCCGGAGACACCGCCGCCGAGGTAGAGCGCGCCGATCTCCGGGTGCTCGAGGATCTCCCGGCCCGCCCCCTCCAGGCGGACCACGCCGTTGTCGAGAACCACGCCGTGGCTGCTCAGCCGCAGGCCCGCCCGGGCGTTCTGCTCGACCAGCAGGACGGTCTTGCCCGCCCCGTTCATCATCTTGACCGCGCCGAACACCGCGCGCAGCACCCGGGGCGACAGCCCCATGGACGGCTCGTCCAGGACGACCATCGAGGGGTCGAGCATCAGGCACCTGGCGAACTCGACCAGCCGCTGCTGCCCGCCGGACAGGCTGCCCGCCCGCTGCCCGGCCCACTCGGCGACCTCGGGGAACATCTCCTCGACCCGGGCCCGCCGCCGGGCGAGCATCGCCGAACTGCGGATCGTGTACCCGCCCAGGTCGATGTTCTCCCGCACCGTCATGTCCCGGAACAGGCTGTGATTCTGCGGCACGTGCACCAGGCCCAGGTCCAGCACCTGCCGTGGGGTCTTGCCGGCCAGTTCCTCGCCGCGGAACCTGATGCTGCCCCGCCGCGGGCGCAGCAGCCCGCTGATCGTGGCGAGCAGGGTCGACTTGCCCGAGCCGTTCGGCCCGACCACGCAGGTGATCCCGCCCGCTGCCACGTCGAAGGTGACCCCGCGCAGCACGTCGCCGCCGCCGTAGCCGGCCACCACACCGTCCACGGTGAGCGCCGGGCCCGCGCCGGCGGGCCCGCCTGCCTCAGTCACGCCCGGTCTCCCCGGTCTGCTCGTCCTCGTCGTCGGCGAGCCCGAGATAGGCGTCGAGCACCCGCTGGTCGGCACGGATCCGCTCCGGCGGGCCGGACGCGATGACGGTGCCGTGGTCCAGCACGGTCACCCGGTCGCACAGACCCATCACGAACTCCATGTTGTGCTCGACGATCAGGAACGTCGTGCCGGCCGCGTTCAGCTCCCTGACCCGGGCGGCGAGGTGGTTGATCAGCGTCGGGTTCACCCCGCCGGCCGGCTCGTCGAGCAGCACGATGGCGGGCTCGGCGACCAGCACGTAGGCGAGTTCGAGCAGCTTGCGCTGCCCGTAGGACAGCGACCGCGCGGGCGCGCCGGCGTGCCCGGCCAGGCCGGTGAAATCCAGCAGGTCCATGGCGTGCCGCCGGGCCACGGCGCCCATCCGGGTGAGCGGGTTGCGGGACCGCTCGTGGTGGCGGGCCGCGATCAGCATGTTCTCCAGCACGGTCAGGCTCGGGAAGATCCTGGTGAGCTGGAAGGTCCGGCCGATGCCCAGGCCGAACACCCGCTCCGGCCTGGCGTTCGTGATGGCCTGGCCGCCGAGGTACACCTGCCCGGAGTCGGCCCGCTCGTACCCGGAGATGACGTTGAACAGGGTGGTCTTGCCCGACCCGTTGGGGCCGATCAGGCCGGCGATCGCGCCCTGGGCGACCTCGACGCTCGCCTCGCTCAGCGCCTGCACGCCGCCGAACGCCTTCGACACAGCCTCGGTGCGCAGCAGCACGTTCACGCCGGCTCCCTGGCGGTCACGCCCGGGGCCGGCTGCCCGGGCACCGGCGGCCCCGGCCGCCCGGCCCGGCGCGCCCGCCAGTTCGTCACCAGCTCGCCGCCGGTCGGGATGATGCCGCGCGGCAGCACCAGGATGACCACCAGGAACAGCGCGCCGTACAGGATCAGGTAGACGTACCCCGAGGTGACCTGCTGGGTGAAGTAGAGCTGGGTGGGCTCGAGAATCAGCGCGCCGAGCACCGGGCCGCTGACCGTGCCCAGGCCGCCGAGGAACGCCATCAGCGCGACGGCCACGTCGAACAGCGGGTCGAAGCCCGACCCCGGGTCGACGATGCCGATGTAGAACCACCACAGGCCGCCGAGCATCGCCATCGGCACGGCGGAGATCACGAACGCGGACAGCTTGACCCGCATCGGCCGGACGCCCAGGCCGCGGGCGCGGTCCTCGTCGTCCCGGATCGCGCGCAGTTGCAGCCCGAACCTGGACCGGCGGATCACCCAGGACAGCGCGGTGACGACCACCGCCAGGGCCAGCGCGATGTAGTAGAAGGGGTTGTTGTAGGTGCTGGCGGCGAAGTTGGTTATCGGCGTGAGCAGGCCCGACGTCCCGCCGGTCAGCGAGGCCAGGTTGTAGGCCATGAGCTGGAATATGAAGAAGAACGCGATCGTGACGACCACGAACGTGTGGCGGCGCACCCGCAGCGCGACCAGCCCGATCGGGACGGCCAGGATCCCGGCGGCCAGCCCGGCCAGCGGCAGCAGCCCGAACACCGCCGAGCCGGCCACGTGCCAGTCCTTGGTGGTTATCCCGGTGAAGTACGCGCCGGTGCCGAAGAAGATGGCGTGCCCGAGCGAGATGTAGCCGGTGTAGCCGGAGAAGATGTTCCAGCTGGCCGCGGCGGCGACGAAGACCAGGGCCAGCACGCCGTAGTTGGAGACCGAGGGGTTGGTGAACACCAGCGGGAAGACCACGGCCACGGCGAGCAGCACGGCCAGGGCCGCGGGACGGGCCAGCGCGGCCGGCGTCATTGGGCTCTCACCTCCGGCTTGCCGAACAGCCCGGCCGGCCGGATCACCAGCACGATCACCAGGGCGGCGTAGAACACCGCCGTGGACCAGGTCGGCGCCCAGATGTTGACGATCTCCTCGCCGGTGACCATGACCAGCGCGGCGGCGAGCGCACCGCCGATGCTGCCGAGCCCGCCGAGTATCACGATCGCGAGCAGCCTGGAGATCAGGTCGTAGCCGCTGTCGGCGTTGAACACGTTGGTCGCGCCGAACACCATCCCGCCGGCCGCGGTGACCGCCGCGCCGATGCCGAAGGTGAGCGCGGACACCCGGTCGGTGTTGATGCCGACCAGCCGGGCCGCCGTCCGGTCCTGCGTGGTCGCCCGGATGCTGCGGCCGAACTTGGTCCGGTACAGCATGACGTAGATGACGGTCAGCGCGACCACGGCCAGGCCGAACCCGATGAGGTATATGTCGGCCAGGTAGAAGCCGAAGATGTGCACGCTCGAGGTGACGTACCAGGCGTGCAGGGACACCTGGTTGACCCCGAAGATCTGGTACAGGCAGCCCTCGATGATGACCGCGACGGCGTAGCTGACCAGCAGCGACATCGCGGTGCGCTCGGTCCCGCGCAGGCGGCGCAGGAACGCCCACTCGATGAAGACGCCGAGCGCGAACATCGCCGGGATCGTGATCAGCAGGCCGACCAGCAGGTCGATGTGCAGGTGCACGGAGAGCGCGTAGCTCAGGTAGGCCGCGAGCACGACCATGATGCCCTGGGCGATGTTGATGATGTCGAGCACGCCGAAGATCAGCGTCAGGCCCGCCGCCATCAGCGCATAGACCATGCCGCCGAGGATCCCGTCGGTGATGGCCTGCGCGTACTGGGACATCGGCGGTTACCCGCCGCCGCTACGCTGCATCCGCGTGCACCTGCCCGGTCACCTGCCCAGCCTGCTCATGAACCCCAGCCGCCCTTCGGGAACTGCACAGGGGACGATCCCGAACCGCCCGGCAGCACCTGCACCAGCTTGCCGTGCTGCCACTGGAATATGTAGGCCGTGGCCTGCAGGTTCTCGCCGTCGGAGCTGAACTTCACCGGGCCCTGCACGCTGTTCAGGGTGACCCCGCTGTGCAGGTAGGCGGTGATCTTGGACTGGTCGAAACCCTTGGTGGCGGCCACCGCCTGCGCCACGACCTGGCCGACCGAGTACGCCTCCGCGACGTCGGCGTTCACCGCCGAAGGCGTGCCGCCGTACTTCGCGATGTACTCGGCGACCATCTTCCTGCTCTGCGCGTTGGGGGCGCCGCCGTACCAGGCGTCGGGCACCATGACCCCCTCCGTGTTGCCCTGGCCGCCCACCGCCTTGACGTAGGCGGCGCCCTGGTCCGGGCCTGCCGTGGCGACAAACAGCTTGGGGTTGTAGTGCTGCTGCACGAACGCCTGGGTGAACGCGGCGACGGTGGGAATGTCCACCGAGCCCAGCACGACCATCTGTGCCTTGCTCGTCACGACCTGGCCGGCGATGCCCGTGTACTGGGTCGGCTCGGCCGGGAACACCTTGCTGTACACGGACTTGATCCCGGCCGCGCCGAGCAGTTGCTGCGCCACCTGGATCTGCGGCTGGGTGAACGGGTCATTGCTGGTCGGGAAGGCGGCCGTGGCCGGGCGCTGGCTCGCCGGCAGCGAGAGGATCCAGTGCACCAGCGGCACCAGGGCGTCCTTGACCGGCAGGCTCACGTCGAAAAGGTCGTCCAGCCTGGTGGCGAACACCGAAGGCGCGCCGCCGGCCCCTTCCACGAAGGCGAACCCGTACCGGTGCGCGACCTGCACGGCCGGCGACGTCAGCAGCGAGGAGAACGGCCCGAACAGCATGGTGACATGCTTGGTGTTGATCAGGTTCTGGTAGTTCGTGACGACCTGGGTGGGCGAGCTGGCGTCGTTGACTATGTCCAGCTTCACCGGCCGGCCGAGCAGCCCGCCCTTGGCGTTCTGGTCTTTGGCCCACAGCTCGTAGCCCTTCTGGAACGCCTGCCCGTCACCGGAGAACTGGCCGGTCAGCGAGAGGGATGCGCCGATCACGACCGGCGACTTCGACCCGCCGCCGCTGCTGCTGCTGCAGGCCGCGAGCGCGGCGGCGAGCATGACGGAGACGGTTCCAACAGCCAAGAACCGGGTGCGCGATGCGTACATGCCCGGTCCTCCTTCCAAACGTGGTGAATGTCAGGTCCCGGCCGGCGGGGCCTGACCGGGCTCGAGCCCGTCGGATACCTCGGCGTCCTCACTGGCCAGGGCCAGGCCCGCGGACTGTGCCTGCATGATGAGCAGCGCGGCGAAGTCGTCCTCGCCGTAGCCGTGGCCGACCAGGCTCTGCACCAGCTGGTGCACGGCCGAGGCGACCGGGAGCGGCACCTCGTGCTCCCGCGCCGCGGCCAGCCCGAGGTCGAAGTCCTTGCGCAGCAGCGACGCGGTGAAGGTCGGGTGGAAGTCCAGGTTGACGAAGGCCGGGGTTTTGTACCTGGAGAAGGTCGAGCCGAGCACGCTGTTGTTCAGGCACTCCAGCAGCGCCTGCCTGCTGATGCCGCTCTTCTGCGCCAGGATCGTCACCTCGGCCAGCGACTGGGTCACCACGCCGAGGAGCAGGTTGTGGCAGAGCTTGACCGTCCTGGCCAGTTCGCCCTCGCCGACGTAGGTGGCGCCGGAGCCGAGCAGATCCAGGTACGGCCGGGTGGTGTCGAAGGCCGCCCGGGCGCCGGAGACCGCGAAGGTCAGCCTGCCCACACTCGCCACCTTAGGGTTGCCCATCACGGGCGCGGCCAGGAATGCGCAGTTCCTTGCGTCCAGTTCGCGCCGCACCTCGGCTGATGTCTCCACCGAGACCGTCGAGCAGTCCACGACGACCGAGGGGGTGGCGCCGGCCGAGACCAGCCCGTCCGGCCCGAGCACGGCGCTGGCCAGGTCCTGCGACGTGCCGACGGTGACGAACACGATGTCCGCCGAGCCCAGGCCGGCCGCGCTCGCCGTGATCTTGGCGCCGTCCGCGGCCAGTGGCTCGGCCTTGGCCCTGGTCCGGTTGTAGACCGTCAGATCGCATCCGGCGGCCAGCAGCCGGCGGCACAGCGCGATACCCATCCGCCCCGTGCCCAGCCAGCCAAGGCGCCGCGTGCTACCGGCTTCGGACATGCCGACCTCAGCATCTGTGCGTGACCGGGCGCTGCCGCCCAGCAACTACAAGGGTGTAGCTGCAATCGTGTGCACCTTATAGGGTGACGCATCCGCCGGGAGTGGTCAATGGGGGATGTGGCCATCTGCTGCAATCGTGTGCAAAGCTGCCGGGGTGGCAGACAGCCGGGTCGAGTCAGCGATTAGCCACTGGGCGCCGCGGTTCATCGCCAACGGAGTCGACTACAGCGACTTCCGGCGGGTCACCGCCGGGATCGGCTCCTGGGACGCCTGGTGCGAGCGGTGGTGCCAGGCGGCCGCGGTGCACGAGGACCTCGGCCGGGAGGCGCTGCGCGGCGGCTGCGGCCGGTCGGCCGGCGCGCATCTGGCCCGGGCCGCCGTGTACTTCCACTTCGCGAAGTTCATGTTCGTGCAGGCGCCACAGGAGATGCGGGCGGCACACCAGCGGGCCGTCCGCTGCCTGCAGGACGCGCTGCCGCACCTCGACCCGCCGGGTGAGCGGGTGGAGGTCCCGTTCGGGGGCGCCGTGCTCGCGGCGGTGCTGCGCCGCCCGGCCGGGCCAGGCCCGCACCCGGTCGTGATCATGATTCCCGGGCTCGACTCGGCCAAGGAGGAGTTCCGGCCCACCGAGGACGCGTTTCTCGGCCGCGGCCTGGCCACGCTGTCGGTGGACGGGCCCGGGCAGGGCGAGGCGGAGTACGACCTGCCGATCCGGGCCGACTGGGAGGTCGTGGCCGCGGCCATCATCGACGCCGTGGCCGCACTGCCCGGCATCGACCCCGGCCGGGTCGGCCTGTGGGGGGTCAGCCTCGGCGGCTACTACGCCGCCCGGGCGGCCAGCGCCGAGCCCCGGCTGCGCGCCAGCATCGCGCTGTGCGGCCCGTACTGCCTGGGCGACACCTGGGATCGGCTGCCCGAGCTCAGCCGGGCGGCATTCCGGGTCCGGTCAAAGTCGGGCTCGGACGCCGAAGCCCGGCGCGCTGCCGCCCAGCTGTCCATGGCCGGCCGGGCCGCCGGCCTGACCAGGCCGCTGCTGATCATCATGGGCAAGCGGGACCGCATGTTCCCCTGGCAGGACGCGCAGCGGCTGCACGACGAGGCGGGACCGGCCGCCGAGCTGATGCTGCTCGACGAGGGGAACCACGGTTGCGCGAACGTCACCTACCGGCATCGCCCCTACGGCGCCGACTGGATGGCCCGCCAGCTGGCCGGCTGACCGGTCAGCCGCCCGCCGCGGCCAGGTCGGTGGCTGTGTCGCGGTCCCAGTCGATGTGGTGCAGGTGCAGCCAGTCCACGCCGGGGTTGCGCGCGCGGCGGGCGACCGCGAGGTCTCGCAGTAGTCGCTTCACCGGCTTGGGCAGCCGCGGCCCGAGGTTCCGGACGCCCGAGGCCACCACTCTTTCGACCCGGGCCCGGCGCAGCCGTTCATATGCATCGAATGCCGAGCCGGTATCGGGCAGGTCGCGCAGGCACTTGGCCAGGATGACGGCGTCTTCGATGGCCATCGACGCACCCTGGGTGGTGACGGGGGAGGCGACATGCAGGGCGTCGCCGGCCAGCGTCATCCCGGCGCGCGACCAGACCGGGACCGAGCGCAGCTGGTAGCACGCGGTCGCGGTGATCTGCTCGTCCCCGGTGGCCAAGATGGCCGCCACAGTGGGGATCCGGTCACCGGTGAACAGCCGGGCGAGCTGGCCGCGCAGCTGCCCGGGTGGCGCCTCGGCCAGCGCGCCCTCGGCACACGGGACGTTGGCGAACCACCAGGTTTCCCCGTCCGGGGAAACGGTGTGGCCACAGCTGGCGCGGCGGCCGAAGTACATGTAGTAGGAGGCGTCCCGGCTGCTGGCCGCGGGAACCTGGCGGACCGCGCCGAACACGATGTTCCAGCCGGTGTAGGCGGGGGCCGGTGCGCCGCGATCGATCAGCGTGCGGGTGGTGGAGTGCACGCCGTCCGCGCCGACGAGCAGATCCCCCTCGGCCCGGGTGCCGTCGGCGAACGACGCGGTCACCCGGCCGGCCGCGTCCTGCTCCGCGTGGGCCAGCCGCTTGCCGTGCTCAACCGGGACACCGCGCCGCCGCACCTCCTCGCTGAGCACCCGGTACAGGTCGGCGCGGCGCATGGTGCGGGGCCCGCGCTGCGGGCCGGGCACAGGGATGGTCAGCACGCCCAGGCCACGGTCCTGGCCGGTGCGCATCCGCACGTCCCGGGAGGCGAAGGAGTGCTCGAGGACCGGCGCGTCCGCGTCGATCGCGCGCAGTGCGTCCAGGCCGTTGGCCATGATGGTCAGGAATGCGCCCCTGCCCTCCGCGCCGGCCGTGCGCGCCTCGTAAATGGCCGCGTCGAGGCCGGCCTGCCGCAGCGCGATCGCGGTCGCCATGCCCGCTATCCCGCGGCCAATCACCAGTGCCTTCGCCATGCCGCCCCCTCCGCGCCGCCCTGTGTCTTTTTTACCGTGTCAGAGCGGGGAAGGTGCGGAACTGACCTCCAGCGGGGTGCCGTCAGGGTCGGTGAGCAGTGCGCGGCCCGCCCCTGGGCCGTCGCCGGCGGCCAGCAGCGCACCGCCGGCGGCCTGAATCCGCCCGGCCGCGGCGGGCACGTCGCCCGCGCCGAGGCCGAGGTACAGCAGCCCCGGCGCCGGTGCCGCGGGATCGAAGGAGTTGGCCAGCATCGGCTCGGTGAAGCTGAAGACCTCGAGGATGCCCGGCCCGGCCTGCAGGTAGGTGATGGTGAAGCCGCGAGCCGGGTTGTCTTCCCTGAGCTGTCCGAGGATGGGGAAACCGAGGCGGCCGGTGTAGAAGGCCAGCGCCCGGTCCAGATCCGCCACCGACACCGCGACGTGGTCGAAGCGGGGGGAGGCCGGCACCGGCAGGGCCCGCTCACGGCTCACCAGGCCGGGCGAGCCGACCGCGGTGTAGCTGACGTTGCCCGCGACGAATTCCAGGTGGGTGCCGTCCGGGTCGAGGAAGAAGCACAGCCGGACGCCGCCGAACGCATCCTGCGGCTCGAGCGTGAACGGGGCGCCCGCCGCGCGCACCCGCTCGGCCCACCGGTCCACGTCATCCACCTTGAGCCCGATGTGCCGCATGCCCGCCTGGATGTCGTCCCGCACCCAGGCGGAACCGGCCGGCTCGCCGGTGAGCTCCTGGAGGACGAGGAGGCGGGGCCCGGAGGCCAGCAGGCAGCGGTCACCCCGGCCGCCGGTCCCGCGGCGGCGCTCGGCGAGGTCGAAGCCCAGCACGCCGCGGTAGAAGCCGAGCGACCGTTCGATGTCAGCGACACCGACCACTCCGAAGTGCAGGCCGCTGACCGGCCCGTTCATTGCCCGCCCGTCCTCATCCAGCACAGCCACTCCTCCGCGGGGCCAGCCCACCCAGTCCGCACCAGCATGGCGGGCGGTGACAAACTGCCGGGATGGAACGCCGTCACATCAGCGGTCACTCACCCTACGAGCCTGTCTTCGGTTACTCCCGCGCGGTCGCGGTGGGGGACCGGATCGTGGTGGCCGGGACCGCGCCCGTCCCGGCCGGCGGCGGGCCGCCCCCGGCGGCCCCCTATGACCAGGCCCGGCTCTGCCTCGACCTGATCGGCGAGGCACTCGGCAAGGCCGGCAGCGGCCTGGACCGGATCATCCGCACCCGCATGTTCCTCACCGACGCCGGGCACTGGCAAGAGGTCGCCCGCGCGCACGGGGAGGTGTTCGCCGCGGTGCGGCCCGCCGCGACCGCGGTGGTCGTGGCCGGGCTGCTCGACCCCGCCTGGCTGGTCGAGATCGAAGCCGAGGCAGCCCGGTAAGCGGCACCGGCATGTTGACCGGCCCGCTGGCGCGATCTTAGGTTGCCGGATAGCTGACCGTGGATCGCGGTGGCCGCCGGCGGCGGCCACCGGGTTGCCTGGAGGTGCCAGATGGCTGTCCGCCCGCCCAGCAAAGACGAGCTCGCCGCGATCGCCCGCGGCTACGGCATGCGGCTGACCGAGGAAGACATCGGGTCGTTCGAGCCGCTCGTGGCCGGGGTGCTGGCCTCCTACGACGCGGTCGAGGAGCTGTACGCGCAGATCGCTCCGCACCCGCCCGCCGGGCGGACCTGGAAGCGCCCGGAGCCCGCGGAGAACCCGCTGGGGGCCTGGTACGTGACGACCGCGATCCAGAAGCGGCCGGACGGGCCACTGGCCGGCCGCCGCGTGGCGGTCAAGGACAACATCGAGGTCGCCGGGGTGCCGATGATGAACGGCTCGCGCACCCTGGAGGGATTCGTCCCGGACCGGGACGCCACCGTGGTGACCCGGCTGCTGGCGGCCGGGGCGATAATCGCCGGCAAGGCGGTGTGTGAGGACCTGTGCTTCTCCGGGGCGAGTCACACCTCGGTCACCGGCCCGGTGCGCAATCCCTGGGATCCGGCCCGGACGACGGGCGGGTCCTCCAGCGGCAGCGCGGCCCTCGTGGCGACGCGAGAGGTGGACCTGGCGCTGGGCGGGGACCAGGGCGGTTCGGTGCGGATCCCCAGCGCCTGGTGTGGCACCGTGGGGCACAAGCCCACCCACGGCCTGGTCCCGTACACCGGGGCATTCCCGATCGAGTTCACCCTCGATCATCTGGGCCCGATCACCCGCACGGTGGCCGACGCGGCATTGCTGCTGACCGTGCTGGCCGGCCGGGACGGCTGGGACCCGCGGCAGCCGGCCGGCCTGCAGCCGGACGACTACGCCGCGGCGCTGGAGGGCGGTGTGGCCGGGCTGCGGGCCGGCCTGGTCACCGAGGGATTCGGCATACCGGGGGTGTCCGAGCCTGGTGTGGACGAGACCGTGCGGGCGGCCGCCGCCCGGCTGAGTACGGCCGGCATGCAGGTCGGTGAGGTCAGCGTGCCCTGGCACCGGCACGCTATGCACGTGTGGAACGTGATCGCCACCGACGGCGCGGCCGTGCAGATGGTCGACGGGAACGGGTACGGCTACAACTGGGACGGGTTGTATGACCCGGAGCTGATCGCCTACTACGGCAGCCAGCGCCGCGAGGTCGCCGATGCCTGGTCGGAGACCGTCAAGCTGGTCGCGCTCAGCGGCCGCTACTCGGTGCAGAACTACCAGGCGCGGCACTACGCGATGGCGCGCAACCTAGCGTATGAGGTGCGGCGCGGCTATGACGAGGCGCTGGACGCCTTCGACGTGCTGGTCATGCCGACCCTGCCGATGGTGGCCACACCGCTGGTGACCGGCTCCGACCCGCGCGAGACCTCCATCGCCTGGGCGCTGGAGATGATCCCCAACACCGCGCCGTTCGACGTCAGCGGCCACCCGGCCACCACCGTCCCGGCCGGCCTGTCCGATGGCCTGCCGGTCGGGATGATGATCATCGGCAGGCGGTTCGGCGACGCCACCTGCCTGCGTGTGGCGGACGCGTTCGAGACGCTGTCGGGCGGGTTCCCGGCCCCGCCCGGGCGGTCATGACTGCGCCGGGCTGAACCGCTCCTGGCCCAGCACGGCGAGCAGCTGCAGCTTCTCGTAGCCCTCCGTGCGCGGCGGGGCGGTCAGCACCAGCAGCGCCTGCGACTGGTCCTCGGTGAACAGCACCTGGCAGTCCAGCTCGATCGGGCCCAGTTCAGGATGGATGAGCACCTTGTGGTCGGCGAACCGCCGGGCCACCTCGTGCCGCCCCCACAGCCCGGCGAACTCGGTGCTGGCCTTGCCCAGCGCCCGCACCAGATCCCCGGCCCGCGAGTCCGGGCCCATCGAGCCATAGGCCGCGCGGAGGTTCGCGACCTGGGCGCGGCTCTGCCGGTCGCGGTCGTCCTCGGGATAGCGCAGCCGCTCGGCCGGGACGGTGAACCACCGGTAGATCTCGCTGCGCGCCAGGCCCGTATACCCGGATTTGTCACCGAACAACGCCTCGGCCATCCGGTTCTGCACCAGCGTCTCGCCCAGCGCGGACAGGATGAGCGCCGGGGTGTCGCTGAGCCGGTCCAGCACCCGCAGCAGCGCCGGTGCGACGTGCGTCGCGGCCAGCAGCGGGGCCGGCGGGTTGTGCCCGGCCACCCGGAACAGGTAGTCGCGCTCGCCGCTGGTCAGCCGCAGCGCCCGGGCGAGCGAGGCGAGCATCTGCTCGCTCGGCTGCGGGCCGCGCTGCTGCTCCAGGCGGGTGTAGTAGTCGGCCGACATCGCCGCCAGGGCGGCGACCTCCTCACGCCTCAGCCCCCGGGTCCGGCGGCGTGCCCCCGCGGGAAGCCCGACGTCCGCGGGCTGCAGCGCCTCGCGGCGGTGACGCAGGAAGTCGGCCAGCTCTGCACGGTCCATGCTCCCATTATCGGCCGGTGACCAGCCTGAACCAGGGATCGCCGATCCCCCGATAACCGCTCTCTGCACCCGTGCCTTCCGGGCGCCGAGACTCGGAGCATGAACATCTCAGGGAACACCGTCTTCATCCCCGGCTCCACCAGCGGCATCGGCCTCGCCCTCGCCCTCGAGCTGCAGACCCGGGGGAACACCGTCATCGTCGGCGGCCGGCGCGCCGAATTGCTCGACCGGATCGCCGCGGAGCACCCCGGCCTCGACACCGTGCCGATCGACACCGCGGATCCCGCGAGCATCGAATCGGCCGCTAAGGAAGTGCTGGCCAGGCATCCGGACCTCAACGTCCTGATCGCGATGGCGGGCATCATGCACCTCGAGGACTGGCGCCAGCCCCAGTCCTTCCTGGCCTCGGCGGAGTCGGTCGTCACGACCAATGTGCTCGGCCCGATCCGGCTCATCGCGGCGTTCATCGAGCAGCTGCAGGCCCGGCCGGATGCCACGATCGTCACCGTCTCCTCGGGCCTGGCGTTCGCGCCGCTCAGCGTCACGCCGAGCTACAACGCGTCCAAGGCCGCCATCCACATGCTGAGCGAGTCGATCCGCCTGCAGCTCGCCGGCACGAGCGTGAAGATCGTCGAGCTCGAGCCGCCGGCCGTCCGTACCTCGCTGCTGCCCGGCCAGGAGGGCAGCGAGGTGGCGATGCCGCTGGAGGAGTTCATCGCCGAGGCCGCGGCGCTGCTCGAGGCGCAGCCCGACGCGAGGGAGATCCAGGTCGAGCGGGTCAAGTTCCTGCGCTACGGCGAAGCGCGCGGGGATTACGACCAGGTCGTGGCCACGCTCAACGGGTCAGGCCCGCACGGCAGATAGCGGCGCACGGGCAGCCCGGCGCT
>DASYAV010000103.1:0-10723 GCA_036501145.1 Streptosporangiaceae bacterium | reverse complement strand
GTATGGCATGAAGCCAGACGGGTCATCCTCCTGCGGCTCTGCGCTGATCATCTCGGTGTAGCGGCGGTAGAACTCGCCGGGACCAAGTGGCAGGGCCAGCCGCCGGGCGAAGGTGTCGAACCCGCGGGATCTCACCGGGTCGCTGAGATCAACCAGCGTGCAGTGGAAGTCCAGCAATACCGCGCGGGCCGGTGTCACCCGGCCAGCATCGCACCTGGCGCTGACGGCCGCGGTCGCACCCTCCGGCGCGGCGGTCAGCGGATGCGGCCGCCGGCCAGGACGTGCCCGGGAGCCGTGCCGATGCTCTCGTCGGTCTTGTCCGCCCCGATGAGCACCGCGGACACCAACTCCGCGCCGGCCAGCCGGATCATCTCACCGACGGCATGTATGCGGGTCGCTGATGACCGGCCCGCCGTGACGACCGCGACGGCCGTGGGCGCCCACCCGGGCAGGTGATCGCCGCCGACCGCGGGGTCGAGGTGGGCCAGCGTCAGCAGCAGGTCGGCCTGGGCTGCCGCGGCGGCCAGCGGCTCGGCCTCGGGGGTGGGTGGGCTGCGGCGTGGCCGCGCGAACGGGCCCGAGGGCGCGATGTCGTGCTGATCGGGAACCAGCACGACCAGCTCCGCGCCCGCCGCGCTCACCCGGTGGACCCCGGGCTTGGCCGCGTTCAGCAGGCGTGCGGCCGGAGCGCCGGGCCACAGGTCGGCCACGGCCACTCGCATGCCCCGCTCGGCGCGCGAGGCGGCCAGCGACACCATGGCGAGCGCGGCCACCCCCGGGTCGTCGGTGGGCACGACGGCCAGTGCCGCGCTGCCCCGGCTTCTGGCGGGCGCGAAACGGTCCAGATGGGACACGACGCGCGCGACGTTTCTGCCCCACTTGCCGGCGTCCAGTCCGCGCCTAGCGAGCTGCCACCGGTCGGCCCGGATCCGGCCGACGCTCAGCCTGACCGGGGCCCCCAGCGCCCGCACGATGTCGTCCCGCCTGCGCAGCCGGTCGGAAACCAGTGCCCGGATGACGACGATGCCTGCCCCCAGCGCCAGGCCTACGATCAGCCCGGTTGCCACGTAGGTGATCATGAGTTTGGCCCGCGACTCGGGGATCGGCCGCGCGGCGTCGAGCACCCGGCTG
This sequence comes from Streptosporangiaceae bacterium, assembly GCA_036501145.1. Lineage (GTDB taxonomy): Bacteria > Actinomycetota > Actinomycetes > Streptosporangiales > Streptosporangiaceae > PALSA-505. The sequence goes on along the minus strand of DASYAV010000103.1, from coordinate 9,592 downwards.
CCCTGCACGATCGTCGAGGTGGTTATCCGAGTGCTCGCCTGGTTTCCAAGGTCACTCTGCTTGAACACGTTCAGCGCATTGCTCTCCCCGGCGCGGATGCTGGCCAGGTTTTCCAGCTTGTCCCGCCGGGCATCCGACGCCGGCTCGGCCCGTACCTGGCTGATCTCCGCGTCGAGCGCGCTGAGCCGCTGCTGCGCTTGACTGATCTGCCGTTGCAGCGAGGCATTGACCGCGCGCCCCTGGGCTTCCAGCAAGGTGGCCTGGAATCCGAGGAAGGCTTTGGCCAGGGCGTTTGCCTGCTGAACGGCGGCGGCGCTGGATGTCGCCCTGGCGGTGAACTCGAGCACCCGGCCGGTGACCGCGGTGACCATGTAGTCCTTGGCGAAGCTGGCCGCGTTCTCCTTCAGCCGGAGCAGGCCCAGCGCCCGGCCCGCGATCGTGTCGCTCTGCCCGATGGCCTGGTTGTCCAGCATCGCGTTGCTGGGCTGCTCGTCAGGGTTGGTGGTGAGCAGCACAGTTGCGGAAGCCTGGTAGGCGGGCGGACGGGCCACGAAGACGCCTGCCCCGGCCAGAAAGCCCACCGCACCGAGAATGCACAGCAGCCGCGCGCTGCGCCGCAGCGCGGCGCGGATGAAGGCCGCGCTGGTCAGCCCGGTCGCCAGATCGGCCGCCACATGGTCTTCGTCGGGCCCGAACTCGTCGAAGTTCCACAGCTGCCCGGCCAGGTCGTCGTCGCGCCCGCTAACCGAGAGCGCTGCCGTCTTGTCTGCCTCATTCACCGTGTTGTCTCCGTGGTCGTCCCGGTCAGCCGGGTCGGTGTCCTGCGTCGCGGTGGCCGGGCCAGCTGCGGGATGCGGCCCGTGGTGTGATCGGCCGGATCCGGGTCGGCGACCAGGATGCCGTCCACCTGGCGGCTGGTGCTGGCCGCGCTGACCGCGACACCGACCAGTTGCGCGGCGGTCGCCGCCCCCGCCGAGACGCCGATGACGGTGGCCGTCGTGCGCTGGACGTCCGCCAGGCTGGGAGACTGACTGTCCACGACGGTGACAACGACGGTCAGCCTGGCCGGCGGGCCGGCCTCGTGCTCGTGATCGGCGACGGCCAGCCGCAGCATCCGCGGCCGTTGCGCGGACGGCGGGGGCTCGGCGCACGCGGCCCGCAGTGCCGCCGCGGTGGTCGTACCCTGCTGCGGGCGGATGAGCAGCGTGGTGGGGATGCCCAGCGACGCGGCGAAGACCGCCAGTTGCGGGCCGAGGGCCAGCGCTCCCCGGTCAGAGGACAACGTGACCACGCCGATGGAGAAACGCTCGCCGCCGCCGCGGCCGTTGGCCGGTGCGACGTCGGCCTGGCCCAGGTAGCTCAGCGCGATGCGCAACTGCCAGGCATTCACCACGCTCGGCTGGTAGTTCTCGAACAGTTTGGCCCAGCGGGCGGCATCGGTGGGATGGCCGGTGGGGAGCGAGGCCAGCACCGGCACGCCGATCGCGTTGGCTATCTCGTCGCGCGCCCGCAGCCTGCGGTCCTGACGGCTGGCCGCCAGCACGCCGATCGCTCCGAGGACCCCTCCGATCAAGGCCCCGGGCAGGCCGTTCATGATCAGGTGCAAGGCCAGCGACTGGCCGGTGGCCGCGTCGGCCGCCTGCAGCAGCCGGGCCTGGGCCTGCACCGGCTTTGTGGCGCGGTCGGTGCCGGTGATGTAGCCGACGTAGCTTTCCGCGACGGCGTTGGCCATGCTCTCGGCCTGCGCCGCGGTCATGCCCTGGGCGGTGATCGAGATGATGTTCGGCGTCGGATTCCTGGCGTGGATGCGCTCGTGGAGTTCCTGCAGCGTCATGGCCGGCCGGATCCGGGGCAGGGCCCGCGACAGCACCGGGTTGCTGCTCGCGATGAGGACCTGGGTCGGCACGTCGCGGGTACTGGGCGAGAGCACCACGAGGGCGCTACTGGACATCAGCGGCGGCTTGAGTAAGCCGTACCCGGCGCCCAGCAGCAGGCCCACGCCGATGAAGACGCCGACGATGATCTTGTGCCGCCAGAGGATCCACCAGGCGCGCCTGAGGTCCAGGGCCTGCTCGTTCATCCACCCTCCGTCTGGTGCCCGGCTGGCTGCCCGGCCAGGGAACTGACCACGGCCAGGAAGTCGAGCCTGCTGGTGAGCACCGAGCCGGGCAGCTGAGTCCCCTGCCCGAGTGCGGTGAACGTGGGTACCCGCTGGCCCAGACCGGCGGAATACCAGCCCAGAATCGGGTCGGTCTCACCGCGGTGCAGGCTCCATGACAGCTGGCTGGGCAACTGCATCCGCGCCTCGCTTGGCGTGTCGTCGCCGGGCCAGCGCAGCAGCACCGTGTTGCCGTCGAGTTCCGCTTCGACCTCGGGACCGAAGTGGAAGGCCAACCGGACGTCGTGGCCGCCGCCGATCGCGTCGATGATGGTGAGGGACCGGGCCTCGCGGTCCAGCCGGACGGTGCGCCGGTGCCGCACCGGCGGCCGCAGCGACAGGTAACCGTCGTGCTCCGCGATCCAGCTGGCGATCCGGCCGGAGTCGCCGCCGTCGACCTCCCTGGCCCGCGCGTGCTGCAGCCAGAGGAACGGCCCGCCGTCACCGGACTGGCTGCGGCCGCCGATCTCGGCGGTGTTGTGCGCGATCGTGGACCGGAAGTAGGAACGCCAGGCCCGGGCGCCGTGGTAGCAGTAGGTGCCCGGGTCGGCGAGTACCTCTACGCCGCCGTGCCGGACCTCGACGGACAGCGCGTCGGCGTGCGCGTGCGCGGCGATGCTCAGGTAGCCGTGCGGGCCGCCGTCGCACCGGCACCAGATCTCCGGCTCCTCGCGGGCGGTGCTGCGCAGCAGCGTGGTGCCGGCGTCGGCGAACCGGGACGGCCGCTGGTCCGGCCGGTCCACCAGGTCGGCCCAGCGGCTCGGCACGGCGGCAACCCCGCGGCCCGCCATGGCCACGTCCCGCTGGCAGGCCATGACGCCGAGAACCGTACTGGCCGCGTCCGCGGGCACGGCCGGCCACCAGTCCGGGCCGCCGAACACGGTCCCGCCCAGGGCCAGCAGGCCCGGCCAGCGGTTCGGCACGGGGGCATCGAGCAGCAGCGCGCGGCCCTCATCGGAGTCGCCCTGGCGCGGTGGGCGCAGCCGTTCGTCCAATAGGGCGGCCGCACTGTCCACCATGGCACACAGCCGCTGCCACACCTCCGGGCTGAGCGGGCAGCCGGCCGCGTCAGCCTCGCTGGCCGCGGCCAGCCCCAGCTCGGCGACGAAGCAGTGGTAGTCCGAGGCCAGCTCGCGGCCGATGCCGGAGGGGAACGTGTTGCGGAGCAGCTCGCGCTCGAGCAGCCGGGCGGACGTCCGCCGCCACTTGCCGCTGCGGCCGAACCACGGGAACGCGCAGCTCGCGACGAGCTGCCCGGCCGCCTCGGCGATCACGTGGTTATTGGCCGAGGAGCCCCGGCTGCGGAAGGTGGCCAGGTACCGCTGATGCCAGCCGATCTGCCGCACCGCCAGGTCGTTGTGCTCGAAGAGGTCGGCCGCGCCGGGCCAGTCGTCCAGCAGCCGCCGGATCCAGGCCAAGCTGATCAGCCGGATGCCGATCTCGATGCCGCTGGTCCAGTGCACGCCGGACAGGAACGGGTTCTCCCGCCACCACGAGCGGAGCTGGCTGGCCACCCGCCGGGCGTACCGGTCGTCGCGGCTGAGGTACCAGGCCATGGCGAGCAGCGTCAGGTGCTGCAGCCGGGAAAGCTCCCAGACCTGCTTGACGTTGCCGGTCCGCCGCTCGTTGCGGTGGTCGATGCGGAAGGCGTACCGGTCCGCGGGGGCCCGGCGGCCGGTCACCGGGTCGGCGAACCAGTCCGGCCGCACCAGGTCGGTCCTGGGCACGCCGAGCACGTCCCACCGGCCGGCCATCAGCTGGTCCGCGGCGACCAGGACGGCCTTCGCGACGTCCTCGGGCACCTGCGCCGCCGTGCCTGGCGGGAGCACGGCGGCGAACCTGTGCGCGGCGGCCGGCGACGGGGCCCCCAGCTGCCCGGAGCTTGCCGGCAGCTGCCCGGGGCGGATCTGGCGGTGCGCCCACCACAGCTTGCAGGCCTGGTCGTGCACCCGCCAGGCCATCTCGGCGGGCGACATCCGGCCCACCCGGCGGGCGTACCAGCCCAGCCGGCTCAGGCCGCTGCCGCCGCTCACACGAACTCCCGGCAGCCGCTCGACAGGCTCTCGCCCACCGCGATCGTCGCCTTGGTCGTGGCCAGCAGCGATTCCAGCGGGATCGGCATCTCCCCGCCGGCCAGGCAGGCCGCGACGAACCGCGCCACCTCGTGTTGCTGGCCCTTGTCCTGGCCGCGCGATCTGGTGCTGCTGGCGCGCCGTCCGGTCCAGACCGTCGCCTTGCGGAAGTTGTCGAGCCGGGCGTTCTGCCCGCCGCCGGTGACGTCGAGCGTCTCCTTGGGGTAGCGCGGGTTCCCGTCGGTGACGTAGCTGATCGTGCCGCACGCGCCGCTGGCGAAGCGGACGGTGGCCAGCACGTCGCCCGGCACCGGGCCGTGCGCGGCCTGCACCTCGGTGGGCAGGCTGCCGGCCCACCAGCTCAGCGTGTCGATGAAGTGGCCGCCCTCACCGGCGAACCGCGACCCCTCCTGCTCGTCGTTCAGGTACCAGCTGCCGGCTTCCAGACGGCCCGCGTTGACCAGGTAGCGGGCCGCGGAGGTGCCGCACGCCGCGCCGAACTGCCCCTTCATCGTGGCGAGCAGCGGTGCGAACCTGCGGTTGAACCCCACCATGAGCCGGTTGTTGCCGGTGGACTCGACGGTGTCCAGGATGCGCTCGAGCTCGTCGCGGGTGAGCGCGAGCGGCTTCTCCACGAAGACCGCCCGACCCGTCGCCAGGGCGCGGCAGACCAGGTCCGCGTGCGTGGAATGCCGTGTCGCGATGAAGATGGCGTCGAGCGAGGCGTCGTCGAGTACGGCGTCGGCGGTGGTCGAGGCCGTGCCGAAGCCGAATCGCCGCTGCGCGTTCACCGCCGACAGCGACCGGGTGGTCGCGACGTGCGCCAGCCGCACGTTCCCCAGCCGGGTGAGGTGTGGCAGCAGCATCGACGTGGCGTAGTTGCCGGCCCCGATGAACCCCACCGTCAGCTGGTCCTTGGCCACCTCAAGCGGTGCCCGGGGACCACCGGGCAGCACCCTGCTCATCGCGGTCGCCGCACGGTCCGGGATGCGCGCCGGGTACTCCAGCAGCACGCCCACCGCGTTCGGCATGCCGGATTGCAGTTCGTCGTACACCGAGGCGGCCTGCTCGATCGGGAAGATGCCGGAGACGAGCGTCTCCACCTCGATCTCCTTGCGGGCGATCAGGCTGAGGAAGCACTCGAGGTTGCGCCGCTCGGTCCAGCGCACGTAGCTCGCCGGATAGTCGATCCCCTCGAGCTCGTAGCGGTCGTCGTACCGGCCGGGGCCGTACGACCGCGAGAAGCGGACGTCGAGTTCCTTGTCGTAGTAGGAGTTCCACGGCAGGTCGAGCCGGGTCTTGCCGATGTCGATGACGCGGGCGCGGTCGCGGGCCAGCCGCGCGGCCGCCTCGGCCGGGCCGTTGGACGAGCCGCCAGCGGTCAGGAACACGTGGTCGGCGCCGCGCCCGGAGGTGAGCCCGGCCAGCACTCCCTCGACGGCCTCCATCCCTTCCGGGGTGGGTGCGGCGCACAGCGTCGCGCCGGCCTTTTCCGCCAGCCGGCACCGGTCTTCCATCGGGTCCAGCCCGGCGACGCGGACCCCCGACGCGACCAGCAGGCGCGTCACCAGCTGCCCCACCAGGCCCAGGCCGATCACGCACGCCGTGTCGCCCAGCTGGACCTCGGCGCGCCGCACGCCGTGCATGGCGATCGCCCCGACGGTCGAGAAGGCCGCGTGCACCGGGGAGACGCCCCGCGGCACCGGGACGCACAGGTTGGCCGGAATCCAGTTGAACTCGGCGTGCAGTGCGTACTCGTTGCCGGCCGCCGCGACGATCTGGCCGATCTCGAACTCCTCGGCGCCGCGTCCCACCTCGGTCACCACCCCGCACAGCGAGTAGCCGAGCGGCGTGTAGGAGTCCAGCCGGCTCATCACCTTCTTGTAGGTGGTGAGCGCGCCCTGCTGGGTGACCGAGTCGAGGACCTTGCGCACCTGGTCCGGCCGGGCCCGGGCCATGCCGGCCATGGACATCTTGGCCTCGGACACCTTCATCAGCTCGGTTCCCGTGGAGATCAGCGAGAACAGCGACTGGACCAGGACGCCGCCGGGCCGGCACGCCGGGGCCGGCACGTCGAGCACGCTCAGCTCCCCGGACTTGTAGTTCTGGGCCACCTGCTTCACTGCGTTCCCCTGTCCGCGGCGCGGCCGCCCCGCCTGTTCCCGGTCATCCGGCCAGCCCGGACGCTCCCGGTCATGACGCCACCCCCATGGACAGGTTGTGGCGGTACCACAGCTCCAGCGTGAGCAGCTGCCAAATCTGCTTGGACCGGTCTTCGCGGCCTGTCCTGTCCTCCTCGACGAGGCGCAGCACGGCGTCCCTGCGGACCATCCCGCACTGCGTGAGCTCGCCGTCGATGAGCACGTCGCGGATGAGTTCCGCCAGGTCGGAGCGGACCCACGCGCGCAGCGGCGCGGTGAACGAAGCCTTCGGGCGGTGCACGATCTCCCGCGGCAGCCAGCGCTCGGCGGCGCTCTTGAGCGCGACCTTCCCCTGCTGCCGCCGGATCTTCTCGCCGCCGGGGAAGCTGAACGCGGCCCGCGCCACCACCGGGTCGACGAACGGGACCCGGACCTCGATCGAGGTCGCCATGCTGGCCCGGTCGGTGTAGGCGAGGTTGAGCCCGGGCAGGAACATCCGGGTGTCGGCCAGGCACATCCGGTTGACCTCGTCGTCCAGCGCGTTGTCGGCGTACAGCTCCGCGTGCTGGCCGACGACCCGGTCCACCTGGCCCGCCAGGTCCGGGCTGAGCACGGCGGCCAGCTCGGCCGGGTCATACAGCGTGTAGCTGCGCCGGAACCGCGGCTCCTCCGGCAGTTCGGCGAACGTCAGGAACCGCTTGGCCCACCGGGCGTAGCGCAGCCCGCGGCCGCCGGCGCTGACCGGGAGGCCGTCCACAACCCAGCGCGTGCCGGCCCGCGCGGCCGCGGGCAGCCGCCCGTAGCGGCCGGCCAGCACGCAGGCGAGATGCTTGCGGTAGCCACCGAACAGCTCGTCGGCGCCCATCCCGGACAGCACGACCTTGACCCCGCGCTCCCGCGCCGCCTGGCACATCAGCAGCGTGTTGATCGCGGCCGAGTCGCCGATCGGCTCGTCCAGCACGTCCACCATGCGCGGCAGCAACTCGGCGACGTCGGGTGAGATCTCGATCTCGTGCAGGCTGATGCCGTACTGCGCGGCGACCTTGCGCGCGTAGGCGGCGTCGTCGGGCATTGCCTCCAGCCGCTGGTCCTGCGGCCGGAACGCGATCGTGTAGGCGTCGATCTGGCCGGCCGCCCGGCGCGCCAGCACCGAGACGAGGCTGGAGTCCAGCCCCCCGGACAGGAAGCTGGACACCGGCACGTCGGCCACCAGGTGCGCGGTGACCGACTCCTCGATGACCTCGGCCAGGTCGGCCGGCGGGCCGGCGGCGGCCTCGGCGGCCACGTCGGCGATGCGCCAGTAGTGCCGCACGCTCACACTGCCGTCCGGGCGGAACCGCGCCCACGCCCCGCCCGGCAGCTTGCGCACCCCGTCGATGGCGCAGAACTGCTCGGGCACCCAGTAGTACATCAGCGAGGCGACCAGCGCGCCCGGCTCCATCCGCAGCTCAGGGCCGACCGCGGCCACCAGCGCCTTGAGCTCGGACGCGAAGATCACTCCCGCGCCGCGGGGCAGGTAGTACAGCGGCTTGATGCCCAGCGGATCACGCGCCAGGGTGAGCTCGCCGGTGGCCTCGTCCAGCACCGCGAACGCGAACATGCCGCGGAACCGGGGCAGCGCGTCCGGCCCCCACGACCGCCACGCCTCCAGCACCACCTCGGTGTCGGAGCTGGTCACGAACCGGGTGCCGCGGGCGGTCAGCTCGGCCCGCAGCTCCTTGTAGTTGTACAGCTCGCCGTTGTAGATCAGCGTCAGCCCGTTCTTGCGCAGCGGCTGGTCGGCGGCGGCGGTCAGGTCGATGATGGACAGCCGGCGGTGCGCGAACTGAACGCTCACCCGGTCGTCGGCGTGGCTCCAGGTCCCAGCCGCGTCCGGTCCCCGGTGCGCGATCCGCTCGCTCATGACGTCCACGACCTTGTGGCCGTCGGTCTGCTGGTAACAGCCGGCGATACCGCACACTTCAGCCCCTGCTCGCCCTGGCCAGCGGCTTGCCGCCGGTCAGCTTGCGGTACACGTCGAGGTAGGCGACCTCCTGGTAGCGCCAGGCCAGCTTCTGCTCGACCCGCTCGCGGCCCACTCGCCCCATCCGGATCCGGCGCGGCTCGTCGTCCATCAGCGCCACGATGGCCGCGGCGTACTTCCGCACGTCGTTCGGCTGCACGTACACCGCCGCGTCACCGGACGACACCCGCGTCTCGCGCAGGTCGAACGCGACCAGCGGCAGCCCGAAGGACATGTACTCCATCGACTTGTTCATCGTGGACAGGTCGTTCAGCGGGTTCTTCGGATCCGGTGACAGCCCCAGGTCCGCGGTGGACATGACACGGCTGACCAGCTCGTCCGGTGCCCGCCCGGTGAATTCGACGTGCCCGTCCAGGCGCAGCTCGTCGCGCAGCGCGACCAGATCGTCGAAGCAGTCCCCGGACCCGATCACGGTGAACGCGATGTCGTCGCGGCCCATCTCGTGCACCACGATGTCGGCGGCCCGCACCACGTTGTCCACGCCGTCCTGGGGACCCATGACGCCGATGTAGGCGGCCAGGAACCGGCGGCCGCGGCGCAGCTCCGGGTGCGCGGGCCCGCGCCGCAGCCGCGCCGGGTCCGGGCCGCTGCGCACCACGGTGACGTCGGTGCCGGCCTTGCCGCTGCGGTTGACCGCGATGTCCCGGTAGGACTCGTTGGTGGATATGACATGGTTCGCGGTCCGGTGGGTCCGGCGCTCCAGCGCCCGCAGCGCCCGGTACGGCAGCCGCGGCCCGTCCGGGAACCGTGACTGGTACAGCTCGGGGCACAGGTCGTGATGGTCGAACACGAACCGCGTCCGGTCCAGCACGCGCAGCACCAGCGCGATCGGCCAGAAGATATCCGGCGGGTTGCACGCCTGGACCACCGCGAACCGGCCCCGCCGGCGCGCCTTGAACGTGAGCCAGGCCGTGGCGGTGAGCGAGTACGCGTACTCCATGAGGTAGCCGGCCTTGCTGCCGCCCGGCGCGTAGCCCCGGTACTTGTACAGCTCGACCCCGTCGAGCACCTGGTAGCCGGGGTCGTCTTCGCCCTTGGGGCACACCACCGCGACCTGGTGCCCGTCGGAGACGAGAGCCTGGCACTCCAGCCACACCCGCCGGTCGAAGGGGACGGGCAGGTTCTGCACGATGATCAGGATGCGAGTCACCAGCCCAGCCCTTCATAACCGCGCAGCGACTCCACCGCGCTGCCCAGC
>DASYAV010000102.1:0-99295 GCA_036501145.1 Streptosporangiaceae bacterium | reverse complement strand
GCTGCGTGCCGGATCGAAGGTGTAACTAGACGTACCTCCCGGGGTTCCGCTGAGTGTGCCCGGACACGGCGCCGTTCTCCGTCGACCGGGTTAACGGAGCGCTTCGTGCCGGAAACGTCCGGTTACATTGACTTGTTTCAGCCAATGACAGGAATTAGCCGCTCGGCCGGGCTTGACCGGTTGCGGCGGCGCTGTCAGAGTCCGGCGCAGGTACGGGATTTGCGCGCCAGGCCCATGGTCACCGGGCGGCGCCGGGCTGGCGCACTCCCCTGGCACGCCGCCTGGCCTGGAGGTGGAGCTGGTGTCTCATCGCGGCTTTAAGCTCACGGCGGCCGCGTCGGCTGCCGCACTGATGGCCTTCACGCTGGCCGCGGGACCGCCCGCACTGGCCGGCCAGAGGGCGCAGAGAACGTCCGCCTCCCCGGGCGCCTCCCTGGCCACGGCGGCCGGCCCGCGCCAGGTCATGCTGATCACCGGGGATGTGGTCCGGCTGTCGGCCGCACCGGGCGGGCGGCAGACCGTCTCGGTGATCAGGGCGCAGACGCACGGGCCCGGCGCCCAGTTCCAGATGTACACCCGGGGCAGCGACGAGTACGTGGTGCCCGAATCGGCGGTGCCCTACCTCGGCACGACGCTGAGCCCCGCGCTGTTCGACGTGACCCAGCTGGCCCGGCAGGAGCAGGGCGGCCTGTCGCTTGCCGTCCAGCTCGGCCTGCGCAGCCCGTCAGGCAAGGTGACGGTGCCCGGCATCACCGTGACGCACCGCTCCGGGCTGACCGCGACGGGACGGCTGACCGAAGCCTCGGCCCGCCGGTTCGGCGCGGCCCTGGCCCGGCAGGCCGGACGTGACCACGCCTCGGCCACCCACACCACCGGCCTGTTCGCCGGCCTGACCCGGATCGCCCCGCCGCAGGCCGTCACGGCGAGCGCGGCAAGCGCGGCAAGCGCGGCGAGCGCGGCCAGCCCGGCCACCAGCGCGGGCACCCGCCGGGCGCACCCGGACTTCCAGATGTACACGCTGACGCTGAACGGCATCAACCCGGCCGGGCAGAAGGACACCGGCGACCTGGTGATCGTCTACAACGTGGACAGCCTGCAGAAGTACGCCGGGCAGGCGGACTTCGTCAACGGCAAGGCCAAGATCAGCGTGCCGAAAGGCCACTACGCGGCGATCTGCTTCTTCTACAACTTCACCACGGGGGCGGTGAGCGGCGTGACGCTGCCGACGTTCACCGTGTCCGGGGACAACAGCGCGGCCACCGTGGACGCCCGCACCGCCACGTCGCCGGTCTCGGTGAGCACCCCCAGGCCGGCCAGCCCGGCGATCACCGAGGTCGCGGTCGGCCGCGCCGACAAGGCCGGCGACACCGGCTCGTACTCGTTCCTGGGCAGCGGCACGACCAGCTTCGCGGTCACCCCGGTCACCAGCCATGTCAGCGTCGGCCAGCTCTACTACTACGTGTACTCCCGGCTGTTCTCGCCATCGTCGGCCAAGACGCCGTACAGCTACGACGTCGAGTTCCCCAGCTACGGGGCGATCCCGGCCAGCCAGGCCTACACCGCCAGCCCCGCCGGGCTGGCCACGTTCCGGTCGTCCTACCCGGCCGACCACAGCGGCACGCCAGGGCTGGAGACGAGGTTCGGCGCGCTGCCCTGGCAAGAGGTCCTGTTCGGCGACGACCTGACGATCACCACGCCGATGCAGCGCACCGAGTACTACTCGGCGCTGCCCGACCTGGCCTGGGAGGGCGTGTACTACACGGTGTTCAGCTCCTCGCCGTTCGAGCTGCTCGGCGAGCTGGACAGCTCCTGGACCAGCTACCAGCCGGGGACGAGCTCCTCGGTCACCTGGGGCGGGCAGCCACAGCAGCCGCGGCTGCTGCAGCAACCGCTGTTCGTCGGCCAGTCGATCTGCCCGGCGTGTGTCAACGGCAGCACACTCAACCTGCTCGTGTTCCCGTACAGCGACAACTCGGCGGACCACCGCGGCTACCCGGACGGGACCGTCAGCGGGCTGACCGAGGCGCAGAACTACGACGTGTACGCCGACGGCGTGCCGGTGACCAAGGGCACCGGCTTCCTGCAGAAGAAGGTGACCCTGCCGGCCGGCGCCAAGAACCTGCGCATCGACTACGACACCACCCGCTCGTCGGCCGACCTGACCCTGTCCACCAGCGTGAACACCCGGTGGACGGTGCGCACCGGCGCCCCGCAGGGCGCACTGCCGTCCGGCTGGGACTGCGACCTGGCCGGGCACACCAAGTGCACCGTGCTGCCGCTGATGTACGCCAACTACGACCTGCCGGGGAACATGCTCGGCCAGCTGCCGGCCGGGGCGGCCACCGCCGCGGTCTCGGTGGGTCACCTGGCCGGGGCGACCGACGTCGCGGTCACCTCGCTGACCGCGTCGGTCTCCTTCAACGGCGGCACCTCGTGGCGCAAGGCATCCGTCACCTCCGAAGGGAACGGCCAGTACGCGCTGTCGTTCACCGTGCCCGCCGCGGCGGCGACCGACGGGTTCGGCGCGCTTCGGCTCAGTGCCACCGACGCCTACGGCGGCACGCTGAGCCAGACCATCCAGCACGCGTTCGCGGTCGCGGCATCGTGACCGGCATCAGGTTCTGGGAGGCACACGTGATCACCATGACACCCCGCCGGATCGCCGGCACGGTGGCGGCCCTGGCCCTGGCGCTGGGCGGCGCCGCCGCGGCCGGCCCGGGCGCGGACGCGGCGGCCAGCGGGCCGGTTGCCCGGGCCGTCTGCGGTACTCCGGCGCCCGGGCACGCCCGCTGCTTCGCGCTGATCCGGACCGACGCCGGGGCCCGCGCGGCGGCCGCGCGGGCAGACGCGGCCAGCAAGACACCGCCCGGATGGGGCGCCACCGACCTGGAGTCCGCCTACAGCCTGCCGATCAGCGACGGCTCCGGGCAGACGGTCGCGATCGTGGACGCCTTCAGCGACCCGACCGCCGCGGCCGACCTGGCCACCTACCGGGCGCAGTACGGGCTGCCGGCCTGCACGACGGCCAGCGGCTGCCTGAAGATCGTGAACGAGCAAGGCAAGAAGGGCAGCCCCCCGCCGCCCGACGGCGGCTGGTCGGTGGAGATGTCGCTCGACCTGGACATGGTCTCCACGGCCTGCCCGAAGTGCCACATCCTGCTGGTCGAGGGCACCTCCAACGCGGTGACCGACCTGGCCACCTCGGTGACCACCGCGGCCCGGCTCGGCGCCGGCGTGATCAGCAACAGCTACGGGCTCGACGAGTTCGGCGGGATGAAGGCCTACTACGCCGACTACCACCCGGCCGGTGCGGCTGTAGTGGCCTCGTCCGGCGACCTCGGGTTCACCGCGGCGCAGTTCCCTGCGGTCGCGCCCGGGGTCACCGTGGCGGGCGGCACAAGCCTGTACAAGTCTGACAACTCGCGCGGCTACACCGAGCACGCGTGGAGCGGCTCGAGCAGCGGCTGCTCGGCCTACGTGCGCAAGCCGGCGTTCCAGAAGACGGTCTCACCGCACTGCACGATGCGCACCACCGCGGACGTGTCGTCGGTGGCCGACCCCACCCCCGGGGTGGCCATCTACGACACCACGCCGAACCCGTACGGCCTCACCCCCGGGTGGCTGGTGATCGGCGGGACCAGCGCGGCGTCGCCGCTGATCGCCGGCGTCATCGGGCTGGCCGGCAACGGGAGCACGTTCCGCACCGGCCAGATCTACGTGCACCCGCAGTACCTGCACGACGTCACCGCCGGCTCCAACGGCTACTGCGGCGGCGACTACCTGTGCACGGCCAAGAAGGGCTACGACGGCCCCACCGGCATGGGCACGCCGAACGGGATAGGGGCGTTCTGAAATTTCCATGACGGCTGCGCCCGCACGGCGCGGCCCACGCGAGCCGGCCCGGCAGTCCCGCCACGGCGGGATTGCCGGGCTCGCCGGTCAGCGGGCAGGGTCAGGGCGGGGAGATACGCGGGGCCTTGCCGGCCCCGAACGCCCAGCCCTGGACGGAGCCGGGCGCCGGGTGGTAGCTGCCGGCCCCGACGCTGGCCGATACCCACTTGCCGCCTCGCTTGGCGTGCCAGTAGGACCAGTAGGCGGTGGCCGGGGCCCCGTTGCACGGCTTCGGCAGGGCGTTGATCCGGCAGACGAAGCCCGGGAACTTGGGCACGAACGAGTAGCTGAACCCGGCGTCCTTGAGCGCGGCCAGCCCGTTCTTCGGGTTCGCCGGGTCACACGCGGTCTTGACCTTGTTCGTGGCCTTGAGCTTTCCGAAGTCCACGACCTCGGTCACGCCCTTCGTGGTGCTGGTGCACGCGGCGTCCGGCCGGATCCTGGCTGTGCCGGCATGCACCGTGCTGGCGGAGACCGTGCTGGCTGACATTGTGCTGGCACCGCACAGGGCGAGCGTGGCCAACGCCATGAACGGCCGGATGCTCGGTTTGCGCATGAGGGGCCTTTCCGGTCCGGTGAGAACCGGGGCCGGGCCGCCGGGCGGGCCGGACTCCGGCCCGCGGACCACGACGGGTGGAGCAGCGACTAACGGACGTGGGTACTCGGGCTCACGGGGCGGTCAAAGAGGAACCGCTGCCGTATACCGTTGCGGGTCAGCGCCGGGCTCTCACCGGTCTTCCCCCACATCTCGACGGCGCCACTCTCCTTCACCGTGCGCAGATGTGTCAAGATGAACGTGATTCGGCACTTCCAGGGGAAGCCGGTCGAAATCCGGCACTGGCCCGCAACCGTGGGCCCGCATCCGTGCGGGCGAGTCGGAGAACCTGGCCGGATCGCTGAACTGTCCTGTCGTCGTCGAGGTCTGCGGCGCGGAACAACGGGTTTGGCCGGGTAATCCGGGTAGACCGGGGTTTCGCGCGCAGCGCCACACCCCGGGAGGCTCATGCTCCGCCTACGGCGCGCTCCGGCCGCCCGCCCGCTCACCTGTCTCCTGGCTGCGGTGGCTGCCGCCGTGCTGGCCACGACTGCGGCCGGCCCGGCTTCGGCCGCGGCGCGGCCGAATCTGAGGCTGGCCAGCGCCTACCTGGTCGCGCCGGGCAACCTGCGGGACGGGCACTACTACCAGTCGTTCCCGGGCTACGCCGACTTCGGGCTGACCACCAGCGGCGCGCTCGCGCTTGCCGCGACCGGCGACCAGAATCCGGTACTGAAGGGGATCGTCGGGTTCCTGGACTCGGCCGGAAAGGACCCGCACGGCGACACCGTCAACACCTGGACCGGCATCGGCACCCGGTTCGCCAGCGGCGGGTCGATCGGCGACGAGGTGCTGCTGGCCGAGGTGACCGGCTACAACCCGCGCAGCTTCGGCGGGCACAACCTGATCACGGCATTGAACGCGTCGGTCTGCGCCCACGCCTCCTCCGGCCACAACACCAGCTGCGCGGGCGCCGGCAACTACAGCTATGCCACCTCCGTGTTCGACCAGGCGCTCGGCGTCATCGCCCAGTTGCGGGCGGGCCAGCGGACGGGGGCGGCCGCCCCCGTCCGCTTCCTGGAGAGCCTGCGGGGCCGCGACGGCTCCTTCCCCAGCCTGATCCCGGACAGCCACGACCGGGACGTGGACAGCACCGCGATGGCGGCGATGGCGCTGGCGCTGGTGCCCGGCACCGCCGCAACGGCCGACGCCAGGTCCGCGCTGGCCTGGATCGCCGGCCAGCAGGACTCCACCGGCGGGTTCCCCGGCGCCAGCGGCGACTCGGTCAACTCCGCGGGCCTGGCCATCCAGGCGCTGTCCCTGCGGGCGGCACGGTACCGGCCGCAGATCGGGGCGGCGCTCAGCTTCCTGGCCCGCGAGCAGAACGGCAACGGCGGGTTCACCGCCGACGCCGGCCAGCACGGCTCCAACCTGCGCGCCTCCACCCAGGCGGCCGGCGGGGCGGCAGGCACGCCGTTCGGCACGCTGCACCGCAGCCTGCGCGGCACACCTCCTCCCCCACCGCCCCCGCACACCGGGGCGCCCGGGCCACGCCGGCGGTCCCGCCCGCGGCCCACCGCCACCGTCACGCAGACCGTCACCGCCACCGCGACGGCCACCAGTTCGCCGGGGGCGGCGGACGGGCCGCGGCACTCCGCGACCCCGTCGGCCGTCCCGGATCCGGCGCCGCAGCCGGTGGCGACCACGGCGACGGCCGCGCCCCGCGCGCTCAGCACCGCCGCGCACGGCAGCGCGCTGGCCACCGCCCTGTGGTGGACGGTGCTCGGCGTCGGGGTGGCCGCGGCGGCGGGGATCGGCCTGCTGTACCTGCGCCGCCGGCGGCTGTATCCGGCGGCCAGGAGCCACGCGTGACCGGGCCATGGCCGCGGCTCAGGCGGCAGCTCGCAGGCGGGCTGGCCGCGGCCGGGCTGGGCACGGTCATCGCGGGCACGCTGGCCCTGTCGGCGGCCCCGCCGGCGTCGGCGTCGGCGCGGCCGGTCGGCGACTGCACCACCACGTCCGGGGTGATCGTCGCGGTGGACTTCGCGCACTTCGGCGGGCCGCTGCTGCGCTCCTGCGGGAGCACCCCGACCAGCGCGTACACACTGCTCAACCAGGGCGGCTGGCAGACCACAGGGACCGAGCACGACGGGCCCGGGTTCGTCTGCCGGATCGGGTACTCCGGCTACCACGGCGGCACCCAGTACCCCACACCGTCCCAGGAACCCTGCGTGCTCACCCCGCCGACCAACGCCTACTGGGCGTTCTGGTACGCCAGCCCGGGGCAGACCACGTGGAGCTACAGCCAGACCGGGGCGATGGCGATCAATCCCGAACCGGGCAGCGTCGAGCTGTGGGTGTTCGGCGGCACCAGTTCCGGCGGCACCTCGGGATCGGCCGTCCCCGCGGTCAGTCCCGCCAGCCTGCGCGCCCAGAACACACGCCAGGCGGGCACCGTTCATCACCATTCTCAGCAGCACCGGACGACCGCGCCCGCCGGGCAGACCACCCCCGCCGGGCAGCCCGCCGCCACCCATCCTGCCGCGGCGGCCACGTCGTCGCGGCCGGCCGCCCGTGGCGCCAGCACCCCGTCGGGGCGTACCACGATCCGGGACGCGCAGCCGCGGGCGGCCAGCACGCCGGCCAGCCACGGGTCGGCTACCCCGGCGATCATCGCGCTGGTCATCGTGCTGGTGCTGGCCGCGGCCGGGGTCACCGCGGTGCTGCGGCGGCCCCGGCGCGAACGGTGACCGGGAGAGCCGGGGGGCCCGGAGGGCACGCAGGGCGGCGGCTGCCGCGGGCGCTGCACCCGGTCGCGTGGTGGATCTGGGCCATCGCGCTGGCCACCGCGGCCAGCCGGACCAGCAACCCGCTGCTGCTGGCGCTGATCTTCGCGGTCCTCGGCGTGGTCGTGGCCAGCCGCCGGACCGACGCGCCGTGGGCCCGCGGCTACCGGTTCTACCTGCTCATGGCGCTCACTGTGATCGTCATCCGGATCGTGTTCCGGATCGTGTTCGAAAGCGGCGCCGCGCCCGGCGAGCCGATCTGGTTCCAGCTGCCGCACATCCCCACGCCGTCCTGGTACACCGGGGTGCAGATCGGCGGGCCGGTGCCGGTGCCGGCGGTGCTGTCGGCCGCGCTAGACGGGGCCCGGCTGGCCTGCCTGCTGTGCTGCATCGGCGCGGCCAACAGCCTGGCCAACCCGAAGCGCGCGCTGCGGGTGCTGCCCGGCGCGCTGTACGAGCTGGGCGTCGCGGTGACCGTGGCCCTGTCGGTGGCGCCGCAGCTGGTGGAGAGCGTGCAGCGGGTACGCCGGGCGCGGCGGCTGCGCGGCGCGGGCGGGAGGGGCGTCCGCGCACTGCGGGCGATCGCGGTCCCGGTGCTGCATGACGCGCTGGAGCGCTCGCTGCGGCTGGCCGCCGGGATGGATTCGCGCGGTTACGGGCGCACCGGCGGTGCGTCCCGCGGGTCGCGGCGGCTGACCGCGGCGCTGCTGCTGGGCGGGCTGGCCGGGCTGTGCCTGGGCGCCTACGGGCTGCTCGGCGCGGGCCTGCCGGGCGGGGTCGCGGCCGGCGGGTCCGCGGCCGGTGCCGCGGCGTGCGTAGCCGGGCTGGTGCTGGGCGGCCGCCGGGTGTCCCGCACCCGGTACCGGCCGGATCCGTGGCGCTGGCCGGAGTGGGCGGTGGCCGGCTGTGGCGTGGTCAGTGCGGTGGTGCTGTCGGTGCATCTGGGCTACGACCCGGGCGCGCTGAACCCGGACCTGTACCCGCTGCACTGGCCGTCGCTGCCGCTGCTGCCCACCGCGGCCATCCTGGCCGCCGCGCTGGCGGCGGTGATGGCGCCGCCGCCGCCATCCGCGGTGACCTCCGGTGAGCCGCGGGTGCGGGAGCCGGCCAGGGAACTCACGGGGGCCAGGCAGTGATCGTCTTCGAGCGGGCAGGCGTGCGGTACGACGGGGCGGCCGGCCCGGTGCTGCGCGAGGTGAGCCTGCGCATCGAAGAGGGCGAGCTGTGCCTGGTCATCGGGCACACCGGCAGCGGCAAGTCGACGTTGCTCGCCGCGGTCAACGGGCTGGTGCCGTACTTCACCGGCGGCACGCTGTCCGGCCGGGTGCTGACCGGCGGGCGGGACACCGCGCGGTTCCGGCCGCGGGAACTGGCCGACGTGGTCGGCATGGTCGGGCAGGACCCGCTGGCCGGGTTCGTCACCGACACCGTGGAGGAAGAGCTCGCCTACACGATGGAGCAGCTGGCCATCGACCCGGCGGCCATGCGGGTGCGGCTGGAGGAGACCCTGGACCTGCTGGGCCTGGCCGACCTGCGGCACCGGGCGCTGCGCACGCTGTCCGGCGGGCAGCAGCAGCGGGTCGCGATCGGGGCGGCGCTCACCGCGCACCCGCGCATCCTGGTGCTGGACGAGCCGACCTCGGCACTGGACCCGGCCAGCGCCGAGGACGTGCTGGCCGCGATCACCCGGCTGGTGCACGACCTCGGGGTGACGGTGATGCTGGCCGAGCACCGGCTGGAGCGGGTGCTGCCCTACGCCGACCGGGTGGTGTACCTGCCCGGCGACGGCACGGTGACCGCCGGGGAGCCGGCGGCGGTGCTGGCCGCGGCCGGGGTGGCGCCGCCGGTGGTGGAGCTGGGCCGGCTGGCCGGCTGGCTGCCGCTGCCGCTGTCGGTGCGGGACGCCCGGCGGCGGGCTCCGGCGCTGCGGGAGCGGCTGCCGCAGACGCCGCCGGTGCCGCACCGAGTCTCCCAGGCTGGCGGCGGGGAGGCGCTGACCGCGCGCGGGACGGGACAGGCCACGGCGCACGGGGTCGCGGCCGCCGGCGGGGACGCGCTGACCGCGCGCGGGATCGTAGTGCGGTACGGCGGGCTGGCCGCGGTGCGGGATGTGGACCTGACGCTGCGGGCGGGCGAGGTCACCGCGCTGATGGGGCGGAACGGCTCGGGGAAGTCGTCGCTGCTGTGGGCGGTGCAGGGGTCGGGGCGGCGGGCGGCCGGGCGGGTCCGGGTGGCCGGCGCGGACGCGGACCCGGCCTCGCTGACGCCCGCCGCGGCCCGGCGGCTGGTCGGGCTGGTGCCGCAGACCCCCGCCGACCTGCTCTACCTGGACACGGTCGCGGCCGAGCTGGCGCAGGCCGACCGTGACGCCCAGGCCGGGCCGCCCGAGGCCCAGGCCGGGCCGCCCGAGTCCCTGGCCGATGGCGCGTCTCCCGGCGGCGGCTCGGCGCGGGACATCCTGGACGGGATCGCGCCGGGGATCGCAGGTGACGCGCACCCGCGGGACCTGTCCGCCGGGCAGCAGCTGGCCCTGGTGCTGGCCGTCCAGCTCGCCGCCGCGCCCGCGGTGATCCTGCTGGACGAGCCGACCCGCGGCCTGGACTACACGGCCAAGGCCGGGCTGACCGGCACGCTGGACCGGCTCGCCGCCCGGGGGCACGCGATCGTGGTGGCCACGCACGACGTGGAGTTCGCGGCGCGCAGCTGTGACCGGGTGGTGGTGATGGCCGAGGGCGACATCGTCTCCGACGGCCCGGCCGCTGCCGTGCTGACCGCCTCCCCCACGTTCGCGCCGCAGGTCGCGAAGATCCTCGCCCCGCTGCCTTACCTCACGGTGCCGCAGATCGCCGCCGCGCTCGACCCGGCGGGTGCCTGGTGAGCGCGCTGACCGGCCGCGCCCCGGCGGCACGGCAGGCGATCCGCAGCGCGATCCGGCTGCGGCCGCGGGCGACCGTGGCCATCGCGATGGCCTCGTTCCTCGGATTCGTGGCCTTCGTGTGGCCGTTCGTCGTGGCGCCGGGAACGTTCTCCTCTACCGAGACGCCGCCGCTGATGTTCGGCGCGCTGCTGGCGCTGGTGCTCATGGTGGTGTTCGCCGAAGTCGCCGACGGCGGCATCGACGCGAAGGCGCTGGCCATGCTGGGCGTGCTGGCGGCGATCAACGCCGCGCTGCGGCCGCTCGGCGCCGGCACCGCCGGCGTGGAGACGGTGTTCTTCGTCCTGGTGCTGGCCGGGCGGGTGTTCGGGGCCGGGTTCGGGTTCGCGCTCGGCTGCACGTCGCTGTTCGCGTCGGCGCTGCTGACCGCGGGGGTCGGGCCGTGGCTGCCCTACCAGATGTTCGGCTGCGCCTGGGTGGGCATGTTCGCCGGGCTGCTGCCGCCGCTGCGCGGCAAAGCCGAGGTGGCGATGCTGGCCATCTACGGGGCGGTGTCGGGGTACTTCTTCGGCTTCATGGTCAACCTGTCGTTCTGGCCGTTCTCGCTGGACCCGTCGAGCTCGATCGCCTACCGGCCGGGGCTGTCGTTCCTCGAGCAGTGGCACCGCTACCTGCTGTTCGACGCGTCCACCTCGCTCGGCTGGGACACCGGCCGGGCGATCACCAACGTGCTGGCCATCATGATCGCCGGGCCGGCCGCGCTGGCCGCGTTCCGCCGCGCCGCCCGGCGGGCCAACTTCCAGCCCGACGTCACCTTCGACCCCGCCCCCGGTGAGCCCGGGCAACCTGATCAGTCCTGAGATGCCGGGTCCGGGCGCCGGGTGACGAAGACGAACTCGTGCCCGGGCCGGTCGGGAGCGTCCCGCACCTCATCGACGGCCAGACCGGCCTCGGCCACCGTGGCGGCGAGTTCTTCCCGGCCGCGGAACCGCAAGGTGGAATCGGACGTCATGGCGGCGCCGTCGCGGCCGAACACGAAGCTCGCGCGGAAGGACACCAGCCCGTCATCGGCGCTGG
Source organism: Streptosporangiaceae bacterium (assembly GCA_036501145.1). GTDB lineage: Bacteria > Actinomycetota > Actinomycetes > Streptosporangiales > Streptosporangiaceae > PALSA-505. The sequence goes on along the minus strand of DASYAV010000102.1, from coordinate 88,131 downwards.
TCAGCTCGGTCCAGGTCTCGACCGGGCCGGTCCCCGGAACATCGGCGCGCCAGTGGGTCCGCTCCCGTGTCCACTCCAGCCAGGCCTTCCGGCTGGGATCGCGGCCCTCGAACACCAGCCGCCCGCCGGGCCGCAGCGCCTCCCGGACGGCCCGCAGGGTCCAGCCGGGCTTCCTCGAACTTCGCGTCAGCCACGACGCGCCGCTGACTGAACTGCCATAAGTCCCCCGATCGTGCGGCCGTGATCAACTACCCCGGCCACGCGGAATATGATTACAGTTCGTCACGCCATAAGTGATGTAGATATAGTTGAAATCATGTGCGGCCAGGCCCTCTCTTGTATGTGGCGCGACGCAACGATAAAAGCCGGAGTCGGTGCTGAAGAACTCCACCGCCGAACCCGAGTTGTTATTTACTGAGGTGATCTCAGCGATTGGGTAGCCTCGCCGGTGCCGGGCTTCGCCAATCGGGCTCTTTACTTGCGGTGGGACCGGAGACAACCCCGAGAGAAGCGAAGTAACTGCAGGGGCTCGGGCCGGAGTTAGCCAACCGGCGTGATGATCATCTGTGGCAGGACGTAGCGATCCGGCTGGAGGTCATGGTCCTTCAAGATGTTCTGGATCTGCGTGAGGTGGTCAGCCGTGAGCTGGAGAGGTGGTTCATCTGGCTGGTAGCTCCAGCCGACCGGGTAATCCAGCCCCGGCTTGGTCGTCATCTCGATATGGCAGCCGAGCAGGTATGTCACCGGTCGCTCCGCGCACCAGTTAACGAGCCGGTCAATCGAACGGATGAAGCCTGGCCAGTCGAAGACATACAGGCGGCCAGGGTAGATGGTGTCTCCGGTGAACAGGATTCCGCTGTAACGGTCGTAGTAGGTGACCGCTGCCTCGTGGTGCCCAGGTGTTGCGAGGCAGTCAAGAATGCGGCTCCCAAGATCCACCTGGACCACTGACTCTGGTTGGTCGGCGAAGCCGAAATATCGCCACGCGGCATCACGTTTCCCGCCGATTACGAGGGTGTTGGGCCGGTCGGCGAACTGGTCATCAGCCGCAGTGTGGTCAGTGTGGGAGTGAGTATGGAGAACGAGCAGCCCGTAGTCGTCCGCGTGCGGGTGGCGAGCCAGCCAGCGGTCGATGATCGAATCGACAGTCCGGCGCAGCGGGAAGAACTGCGGGTTCTCGGTAGCACCGGTGTCCAGCAGGAGAGCCCTGGAGCCACCGAAGAGCAGGAACATGAACGGCGCCTCATAGTGAACCGCCATGTTCTGGCGCAGTACGTAACTGTGTTCGTCGCAGGCGTGGACTTGGATGTCGGGATCGGCGTTGTACTTGGCGGCTTCTGAGCCGTGAATCCACTCGACGTCCAGATTCAGATCCGCGGCACCGTCGGGGAAGCCGGTCTGAGCGCTCACTGCCACCTCCAGCGTGCGTCGTCTTAGCGGGCCGGGTACGGCGCACATCTCGTCCGGGGCGAGCAAGCATTGCTGCCACCGCGAGGCTATCAGCGACCACGTGGAGCTTGCCAGGGAAGCCGATCTTGTGGTGAACCCTCTTCTGCGCGGACTCCACCCTTATCTCTGGCCAGTCTGGTCAGTCCGCGTGCCTGCCCGGATACCTCCGTTTGGCCAAAAGGAAGCCTGACCGGCCGACTCTATTCATGTCAGGTAGCCATGTTCGAAATGGGTCAGGACGAGGGCTGCCTGGGCGATGTCCCCGATTTGGGCCGATACGGCCTGGATGTTGCCGCCATGGGCGTGTGCCTTGCCGGAGTACCACAAGTCGATGACCTCGCCTTTGACACTTGTGGTCTTCTCGCCGCACCGGTCAGCCAGGACGATCTTGCCGTCCAGGATCTGCCCTGCCGTGCCTGCTTGGGATGAACAGAGCCCGACTGTCCGACCTATTTCGCTGAGATTACCTCACTGATCGCGGAACACCCGTGCCGCTTGGTGGGAAGATGCCGGATATGAAGCTCCAAAACCCGTGGACCTGCGAGGGTACGTACGTGTAATGGACCCCTGTGTAATTGTCATACTGAAAGATGCAGACACACACCTGGGTTCGGGCACGTGAATAGCGGTTCCCTAAGCTTAGCAGTAGACGCATGAGCGCCAGTAACCGGAGCTATGGCAACAGCCACGGCCGCAAGGACGAGCCACCTTTTCACTCCGTTCTCCTCGCCAATTTGAATATCGGGTTTCATGAATACGATATTAGGTATTCCGCCCGGCAGAATTAACGTACCCCGTGACTAACTTCCGGGCAAGCTCCCGGCAGGTTGTCTGGGCACCGCACGCGCAGACGGCGGCCTGTCGGTACCGTCGGACGGGTGACGAGCGCGATGCCGCACAATCTCGGCCGGTTGTTCAGCGATGGTGGCGCAGGCCGGGTCTTCGACGCGGATCTGCCACCCGGGCGCCTGATCGTGCCCTCCGGGGATGATGCCGGTAGCGCCCGGCCCGCCTACTGGCTGAGCGACGATCCCGTCAATGGGGATCTATATGAACGGCTCCGCCTGGCCCAAACGCGGTCCGGCTTGTGGCCGGTGCTCGCCGATGCAATGCGCGGCAATCCGCCACTGCCGTGGGAAGCCGGCGAGGTCAGCCCGCAGCCGATGGCGAGGATCGACGGGGCTGGACGCCGATGCGGTGCTGGCCGGGCTCTGGGCCGGCTGGATCCGCGATGGCGGGCCCGGCCGGGAACATGCCGAGTTGCGCCCATTCGGCAGCGACTGGCCCGGGCTGGCACCAGCTGCTGGAGGCGGGCCAGAACCTGACGCGTTCGCGGGCCAGCACGTGCGCGACCACGACGACGGTGCCTCGCGGATCATGCTGGCAGCGGCCCGGCGCGGCTGTGCCCGATGAGGATGGCCGGCTGCCCGGCCGCGCTGCCGGCGATCGCCTGCCCCAGGCGGGTGATAGGGCGGCTCTGCGCTCAGCAGGCCGGCCAGGTCGGGAACGGCCACCGCATATCCGTCCGCGGTCAGCCGGTCCGCGACCGGCTGCCAGGTGCGGTGGCCGACCAGTGGGCTATGCACCAGCACCAGCCGAGGCCGCATCTCCGATTCGTATCACTTTCGGCGCCCGGTGTCCGCCGGCCCGCATCGGCCCCAGGCCGCGGCCGGGCCGGCGCCCCTGCGAGGATGGCCTGACGTGCCGTCCGCGGGAGGGAACCAGAGCGATGAGCAGGGTCGTGGTGATCGGGGCTACCGGGCACATCGGCAGCTACCTGGTGCCGCGGCTGGTCCGCGGCGGCCACGACGTCGTCGCGATCAGCCGCGGCGCCCGCGCCCCCTACCACGACAGCCCGGAATGGCAGCGGGTCAGCAGGGTCACCGCCGACCGTGACGCGGAGGACGCCGCGGGCACGTTCGGCGGCCGGATCGCGGCGCTGCGGCCGGACGTGGTCATGGACATGATCTGCTTCACCGCGGCGTCGGCCGGGCAGCTGGTCGAGGCGCTGCGGCCGGCCCGCCCGCTGCTGGTGCACTGCGGCACGATCTGGGTGCACGGCCCGGCGCTGCGGGTGCCGGTCACCGAGGACGAGCCGCGCACCGCCTACGGCGAGTACGGCACCGGCAAGGCGGAGATCGAGGCGCTGCTGCAGCAGGAGACGCGGGGCGGCGGGGTGCCCGCGACCGTGCTGCACCCGGGGCACATCAGCGGCCCCGGCTGGCCGGTCATCACCCCGGCCGGGAACCTGGACCCGCAGGTGTGGACCCGGCTGGCCACCGGGCAGCCGCTGGCCCTGCCCGACCACGGCCTGGGCGTGCTGCACCACGTGCATGCCGACGACGTGGCCCAGGCGTTCGAGCAGGCGCTGCTGCGGCCGGCCGCGGCCGGCCGCAGCTACCACGTGGTGTCCCCGCAGGCGATGACGCTGCGCGGCCTGGCCACGGGGGTGGCGGGCTGGTTCGGCCGGGAGCCCGTGCTGGACTTCGTGGACTGGCCGGAGTTCGAGCGCCGGGGCGGCGCCGGGCACGCTCTGGCCACCCGCGAGCACACCTTCCGCAGCATCACGGCCAGCATCGACCGGGCCCGGCATACGCTCGGCTACGCGCCGCGGTACAGCTCGCTGGCCGCGCTGCGCGAGGCGCTGGCCTGGCTGGTCGCGCACGGCCAGGCTGACGTCGGCGGTCAGCATCTGCCGGGCCAGGACGCGGTGCCCGGGGATTCCCGCCCGCTGGCCGGCTGAGCACTGGCCAGCTGACCCGCGGGCACGGTGTCAGCGGACACGGGATTCCCAGCGGAACCGGCGCACGGCGATCAGGCCGCCGGCCGCGCCCCAGGCCAGCAGGATGCCGAGGCTCTTCCAGTCGAAGCCGGTGTGCAGCGCGAACGGGCCGAGCAGAGCCTGGTTGAACGGGCGCACCGGCAGCGCGCCGGCCACCCGGTTCAGCATGGCGGAATGGATCGGGAAGTAGGTGCCGGACACGAACAGCAGCGGGAACAAGATGAGCTGCACGACCGGCGGCGCCGCTTCGGCGTTGCGGATCAGCGAGGCCACCGCGACGCCCAGCGCACAGAAACTGGCCGCGCCGAGCACCAGCGCCGCCGCGATCGCAACCCAGTTGGTGGGCAGCGGCACCCCGTACAGCCGCCCGATGCCGGTGATCAGTGCGATGTCCACCACGCTGACCATCAGGCAGTGCGCGAGCAGGCCCGTGAAGTAGGCCCAGGCCGGCAGCGGAGTGGCGCGTACCCGCTTGAGTATGCCCTCGTGCCGCCGCATGGCCAGCACGATGGCGAGCTGGCTGTAGCAGGAGCCGAGCACGGACACCGCCGCGATCGTCGGCACGTAGTACTGCAGCGCGGACAGGCCGTAGAAGTACGAGCCCTGACTGGCCCCGCCGAACAGCGCGCCGAACACCGTGATGATCACGACAGGGAAGACAAAGGTGAAGAACGCGCTCTGCGGGTTGCGCCAGAACGACAACTGCTCGTAGCGGACCTGGTGCCAGACCAGGGCCAGGTCGCGGCGCAGTGCGCGCCGGCTGTTGCTCATTGGGTCAACTCCAGGTAGACGTCCTCCAGGCTGGGCCGCTGCACGGTCAGCCCGGCCAGCACGGTGCCGTGCCGCAGCGCCCAGCCGGTCAGTTCGTGCAGGGTCAGCGTCGGCTCGGCGCTCTGCACGGTGACCACACCGTCGGTCAGCACCGCCCCGGCGGGCAGTTCAGCGAGCAGCGCATCGGCGGGCAGCTCGGCCGGCCGGGCGAACTCGATCCGGGCCAGGGCGGTGTCCCGGCCGCCCAGCGAGGCCGGCGGGCCGGCGGCCACGATCTGGCCGCCGGACAGCACCGCCACCTGGTCGGCCAGCGCCTGCGCCTCCTCCATGTAGTGCGTGGTCAGCATGATCGTGATCCCGGAGTCCCGCAGGCCGCGCACCAGCTCCCAGGCGTCGCGGCGGGCGTTCGGGTCAAACCCGGTGGTCGGCTCGTCCAGGAACAGCAGGCGCGGGTTGCCGATGATCCCCAGGGCCAGGTCCAGCCGCCGCTTCTGCCCGCCGGACAGGCTGCGCACCTTCTGCCGGCCCTGATCGGCCAGGCCGACCAGGGCGATCACCTCGGCGACGTCGCGCGGATCCGGGTAGTAGCCCGCGTTGCGGGCGATCGTCTCGCGCACGGTCAGGTACGGCTCGACCGCGATGTCCTGCAGCACCAGCCCGACCTGCTCACGCAGCGCGCGCCCGCCGGGCCGCTCCCCCGGGTCGTGGCCGAGCACCTCGACCCGGCCGGCGTCCCGGTCGCGGAATCCCTCCAGGATCTCCAGCGTGGTCGTCTTGCCCGCGCCGTTCGGCCCGAGCAGCGCGAAGATCTCGCCGGCCGCCACGGTGAAGTCCACCCCGCGCACCGCCGCCACCGGGCCGTAGCTCTTGCGCAGGCCGGCCACCGCCACCGCGCTAGGCAGCGTCCCATCAGACATGGGCGATCCCGGCGAGGTAGTGGCTGTACAGGCCGGCCCCGCGGCCCTCGGTGTACCGGCGGGCATCCACCGCGCGGAACCCGGCTGCCTCGATCGCCCGCCCGGTGTCCCGGCCCGGGTGACAGCCCGCGTCGAACAGCCGGGTGCACGGGGACACCGCCCGCTGCGCCCATCGCGGCCAGATCCCGGCGGACGCGGCCACGTGCTCGAAGAACACGAACACGCCGGCCGGCCGCAGCACCCGCCGGATCTCGGCCAGGGCGCGCCGCTGGTCGGCCACCGAGCACAGCACCACGGTGCTGGCGACCGCGTCCACGCTGGCGGTGGGCAGCGGGATCCGCTCCGCCGGGGCGGTGAGCACCGGCGCATGCTGCCCGCGCGCGGCGGCCGCGGCGGCCAGCCCGCGCCGCCGGGCCGGGCTGGGTTCCAGCCCGATCCAGCGGATGTCGCGGCGGAAGTAGCCGAAGTTGGCGCCGCGGCCGGCACCGATCTCCAGCACGGTGCCGGTGAGCGCGCCGAGCACGGTCCGCTTGGCTGCCTCGAACGCGCCCATACCCGCCCCCGGCTCCGTGGGCATGCGCAGCGATGAGACGCGCGGCGGCGCGGTCAGCGACGCACGCACTGGATCTCCAGGGTGAGGTGGAGGCGGGCGCCGGCCATCCCGCGGGACGCGGTCACGCCGAAGTCGGTGCGGTCAACGGCCGCGGTCGCCCGGGCGGTGAACGCGTCCGGCCGCACGTCGAGCTGGTCGATCGACAGCTCCACGGGCCGGGTCACCCCGTGCACGGTCAGCGTGCCGGAGAGCGTGGTAGGCGTCAGCCGTTCAGATGAAAATGTCATGGCCGGGTGCTGGGCTACGTCCAGGAACCGTGCCGACCTCACGGTCTTGTCCCGGACCGGGTTGCCGGTGCGGAAGCTGGCCGCGTCGATCTCGGCCCGCACGGTGGACGCGGTGGCCGGCTCGGCCACGTCGATGGTCCCGCCGCCGATGGCGAACGTGCCGCGCACCGGCGCGAGGCCGAACAGGTGCCGGGTGCGGAACCGGACGATGGACCGGCTGGCGTCGATCTCGTACCGGCCGAGCCGCGGAGTTGCCGTGATGTGCTCTGGTGTTGTTTGCATGACCCCATTGCACGGCGGCGGCTGGTGCGCCCGGCAGGGTGAGGAGTCGGCTCCCGGCCCGACCAAGGTGGGCCGGTACCTGGCGGCATGCGACTTTCGTAGGTTTCTTTCTGCTGAACGGCTTGCGCCCAGGCCAGGCGGCATGTTGATGACGTACCGTGGCGGCGTGGGACTCGGTTGCTGGGCGCATCGCCACCCGTTCGCCACCGACGTGGCGCTCGCGGCGGGATTCGTCGTGCTCGACACCGCGGTCACGCTGATCGGCGGCGAGTGGTGGCCGGCCCATCCCGGCGCGCTGGCCTGGGTCATGCTGGCGCTGCAGGCGGTGGCGTGTGCCTCGCTGGCCTTCCGCCGCCGGGCGCCGCTCACGGTCATCGCGGTCCTGGGCGTCTTCTCGCTGGCGCTGACGCTGCTGATCGACCCGGCAGGCCTGCTCACCCCGGCCAGCCGGACGACCGTGTGGGTGCCGTTCGCCACCACGCTGGCCGCGTATGCACCGACGGGCTGCTACGCCAACCGGCCGAGCCGGCGGAGCGGGTTCATCGCGATCGGCCTGCTCACGCTGGTGGCGGCGCGGCCGTGGCAGCCGTCGGTCGCGATCATCGCGATCGCGCTGCTGCGGATCGCGGTGGGGCCGCTGCTGGGGCTGTACTTCGAGGCCAGGCGGCGGCTGGTGCAGGCGCTCACCGAGCGGGCCGAACGGGCCGAGCGGGAGCGTCACCTGCTGGCCGGGCAGGCCAGGGCCGAGGAACGTGCCCGGCTGGCCGGTGAGATGCACGACGTGGTGACGCACCGGGTCAGCCTGATGGTGCTGCAGGCCGGGGCGCTGCGGATGACCGCCGGCGACGCGGCGACCCGGCAGGCCGCCGAGGATCTGCGGGCGAACGGCTGCCAGGCGCTGGACGAGCTGCGCGACCTGGTCGGCATCCTGCGCACCGAGCCGGACGGCGACGAGACACCGGCCACCGCGGGGCTGGCCACGCTGGTCGCCGAGTCCACCGCGGTCGGCACGCCGGCCGAGCTGGTCGAGGACGGTGACCCGGTGCTGGCCTCGCCGGTGGTGGGCCGCACCGCCTACCGGGTGGTGCGGGAGGCGCTGACCAACGTGCGCAAGCACGCGCCCGGCACGCGGGTGACCGTGCGGGTGGAGTACGCGGAGTCCGGGGTGCGGCTGACCGTGCGCAACACTCCCCCGGACGGTGCCGCGGCCCGGCTGCCGGGCGGCGCGGTCAACGGGCTGGCCAATGGGCTGGCCGGGACCGGCTCGGGGCTGGGCATCGCCGGGCTGCGGCAGCGGATCGAGGTGGTGCACGGCACGCTGCGCGCCGGGCGCGAGCCGGATGGCGGTTTCTGCCTCGAGGCCACGCTGCCCGCCTACGTGCCGACCGCCGATTCGGTGGTGTAGCCCGGTGGATGCGCTGGTGCGCCGGTGGTGTGGCGCCGTGGCCGGGGGCGGGAGGCGCTGATGGTCCGGGTGGTCGTCGTGGACGACGAGCCGATGGTGTGCGCCCACCTGCGCACGATCCTCGGCGCGGGCGGTGACATCGAGGTCACCGACGAGGCGCACGACGGCGCGGCGGGCGTCGAGGCCGTGCTGCGCGCCCGGCCGGACGTGGTGCTGATGGACCTGCGCATGCCGGTGATGGACGGGCTGGCCGCGATCGAGCAGATCGTCAAGCTCGCCGACCCGCCGGCCGTGGTCGTGCTGACCACGTTCGACGCCGACCAGTACGTGCTGCGTGCGCTGCGGTCCGGCGCGGCCGGGTTCCTGGTCAAGTCCACGCCGCCGGAGGACCTGATCAGGCTGGTGCAGGTGGCCGCCGACGGGCACACGGTGCTGTCGCCGATCGCGGCGCGGCGGCTGATCGCGGCGTCATCGGACAGCGAGCCGGCCCGGGCCCGGGCGCGCGAGCTCGTCGCCGGGCTGACCGAGCGGGAGGCCGAGGTGCTCGGCTGCCTCGGCGAGGGCCTGTCAAACGCGCAGATCGGGGCGCGGCTGTACCTGTCCGAGGCGACGATCAAGGGTTACGTGTCCCGGATGCTGGACAAGCTGGGCTGCGCCAACCGCACCCAGGCCGGCCTCATCGCGCACGACGCCGGCCTGGTCACGCCCTGACCCCACCGCCGCGTCCGCCCGCCGCCGCGGCGTCCTCTCCCGCCGCGTCCCCGCCACCGCGGCGAATCCATGATCTTGGAGGGTTGTGACTGTGCACACGATCACAACTCTCCGCGTTGTTCAGGGCCGCCCGGTGAGCCGGCCGGCGGTGCCGCGCAGCCAGCCGGTGAGATCGGCCCGGACGCCCGGGCCGTACCGGAAGCGGTGGAACAGGTAGGTCGCTTCCTCCGGCGCGATGCCGGTCAGCCCGTCCGGTATCACGGTGAGCATGTGCTCCAGGCCGGGATAGATGTGGATCTCCGGCTCTGGCGCGCCTCCGGCCCGCAGCGCCTCGCCGATGCGCTCAGCGGAGACGGCCGCCGGGACGCTGACGTCCTCCGACCCGTACTGCAGGAACACCGGGCAGCGCAGCCCGCGGTAGCCGGTGACCGGGTCGTAGCTGAGCTCTGGATCGGGCTCGCCGGCGAGCGTCGCGACGAGGTCACCCACCGGCCCGGGCGGGGGGATGGGGCCGAGCATCGGGTTGTTCAGGACGTAGTCCGGGGGCTCGTAGCGGTCCAGCCCCGGCACGGACGACAGCTCGGCCAGCGCGGCTGCGAGCTGTGCGGTCAGGGCGCCGGTGGCCTGGCCAGCAGCGGCGATCGCGAAGATGGCCCGCCAGCCGGCGGCGACCGCCCGCAGCGCCGGCTCGCCGACGCCGGCGTCGCGCAGCACCCTGGTGCGGCGGTGCACCTCGGACTCGGCCATCGTCACGCCGGGCGAGCCGACGCCGGCGACGAAGGCGACCGCCCCGGGGTGGCGGGCGGCCGCCATCGGGGCAGCCCACATGCCGTTGCTGAAGCCGAGCAGCCCGACGCGGGCGGGATCGATCCCGGGGGTGCGGGCGAGCAGGCCGAGTGCGGCGCAGACGGCGTCGGCCTGGTCGAAGATCGTCGGCTCGGGCTGGCCGCCGGAGCGGCCGTGCCCGCGCTTGTCGTAGATAAGAGCCGCGACGCCGGCCTCGAGCAGCGGCGCGGCGAGCAGGCGGCAGATGTCCCGCTGGCCGCCGGCCGCCCCGTGCACGACCACCGCCGCCGGGTGCGGGCCGGGGCCGGCGGGCATGATCAGCGTGCCGGACATGGTCACGCCGCCGGCGGCGAAGCTGACCTCGTGCTCGGCGTAGCGATCCGACCGCGTCAGCACGGCGGGTTCCGCGTGCTCGTGGCGCAGCCGGAGCCGCCGCTGGCCCGGCTCGCCCGCCAGCTCGATCAGCGCGCCGTCCGCGCGGATCAGCTGCCCGCGGCCGACCGGGTAGGCCCGCATGACAGTGTCGCCCTCCGCGGCCAGGCACATGGGGTCGCCGAAGTAGGCCTCGGGAAACTGGGTGAGCAAGAGCGTGCCCCCGCCGCCCTCATACCAGCCGCACCACGCAGCGAACTCCACCGGATCGGGCGGCAGCACCCGGGTCAGCGGCGCGCGCGTGCCGTCGCGGAGTATCAGCGCCGGCCGGCCGCCGGCGATCTCCACCGCAGCGCCGGGCGGGGTGTCAGTGGGGACGCCGGGCGGGACGTTCACGGCGGCCCGGGGCGGGAGGTCAGTGGGGACGCCGGGCCAGACGTTCACGGCGGCGCCGGGCGGAAGGTCCGCGGCGGCGCCGGTGGTGACCGGGAGTGGCTCCCTGAACCGCCCCTGGGCGGGTCGGTCGATGATGGCCGTGTACCCGGTGCCGTTGTGGTCCAGGCGGACCGGCTCGGCCGGCGGGCCTGCCCGCAGCCAGGTCCCGGTCAGGTCGGTGGTCCTCACGATTCGGCCTCCTGGGCTGGATCGGTGCCGGGCAGGTCGGGGAAGGCAAACCAGGCGAGGCGGACCGGCTGCACACCAGGCGGCGGATCGTCTGCTGCCCGGCGCGACCACCGCTGCACGAATGCGAGGTACTCGGCGGTGAGCTCGGCAAGCTGAGCCGCGGTGAGCCGCAGCGACGAGCGGGAGAACAGCGCCGCCTCGTGCCAGTCGACCGCCAGGTCAGTCCGGCCAAGGTAGGTATGCACTGCCCGCAGCACGCGGGCCAGGCTGATCTGGGCCGCCGCTCGCGCCAGGCCGGGCTGCGCGGCCGTGGCCGGGCCGTCCCACCGGATGTCGTCGCTGGCCAGCTTCCAGTAGACCGCCCGGCCGGACGACCGCTCGGCATCGTGCTCGATCAGACCGGCTTTGCCCAGTTCACGGAGGTGATAGGAGAGCACCCCGGTGTTCGAGTCCATGGCTCGGGCGAGCATGGCGGAGGTGGCCGGGCCGAGCGCCAGCGCGTCCAGAATCTCCTGGCGCGCCGGGTGGCCGAGGGCCCGCAGCACCGTGGTCTCCCCATCAAGCATGAATGCACAATAATCTATGCATAAAAAATTATGCAATAGAAGACGGCGAGGTCGGCGGCAGGCGATCGCCCTCCCGTGGCCCGCGGCCGCCGGTCGAAAACACCGGCGTATCACCCGCGACACGTTCGACACGCTTCAAACACATGTTTGACACCGAAGACCGGGTGCGGCAGGGTGGTCGTCGCGTTCACACATGCGGGTGACACACCAATCCAGGGGCGCGGGCGGCCGCGCTCCCTACAACGCGACGACGGAGGACAATCCCGTGGGCCAGAAGACTGTCCGGTTCAGCGACCTCAGCGGCCAGCTCATGATGGACGACGACGCGCCGGCCCGTGTCGTGGTCTGCGAGCACCCAGAGCTCGGCGAGGGGCCGGTCGAGATCGAAGCCCTGGCCGCCGAGGCCCGGGCTATCGAGCAGTCGGCCATGGCCGTGGCCGTCGTGGATGTGTACTACCCGGGCGAGGACCAGCCCCGCCGGGTGGCCATGGAGGCCGATGCGTTCGACCGGCTGGCCACCGAGAAGCCGATGGGCGAGCTGCTCGTCACGGCCCGGCCGGCCAGGCGCACCACGCGTTCGGCCAGCACATCCGCGTCGCGGGAGAGCCGGGTCAACTACGGCACGATTGAGCACGCGGGCAAGCCGCACAAGGGCAAGGTCACCAGCGCGGAGAAGGAGCTTGTCCAGGAGCACTTCGACGAGATCAACGAGCGGCTGGCGGGCGAGCGGATGCGGGCGATCAGCCTGACCGACCCGGAGCACATCGAGCGCTACGGCCTCGAGCGGCTCGCCGACGAGCGCGGCACCGATGCCCTCGTCACGCTGGATACGGCGGTCCGGGACGCCCGTGACACGTCGGCCCAGGACACCGAGGCCGCAGAAACCGGCACGCTGATGGCGGCCGCCGGGTAGCCCGGGCCCACGGGCTCGCCACGGCCCGCTGACCTGCAGGTCCACTGGCCTCCATGTCCACTCCGGGGCCGCACCGGCGGGCCGTGGCGACATCCCGGATCACCACTGGCCAGGACGGAAACTGGGCCGTGGCAGCGGCATGCGCCCGCACATACCATGCCAACCATGAACATCGTCTTCGTCGAGCCCTTCTTCCCGTCCAGCCAGCGGCACTTCGCCAGGGCGCTGGCCGAGGTGGGAGCGACAGTGATCGGCATCGGCGAATACCCGGCCGACGCGCTCGACGGGCAGCTGCGGGACTGGCTGTACTACTACGAGCAGGTGCCGTCGGTAACCGACGTCGAGACGATGACCCAGAAGGTCCGGGACGTGCAGGGCAAGCTGTGGGTGGACCGGCTCGAGGCCACGATCGAGGCGCACACGCTGCCGGCCGCGCAGGTCCGGGAGGCGTGCACGATCCCGGGCACGTCGGTGCGGACGGCCTGGCTGTGCCGGGACAAGCCGTCGATGAAGCAGGCCCTGCGCGAAGCGGGCGTGCCCACCGCCGCCTCGGCCGCGATCTCGTCGGCCGCCGAGGCGCACGAGTTCGCCGGGCAGCACGGCTTCCCGCTGGTCCTCAAGCCGCGCAGCGGCGCGGGCGCGGCTGGCACCACGCGCGCCGACGGCCCGGATGAGCTGGACGAGGCGCTGCAGCGGCTCGGCGAGCAGGGTGCCATGTCGATCGCGGTGGAGGAGTTCGTCGAGGGCCACGAGGGGTTCTACGACACGATCACGGTCGGCGGCCAGGTGGCGATGGACTTCGTCTCGCATTACTTCCCGAACGTGCTGGAGGCGATGCGCACCCGGTGGATCTCGCCGGAGTTCATCTCCACCAACCGGATAGACACCGTGGCCGACTACGGCGAACTGCGGGAGATGGGCCGCCGGGTGATCGACGCGCTCGGCATCGGCACGTCGGCCACCCACATGGAGTGGTTCTTCGGCCCGAAGGGGCTGCGGTTCTCCGAGATCGGCTGCCGGCCTCCCGGGGTGGGGGCGTGGGACCTGTACTCGGCCGGCAACGAGATCGACCTGTACCGGGAGTGGGCGGCCGCCATCGTGCACGGCGGCACGGCGTCGGCGCCGACCCGGCGGTACGCCAGCGGCATGGTCGCGCTGCGGCCGGAGGCCGACGGGCAGATCACCGGGTACTCCGGGGTGGAGGAACTGCAGCAGCGGTACGGCGACTGGGTCATCGACGCCTACCTGCCGGCCCCGGGCACGGCGACTCAGCCGGTGGAGGCCGGGTACATGGCCAACGCGTACGTGCGGATGCGGCACCCCGACTACGACGAGGTGCGCGGCATGCTGGACGCCGTCGGGCGCACCCTGCACGTGCACTCCTCGTGAGGGTCATCCTGCTCGGCCCGCAGCGCAGGCCCACCGTGGACGGCGTGGCCAGGGCGCTGAGCCTGGCCGGGCCGGTGGCCACGATCACCGCCGGCTGGCAGGAGCGGGAGCCGGACGACGGTGAGCTGAGCCGGCTGCTGGACGGCCGCGATGTCAACCTCGGGCTGTACCGGCGCTGGCTCGACGTGCAGGACCGCGACGGCGAGTACGCCGCGGGCGAGCAGCGGCTGCAGGCGGTACTGGCCGAACTGCAGGACCTCTACCTGCTCCGGCTGGACCACGCGCTGCAGGCGGTGTACGTGCTGCGGCGGCGGGGCGGCAGCCCGGCGGCGGTGGCGGCGGCGGCGGCGGACGCGGTGGCGGCGGTCCGCGACCTCGACGCCGCGCACCTGCGCCGGATGAACGAGGCACGGGGCGAGTTCTTCGCCAAGCTGGTGCCGCATGACCGGCCGGTGATCGCCGAGCACCGGGCCGCGGTGACCGCGCTGCTCGGCGGCGCGGCGGCACTGGTCATCGCGGGTGGGCACGTGGGCGTGCTGGCCGACGTGCTGCACCTGTTCAACGTGGCGCCGGCGGCCGGCGCGGCGGCCGGGCCGGGCTGGCCGGTCATCGCCTGGTCGGCGGGGGCGATGGCGCTGACCGACCGGATCGTGCTGTTCCATGACCGGGCGCCGCAGGGGCCAGGGCACCCCGAGGTGTACGGCAGCGGGCTGAGCATGGTGCGCGGCGTGCTGCTGCTCCCGCACGCCCGGGCCAGGCTGCTGCTCGACGACACGGCGCGGATGGCGGTGTTCGCCAGCCGGTTCGCGCCGGCCCGGTGCGTGCTGCTGGAGCAGGGCACCCGGCTGGACACCGCCCTCGCGGGCGAAGCGGCGGGCGGGGCGTCATGGCCGGAGAGTGCGGCCGGTGGCGCGCCGTGGCTGGCGGGCGCGCGGGTGCTTGATACGGACGGCCGGGTGGCTGTCCGGGAGATGGCGTGACCACGATCACCGGAGACCCGGCCGGCCGGGACCCGGGTCCATCCCCGGCTGGCCGCAAGCTGGCGATCAACCGGCTGCGGGAGCGCAGGCCGGACGGCCCGGCCATCGTGGACCGGTTCCTGGCCCGGCACGAGGTGCCGATCGTTGAGGGCGCGCGGTGCACGTTCCTGTACCGCGGCGAGGCGAACGAGGTATTCGTCATCCACCGCACCTTCGGGCTGCCCGACCACCTGGCGATGCGCCGGCTGCGCGGCACCGACCTGTGGTACGTAGTTCTGGAACTGCCCGAAGGCTCGCGCATCGAGTACCAGATCGAGGTGGTGCGCGGCGGCCACCGGGAACGGTTCAACGACCCGCTGAACCCGCGGCTCGCGCACAGCCCGGTGGGCAGTTCCTCGGTCTGCTACGCGCACGGGCACGTAATACCGGAATGGACCCGGCCGGATCCGGAGGCGCGGCCGGGCGCGCTGGACGACCTGGTGGTGCCGAGCCGGGCGCTGCGCCGCGACTGCCGGGTGTCGGTGTACCTGCCGGCCCGGTTCCGGCGCACCACCCGCTACCCGCTGCTGATCGTGCACGACGGCGGCGACTATCTCGGCTACGCGGCGGCCAGGACCGTGCTGGACAACCTGATCCACCGGCTGGACGTGGCGGAGACCGTGGTGGCGTTCGTGTACCCGGGTGACCGGCTGGCCGAGTACGCGAACTCAGCGGCGCACGCGCGGTTTCTGACCGCCGAGCTGCTGCCCCGGCTGGAGACGGACTTCCCGCTGGTGGGCACGCGGTCCGGGCGGTGCCTGATGGGGGCGAGCTTCGGCGCGGTGGCGTCGCTGTCGGCGGCGTACCGGAACCCGGGGGTGTACGGGTCGCTGCTGCTGCAGTCCGGGTCGTTCGTCTTCACCGACATCGGCAACGACCACGGCGGCGGGGCGCCGTTCGACCCGGTGGTGCGGTTCATGAACCGGTACCGGGCGGCGCCACGGCAGATCGCCGACCGGGTCTTCGTCAGCTGCGGCGTCTACGAGCCGCTGATCATCCCGAACCGGTCGATGGTGCCGGTGTTCGAGGCCGCCGGGATGACCGTGCGCTACACGGAGGCGCGGGACGGGCACAGCTGGGAGAATTGGCGCGACCGGCTGCGAGAAGGGCTCTCATGGATATTTCCCGGACCACAGAAGTTCGTCTATGAGTGATGGCGCGAAGGTCCGGGAGCGGTGGTACTCCGGGCGCCTGCAGCAGGAGATCACCGTGGTGCGCTGGGGCAGCTACGGCCGCCCGGTGCTGGTCTTCCCGTCGGCGGGCGGCGACGCCGAGGAAATCGAGCGGTGCGGGCTGGTCGGCGCGTGCGGCGAGTTGCTGGGCGCGGGCCGGGTGAAGCTGTATTCGGTGGACAGTGTGGCCGGGCAGGCGATGATCGCGAAGACGGACCAGGTGGAGCACCGGATGTGGCTGCTCAACCAGTTCCAGGAGTGTGTGCGCTGGGAGGTGCTGCCGACCATCCATACCGACCTGGACGGGCAGGCCATCGATGTGATCGCGGCTGGCCCGTCGATCGGCGCGTTCAACGCTGTCGCCGTGCTGTGCCGGTATCCGGATGTGTTCTGTGCCGCGATCGGGATGAGTGGCAGCTACCGGATCGAGCGGTTCTACGGCGAGGCGTGGAGCCAGGACCTGTACTTCGCCGCGCCGCTGCAGTTCCTGCCCGGGCTGGCGGGTCCGCAACTGGACCGGCTGCGGACCCGCCGGGTGGTGCTGGCCTCCGGCGAGGGCCGGTGGGAGGACGTCGGCGAGTCGTGGAAGATGGCCGACGCGCTGGGTGCCAAGGGCGTGCCCAACCGGGTGGACAGCTGGGGCCAGGACTGGGAGCACGACTGGCCCACCTGGCACCGGATGCTGCCCCAGTACCTGGCCGAGCTCACCTGACCTGAGCGGCCGGGGCGGCCGGGGCCGGCAGCCAGCCGTCGCGCAGCGGGACCGGGCCTGGCCCCGGCCACCAGCGGGCCAGCACGATCGCCCCGAGCCGGCCGAGCAGCACCTCCCCCTCGGCCAGCGCGGTCATCGTGCGGTCGGCGAGCCGGTCCGCCACCGCGGAGTAGGCCACGGTCCCGCCGCCGGCGGGCAGGTACAGCAGGCCGGTGTCGGCGCGGCAGCCACCGATCGACCCGGTCTTGTGGGCCATCGCCGGACCATCCGGGCCCGGCGGGTCACCGGGTTCGGCGATGTCGATAAAAGCGCGGGGGAACAGCGCCTGATGCTGCTGGTGCCGTAGCACGCTGATGATCTCGGCGGAGGCCTGCTGGTCGATGACCGTGCCGGCGTGCAGCCCGGCCATCAGCCGGCCGAACTCGGCCGGGCTGACCATGGCCAGTTCCGGGACCGGCGTGGCCCCATCCGGTTCGGCAGCCGGCTGGGCGGCCTGCGGTGCGGTTTGCTGTCCGGCTTGCGCTGCCGCCGGCTGGGCGGCCCGCGGTGCGGCTGGCTGGGGGCCCGCGGCCAGCGGGGCGGGCGGGAGGCTCAGCGGGCGGTTGAGCCGGATGCCGCCGAAGCCGAGCTCGGCCAGGTCCGCACTGACCGCGGCCGCGCCGCCGCACAGGTCGATGAGCATGTTCGTCGCGGTGTTGTCGGACACCACGATCATGAGCGTGCACAGGTCGGACACCGTGCAGCGCAGCCCCGGCCGCAGCACGCCCAGCACCCCCGAGCCGCCGATCTGCTCACCGGCCCGCAACTCGGCGGGGGCCTGCAGGTCAAGCACGCCGAGCCGGGCCCGCCGCATCACCGAGACGTGGATGCCGACCTTGATGGTGCTGGCTGTGCGGTACGGCTCATCGGCCTGCCAGCTGAGGACCTCGCCGCTCTCCAGGTGGCGTGCCGCGAGCCCGATCGCCCCGGTGCTGGCCGCTGCGACCTCGGCAATCGCGCGCTCGGCCTGCTCCTGGCTGATCGCGCCGGCGGTCACCCGCGTGCTCCCGGGGCGGCCGCCGCGGCCTCGCCCTGCGGTCCCGGCTGGGCTGACGCGGCGCGGCTCATCCGCTGAAGCTCCAGTCCTCGGGGTACAGCATGCCGAACGGGTTGTCCTCGTCGGCGGTGAACCCCTGCAGATTCTTCGCGACCACGTAGTTGCTGCCCTGCTCCCACGGCATGAACAGCGTCGGCAGTTCCTTGGCGACGTAGTTCTCGTAGCTGGAAAACGCGGACTTGTTCGCGCTGTACTCGGTCGCGTTCACCATCTTGTCGATCTGGGTTCCGACCGGCGGGGGTGCTCCGGTGGTGCTCGTGGTGAAGATGCCCTGCCCGGTCGGGTACTGGTTCATCGTCCAGCCGCCCCAGGTGCCGACCTGCCAGTTGCACGCCGCCGTGCCCGCCTTGCACGGCTCGATGTCCGAGGTGACCGTGTTGAACTCCGCCGAGCTGAGGGTGAGCGTGACGCCGGCCGACCGTGCCGCCGACGCCCAGTTGTCCATCATCGTCTCGAACTCGGGGTCCTCGCTCGGGTAGAGCACCTTCATGCTCAGCTGCTGCCCGGCCTTGATGCCGGCGCCACAGTCGGTGGGGCCGCTGCCGGGCCGGCTGCAGGTGTCGGTGCCGCCGGGCTTGACCGTCCAGCCGTGCGCGGTGAGCAGCTGCTTGGCCACGTCGGTGCTGAACGGGTATGGGTTCGACTTCTCGTATGGCGTGGCGTAGGGGCTCGGCGGGTTCAGCGGCACCGGCCCGTAACTCGGGTTGCCCGCGCCGTGCAGCGCGTACTGGACGTCCTGCGGCTGGTTGATGAGGTGCTGTAGCGCCTGCCGGATGTAGAGCTGGCGGAACAGCGGACCATCAGGCGTGTTGTTGTAGTTGAGCTCGATGTCGTTGAGCCCGTAGACCAGGCCCTTGTACGGGCGGTATCCCTGCCGCTGCAGCGACTTGACCTGGTTCAGGTCGGCGGTCGGGACGTAGCCGACGGTCAGGCCGGTGTTCGCGAGGATTGAGTTGAACTCGGTGGTGTTCGAGGTGAACGGCCGCTCGATGAACTCACTCAGCTTGGCCTTCACCGGGCCCGAGTAGCTCTTGTTCGGGACGAAGACGATGTCCCCGCGGGTGGAGAACGACTTCAGCCGCCACGGGCCGTCCACGACCTTCCACATCGGGTTGGTCGAGTAGGTGTTCACCGCCCCGCCCTGGCTCATCAGGAACTTGTAAACCGCGACCGCGCCGGCGTTGCTGGTGTCGTAGTTGCCGACCTTCCCGCTGGCCGAGGTCTTGTCCCAGACGCTCTGCGGCAGCGGCGTTATGTTCCCCAGCTCGTTGGAGGTGAACCACAGCGGGTTGTACGCCCTGGTGAGGGTGAGCTTGAACTCGGTCGGGCTGACGATGGTGAAAGCCTTGACGTTGTCCGGGTAGGCGCCGGGGGTGTACAGGCCCAGGTTGCTCTTGTTGGCCTTGGCCAGGTTGTAGTCGAACTGCGCGTCACGCGAGGTGACCGGCTGGCCGTTGGACCACTTGTAGTCCTTCAGCTTGATCGTGACCACGGTGTCGCCATCGCTGTAGACCGGCGGGTCGGCCAGGCTCTCCGCCTCATACAGGCCGAACTCGTTGCCCGGCTGGCCGCCGTACCAGATCAGCGGGCGGTACATCAGCCACTGGAACCCCTGCATGTTCGCCACGGTGAACTGCCCCGAGGTGCCCAGCGGCACGATCTGGTCCGGCACCTGCCCACCGCCGAGCGCGAGGACCGCGGTGGCCGCCGAGCCGCCCGACGTACCCGGGGAACTGCCCCCGCAGGCGGCGAGCAGGCCGGCGCTGAGCGCGACCGCGACCGCTCCGCAGAGCACTCGAAATGGCCGGAGGCTGGCAGGCAGGCGCATAACAGGGGCCGTCCCTTCGGTAAGCAGCGAGGGTACGGCGCCTGTATAACATGATTCAATTACGCAAATCAATGAGCAAACCTGAACGAATCAGTGATTAGCCTCCGGCCGGCGCGCAGACGTGTGCCTCGTGCGGGAGGACTCAGCTGGCCAGCGCGGCGATGACGTCGCGGATCTGCCCGGGCTGCAGCGCGCAGGTGGCGTCGCCCACGGAGAACTCCACCCGCAGCACGCCGGGGTCGATCGTGATCGTGGCCTGCGGCCAGGCCCAGATACCCTGCCCGGTGGCCAGCTCGCGGGCGGCCGCGGCGAACCGGTCCTGCGTGGTCTGCAGCAGCAGGTGCATCATCGGCGCCTGCGGCGGGTCGGGCACCACCCGCACGCCGGGGACGTCAATGAGCGCGGCGGCAATCGCCCGGGCTTGATTGAGGTAGCGGGGCATGAGCGGCAGCCGGCGGCGCAGGCAGCTCAGCGCAGACGCGGCGTTCGGCCACAGGCCGAACAGCGTGCCGCCCATCCGCCTGCGCCACTCGCGGACCTCGGCGAGCAGATCCGCGGGGCCGGCCACGCAGCAGCCGGGCAGCGCGCCGATGCCCTTGTAGAACGACACGTACACGGTGTCGAACAGCGCCGCGATCTCACCGGGCGGGCGGCCGTACCCGGCGGCCGACTCCCACAGCCGGGCGCCGTCCAGGTGCGCGGCGGCACCCCGGTCCCGCGCCCAGGCCAGCTGCGCGGCCAGATCGTCCCAGTCCGGCTGCTGGCCGCCGATGTCCCGCTGCGGCAGCTCGATCAGCAGCGCCGCGACCGGCTCGCTGACCGCGGTGAGGTCGTCGAGGGTGAGCAGCCGGTTCACATCCCCCGCCGGGCGCCCGGTCAGGCCGTGCAGCCGCTGGTATGCCCCCTCCTCGTGGTGGTCCAGGTGACACATCGGGTGGAACACCACGGTGCGGCGCTGCCGCCGGTCCGCGTGCACCCGCAGCACACACTGCTGGGCCATCGTCCCGCTGGGCAGGAACACCGCGGCCGGCTTGCCCAGCAACTCGGCGATCTCTTCTTCCAGTTCGGTGACGGCGCCGCCGTCGCCATAGCGGTCTATGGCCGTGCCGGGCGGGATGGTGGCCAGCATGTCGGCCGCCCGCACCGGGCCGTGGCCGGTGAGGAATGTGGTGCACTGGTCGCGGAGGGCGGCCTGCTCAGCCGCGGTCATCTGGTCGGTATCGGGCATGCCTCATTATCAGCCTCATTCAAACTCGGCCGAGCGCCTGCTGCCACCAGGCCGGGAAGGGAGTTTTGAATAAGTCTTCTGGCAGCAGTGCCCGGTGATCATTACAGTGACAGCGTGAAACCCTTTCTGCTGCTGGCCCTGCGGGCCGACGACGCCGTCGCCGACAACGAGTACGCGTCGTTCGGCAGGTTCGCCGGGCTCGGCGAGCGCGACCTGCGCCGGGTGCGGCTGGAGCAGCGGCCGCTGGGCGGCATGGACCTGGCCGACTGGTCGGGGATCCTGGTGGGCGGCGCGCCGTTCAACTACACCGACCCGGCGGAGGCGAAGTCGCCGGTGCAGCGCCGTGTCGAGGCGGACCTGGACGGGCTGCTGGACCGGGTGGTCGCGGCGGACTTCCCGTTCTTCGGTGCCTGCTACGGCGTAGGCGCGCTGGGCACCCATGAGGGCGCGGTGCTGGACCGCCGGTACGCCGAGCCGGTCGGCCTGGTGACGGTCACTCTCACCGAGGCGGGCCGGCGCGATCCGCTGCTGCACGGGCTGCCACGCTCGTTCGGCGCGTTCGTCGGGCACAAAGAGGCGGTCAGCAAGCTGCCCGGTCACGCGTTGCACCTGGCCAGCTCGCCCGGCTGCCCGGTGCAGGCGTTCCGGGTCGGCGCGAACGTGTACGCCACCCAGTTCCACCCGGAACTGGACGCCGAGGGCATGTGCACCCGGGTGGACGCGTACAAGCACGCCGGCTACTTCGAGCCGGAACAGGCCGGCGAGATCAAGGCGCTGGCCCGGCGCAGCGAGGTCAGCCACGCGCCGGACGTGCTGCGCCAGTTCGTGCAGCGGTACGCCGGGGCACGCCCGGTCACAATCAGCGAGTAGCGACCAGGTGCCGGGCCGCCCGGATAGCCAGGGCCACGCTCGTCAGGGTCGGATTGCCATGCCTGCCCCCAGCCGGATCACGCGGTGACGGTGGCAGGCGTGCCCAGCGCCTGTCGCTGCCGCCAGCGGCCGGGAGACTCTGCGTGGTGCCGGCGGAAGGCCGTCGCGAACGCGTACACCGACGAATAGCCACTCGGCTGGCGATCTGGGCCAGCGTTGTGTCCTGGGCCAGCAGGAGGTCGCGGGCGAGGGTCATCCGCCAGTCCGCGAGGTACTTCATGGGTGCCTGGCCAAGCGTCTGCTGGAAGACGCGGGCGAACGTGGCCCGGGACATATTGCTGAGCTTGGCCAGTTCATCGACGGTCCACGGTTCTGCGGCGTTGGTGTGCATCGCCTGAAGAGCCGGCGACAGGCGCGGGTCCGAGGCGGCGCGGAACCATGCTGGAGTGGTTGCGCTGCGGGCCAGGCCGGCGCGAAGGCCTAGCACCACGAGAACGTCCAGCAATCTGTCGAGCACCGTCTGCTGGCCGGGTTCGGCGTGCAGCAACTCCCTCGACAGCAGCGTGACCACGTCGTGGATCGGGTCATCAACGCTCGCGGGAAGTGGCAGCACCGGCGGGAGGGCCTGCACGAGCCCGCTGCCGATGTCGCCTGCGAAGCGGTAGGCCCCGCAGAGGAACACCGCGCTCCGGTGGCCGGGCGCCGGCCCGGTGTCGCCGGCGTGCAGGGAGCGGAACTCATCCGGCGAGACGCAGCGCGCGCCTGGCTGGTGGGCGATGAAGTGATCTGGCCCGCCTCGGACCAGCGCCAAGTCACCTGCTGTCAGCTCAAGGCGGTCACCGTTTCCTTCCGTCCAGAGCCAGGCGTGGCCCTGGACCACCGTGTGAACGGCAAGCTGGATGGTCCCCGGGAGCCGAAGCCCCCATGGCGGAACCGCGACTGACCGGGCAAACACGCCTCCCGACGCGCGCGCCCTGGCCAGATGCTCTTGAAGGATGTCCACCAAATGAGTGTCTTGCGCAAAGGAACGAGCGTCAATCTCATTGAACCGCTCACATCGCTCCACCGAAAGCGCGGCCTTTAGCCGATTACCAGCACTAGCCTGCCTCGAACATGCCCGTGCTCACTGACACGGTGTGCTTCAGAGATCTCGCCGAGTGGGTAGGTTCGTTCGACGGGAAGCCAAAAGCGCCCGGCCTCGATGAGTGCTCCTACGTCAGCAAGTGCGTGAAAGGCGTGGCCTTGAAAGCCGTTGCTGAAGCGCACCTCGTGCTGTTTCGCTCCGTCGATGTCGGCGAGTGTCACCACGTTCTGCGGGCCGCCGGCGAGATCGATCAATTCGGGTAGCACGCCACTTCCGGCGACGTCGAGCGCGGCGTCGACGCCATCGGGCGCCAGGATGCGGACCCGTTCGGCCATGCCTTCGCCGTACGTCACGGGCTCTGCGCCGAGGAGCCGAAGGTAGTCGTGGTTGGCGGCACTGGCGGTCCCGATCACGCGCGCGCCGCGGGCCACGGCGAGCTGGACCGCGGTGCTCCCGATCCCACCTGCGGCGCCGTTGATGAGCAGGGTGACTCCAGGGCCGGCGCTGAGTTCGCCCAGGCTGCGCGTGGCCGTTTCGAGCGCGACGGGGAGGCCGGCGGCGTCGGCGAATCCCAGGGACGGCGGGATCGGTGCCCGATAGGTCAGCAGCGCCAGTTCGGCCGCCCCGGCGCCATCGTCGGAGACACCGAATACCCGGTCACCGACAGCGGCATCTAGAACACCTTCTCCGACCTCGTCGACAACGCCCGCCACATCGCGACCCGTCGTCTGTGGCAGCCCGGCGCCGAAGTCCAGCAGGCCCTTGCGCAGCTTCCACTCGGTCGCATTGATCCCGGCCGCGTGCACCACTATCCGGATCTGCCCGGGACCAGGATGCGGGTCGGGAAGATCCACGATCTCGAGGACCTCGGGACCGCCGAACCGGCTGAATTGCGCTGCTTTCACGATGTCCCCACTTTCGGCGCGAGCTGAGCCGCTCAAAGGCTCCGCGGTCTGGGCAGTTGATTTCTTCTATGCCTGTAAAAGTACACAGACTGTAAAAATATGTCAAGGTGAAGTTTTTTGGTATCGTTCCGCCTATGAGCGAGTCAGGCTCCGGCGTTGCCGCTCCCGGGAAACCTGGTGATCGCGTCCTTGACGGCGTCATCGCCGAGGAGATGATCGAGGAGGTCATCGACCGCCTGCGCCGCGTGCGGCAGGCCGGAGAGACGCGCTACCGTGCCGAACATCCTGGCGAAGGGCTGCGCGCGCGGAAGCGCCGGCTCACCCGCCATCTCATCGCCGACGCCGCAACCGCGTTGTTCGCCAGCCGCGGCTTCGACGCGGTGACGGTGTCGGAGATCGCCGACCGCGTCAACGTCTCGATGAAGACGCTCTACAACTACTTTCCGACTAAAGAATCGATGGTGCTCGACGACGCCGACGAGCTCATCGAGGGCCTGGCGACCGCGCTGCGCGACCGGCGGGCCGGGATGCCGGTCACCGATGCCTTCGTCGGGGCGCTCGAGGCCAACATGGACGGATTCGACCTGCTCGACGACGGGCTCGCCGCCTACGTTGCCACGACGTTCGCAGCGATGGTCGAGCAGACGCCGGCGCTGCACGCGCGCTGGCTGGAGATCCAGGACCGCCTCGCCCGCGTGGCCGCCGAACAGCTCGCCCTGCAGGCGGGGACCGAGCCCACCGATCCCGAGCCGACGGTCGCGGGCCGGGCGCTCGTCGGCCTGGTCCAGGTCGACATGGACTCGCGGGTGCGTCACATCCGCGCCGGCCTGCGCGGCGGCCAGCTGCGCGACGCGGTCGCCCGCGACGTACACCAGGCCGCGGAACTGTTGGAGACCGGACTGGCGTCGTTCAGCCGCGGAACCCAGACCGGTGGATGCCCACCAGATGAGCGTCTTGCGCAAAGGAATGAGCTTCAAGCTCATTGAACCACTCGCATCGCTCCATGAACATGGGCGAATGAACAGCACGCCGGCAAAGCGTACGCGCCGACCGGGCCGCAGGCGCTGACGCTGGGTGAGGCTGCCCGGATCATCTCCGCGGCGGCCGGCCGGCCCATCGTCTACCGGGACACCGACCGCGATGAATGGGTCGACGCGATGGTCCGCTCAGGGGTACCGGCCGGCTACGGCGAGGTCCTCCGCACGCTCACCGAAACCATCGCCACCGGCCGCGGCGCCCAGCCCAACGGCGACGTCCTCGCCGCAACCGGCGCGGCCCCGGTCAGCTTTGCCGAGTTCGCCGCCACGACCGCCCCGGCATGGAAGCAGGCACCGTGAAGGCACCCATCGCCAACCTCACCGACTTCGCCGCACTCGGCCGTTCTTCCGCATCATCGAACAAGGCCTGCACGCGCTGGCCGGGCCCGGCCACTTCTTCGACATCCTCGCCGAGGACATCACCGTCGACTACGTGGTGACCGTCCCCGGATACCCCCGGCACATCGAGGGCCGGGCCGCGGTCGCCGAACTGTACCGCCCCTACGGCACCATGATCATCCTTGACCGCTGCTTCGGCCTGGCCGTCCACCACGATCCGGCCAAGAGCACCGTGGTGCTCGATGCGCGGGAAGAAACGCGTCCTGACCGAGGCGCTGACCGGGCACTTCCGGGACCATCATGGCTACCTGCTGGCCATGATGCTGCAGCGCACCGACGCGCTGACCGCCCAGATCGAGACGCTCACCGGGCGGATCGGTGAGGCGATCGCCCCTTTCGCCCGGCAGGTGGCCCAGCTGGATGAGATTCCCGGCGTCGGCCTCACCGGCGCCCAGGAGCTCATCGCCGAGATCGGCGTGGACATGACCCGCTTCCCCACCGCCGGCCACCTGGTGTCCTGGGCCAAGTTCGCGCCCCTTGCCCGCCAGTCCGCGGGTAAGAACAAGCCCGGCAGCACCGGCAAGGGCAGCCCCTGGATCGCCGGCACCCTCGGTGAGGCCGGCATCGGCGCCGCCCGGACCAAGACCTTCCTCGGTGCCCGCTACCACCGGCTGGCCCGCCGCCGTGGCAAACAGCGTGCCCTGGTCGCGGTCGGCAACTCGATCCTGGTCATCGCCTGGCACCTGCTATCTGACCCCGCCGCCCACTTCACCGACCTGGGCCCGGACTGGCACGACCGGCTCACCCCGCTGCGCCGCAAACGCCAGCTCATCGCCGAGCTGGAACGCCTCTCCGGCAAGAAGGTCCTGCTCCAGGAGGCCGCAGCCTGAGACACCCATAACCCCCGTACCCGGCTCCGCCGGGTGCTGCCGCGCGCCCAGCTGAGGTGAGATTTTCGATTCAGCCGGCGGCGGGCTCGCGCAGCGTGAACAGGTTCATCGCCACCAGGCTGAGCACGGTGCGGCCGCCGGAGTCCAGCAGCTCGCCCCGGGTGCGGACCAGGCCGCGGTCCGGCTTGCTGCGCGACCGGCGGGACTCCACGATCCTGGTCTGCAGCCGCACCCGGTCGCCGGGGCGCAGCGGCGATGGCCAGCGCAGCTCGTCGATGCCCGGAGAGGGCAGGGTCGCCACCCGGGACAGGTAGTGGTCAGCGTACAGCCGCATCAAGATGCCGGCGGTGTGCCAGCCACTGGCGATCAGCCCGCCGAACTGGCCGGCCGCGGCGGAAGCCGGGTCGGTGTGCATCGGCTGCGGGTCGAACCGGCGGGCGAAGGCCACGATCTCCGCCTCGGTCACCGTGGCCCAGCCGTAGGAGTACACCGAGCCGGGCAGGTAGTCCTCGAAGTAGCGGTCGCCGGGCGGGACGGCGAAGTCGGCCTCGCTCAGCGTGCGCGTAGCGGCCGGTTCCCCGGCCCTGCCCGTCTCGCCGGAAAGACGCCCTGCGGCACCCGGCTGCCACTCCCCCGCCGCGGGCTGTGCCCCGCCCGCCTGCCGCGCTCCGTCCGTCATGGTGGCCAAGGATAGGCTCCTGGCCGTACCACGCGCCCGGCCCGGGCCGGGCGCTTGCCGGGGGCGCAGCCGTTCAGTATGAATGTCGGATGCCACTGTTCGCATTCGAGGGCCGGGAGCCGACCGTCAGCCCGGGCGCGTGGATCGCGCCGACCGCCACCCTGGTCGGGGACGTCGCGGTGGAGGACGGCGCGTCGGTCTGGTACGGCGCGGTGCTGCGCGCCGACTTCGGGGCCGTGGTGGTGCGGCGGGGGGCCAACGTGCAGGACAACTCGGTCGTGCATGGCGGCTACGAGGGCGTCACCGAGATCGGCGAGGGCGCGACCGTGGGGCACCTGTGCCTGGTGCACGGCGCGGTGGTGCACGCCGAGGCGCTGATCGGCAACGGGGCGCTGCTGCTGGACGGGGTGGTCGTGGGCCGCCGCGCGCTGGTGGCGGCCGGGGCCACGGTGCCGCCGGGGATGGTCATCCCGGACGGGATGCGTGCCGTCGGGGTGCCTGCCAAGGTCACCGGAGAGGTGACCGGGAACGCGCTGCAGTGGGTGCGGACCAACCCGCAGACCTACCGGAATCTGGCGCGGCGGCACGCCGCCGGGCTGCGCCCGGTGCCTGGCCTGGGCGAACTGGGCGGCGGCCTGCCGGGCTGAGCCCAGCTCAGGCGTCCAGCCCGGCGGCCAGGGCCGTGATGAAGCCGACCAGCCGGGTGTACGGGACGGACAGCGAGTGTCCCGTGCCGGCCAGCTCGGCCAGGCCCTCACGCAGGTCGGTGAGCACCCCGAGCATGCCCGCCACGATGACCTGACCGTCGCGGGATGCCTCCAGGCCGCGGTCCGGGCCGTGGATGACGTGCCTGCGGACCAGCCATTCTGCGACATCCTGGGAGCAGCCGAGGCCCGCCTCCAGCAGGTCCGTCCAGCGGCGGCCCTGCCTGCGCAGCCCGGTCCAGGACCGGTAGCCGACATAGATGGACTCCCACTGCCGGGTGATGAACTCCTCCCAGCCGAGGTCGTCTAGCTCCTGCTGGTCATGCTCGTACACCTGCCCAGACTAGGCCGTTCCGGGCGGATTCTGCTGCGACACGGTCAGCGGACGGCGCCGAGCGCGAGCCCTTCGACCACCCGGCGCTGCGCGATCATGGCGACGATCAGCACCGGCACGACGGCGATGAGCGAGCCGGCCATGAGCAGGTTGTAGGAGACCTTGCTGATCTGGCCGCTGAAGATGGTCAGCCCCTGCGACACCATCATCAGCTTCTCGCTGCTGGTGACCACCAGCGGGAACAGGAAGTTGTTCCAGTTCTGCAGGAACGCGATGATCATGAAGGCGGCCGTCATCGGCTGGGCCAGCGGACGGTAGACGCGCAGGAAGATCCGCCATTCCGAGGCGCCGTCGATGCGGGCCGCCTCGCCGAGCTCCAGCGGCACGCTCAGGAAGAACTGCCGGTACAGGAAGCAGCCGAGCGCCGAGGCCAGGTTCGGCACGATCAGCCCCTGGTAGGTGTTCACCCAGCTGACGTCGGCGAGCAGCTGGACCACCGGCACCAGCACCACGGTGAACGGGATCATCAGCCCACTCAGCGCGACGTAGAACAGCACCCGCTTGCCGGGGAAGTCATACATCGCGAACGCGTACCCGGCCAGCATGCCGGTGGCGATCTGCCCGGCCGTGGTGATCACGCTGAAGATCGCCGTGTTGAGGAAGAACCGCCCGAATGGCGCCGCGTTCCACGCATCGACGATGTTCGACCACTGCGGGTCGGTGGGAAACAGCGAGGCGTTCGGGTCGATGATCTCGCCGTTCGTCTTCAGCGCGGCGGCCAGCATCCACAGCAGCGGGAACAGCACGACGAGCACCGACACGCCCACCAGGAGGTAGACGGCGGCCCTGGCCCATGGCCTCATCTTCACCGCGGCCCGCCTCCGGTCATCGGATCGATGCTCATCCGGCCGCCGTCCGCGCGGCCCGGCCGACCAGCGCGAGCTGGGCGATGGTGACCGCGAGCGAGATGATGAACAAGATCACCGCCATCGCGTCGGCCAGCCCGACCGAGCCGCCGGCGCCGAGCCCGAACGCCTCCTGGTACACGTAGTAGAGCGCGGTCTGGGTGGCGCCCTGCGGCCCGCCGTCGGTGAGCACGTAGATCTGGGTGAAGGTCTGCAGCCCGGTCAGCGTGCTGATCACCGCGACCAGCGCGGTCTGGTGCCGCAGCAGCGGCCAGCGCACGTAGCGCAGCCGCTGCCAGGGCCCGGCCCCGTCCACGCCGGCCGCCTCGAGCACGTCCTGCGGCAGCGCCTTGAGCGCGGCCAGGTAGAGCAGCACCACCTCGCCGAAGAACTGCCACGCGCCGAAGGCGATGACCGCGACCAGCGCGGTGCTCGGCGTGGACAGCGTGGCCTGCGGCAGCCCGACCGCGGACAGGATCCGGTTGAACAGGCCGGTGTCCGGCTGGAACAGGGTGAACCAGATGAACGCGGTGGCCACCGCGGGCACCACCATCGGGATGATGAAGAACGCCCGCACCTGTTTCAGCCCGGGCAGCCGCACGTCGAGCAGCAGTGCGATGCCGAACCCGGCGATCATGCACGCCGCCACGAACCCCACGGTGAACACCGCCGTGACGATGAGCGCGTGGCCGCCGCCGCTGCTGAACACGCCGCGGTAGTTGGCCAGGCCGGCGAAGGTCAGGTTGGTGCCGAACACGTTGCCCCGGTACAGGCTGCGCTGGAGCACCATGACCAGCGGCAGCACCGACCAGATGACGGTCAGCGCCACCACCGGCAGGATGAACGTGTAGGCGGTGCCCCAGCGCCGGGCCCGGCCGCCCGCCGGGCCACCGCGGCTGGGCCGGGCCTTCGCCGGGGCGATGGAACTGCGCGGGCGCACCAGCCCGCCGGGGCGCGCCAGGCCAGATCTGCTCACCGAAACCTGGGTCTCCCGCCTGGCCGGGCTATGACCCGGACCCGCTGGAGATGGCCTGGTTACCCTCGGCGGCCGCCTTGGCCAGCGCCTGGGCCGGGGTGGCGGTGCCGTTGAGCGCGTCCTGGATCTCGGTGGCCAGGTCGAGCGAGATCGCCGTGTAGGCCGGCACGGTCGGCCGGGTGTGCCCCGACTTGAGCTGGTTGGCGAACACCTGGTAGGTGGGCTGGGTGGACGCCTCCTTCTTGACCGCGGCCTGGGTCAGCTGGGCCGGGGCGCTGGGCAGCCCGCTGCTGACCGAGGTCAGGTAGGCGCCCTCGGCGGGCTGGGCGAGCCACTTGACGAACGTGATAGCCGCGGCGTTCTGCGCCGGGTTGTGGTCGAACACCGAGGCGACGCCGATGCCGATGTTGGTGGCGGACTGCCCCGAGGCGCCCGCCGGGACCAGCGCCACCCCGTAGTCGATCTTGGCCGTGCTGAACTCCGACAGCGCGTACTGGCCGTCGATGATCATCGCGACCGCATTGCTGGCGAAGGCGGGCGCGCCGTCGAAGCTGCCGGCCTGGGCGAAGCTCGTGGTGGGTGCGGCGTGGTCCTTGCGCACCAGGTCAACCCAGGTGGTGAGGGCCTGCACGCCGGCCGGGCTGTCGAAGGCGGTCTTGGTGCCGGTGGAGTTCAGGAACTGGCCGCCGTCAGCCCACAGCAGGCCCTCCCAGTCGTAGGAGATCCACTCGTCGGTGCCCCACGGGATGTAGATGCCGTAGTGGTGCTTGGCCGGGTCAGACAGCTTGGTGGCGTCGGTCTCGAGCTGGGTCCAGGTCGTGGGCGGCCCGCTGATGCCGGCCTTGGCGAAGTCCTTCTTGTTGTAGAACAGCACGTAGTCGCCCACTCCGCCGAGCGCCATGCCGAGCTGCTGGCCCTTGTAGAACAGGGCCGGCTTGATGCCCGGGTACAGCCCAGCGGTCGCCGCCGCCAGCGGCTGCTTCAGGTTGACCACCTTGCCGCTCTCGGCCAGCAGCGGCAGCGCCGACGGGTCCTGGCCGAGGACCACATTGGGCTCGGTGCCGGTCTTGATCGCCGCCACTTCCTTGGCCG
This sequence comes from Streptosporangiaceae bacterium, assembly GCA_036501145.1. Lineage (GTDB taxonomy): Bacteria > Actinomycetota > Actinomycetes > Streptosporangiales > Streptosporangiaceae > PALSA-505. The sequence continues at coordinate 57,454 of DASYAV010000102.1, read as the reverse complement.
TGGTCTCGTCGGCGCTGGCGACGTACTGGCCCGACACCTTGATGCCCTTGTGCGTGCTGTTGAAGTGCGAGACCAGGTAGTTGATCTCGGCCTGGGAGCTCGACGACCAGAAGCTGATAGTGGCGGTGCCGCCGGATCCCGGCGAGCCGGAACCCGAGGAGCCGCACGCCGCCGCGGCCAGCATCATGCCCAGCGCTGCGGTCGCCGCCGCCCACCGCCGCGACCCCCACGCCATGCCAGCCGCTCGCCTGTCAGTGCGCACCGCAGACCTCCGCTTCTCGTCACCGGGCAGCCCGGAGTGTAGAAAGTTACAATATCTGGGGTCTACTTGGTGAAGCCATGAGCATGGCGGTTCACGGCCGCGGCTTCGTCACAGCACCGGGCGCCCGCTGACCGGCTGCGCACCGGGTGGTGTCCCGGGCACGGAAAGAGTGCCGGGCACCTCGCGTGGGAGCGAAAATGGGAAAATGAACGGCACGTTTGACATGTTCGTGCACGGCACCGTGTTTTTCGACGTCGTGTTCACCGGCCTGGACAGCCTGCCTGTCCGGGGCACGGAGATCCAGGCCTCCGGGATGGGGTCGTGCCCGGGCGGCATCGCCAACCTGGCCATCGCGGCCAGCCGCCTGGGCGTGCACACCGCGCTGTCCGCGGCGTTCGGGGACGACGTCTACGGGGACTTCTGCTGGTCCACGCTTACCGAGCAGGAGGGTGTCGACCTGAGCTGCTCGCGCCGTTTCTCCGGCTGGCATTCGCCGGTGACGATCTCGATGGTGGTCGAGCGGGACCGGGCGCTGCTCACCCACGCGCATCCCGCGCCGGTGCCGGACACCGAGATGCTGGCGGCCATCCCGCAGGCGCGGATCGGCTTCGCGCACCTCGACACCGAGCCGCACGAGTGGTACCAGGGCGCGCTGGCGGCGGGCATGCTGCTGTTCGCCGACACCGGGTGGGACGAGAAGGAGGAGTGGTCGCCGTGCGTGCTTGACCAGCTGGCGGGCTTCCACGCGTTCCTGCCCAACAGCATCGAGGCCATGGCCTACACCCGGACCAACGACCCGCACGACGCCGCGCACGCGCTGGCCGAGCGGGTCCCGGTGGTCGTCGTGACCTGTGGCGGGCAGGGCGCGATCGGCATCGACTCCAGCACCGGTGAGCAGGAGTGGGTGCCCTCGCTGCCGGTGAACGCCTACGACCCGACCGGGGCCGGGGACGTGTTCGGTGCGGCGTTCGTGCTCGGCACGCTGCGCGGCTGGCGGCTGCGGCAGCGGCTCGCCTTCGCCAACCTGTGCGCGGCGCTGTCCGTGCAGTACGTCGGCGGATCGCTGGCCGCTCCCGGCTGGGGGGACATCATCGACTGGCTGGCCGGCACCCGCGCCAAGGCCGCGGCAGGCTCCAGCCACGCCGACGAGCAGGCCAAGGCGTACGGGTTCATCGACGACGTGCTGCCCGAGTCCGGGCGGATCTGGGTGCGCAGGGCCCGGGCCACCGTCGCCCGCACCTCGGACGCGGAGGCGCACCGGGCAGCGGGCTAGCAGCGGCTCAGCCGGGCGGCAGCCAGTGCAGCCAGGCGCCGTGGCCGTCGGCCAGGGCCAGTGGGGTGCGGCCGTCGCGGGCCAGCACGAGCGCCGCGTTCTCGCGGGCCTGGCGGACCTGCGCGCCGGTGAGCGGCACGTCCGGCACCACACGCGGGGCCTCGTTGGACAGCCAGGCCCCGCCGCGGCCGCCGATGACAGCGCCGACCGCGCCGGCGAACCGCGGCCGGTCCGCCGCGGTCACGTAGGCCAGCACCGCGGAGTGGAACACCACCAGGGTGGCGTCCGGCGGGGCCTGCGCGGCCAGCGCCGGCAGATCGGTGAGCAGGTCGCCGCGGTGCACCGCGGGCGGGTCGCGGCGGGCGGTGGCGACGGCCGCGGCCAGCCGCTCGGCCCGGTCGCCTTCGCCGGGCCAGACCAGGCAGGACAGCCAGCGGACGTCGTCGTCGCGGGTAACATCCAGCGGGTTCAGGTCGAGCCCGGCCCGCCACGCCACCTCGGGCACCTGGCTGGGCAGCGACGCCGGGCCGCCGACCGCGCAGCGGATGGTGGGCGCGGCCGGGTCGAGACCGGCCACGCGGTGGCTGCCGGAGTCGCCGAAGCCGCCGACGTAGTCGTAGGAGTAGCGGTCGGGCAGCAGAGTGAGCCCGGCGCTGGCGCCGACCTCGATCAGCGCCAGCGGCGGGCGCAACTGGGCCAGCGCGGGCAGCAGCGTGGCGCACCGGGCCGGCTCGTTGGTCTGGGTGCGGCGGTCCATCATCACCGCGGCCAGGTCCGCGCCGCGGCGGTCGAGGAGACCCCGCAGCGCGGTGATGTCCGGGGCCTCGCCCAGCAGATAGCTGGCCGCGGCGAACAGCAGGTTGGGCTGGCGCTTGGGCTTCGGCAGCGAGTCCAGGAAGCCCAGCAGGCCGGCGTCGCCGGCGACCCCGCCGGCCAGCGCCTCGTACTGCGGGCTGCGGCCCTTGGCTTCCGCCGCGAATGCCCGGTAGTTCTCCGCGGTTGCCACCGCCAGGTCATGGCCGCGCATCGCCCCCCCGCACCCCCTCCGGCTCGGCTCTAGCGGGACTCCAGGGCGAGGCGGACGCCGGGGCCGATCATGACCACGCCGGTGACCCGGTCGCCGTCGCGGGCCCGGGCGTCAGGGTCACCAGCAACGCGATGATCAAGAATTCAGGAATTGAGCGCACGCCGAAACGCTAGGACCGCACCCCCGCCGGGCAACGTTTTATGTGCCCCGCGGCGCACGGCCGCGGGGCACATAACCACGCTCAGACCGGCGGGCCGGCTACTTGTTCAGGCACTGGTAGTTCGCCATCGCCGGGGCGGCCGGCATGGCGTGCGGGCTGGGCAGCGTGCCGGTCACCGCGTACTTCATCAGTGCGTCGGTGAGCTGCGAAGTCTGCGCCAGGCTGGTGCCCGCCGCGTTCTCGAAGTAGATCTTGCCGGGCGGCTGGTCGAGCGGGCCGCCCAGGTCGACGAACGGCGTCGAGCCCGCCTTCATGTGCGACGGGTTAGACCAGCCACACGGGTTGTGGTACAGGTCGTTGAGCGCCGCCTGGCCGACCGCCAGCACGATCGCCTTGCCGGTGGTCACGGCCTTCCAGGCGGTCGTGTAGTTGTCGGTCGCCGCACTCGGCGGCAGCGCCAGTTTGCGGGCCACCAGCCTGGCTTCGGTCATGCTGGCGTGGTCGGCGGCGTACATCAGCACCGGCTTCGGCGTGATCAGGGTGTGCCGGGCCACGGTGACCAGCAGCGTCGTGCCGGACAGCGTCTTCCCATCCGAGCCCGCGCTGACCCTGAGGTTGCGCCGGCCCGCCGGCGCCGACTTGCTGACCTTGATCCGGAGGCCGATGGTGGCGGGCTGCCCCGGCGTGACGGTGACCGTGCCCTTGTCCGGCCGGACGGTCACCCCGCTGGACTCCTTTATCGCCCAGCCCACCGACTGGCTGTCACCCTGGCTCGCGGGCGCGGTGATGACCAGCTTCGAACGGCCGGACGCGCCGGGGCTCAGGTGCGCGATGTCGGGCTGGCCGAGCACGTAGGCGCCGGACGGCGCGCCCACCCCGGCCACATCCCCGGCCACGAAGTCGTCGTCGATGTCCACCTTGACCCCGCCGAACTTCTCCACGTTCGGCCCGTCGAACTGGTGCACCCGCCGGTAGCCTGGCCAGTCGCCGCTGCGCAGGCTGCCGGAGGTGACCACCGCGTCGCGGTTCCACTCGGCGAACCAGACGTCGTTGGGCTCGTTGTAGTGGCCCCACTTCCCGGCCAGGTCGGTGACGCCGGATGACGAGCTGCTGTACACACCGGAGCGGTAGCCGGCGTTGTGCAGGCCCGCGGTCCAGCCGTCCAGGAAGCTGAGCACGGCGCTGGAGCACGAGCGGTCGGTGTTGTTGTACCCCTCCATGTCGAAGTAGATCGGGGAGCCCTTGCCGTAGGCGAAGCTGACGGCGGTGGACACCGCGCTCGCCGCCTGCGACTTGCCCTCGCTGTAAGCGTCGGAGGAGTTGATCCGGACCGCGCCGCCGATCGACGTGCAGGGCGCCTGCGGGCCGACCCAGAGCGGGATGAACCGCCAGCCCATCGCGGCCACGTCGTCGACCCAGGACTTGCTGAAGTTGCCGTAGTTGCAGGCCCAGTTGTCGCCGCCCAGGTAGGTGCCGATCATGCGGAACGGGGAGGCCAGCCAGCTCTTCATGGTGGCCTCCGACGGGACCGTGCAGGTGTCGAAGCCCAGCCCGCTGCCGGTCACACTGGTCATCCAGGTGGTCGACGAACTGGCCGCGGCGGCCAGCGGCGAGGGGGCCGGGGCGGCGCCGGCGGCCGGCGCCTGGCTCGCCGCGCCGTGGCGGGCCCGGCCGTGCCGGTTACGCCCGGCGTGCCCACTGCCCCGCCTGGCCTGCTGGTGCGCCGAGCCATGGCGCTTGCGGCTGGCCGCGGCGTGCCCGGGAGTGGCCGGGGACGCGGCGACCTGCGCGGCCTGGCGCACGGCGGCCGGGCTGACCGAGGTCAGGTGCGCGCTGCGCAGGATGCCGCGGACGAGCGAGGCGTCGTGGCCGTAGCTGGCGGTCACCTGCACGCCGGCCGTGGGCAGCGCGAGCCGCAGCGTCTGGCTGACCGCGTCCTGCGCGGCCTTCTTCCCGCTGGGCAGTTCGGCGGTCTTGCCGCGCTGCACCGACGTCTGCGGCGGCAGGCCGGCTCGCGACGTCAGCGGCTGCACCAGCAGCGCCTCGGTCTTGCCGAGCGCGCTCGACGGGCAGCTCTGGTCCGCGCCGGGGACACCGAGGTAGACGGCATGCTTGTTGAACAGCACGCACCTCGATGGATCCGAGGAAAGCCGGTAGACCGGCCAGGAGGCGGGCACCGTCACCTGGTAACCGAGGTACTTGATCACCTGGGTCGCCGACGTGTCCGCCGCGGCTCTGGCTGCTCTCACGTCCCCCGCGGGTGTGTGGCCGACGTGCGAACCACCCACCGATGCGAGAGTCACTCCGGTCAGCCCCATCACCAGGGTTCCCGTAGTGGCCGTGATGACCGTTATCTTGCGAATCCGCCCCATGACGCGCTCCTGTAACCCTCGTGGGAGCAAACGCCCATTAAATTATCGGTTACTAACTAAGCTCTCAATGATCACGCCCCGGCGTGTCGCGCCAGGTTATGCGGCGGATCCGTGTTTCGGGTTACCTCCCGGCTACTTTCCAGGATGCACGACGAGGGCGCTTCCGCCGCCGAGGCGCACCGGCTCAGCGGCCGTCTCATACCGGCCGTGGCCGAGGAACTCCAGCGCGGTGGCGTCGCCCGGGTAGTGGTCGAGCGGCAGGATCGGCCCGGTGGCCAGGGCGAACTGCTCACCGAACTGGCTGGTCAGCTGATGCGCCAGCGAGCTGTGATAGAAAGCGGGCTCGGCCAGTGAGGTGGCCGAGTTGGTCTGGCTCACCCGCGGCGCGGCCAGCGCGGCCGGCAGCGACATGCCGAAGTCCACGTGGTTCAGGATGATCTGCAGGATCGTCGTGATGATCGTGGATCCACCCGCCGCGCCCACCGCGAAGTCGGGCTGCCCGCCGCGGAACACCAGGGCCGGGCCCATGCTGGACCGGGGCTGCTTGCCGCCGGCCGGCAGGTTCGGGTCGTATGCCCCGGGCGCGGGCGCCGCGAAGTCGAAGTCGGTCATCTCGTCGTTCAGCAGGAAGCCGTACCCGGGCACGGTCTGGCCGCTGCCGCCGAAGAAGTTGATCGTGTTGGTGTAGCCGACGACGTCGCCCCACTTGTCCACGGTGACGATGTTGTTGGTGTGCTGGCCCTCGTTGGTGGCGAAGGCCACGCCGGCCTGGTTCTTGCACTTCTGGTACGGCGGCACCGGGTCACCGGGCGCGACCGGGGAGACCAGCGCCTGGCCGTGGATCAGGCACCGGCGGGTCGCGGCGAACTTCGGGCTGGTCAGCGACTTGACCGGCACGCCGACGTAACGCGGGTCGCCGACGTAGGCGTTCCGGTCGGCGTAGGACAGCCGGGACGCCTCCAGGTAATGGAACAGCGCGGTGGCCCGCGGCTCGCCCCGCAGGTTGTAGCCGTTCAGGATGTTCAGCGCCTCGCCGACGGTGGTGCCGCTGCTGGACGGCGGGGCCATGCTGTACACGTCGAGCCCGCGGTAGCGCACGTGCGTCGGCGCCTGCACCCGGGCCCGGTAGGCGCGCAGGTCGTTCATGGTCATGATGCCGCGCAGCCCGACGACGTGCTGGCCCGGGTACAGCGCCGGGTGGTCGTCGGCGGCGATGACGGCCCGGCCGATCGGCCCGTTGTACAGGTACGAGGGCCCGTTCTTGGCCAGCAGCCGGTAGGTGTGCGCCAGGTCCGGGTCCCGGAACAGCGCGCCCACCGGCAGCGGGTCGCCCGACCTGGTCAGGAAGAGCTGCCGGCTGGCCGTGTAGGCGCGCAGCTCGGGCAGGTCGGACTGCTCGAGCTGGCGGAAGTCCGCGTCGACCCTGGTGCCCCTGTCGGCCGTCGCGACGGCCGGCTGCAGGTCGGCGGCCAGGGTCTGGTTGCCGTACCGCTTGACCGCCTTGGCCCAGGTGGCCACCATGGACGGCACGCCGGTGGACAGCGGCTGGTCGGAGGCGTAGAAGTAGTCGCGCGGCTTGCCGGTCTTCGGGTTGATGAACATCGTGGGCGAGCACGCCCGCGGGCAGTTCTCCCGGCCGTCGATCGTCACCACCTGGTGGGTGCGGGCCAGGTAGATCACCATGAACCCGCCGCCGCCCGGGTCGGCCACGAACGGGATCGTGGCGCCCATCGTGCTGGCCGCCGCCACCGCGGCGTCGACGGCGTTGCCGCCGCGCTTCAGCACGTCAATGGCGGCCTGGCTCGCGCCCAGGCTCATCGACGCCGCGCCACCCCCGCTGCCCACCGCGACCGGCTGCTTCGTGGGGGGTGCGGCCGTTGCCGCGCCGGAAGCGCTGGCCAGCGGGATAACGGCGGCCGCCAGGGCCGCCGCCGACATGACCGGAATCACCGTCAGGCGACGCATGACCACCTCAGCGCAGGTTGGGGCAAATTTAGACAGCCTGTAACTAAGTGCTCACTACGGGCGCGTGTTAAACCAGCAGCGCGGCGAGATAGCCGGCCAGCATGGCCTCGGCGACCTGGCCGACCGTGCTGTCCTCCGGCAGGAACCGCGGGTGATGCAGGACGACCGGGCTGGCACCTCCCCCGCCGGCTGTGCCGACGAACAGCATCAGCGACGGCGCGCTGCGGGAGTAGAAGGCGAAGTCGTCGGCGCCGCAGGACCGGAACGAGGTGTCCAGGGTGAACCCGGCCTCGCCCAGCAGCGGCCAGCACGCGGCGGCCAGCGCTTCGTCGTTGACCAGCGCGGGCTCACCCTGCACGATCGTCACCGTGCCGCGGCAGCCGTGCGCCCGGCAGGTGTGCTCCACGATCTCGTGCAGCGCCTTGTGCATCGCCGCGCGGTCGGACTCGTCCAGCGCACGGATCGAGCCGCGGGCCAGCGCGCTGCCCGGGATGACGTTCGGCGCGGTGCCTGCCTCCAGCACGCCGACCGACACGACCGCGGCGTGCGTGGGGTCGATGCGGCGGCTCACGATCTGCTGGATGGCCAGCACGGCCTGGCAGAGCACCGGCACCGGATCCGTGGCGAGCTGCGGGTATCCGGCGTGCCCGCCGTGGCCCTCGACGCGGATCTCGAATTCGTCGGCGGCCGCGTTGACCGTGCCGGCGGCGGCCGCGACCGTGCCCGGCGGGAGCTTGGGCTGCAGGTGTGCGCCGATGATGGCGCGCGGCGCCTGGGCGGCGAAGGCCGCCGAGGCCACGACGTCGGGCGCGCCCAGCGGGGAGGCTTCCTCGCGCGGCTGGAGCACGGCGAGCAGGGCGGCGGGCAGCCCGCCATCCTGGTCGACCCGCCGGGCGGCCCGGCCGAGCGCGGCCAGCGCGGCCAGGTGCACGTCGTGCCCGCAGGCGTGCATGGCACCGGCCGCCGACGCCCAGGGCGCGCCGGTCTGCTCGGTCACCGGCAGTGCGTCCATCTCACCGCGGACCGCGACGCACGGCCCGCCGGCCGGCCCGATCCGGATCAGCCGCCCGGTGCCCGCGACCACGGCCGCGTCCGGCTCGCCGAGCGCTGCCGCCACGGTGGCCGCGGTGCGCTGCTCGGCGCCGGACAGCTCGGGGTGAGCGTGCAGGTCGTGCCGCAGCAAGACCGCGTCGTCAAGCTCGGCCGCCAGCGCCGCCCGCAGCGCGGCCCGGACCCCGTCGACGTGGCCGGTGCCGCTGCTCACACCCGGTACACCCGGCGGGCGTTGGCCGAGCCGACCAGCTCGCCGACCCGGTCCGCGTCGGTGGCCGACCACAGCCCGGCTTCGACGAAGCCGCCGGTCACCTGGGCCAGGTCGCGGCGGAACCCGGCCGCTCCGAGGTAGTGCAGCTCGGGCAGGCCGAACGCGTCGGAGGAATACAGCATCTTGTGGAACGGGGTCAGCTCCATGGCCTCGGCCAGCACCGCGGCCGACCGCGCCCCGACGTGGTTGAGTGCCTCGCCGACGTCCATGTACACGTGGCCGAACACGTTGGCCAGGTAGCCGGCCTGGCGGTGGTACGGGTAACAGTGCAGCAGCATGATCGCCATGCCGGAGTGCTGGGTGGCGAGCAGGAAATCATGCATCAGTGACGGGTCGGACCGGTGCAGCCGCTGGTCCGGGTCGCCGAACCCGACATGGAACTGCAGCGGCAGCCCGGTGTCCACGCCCGCCCAGATCAGCTCGCGCAGCAAGATTGGATCCTTGACGGCTGCGCCTTGCCCACCGGTGGCCCGGCTGGCCTCGGCGCTCCGCAACCACGACCCGGCCGCCGCGCTGACCTCGGCGGCCGACGGCCGGTCCGGGCCGAAGTCGAGCCCGTACCGGTAGGCCGCGATGGATTTCAGCCCGACCGCGTGCCGGGTGGCGGCGGCCAGCGCGGCGGCGAAGCCGGCGGCGAAGCCGGCCGCGCTGGTGCCGGCCTCGGCCACCCGCTCGGCCAGCGCCTCCAGCCGGACCACCTCGTGGGCCGGGGCGCCGCTGAGTCCGGCCAGCCCGTCCGGGGTGACGATCGTGCCGGTCCGGTAGCCGGTGTCGACCAGCCAGGCGTCCACCGCGGCGGCGCGCAGCAGCCGGCGGTTGACCTCATCCGGGCCCAGCTCGGCGCGCCGCTCCAGGTAACGCCCGGCGGGCGCGGACGGCTCCAGGTCCAGCAGCGGCGCGCACCAGCGCCGCACCGCGAAGCCGAGCTGGCTGTCGAACATCGACGTGCCGGGCGCGGGAGGGTCGTCGGACTCGGTCAGCATGGCCTCGAACCCGGGCTGGTCCAGCGGCACGGTGACCACGCCGTGCGCGTGGTGGTCGATCAGCGCCAGCCGCGGGGTGTCTGTCCGGCCAGGCAGATTCAGCCCGTTCATCATGACGATCCCTCCTCGTTACCGCTGCTGACCGTTCCGCCGGTTAGTTCGTCGTAGCGGGCCATCCGGACCCGGGGGGCGTCGCCGAGCCGGTCCACCAGCGCGGCGATGAGCGCTTCCACCAGCGCCATGGCCGGGGTCAGCGCGTCGAACGGCGACGGCGAGGCCACGCTGGAGGTCAGGATCACGTCGGCCCGGGCGGCCAGCGGCGACAGGTAGGGATCGGTGAACGCGATCAGCGTGGCGCCCTGCTCCTTGGCCGTCGTGGCCAGCCGGATCGTGTCGTGCTGGTAGCGGCGGTAGTCGAACGCGACGAACACGTCCCGGCGCCCGACGTCGAGCATCGAGCTGAGCCGGTCCGGCCGGGCCGCCGACAGCACCTGCACCCGGGGCCGCAGGATGCGCAGGTGCGCGGCCAGGTACTCGGCAAGCATGCTGCTGAACCGGCCGCCGGCCAGCGTCACGCCGCGCCGGCCGTCGGCGAGCAGCGTGACGGCCTGGTCGAACTCGGCCGCCGGCAGGTGCGCGAAGCTGGACCTGATGCCGTCGCACAGCAGTTGCTCGCTGCGCGGCAGCGCGCCGCCACGGGCCGCGCCCGGGTGCTCCGCGTGCATCTCCAGCGGAGAGGACAGCCGCGCCGACACCTCGGCCTTCAGCGACTGCTGGAACTCGGCGTACCCGTCGAATTCCAGCTTGGCCACCAGCCGCACCACGGTGGGCGCGCTCACCCCGGCGGCCGCGGCCAGCTTGGCGACCGGATCCAGCCCGCCGACCGGGTAGCTGGCCATCAGTACCCGGGCCACCTTGCGCTCGGCCGTGGTGAGTTCGCGCATCCGCAGCCGCAGCCGGTCGGCCACCGTCGCTCCCGGCTCCATCACCACCGCCAGATCACCACCGGCGGGTCACCATCGCCAGCGGGTGCGGGCTGTGATGCCGTCCGGGCTGACCCCGGCGAACAGGTCCACCTCGGCCCGGCGGACCGCGAGGAACGCCTCGAACAGCGGGTTGCCCATCGCCGCGCGCAGCACCGCGCTGCCCTCCAGGGCGGCCACCGCCTCGGGCAGCGACCGCGGCAGCCGCCGGATGCCGCGGCGGTCCAGCTCACCGGGCGGCAGCCCGGCCGGGTCGGTCAGGATCTCGCCGGGCAGCCCGGCCCCCTCGTCCAGGCCGGCCAGCCCGGCGGCGATCAGTGCCCCGGTCACCAGGTACGGGTTCGCGGACAGGTCGAAGCACTTGACCTCGAGGTTGGCCCGCACGGCCTGCTCGCCGTCCGACCCGGTGACCAGGCGCAGCGCCGCCTCCCGGTTCTCCCAGCCCCAGCAGGCGAACACACCCGCCCAGTGCGAGGGGACCAGCCGCAGGTAGCTGGCCACGCTGGGCGAGCCCACCCCGGTCAGCTCGGGCAGCGCGGCCAGGATGCCGCCGGCGAACGCCTCGCCGTCCCGGCTGATGCCGTACCGGCCCGGCCCGCCGGCCAGCAGGTTCTGCCCGTCCCGCCACAGGCTGAGGTGCACGTGGCCGCCGTTGCCGACCGCCCCGGCCACGACCGACGGGGCGAACGTGGCCGCCAGCCCGTGCCGGGCCGACACGGCACGGATGGTCTGCCGCACCAGCACGCTGTCGTCGGCCGCGGACACCGGGTCCGACGGCGCCACCGACAGTTCCAGCTGGCCGGCCGCGTACTCGGGGTGGAACTGCTCGACCGCGACACCCTGCCGTTCCAGCGCCGTCACCACGTCCCGGGCGTAGTCGGACAGCTCGATCAGCCGGGTCATGCCGTAGGCCGGCCCCTGGCAGGCCGGCACGAACGTGCCGTCGTCGCCGTCGGCGCCGACCGCCCATTCGATCTCGATGGCCATCCGCAGCTCGAGCCCGCGCGCCGCGGCCAGGCCGGTGATCCGGCGGGCGAACGAGCGCTGGCAGGCGGGGTATACCTCGCCGTCCTGGGTGTACCGGTCCACCGGCGCCCAGGCCCAGCCGGGCTGCCCGGCGAGCACGGTGAGCCGCCCCAGATCCGGGATCAGCCGCAGGTCACCGCCGGGGCCGCCGATGTACTTGCTGGCCGTCATGTCGTCGTTGACCAGGTATACGTCGAACACCGGGGACATGCCGACGCCCCAGCCCGCGGCGCGCTCCAGGCGGCTGAGCGGCACGGCCTTGACCCGCGTGATCCCGGCGTTGTCCACCCAGGTGAGGGCGGCCATCGCGACATCGCCGGCGCGCAGCCGTTCAATATCAGCCGTTGCCCGGCGACTGCGCCCGGCCCGGTCTTCCGCGCTCAGGGCGGGGCCCGCGGACTCACCAGCCGGCATACTCACCCAGCACCTCGTCGCTCACCTTGCCCGCCGCCACCTCGCTGATCGCCTGGTCCAGGATGGCGATCCCCTCGTCCACCTCGGCCTCGGTCATGACCAGCGGCGGGGTGATCTCCATGACGTTGGAGTAGATGCCACCGTAGAACACGATCAGCCCGAGCTCGAAGGCGCGGTAGACGATCTTCGCCATCTCCTTGTCGGCCGGCTCGCGGGTGGCGCGGTCGCGCACCGTCTCCAGGCCCAGCATCATGCCGAGGCCGCGCACGTCACCGATCAGCGGGTGCCGCTGCTGCAGCTCGCGGAGCCTGCCGAGCAGGTAGCCGCCGGTGCGGGCGGCCCGCTCGGCCAGGCCGAGCCGGCCGATCTCGTCCAGGTGGGCCAGCGCGGCGGCGCAGGCGACCGGGTTCCCGGCCATCGTGTACATGTTGATCGCCGGGGCGACGTCGAGCAGTTCGCGGCGGCCGACCACGGCGCTGATCGGCATGCCGGCGCCCATCGACTTGCCCAGCGACACCGCGTCCGGGGTGATGCCGGAGTGCTCGAACGCGAACATCCGGCCGGACCGGCCGAAGCCGATCTTGACCTCGTCGATCAGCAGCATGATCCCGTGCCGGCGGCAGATCCGCTCCAGGCCCTGCAGGAAGCCGGGCGCCGGGACGATGTCGCCGCCGTCGCTCTGCACCGGCTCGACGATGATGCCGGCCGTGTCCTCCGGCGGGCAGATCGTGCGCAGGATGTAGTTCTCCAGGTAGTCCAGCACCGCCTCGGCGGGGTCGCGGTCGGCGCCGAGCACCGGCCGGTACGGGTCCGGATACGGGATCTTGATCACGTTGCCGCCGCCGCCCGCCTTGGCCTGCGCGGTGTGCCCGCTCAGCGCGGCCGAGCCGGCCGTCTGGCCGTGGTAGCCGCCGATGAAGGAGATCATCCGGCGCCGCCCGGTGGCCAGCGGCACCAGCTTGGCCAGGCAGTCGTTGGCGTCCGAGCCGTGCAGCCCGTACCAGACCTTCTTCTCGAAGTCGCCGGGCATCAGGCCGGCCAGCCGCTGCGCCAGCAGCGCGCTGGGCTCGTTCATCATCGCGGTCAGCGTGCCGAACGAGGTGCGGGTGAACTGGCTGGTGACGGCGTGGCTGATCCGCGGGTTGCCGTAGCCGAGGTTGGCCACCGCCCAGCCGGCGGTGAAGTCCAGCCGGGTGACCCCGGCCGTGTCGGTGATCCGGCAGCCGTCCGCGCTCGCGATCACGAGCGGGAAGAACCGCACCTTGAGCACATCGGCCAGATACTGGGCGTCTAGCTCGCTGATCTTCTCGCTGTCCACGCGGGGGTCCTCCTGGGTCTCCGGTCAGCCGGGGACGTCGGTCACCGGGCCGGGCGGCAGCGGCTCTGGTTCCCCGGCGGTCTGCCCGGCGACCTGGTCCTCCTGGCTGCGCCAGGAGTCACCGTGGCTGAAAGCGCGGCGGGCATAGAACCAGTAGTAGGCCGCCCAGATGACGGTCCAGATCACGCCGACCACGACGGCCAGCCCGCCGCCAGGGATGGTGACCGGGCCGAGCTTCTGCCCGGAGCCACCGGTGAAGAACTGGCCGATCAGCGCGCCGAGCACGGTGATGATCGCGATGATCGGGGTGAGCGGGTACAGCGGCGTCTTCCACTTCAGGTTGCGTACCCACTCCGCGCCCATCTTCAGCCGGTACAGCGGCTGGCTTATCGCGATCATCAGCCAGGCGAACAGGAAGCCGAAGGTGGACAGGCTGGCCACGAACACGTACGCGCTGGACGGGTAGAAGTAGGCGAGCAGCGCGCCGATGAACATGCACGACGCGGTGACCGCGATCGCCGCGGTGGGCACCTTGCGCCGCGGGTGGGTGCGGGCCAGCTGGGACGGGAAGTTACCCTCCCGGGCCTGGGTGAACAGCATCCGGGACGCGGTGTAGAGCGCGCCGTCCACCGACGAGACCGACGCGCTGATCACGATCCAGTTGAACACCGAGGCGATCACCGGGATGTTCAGGCTCTTGATGGCGTCCACGAACGGGCTGGAGCTGGTGGTGGTGGTGGCCCAGGGCGAGATGGCCAGCAGCACGAAGATGCCCACGATGAACAGCACGACCACGATGCCCACCGTGTAGAACAGCGCCCGCGGCACGTCCCGGGACGGGTGCACGCTTTCCTCCGCGGTCACCCCGACCAGTTCGATGCCGGCGTAGGCGAAGAACACGGTGAGCAGGGCGGTCAGCACCGCTCCCCCGCCCTTCGGGAAGAACCCGTGGTTGGCGGTCAGTTCGGTGAGGCCGTGGTGCGGGAAGCCGATGCCGAGGATGGCGCACAGCCCGATGAGGATGAACGCCGACAGCGCGATCATCTTGATCGTGGACAGGATGAACTCGTACTCGCCCATGAACAGCACGCCGACCAGGTTGATCGTCATCTCGATGGCGATGATGATCGCCGCCACCAGCCAGATCGGCGCGAAGCTGTAGAAGCTGTGGAAGTAGGTGCCGGCCGCGACGGACTCGGTGGCCGCGCCCATCACCCAGGCCAGCCAGTAGTTCCAGCCGGTGAGGAAGCCGGCCAGCGGGCCCATGGTGTCCCGGGCGTAGGTGGCGAACGCGCCGGACACCGGTTTGGCCACGCACAGTTCGGCCAGGCAGGCCATCACGGCGATGGTGATGATGCCGGCGATCACGTAGGAGATGATCACCGCCGGCCCGGCGATGCCGATCGCGGACCCGGCGAACAGCAGGAACCCGGACGCGATCGTGCCGCCCACCGAGAGCATCACCAGGTGCCTGACGCGCAGCGCCCGGCGGAGCTGACCGCCGCCCGCGGCCTCGGCCGCGGCCACCGACTCGAAGTTCGCCATTGCCCGCCTCCTCGCTGCCGAGGCCGGACCCGGGGCACGGCCCCGGGAGTGTGTGAAACGTTACATCTGCCCCCAAGGCGAGTCAATACGTAATGGATGTAACTCCCGCCGTTGGGGTGCCCCTCCGGCCAGCCAAAAGAGCCAGGCCGGGGTCTGAGTATTCTCGCGATGCGGGCCCGGGCACCGCCGGGTCGAAGGCCTGTGCCCAGCAGGGAGGCGCCGGTGCGCGGGGCGACACGCTGGATGATCATGGTCGTCGCTGACCTGGCGGCCGCGTTTGCCTGCGCCGTGCTGTCCTGGCGTTACGGGCTGCCGTTCCTGCGCACCGCCGGCGGCTCGGGCGACCGGCTGGTCCTGGCGATCGGGGTCGGCACCGTGGTCGGCGCCGCGCTGGCCCTGCCACTGGCCGCGTGGGCCCCCGGCCCACGGTCGTCCAGCGGCGAGACGGCGGCCCACCCGCCCGGCCCGTCAGATCCGGCCGGCGCGCCGCGCGAGCGGCTCAGCCTGGCCGCGCAGCGGCTCGGCGACCGGACCTCGCCGCCCGGGCAGGTGGCGGCGGTGCTGGCGCTGGCCGCGCTAGCCGACGAATGGCCGGACGGGCGGCAGGACTGCATCGACGTGCTGTGCCGGTACCTGCGGCTGCCCTATGATCCGGCGGCGGCCGGGCCTGCCGAAAGCCAGGTCCGGCTGTCCGTAGTGGACGCGCTGCGCTCGCACCTCGACGGCACGGCAGGGCCGGGCTGGACCGGCTGCCGATTCGACTTCTCCGGCGCCACGTTCGACCGCGGATCCCTGGACGGCGCCTGGTTCACCGGCGGCGCGGTCAGCTTCACCGGATGCCGGTTCACCGGCGGCGGGCTGTCTTTGCGGCAGGCGGAGTTCACCGAGTGTTCTGTCGACTGCGCGCAGATCGTGCTGGACGGCGGGAGCACACTGGACTTCACCGGCGCTCGCTTCGACCGGTCCCGCACCCGGTTCACCGGGATCGAACTGGCCGCCGGTGTGCTGGGCTTCCAGCGTATTTCGACCAGACGGAGTTGTGCTTCGCGCACACCTCGTTCGAGGGCACGGTCATCGTGCTGTGGAGAACCGACCGCCACACCCGAAGTGGCCTGCTCCGGCTGGACAAGCATTCGCATCCGGTGATCCTCACCGACCACTACCACATGACGCACAACAGGCTGAAGGTGGTTTCGGTCGGCATGAGCAGCGGCGACCATGACGGTGACGAGGAAGCCGTCAGCGACCTGCGCGAGATTACCACGCACTGTTACGGCATCAGCAGCATGGACTGACGGTGCGTCCGACGGCGCGCGGAAGCCTCCCTGTCTGGCCGGTGCGACGCGCCGTGCCTACCCTGCATGGGTGGGCGCTGAGGCTGACGGGGCGGACTGGGCCAGCTACTACGCGGCTGAGGCTGGCCGCCCAGCCGCGGCTGCAGACGCTGGTGGCCGACTTCACCAACCTGGTGCTCCCGCCGGCTGACCTCATCTACTGCGGCTGGAGCCTGCCGCACTGCCCGGCGGCCCGGTTCCCAGCACCTGGCAGGCCATCCGCGCGTCGCTTCGGCCAGACGGCCGGATCGCCCACCTGCTAGGGCATCGAGACGACTGGGCTGCCGACCCTGCATCTACAGCGTTCAGCCGTGACGCCCTGCTCGCCCTGCTGGCCGGGCTGGACATCGAATACCTCGAAGAGACCGAGGAAGACCGCGATTCCTTCGATGGGCCGAAGCACTGGCACTACTACGAGATCATCACCCTGATGCCCGCCGTGTGATGGGGTGAGCGCATGCCTACCTCCTTCGAGCATGCGGCCCCCGTCCGGTGGCGGGATGTGGACGCGTTGCAGCACGTCAACCATGCGGTGTTCCTGACCTACCTGGAGGAGGGGCGGGACGCGTTCTACGTGCACGCCCTGGGCAGCGACCCGCACTACGTGGTGGCCAGGATCGAGATCGACCTGCTCGCCGAGGTCCGCTACACCGACCGGGAGGTGACCGTGCGGGTCGAGGTGGAACGGCTCGGCACCACCAGCCTGACCACCCGGGAGACGATCCGCACCGCGGCCGGCGAGGTGGCCGCGCAGGCGCGCGTGGTCACGGTGAAATGGGACGCGGCCGCGCACAAGCCAGTGCCGTTCAGCGAGGACGAACGGACCAGGCTGGATCCGGGGCAGGCCAGCTGACCCGGCGTCAGCCGTCGTAGTGGTAACGGGCCTGAATGATGATCAACTCCGCATCGGTCGCGCCGTAGACCAGGCGGTGCTCGTCATCGATCCGCCGGGACCAGAAGCCGGAGAGGTTGCGGCGCAAGGGCTCTGGTTTCCCGGTCCCCTCGAATGGAGTTCGCCGTGTCCGCCATCTGCCGCCTCCCAGCCGTCGGGTGTCTATCCGGCCAAGCAAGTAGAGGCTCTAGAGTGTGCGAAACGTTACATCTGCCTCGCAGAGGAGTCAATAAGTAATAGATGCGACCGAAACGGCGCGGGCGGCGTTCTGGCGGCTGGTCCGGTAGCGGCCTGGGGTCGTTTCGAGGATGCCGGTGAACGCGGCGATGAAGCTGCTGGGGCTGGCCCATCCGCAGGCGTAGGCGGTCTGGGTGGTATCGCAGCCGCCGGCGAGCAGAACAAGCGCGTGGTAAATGCGCAGCTGCGTCCGCCACTCATAGAAAGTCATGCCGAGTTCGTTGTGGAACAGCCGGCTGAGCGTGCGGGCGCTGGCTCCGATCGTCCTCCCGTGTTCGGCCAGTGACGTGTTGTCTGCGGGGTTCTCATGCAGCGTCCGGGCCAGCGCCCGCAGCCGGTCGTCTTGTGGTTCCGGCAGCTGCAGCGGCTGTTCGTGTGCTTCGTGAAGTTCATCGATGAGGACGCGGCGGAGGCGAGAGCGCGCGGAGCGGCTGTAGCCGGGCACGGCCGCGTCGTAGTTCCGGGGACCGGTCAGGGCGCGCAGGACCTCGCGGGCGAGGCCGGAGGCCAGGAACACCGCGGGGTGATCTGGTACGAGCCTGGCGAGAGATGGCGGGAGAAAGACGATGCGCATGTCGGTGTCGCCGTGGGCCCGGTGGTAGTGCGTGAACCCGGCGGGAGTCCAGGCGATCCGGTCGGCGGGAACGATCGAGGTTCCGCGCTCGGTGTGAACTGCCAGAATGCCCCGCGCGGCGTACACCAGGTGTCCTCGCGCGTGAGACTGCAGCGGGCTTGTTTCCCCCGATGGCCACAGATGCCGCCCGCCGGACGGCCAGATGCGTGAGGTCACGCCGTTTTGGCGAGGTTGGCGGGGAACAGGCATCACTTGGCATTCTATCGGTTGCCAGCCACAGCTAAGCCGGGTGACATTGATTCCGTGCGGAGTGGTCTTCGATCACGCAGAGCCCGAACCCCCGGCTTGAAAGGAAGACAAGCGCATGGCGACGTTCGTTCTCGTGCCCGGCGGCTGGCACGGCTCCTGGTCGTTCGAGGCGGTGACTCCGCTGCTCCAGCGGGCCGGTCACGCCGTTCATGCCCTGACCTTGACCGGTCTACGGCCAGACGACGACAACGCGGCGGTCGCGACCGCCAACCTTGACACCCACGCCGCGACGTGCTGCGGCTCCTCGATCGCGCCCACATCACCAGCGCGACGCTGGTCGGGCACAGCTACGGCGGGATGGTGATCGCGGCGGCCGCCGACCGCGCCCGCGGCCGGGTCTCACGACTGGTTCATCTTGACGCCTACGTCCCGCGCGACGGCGAGTCGTGCTGGTCTTCAACCACCGAGCGCTACCGGCAGGCGTTCGCCACCGGTGCCACCGCAGCGGCTACGCCGTCAACCCGCCCGACGGCCTCGATCCCCGCACCCGCCCGCATCCCCTTGCCTCGTTCCTGCAGGCGATCCACCTCACTGGCGCCGTGGCCCAGATCCCTTGCCGCGAGTTCATCTACTGCTCCGGATGGGACGGCACACCTTTCGCAGAACTCCGCACCCGACTCGAATCTGATCCCGAGTGGCACGTCCACGACCTCCCCACCGGCCACGACGCAATGCATGAGGCGCCGGATGCCGTCGCTGCACTGCTGCTCAGCGAACGCGTCGCGGACGCACTGCCCGGGGACGGGCCGGTGTGATGGGGTGAGCCCATGGCGATCAGCCATCGTAGTGGTAACGGGCCTGAATGATGATCAACTCGGTGTCGGTCGCGCCGTAGACCAGGCGGTGCTCGTCATCGATCCGTCGGGACCAGAAGCCGGAGAGGTTGCGGCGCAAGGGCTCTGGTTTCCCGGTCCCTTCGAATGGGGTTCGCCGTGCTTCCTCGATCAGCCTGACCAGCCGGCGCAGCATCTTCTTGTCAGCCATGGCCCAGTAGGTGAAGTCCTCCCACCCCTGGGGGTGGAAGACGATGCTCCTCAAGCCTGTCCGTCCTCGCTGGCTATGGTTTCCAGCTCTGCCATGGACTTCGTGATCAGTGTCCGCCCCCGGCGCACCTCGTCGGCCGCAGCTGTGAGACGGGCCGCGTTCGCAGGCGAGCGCAGCAAGTAGTCCGTTTCTTCCATGGACTCGTAGTCCTCGGCCGCGACGAGATAAGCGCGCCCATGATTGGAGATGATCTCGACCGGAGCCCGGTCGTCGTTCACCTGCTTGATCAGCGGGAAGAGCCTCTTACGCGCTTCGCTTGCGGTGATAGCCATGAGATCTCCCTCACCTCTGGTACCGGACCATGGTACCATAAATGTGGTACCAATGTTCGGTACCACTTTCGCCATTCAGGTCATGCCGAAGAAGGACTACTGAGGGCCCGAACTGGGCGGGGCTGCCAGGTGGCGTTCGATGGACTCGACCTTGTGCTGGAGTGCGCCGGTTACGCCCGGGCGGTGGTCCACCTTGATGACCAGGCTCACCCGGGGCGCGGTCTCGCTCACCTTGTCCACGCACGCCTTGATGAGGCTCATCACCTCGTCCCAGTCGCCCTCGACGTTGGTGAACATGGCGTTGGTCTCGTTCGGCAGGCCGCTCTGCCGGACCAGGCGCACCGCCTCGGCGACCGCGGCCCCGACCGATTCGTCCCCGCCCAGCGGGGTGATGGAGAACGCAGCGATCATGCCGTCATGGTGGCACAGCCCCGGGCGGAGCACGTGGAATAGGTTGTCGGCATGAGCCAGCCACCCGCGTCGTACTACAACACCACCACCTGGGATCCGCGCGATGTACTGTCCGGCGGGGCACGGATGATCCCGGTCAGCACCCCCGGCGGCGAATTCCGGGTGTGGACGAAACGCGTGGGCAGCAACCCGCGGCTGAAGGTGCTGCTGCTGCACGGCGGCCCGGGCTCCACCGGCGAGGGCTTCGAGTGCTTCGACACCTGGCTCCCGCGCGCGGGCATCGAGTACTACTACTACGACCAGCTCGGCTCGCTGCGCAGCGACCAGCCCGAGGACCCCGCGCTGTGGGATCTGGGCCGGTTCGTCGACGAGGTCGAGCAGGTCCGCCGGGCGCTCGGGCTCGGCCCGGACAACTTCGTGCTGATGGGCCAGTCCTGGGGCGGGCTGCTGGCCATGGAGTACGCGGTCCATCACCAGCGGCAGCTCAAGGCGCTGGTGATCTCCAACATGATGTCCAGCTGCCCGCTGTACAACGCCTACGCACGCGACGTGCTCATGCCGTCGATGGACCAGGCCGTGCTGGCCGAGATCAAGCAGATGGAGGCGGCCGGGAAGACCACCGACCCGCGGTATGAGCAGCTGCTGATCGAGCACCACTACGTGCACCACGTGTGCCGGATCCCGTTCGCGGACTGGCCCGACCCGGTGATCCGGGCGGTGCAGCACATCAACCCGGCCATCTACGTGCCGATGCAGGGGCCGAGCGAGCTCGGCCTGAGCGGCTCGCTCGAGGACTGGGACCGGTCGGCGGACCTCACGGACATCGACGTGCCCGCGCTGGTCATCGGGGCCACGCACGACACCATGGATCCCGGGCACATGCGCTGGATGGCCGGGCAGCTGCCCCAGGGCCGCTACCTGCAGTGCCCCGACGGCAGCCACCTGTCGCAGTTCGACGACCCCGCGCACTACTTCCCCGGCCTGATCGACTTCCTGCAGTCCCTGTAAGGACCGCCGGCCGGAGGCTGGCGGAATAGTCTGCCTGGCACCGTCGTTCATTTATATGCGTTTGCATATAAGTTTGGCGGAAGGGCAAGACATGCAGTTCGGGATCTTCTCGGTCAGCGACATCACCCGGGACCCGGTCTCCGGCGAGACGCCGAGCGAGGCGGAGCGGATCGACGCGGTCGTGGCGATCGCGCGGAAGACCGAGGAAGTCGGGCTCGACGTGTTCGCGATCGGCGAGCACCACAACCCGCCGTTCTTCTCCTCCGCGCCGGCCACGCTGCTGGCCTACATCGCGGCGACCACCAAGCGGCTGATCGTGAGCACCGCGACCACGCTGATCACCACCAACGACCCGGTGCGCATCGCTGAGGAGTACGCGATGCTGCAGCACCTGTCCAAGGGCCGGATGGACCTGATGCTCGGGCGTGGCAACACGGCGCCGGTCTACCCGTGGTTCGGCCAGGACATCGCGCAGGGGCTGCCGCTGGCGCTGGAGAACTACAACCTGCTGCACCGGCTGTGGCGCGAGGACGTGCTGGACTGGCAGGGCAAATACCGCACCCCGCTGCAGGGGTTCACCTCGATCCCGCGCGCGCTCGACGACGTGCCGCCGTTCGTCTGGCACGGCTCGATCCGCAGCCCGGAGATCGCCGAGCAGGCCGCTTACTACGGCGACGGCTTCTTCGCCAACAACATCTTCTGGCCCAAAGAGCACTACATGCGGCTGATCAAGTTCTACCGGCAGCGGTACGCGCACTACGGCCACGGCACCGAGCAGCAGGCGATCGTCGGGCTGGGTGGCCAGGCCTACATAGCCAGGAACTCCCAGGACGCGAAGCGCGAGTTCCGGCCCTACTTCAACGAGGCGCCGGTCTACGGGCACGGCCCGTCCATGGAGGACTTCATGGAGATGACCCCGCTGTCGGTGGGCAGCCCGGCCGAAGTCATCGACAAGACGCTGACCTTCCGCGAGCACTTCGGCGACTACCAGCGCCAGCTGTTCCTGATGGACCACGCCGGGCTGCCGCTGAAGACCGTGCTCGGCCAGCTTGACCTGCTGGGCGAGGAGGTCGTGCCGGTGCTGCGCAAGGAGATCGGCGACCGGCAGGACCCGCAGACGCCGGACGCGCCCAGCCACGCCAGCCTGGTCCGGGCGAAGTACGGCGACCAGGCTCCGCGCCAGCCGCGGCCGAACGCCAACCGCGGCGACAACCTGACCCTCGGGTCCCCGTACACCGACACCGGCGCGCGAGCCGAGGCCTCGTGACATCGCGGGTGCTGGCCAACGACGCGTGGGAGGCGCTGCTGGCCGCGCACGCCGCGCTGATGAAGCAGTTCGCCGCCGGGGGCATCTGGGACGAGCTGTCCATGCGGGAGTACGACGTGCTCTACACGCTGGCCAAGTGCCCGGCTCCGGTCCGGATCAGCGAACTGAACCGGCATGTGCTGCTGAGCCAGCCGGCCCTGTCCCGGCTGGTGGACCGGCTGGCCGGGCGCGGCCTCGTGCGGCGTGCGGCCGACCCGGCCGACGGCCGTGGCGTCCGGCTCTCGCTCACCGCGGCGGGCTGGCAGCTGCAGCGCCGGATCGGCCGGCAGCACGCCCGCGGCGTCGCCCGGGCCATGACCGCCGGGCTGGACCGGGCCGAGCTGCGGGCGCTGGAGGCGGCCTGCCTGAAGCTGGCCGACCACGCACATAAGGAGGAGATCAGCCGGTGAGCACCGCTGAGCAGGCCGGGCCGTTCCGGCTCGCCGTGGTCAGTGCCGGGGCCGGGGACCCGTCCTCGACCAGGCTGCTGGCCGACCGCACCGCCGAGCGCGCCGTGGCGCTGGCCGCCGGGCGCGGGAACACGGTGACGGCCGGCACGATCGAACTGCGCGAGCTCGCCGCCGACATCTCCACCGCGCTGGTGTCCGGCCTGGTCACGCCGAAGCTGCAGCGGGCGATCGACGCTCTCGGTGGCGCCGACGGCATCATCGCCGCCGCGCCGGTGTACAAGGCCGCGCCCAGCGGGCTCTTCACCTCGTTCTTCGACGTGCTGGACAACGACCTGCTGATCGCCAAGCCCACGGTGCTCGCCGCGACCGCGGGAACGGCCCGGCACGCCCTCGTGGTGGACGATCAGATGCGGCCGATGTTCGCCTACCTGCGCGCGATGACCGTGCCGACCTCGCTGTTCGCCGCGCCCGAGGACTGGGGCGACCCGGCGCTGGCCAGCCGGATCGACCGGGCCGCGGTCGAGCTGGTGCTGCTGCTGGAGAGCGGCTTCGCGGGCCAGGTCAGGGACCAGTCGTGGCGCAGCTACCAGCACGAGTTCGGCAGCGCCGGCGGCACCGAGACGTCCATCGACACCGACAGCGACCTGATGCGGCTCGCCACCGGAGGATCGGCCGGCTAGCTCGTCACGCGGACCGCGGGGTGAGCCCGCGGGCTCGAGCGCGCTCCCGGCAGAGCTCGTCGAGCCGGGTCCACGACGGCGGCATGTCCGCCGTCATCGACACCACCAGCGCCAAGCCGTCGGCCTGGCTATTGCCGGCCGATGCTGCCGGCGCGCCAGCCGTTGAGTACGTCATCGCGTATCGCCTCACGGATAAGCGGAGTCGCCTGGCCCTGACCTGCCACACATCCAGCACACTCACGCCCGGTCAGGGCACTCACGGATAGGCGCTGCCATAACCTTGGAGGGCAACCTGCCTATGTGAATTGTTAAATAACCTAGGTCAATCTTAGGGTTGCCTTGACAAGTGGTCCAGCGTTCTTTCAGATCTGCCTAGGCAGCTAGCATGTTGGGTATGCAGCCCATCGATCCTGCAGATAAGCGTCAGCCGAACATCCAGATCGCCGCGTCCATCCGCGCGGCGATCCTCACCGGCGAGCTTGCCCCCGGCGAACAGCTTCCGCCCGGCCACGAACTGGCCAAGTTCTTCGGCGTCTCGAGGATGACAGTGCAAACCGCCATCCGGACACTGCGGGATGAGGGCTTCGTCCGCAGCCGCAGCGGGAGCGGTGTCTACGTCCGCGACCAGGCCAGCCTTCCGGTACCGGGTGAGGAGGATCATCCGCTGGCCGGGGTGGCAACATACCTGTTCGAAGTGGGCCACCTGAAGCACCTCACCCGGGCCGGCTGGCTGCTGCTTGGTATCCCCCAGCCGGAGACGGTGGCCGAGCACTCCTTCCGCGTCGGCGTCGTGGGCATCATCCTGGCCACGCTGGAAGGCGCCGACGTGGGGCGCGTCGCCGCTCTCGGCCTGCTGCACGACGTGCACGAGACCAGGATCGGCGACGTACCCTCGGTGGGGCGCGCCTATGTCACCACCGCCGTGCCCGAGGCCGTATCCGCCCACCAAACCTCGGCCATGCCCGACGGCATGGCCAAGGTCGTTCAGGATCTCGTCGCGGAATACGAAGCTACCGAGACCATCGAGTCGCGGGTCGCCCATGATGCAGACAAGATCGAAACCCTGATGCAGGCGGCCGAGTACCAGGCTCAAGGCCACGACACCCTTGCATGGCGTGAGTCGTCACTGGCTGCCCTGCGGACCGACTCAGGCCGTCAACTCGCCCAGGCCATCGGCTCGACTGATTCACACAGCTGGTGGTCGGCGTTTGCCGCGTCGTACCCCGAGCTACGGGCCAGCACGCTTGAGCGTGCCCGCAGGCAGCAGGAGAAAGGCAAGACGACGCCCCCAACGGACACCGACACATGACTTGCTTTGACGAAGATCGTCGGCAGGTACCTCGTCAGCTCGCTGGGTGGTTGCGCTTACGCAGCCCGCCTCGTTGCGGGTTCCAGCTCCAGTCCTGCCATGAGGAGCCGTCGAAGCAGACGTATCCCACGGTTGTCGGCTCGACTCTGAAGACGTGATAGGCCGGATCCTCGGACATGGGTTCAGGCCACTCGTGGGCCTCGCCAATTGCCTCTTACAAGCCGCGGCGCTCCGCCGGATCGTGCACCGCTGCAGCGGGCAGGAGAAAGCCTGCGTCAGATCGCCGATTAGCGCTTGGGCGGCAGGGAGCGGGCGTAGCCGGTGCCCCGTTCGACCCAGGCGGCCAGATCGTCGTCGCTGTCCAGACCCTCGGAGCTGATCCGCAGCCAGCCGGGCATCGGTCGGCCGCGCATCTCCGTCACGATGGCGGGGGTGGACGCGATCAGCGCCTCGGACTGCTCCGGGTCGACGCGGACCATGGCGCCGCCCTGGCCGCTGGCGACGATGGCCATGTTGCCGCCGATCAGGAAGGCCAGCCCGCCGAACATCTTCCTCTCGCTGAGGCCGGCCGCGAGGCCGATGAGCAGCCGGATCCGGTCGGCAAGCTCCTGGTCGTAGGCCATGCCGGTGAGCGTACCCGGCAGGTCCGACAGCGGACAGTGCGTGCCGGCTCAGCCGCGGGCAAGGCCCCAGAACCGCCGGAGCGGCGGCAGGTCGTCCAGTCCGGGATCCGCCGGCGGCGCCGACTCGCCGCCGTCGTCGTCGTCCCAGCGGCGCCGGTACTGATCGGGAATGTCGCCCCAGCCGCCGTACGGGAGCGGCTGGCCCGGCTTGATCTCCAGTTCTCCGGCCGGGTCGATCCGTTCCGGGCCCACGGTGCACAGGTGCGCCCACCCCTCACCGAGGTCGAACACCTAGAGGAACTGCTCGCCCAGGCGGAGCCGGGACAGCCGGACGCGCCGGTAGTCCTGGGCCTCCTCGTCGTCATCGTCCTCGTCGGGCAGGCCCAGCCGGGTCTGGTCGGAGAGGGTGAACTCCCGCAGATGTGAGCGGTCCCAGCGGGCGAAGGCGCTGTCGATGGCGTCGGCGAGGTCGGCGAAGGTGTGACTGCGCGCGGCGGCGAAGATCCGGCCGGGCCGGGGCCAGCAGTTCTCCCCGGCGCCTTCGACGAGGTCCACCCGGATCGACAGCCAGGTGGCTGGCATCCCGGTCAGGCTCCGGGGAGGGCGTGGGCCGGGCCGGGGTCGGTGACCAGGTCGTTGAGGGCGGCGGCGAGATTGCGCAGCTCGGCCAGGTGCGCCTCGGTCAGCTCGGTGACCAGCCGGTCTCCCTTGCGGGTGAGATCGACCCGGACCACCCTGGCGTCGGCCGGGTCGGGGCTGCGCCGCACGAACCCGGCGGCCTCCGCCCGGTTGACCAGTTCCACCATGCTGTGGTGACGCAGCAGCAGGTAGCCGGCCAGCTCGACGATGGACGGCGGGGTGTCACCCGGGTGCCCTTTGATCGCGACCAGCAACTGGTGCTGGACATGGGTGAGCCCCACCGCGGCCGCCTGGTCCTCGCTCCAGTGCTGGAATCGGCGCAGGCTCACTCGAAAGGCGAGGAGCCGCTCGAACTCCTCACGTCCTGGCTGTGGCAGCCCCCGCTCCCTTCGCTCAGAAACCTCCCTGAGCTTACCTGTGTCGTACCGCGATACGCCGCATTCGTTCAGGCCGGGCCGAGGAAGGCGACGATCTCCGATAGCGGTGCACGTGGCACAGCCACACGGGGTTCTCCGGGGTCGGCGTAGCCGATCGACATGCCGCAGGCGAGGACGTGGCCGTCGGGTGGCTTGATGACCTCCCCGACGGTGCGGTGGTATTCGGCCCAGGCGATCTGGGCGCAGCTGTCGAGTCCCTCGGCCCGCAGCAGCAGCATGACGGACTGCAGGAAGATCCCGGCGTCCAGCCATTGTGGCGGGAGCATCCGATCCTCGAGGTAACAGAACAGCGCGGCCGGGGCCCCGAAGCACTCCCAGTTGCCGGCCCGGACCCGCGCCCGGCCGTCCTTGTCCTCCCGGGCGACGCCGGCCGCGCCGTAGCGGCGCTCCCCCATGTCCGCGAGCCGCGCCGCGTAGACGGCGGGAAGAACGGCCGGGTAGGGCGGCACGGGAGGGGGATCGCCGGAATCGCCCGCCGCGATGCGCCGCCGGACACGGGATTTCAGATCGGCCAGTGGAGGGCCGGACAGCAGGTAGGCCCGCCACGGCTGCAGGTTCCCGCCGGACGGCGCGCGCGCTGCCGCACGGAGCACCCGGGTCAGCACGGCCGCAGGCACCGGCCGGCCGAGGAAGCTACGGACGGACCGGCGCGAGTGCACCGCTTCGTACACGTCCACGATTCACCGATGCTCCGGGTCGCAGTTGCAAGTGACAGGTGATGAGTAACATACTACTGTCATGCCGCATCGCGCCGGGACCGCTGCACCACTGCCCGCCGGGACCGCTGCGCCGCTTCTTACCGGGGCCGCGCTGCAGCGCACCAGCCTGCGGGAGCAGGCGCTCGCCCTGCTGCGCGAGGCGCTGATCACCGGGCGGATCGCCGACGGTGCCGTCTACTCGGCCAAGGCGCTGGCCGTGGAGCTGGGCGTGTCCAACGGCCCGATCCGCGAGGCGATGCTGGCCCTGGTCAATGACGGGCTGATGGAGGCGGTGCCGAACAAGGGCTTCCGGACCGTGCCGCTCACCCCGGCCGGCCTGGCCGAGATCTACGAGATGCGGCTGCTGCTCGAGGTCCCCACCGTGGCCCGGCTGGCGGGTGGCGCTCTGCCGGGAGAGACCGCCGCGCGGCTCACCGCGCTCGTGGACACGATCGAGCAGACCGCGCGGCGCGGTGATCTCGGTGGCAACCTGGCCGCCGACCGCGACTTCCACCTGACGCTGCTGGCAGCCGGGGGCAACCGCCGCCTGGTCGATACCGTCGCCCGGCTGCGCGACCAGACCAGGCTGCACAACCTGCGCGCGATCAATGCCGATGGCAGCCTCGTCGCGTCGGCCGATGAGCACCGGCCACTGCTCGCCGCGGTCCTGGGCCATGATGAGCGCGCCGCCGGACGTCTCATGCGGCGCCACCTCGAGCACATCCGCGAGGACTGGTCCCGGCCCGGATAGCGGGTCAGCACCCACGCGGGACAACCCAGCGCCCCGGGCGGCTCGGGGGCCCGCGGAGTCCGCCGGAAACGGGTACGGGCACGAGCCGGGCAACCATGCCCGGGCACGCACGACGCCCCGGCCCACACCGGGCCGGGGCGTCGTGTCGGTGCTAGCTGCTCAGCAGCCGTCGTACGCGGACCAGGCGCTGCCGCCGGACTGCGCGTACTCCTTGGCGAACGCGGCGTTCTGCTCAGACACCGAGGCGTCCTGCGGTGCGCCGGAGTAGCCGAGCGAGCGCCAGGTGGACGGCAGGAAGCCGTACAGGCCACCAGCGCCACTGGAGCCGTTGACCGCCGAGGCGTCCCCGCCGCTCTCCGCCTGGATCACGCAGCTCTGGAAGCCACCCGACCCGGTGTAGGCCGTGGTCGCGGGGGCCGCCGCCACGGGCTCGGCCGTGGCCGTGGCCGTGGCCGGGGCCGCGCTGGCCTGCACCGGCGCAGGCGCCGGGGCGACCGGGATGGCGTGCATAGCCGCCCGGCGGATGGCCGCGGTCAGCTGGGGCTTGCTCGGCACGTTCAGCCGCTCACCGACCCGCAGCAGCTGCGGGTTGTGCACGCTGTGCCGGTTCGTCCACCACAGCGCGGGCCAGTCGGCCGACTTGCCGAGCTCCTGCTTGGCGATCGAGCTGAGCGTGTTGCCCGGCTTGACCGTTATGTGACTGCTGCCGTGCGCGGCCGCGGCCGGATGCAGCGAAATCGTGACCGCCATCAGGGTCTTCGCCGCGCCGGCAGCTGCGATACTAGTGATAGCCATGGCTATTTACCTCCGAGGTTCGTTGCCATGCAAAGGCCCCGGCCGCGTGCTGCAATCACGCTTGGCCGGGGCTGCCTTATCTACTCGCTAATACGCTGGTGCTTACCCCCCGTGGCCATGTCAGTCTCCTTCGGTGATCAGGTTGGTAATGCGAGCGCAACGCTAACCTGAAAACCCCGATATGCCAAGAAATGACCTTGGTTTCCGAGTCGGGAAGGGTCTAGACCAGAGCGCTGGCAGTCCCCTGACCTGCGACGCTCTACTGGGTGATGAGATCCTGCTCACAGGCCCCCGAAACGGCGTCCTGGCGCCCCTGCGGGACCGTTTTGGAGAACCGCATCACCCCGTCGTCGATGCGCCCGTACCGCAGCGCGAGAACGTCGTGCGCGTAGCTCATGCCCAGCCGCCAGGGCCGTTTGGCACCGCTTCGTGGCAATTCGCTGAGCGACCGCTGCACGTATCCCGACGTGAGGTCGAGCAGCGGGCGCTGCGGCATCGCCGGGTCGGCCAGCACCGGCACGCACTGCCGGTGGCCAGTTGTGTCCATGTGCCCGAGCAGGCGGCACAGGTACTCGCTGACCAGGTCGGCCTTCAGCGTCCATGACGCGTTGGTGTAGCCGACGGTGAAGGCGAAGTTGGGCACGCCGCTGAGCATCATCCCCTTGTAGGCGAAGGTCGCCGCCGGGTCCACCCGCTGGCCGTCGACGCTGAGCGTTATCCCGCCGAGCAGCATCAGGTTCAGCCCGGTCGCGGTGACCACGACGTCGGCGTCCAGGTGGGCGCCGGAGGCCAGCCTGATGCCGCCGGTGGTGAACTCCTCGATCTGGTCGGTGATCACGCCGGCCTTCCCGGCCCTGATCGCCTTGAACAGGTCGCCGTCGGGCACCAGGCAGAGCCGCTGGTCCCAGGGCTGGTAGCGCGGGCTGAAGTGGGCGCCGATGTCGTAACCGGCCGGCAGCTGACGGCTGACCCCGGACCGGATCAGCTTCTTGACCAGCTCCGGCCGCCGCCTGCTGAGCTGGTAGAGCAGCGTGGTCAGCGCGACGTTCTTCCACCGGGTGACCGGATAGCTGGCCCGGTCGCCGAGCAGCTTGCGCAGCCGGTTCGCGATCGGGTCGCTGCCCGGCACGGACAGGATGTAGCTCGGCGAGCGCTGCAGCATGGTGACGTGCGCGGCCCGGCCGGTGAGCGCGGGAACCAGGGTGACCGCGGTGGCGCCGCTGCCGATCACCACCACGCGCTTGCCGTCGTAGTCCAGGTCATCCGGCCAGTGCTGCGGGTGGACGATCCGCCCCGTGAACCGTTCCGCCCCGGCGAAGGACGGCGAATAGCCCTGGTCGTAGCGGTAATAGCCGCTGCAGACGAGCAGGAACCCGCAGCTGAACCGGGCCGGTCGGCCGTCGCCGCGGGTGGCTTCCACCGTCCACCGCGCCTGAGCGCTGGACCAGGACGCGCTGACCACCCGGTGACCGAACCTGACCCGCCGGTCGATGCCCGCCGCCGCCGCGGTGTCCCGGATGTAACGGAGGATGGCCGGCCCGTCGGCGATCGCCTTCTGCTCCGGCCAGGGGCGGAACCGGTAGCCCAGGGTGAACATGTCGGAGTCGGACCGGACGCCCGGGTAGCGGAACAGGTCCCAGGTGCCACCGATCGCCTCTCTGGCCTCCAGGAGCAGGTAGGACTTGCCAGGGAACCGGTCCTGCAGGTGGTGCGCGGCACCGATGCCGGACAGCCCGGCGCCGACGATCAGCACGTCGGTGTGCTCGGTGCCCGCCTCCGGCTGCTCCGCCGCGGTCATCGCGTCTCCCCCAGCCCTGCTGTTTCCGCCGGAGCGGCCGATTTATCCGAGACGGCTGGCGCATCCGCACCGCGGCGCGCCCGCAGCCGCGCCTCCAGCAGCGACACCACCGAGTAGTAGTGCACCGGCGCGATACGGGCCAGCGCGTCGAACAGGTAGGCGTCCGGGCCGATGAGGATCCGGGCCTTGCCGCGTTCCACGCCGGCCACGATGATCTCGGCCGCCCGGGCGGGCGACGTCATGGTGAGCGCCTCGAACTCGCGCGCCATCTGCTCGTGGCTGCGGCCGCGGCCCTCCGGGTCCTTGCGGACGCGGGCGTTGCGCGCGATGTTCGTGGTGATCCCGCCTGGGTGCACGGTGACCGCGCGCACCCCGGTGCCGCGCAGCTCCTGGCGCAGCGCGTCGGTGAACCCGCGCACGGCGAACTTCGAGGCGCAGTAGGCGCTCTGGCCGGGCATGCCGACCAGGCCGAACACGCTCGATGTGTTCACGATGACCCCGTCGTCCTGGCCGAGCAGGATGGGCAGGAAGGCGCGGGTGCCGTTGACCACGCCGTGGAAGTTGATCTCCATCAGCCAGTCGTCGTCGGCCGGGACCGCCTCGGCCACGGTGGACGCGACGGCGACGCCGGCGTTGTTGAACACCACGCCGAGCGGCCGCGGCGCCCAGTCCGCCGCGGCGGCGGCGAACTCCTGCTGGCCGCCGGCGTCGCGGACGTCGAGGACCCGGGACAGCACCGGCCCGCGCAGCGTGGCCTCGGTCTCCCTGAGCCCACGCTCGTCGATGTCGGTGATGGCGACCGGCGAGCCGGCGGCCGACAGCCGCTGGGCCAGGGCGCGGCCGATGCCGGCGCCGGCGCCGGAGATCGTCACCGTGCGCCCGCCGATCGGGCGGCGTGCTGGTCGGGGCATGGGGGCTCCTCAGGATTGGGCCGGGACGGTGCGGACGGCCGCGGCGGCACCGGCAGCCACGGCGGGATGGCCGCTGGGGCCGGAACGGTGGCGGCGGCGGACGACGGCGCGGCCGCCCTTGGCGGGGGCGAACGCGACGCCGCGGTTGTGCCACCGCTCCCCCGGTTCACCGGCCGGCACCAGCTCGAACTCGCGCAGCAGCGTGCGGAGCACCACGTTCATCTCCATGTCGGCGAACGCCGCGCCCAGGCAGCGCCGGCTGCCGCCGCCGAACGGCAGCCAGGAGTACCGGTCCGGGCGGACGCCGGCGAACCGGTCCGGGCGGAACGCGGCCGCGTCGGGGAACACCGAGTCGTCGGCGTGCACCAGGCCGATGCCGATCACGATCGTGTGCCCGCGCGGTATCGTCCAGCCGCCGAGCTCCAGCGATGGCGCCAGCACCCGCCGCCCGGTCACGTAGATCACCGGGCGTACCCGCTGCACCTCCAGGATCGTCGCCGCGCGCAGCTCGCTGCCGCCGGCGTCCGCCTCCGCGGCCAGCCGGCCCAGCACGGCGGGGTGGCGGCGCAGCCGCTCGACCGCCCAGGCCAGCGTGGTCGCGGTGGTCTCGTGCCCGGCGGACAGCAGGGTGAGCAGCTGGTCGGAGATCTCGGCGCGGCTCATCGGCTCGCCGTCTTCGTAGCGCGCCTCGAGCATGATCGACAGCACGTCGCCGCGCTCACCGGGCACGCCGCCGGCCCGGGCCCGGTCGATGAGCCGGCCGACGATCGCGTCGAACTTGCGCCGGTACCTGCGGAACCGCTGCCATGGGCTGTACCGGCTCAGCGCGCCGTGTGGCACCGGCAGCACCACCAGCCGGGAGCCGAGCGTCACCATCGGCGGCAGCAGCGTGCGGAGCGCCTCGAACTCGGCTCCCTCCGCGCCGAACACCGCCCGCAGGATCGCGTTGAGCGTGATCCGCATCATCGACGGGAGGGTGGCGAAGCCCTGCCCCTCCGGCCAGGACGCCGCCTCGCGCAGCGTCTCCTCTTCGACAATGGCTTCATACGCCTGCATCCGGCGGCCGTGGAACGGCGGCACGAGCAGCTTGCGCTGCCGGTGGTGCGCCACGCCGTCCAGGCTGAACAGCGAGGCGGGGCCGAGTACCCGGCCCAGGTTGGGCTCCATGTTGCCGACCAGGTCCGGGCCGGCCAGGAACACCTGGCGCACCAGGGCCGGGTCGCTGACCAGCACGGCCGGGCCGAACATCGGAGGGTTGAAGGACACCACCGGGCCGTAGCGGCGGCGCAGCGCGTGCAGCACCCGGCGCTGCGCGGTCACCATGGCCAGCGCCAGCACCGGCCGGGGCAGCCGCGGCCCGGGCGGCTGGGCGGCGGGCGAGATCCGGTCTGCTTCGTGCGGGACGCTCATCGTGGCTCCTCCGTCGTTCCGTTCGCGGGCGGGCCGGTGCCGGCCGGCCCGCCCGGATGGCACGGGCACGACTGGTACTTGCGAGTACCAGATGTCATGGTACTCTGGCGTACCAGATCCGCACAAGACACCCCGGAGTACCTTCGGCCCATGTTTCCGACTTCCAGCGCCGGCCTGCGGGACAGCGCGGCTCGTGAGGGCGCAGCCGTCAAGGAAGAATCGCCCTTCCGTGGGCGGCTGATCCTGGGCATGGCGGAGTCGGTCAGGGAACGCGGTTTCCGGGAGACCACGATCGCCGATGTGGTGCGGCACGCCCGCACATCGCGGCGGACGTTCTACGCCGAGTTCGCCAGCCGGGAAGAGTGCTACGCCGCGATGCTGGAGCGGATGAACGAGGCGCTGCGTGAGCAGATCGCCGCCGCGGTCGATCCCGCGGCGCCGTGGCAGGCGCAGGTCCGGCAGGCCGTGCTGGCGTACGTGGACAACTCCGCCTGCGAGCCGGCCCTGACGGTGAGCTGGATCCGGGAACTGCCCGCGCTGGGCATGCTCGGCCGCCAGGTGCAGCGGCACGCCATGGACGCGCTGGCCGGCCTGCTCATCCAGCTGGCCGCCAGCGCGCGGTTTCTGGAGGCCGGCACGGTGCCGATGACCCGCCCGCTGGCCATCATCCTGCTCGGCGGCATCCGGGAGCTGACCGCGGCGATCGTCGAGGATGACGGCGACATCCACGACCTCACCGAGGTGGCCGTGGCCGCGGCGACCGCCCTGCTGCGGCCCGCCGCCGGCCGGCTGAGGCCGGTCAGGTAGCCAGCGGCCGCAGCAAGGTGTGCCGGCCGGCCAGCGCGGCGGCGACGGGGTCGCTCCGCCGGCCAGGACGGGGCGAGCGCGGCTCGGTGCTTATCTCGCCGGGCGCGGGCGTCAGGCCGCAGGCCGGGCAATCGCCGCGGTGATCGATCTCGGCTCCGCAGGCGTGGAAGAACCGCAGGCTGTTCGGGCCGCGGTGCCGGGAACCCCAGCTGAGCAGGGCGTACAGCGCGGGCCACAGGTCCCTCGGTGGAGGCTTCCGTCGCGCATGCGGGCACGTTCCCGGCCCGGCGCGATGAGTACGGCCCGGTGCTGGCCTCGGTCCTGGACGCGGCGCGGGCGGCCGACGCGGCCGAGGTCTGCCGGGCCGGGCTGCGCCGCCTCGCGCTGCGCGGCCAGTTCGCCCGGCTGCTGCGTTCCATCGACCTGCTGCTCACCCCGGTCCATCCGTTCGCGCCGCTCACCCTGGACGACATCAGGACTCTGGGTGAGCAGCCCGAACTGATCGCCGATCTGCAGCGGTACACCGCGCCGTTCGACCTGACCGGCAACCCGACCATCACCATCCCGGGCGGCTTCACCGGCACCGGCCTGCCCACCGGCATCCAGCTCGTGGCCGCGGACCAGCGGGAAGACCTGCTCGTCGCGGCGGCCACCGCGTTCCAGCAGCAGACCAGCTTTCACCGGCGCCACCCGGCGGCGTGACCGGGCCGGTCCGGGCCGACTGAGGCCCGGTGCGGCCGGCTGAGGCCGGGTCAGCCGGCCGACCGGCTCGGCGCGCTGGCCTGCTCGGTGGCTGGCCGTTGCGGCGGCTGCCCGTGCCCGCCGGCCGTGATGCCCTGCTCGGCCCTGGCCAGCTCGGCGCGCCCGCTGGCCACGACCGCGATGGCCAGGGCCACCGTGCCGGCGCCGAGGTAGAACGGCACGTGCACGTTGAAGCTGGCGGCCAGCCTGCTGGCGCAGTACGGGGCCAGGCCGCCGCCGATGAACCGGACGAACCCGTAAGCGGCCGAGGCGATCGGCTTCTCCACCGGCGAGACGAGCATGACCGCCTGGGTGGTCAGCGTGTTGTTCAGCCCGACGAACGCCCCGGACACGATCACCGCGATGATCAGCGTCAGCTGGGATGAGGTGAACGCGGCGATGACCACCAGGTCGATCGCCAGCAGCGCCAGATTGACCTGCAGCGTGCGCGCGGTGCCGAACCGGCGCTGCAGCGCGGGCGCGGCGAACACCGCGAAGATCGCCACCAGGATGCCCCACCCGGTGAACACGTAGCCGAGCTGGTGGATGCCCAGATGCATGGGGAACGGCGTGTAGGCCAGCAGGGTGAAGAAGCCCCAGTTGTAGCCGAGTGCGGTGATGCTCATGATGGCCAGGCCGCGGTGCCGCAGCGCCTTGAGCGGCTCGGTGATCGAGGTTTTCCGCTTCGGCGGCGGGGTCGGTTCCACCCACACCATGGTCGCCACCAGGGATATCGCCATCAGCACGGTCACGCCGAAGAACGGGCCGCGCCAGCTGATGCCGCCCAGCTCCCCGCCGACCAGTGGGCCCATCGCGATGCCGATGCCGAGCGCCGTCTCGTACAGGATGATCGCGCCGGAGAATCCGCCGGACGCGGCTCCGATGATCACGGCCAGCGAGGTCGCGATGAACAGCGCGTTGCCCAGGCCCCAGCCGGCCCGGAAGCCGATGATGCCGCCGATCGAGCCCGCGGCGCCGGCCGCGGCGCTGAACGCCACGATGAGCACCAGCCCGGCCACCAGCGTGCGCTTGCCGCCGATCCGGCTGGACACCCAGCCGGTGATCAGCATGGCCACCGCGGTGACCACCAGGTAGCTGGTGAACAGCAGCTCGACCGCGCTCGGCGAGGCCTTCAGCTGCTTGGACAGGGCCGGCAAGATCGGGTCGACCAGGCCGATGCCCATGAACGACACGACACAGGCAAACGCCACCGCCCACACGCCCTTGGGCTGGCGGAACGGGCTGCCGGCCGGGTTGGCGGCCACGGCCGCGGGCGCCGTCACGCCCGTGTGCCCAGGGAGAGGCGGGCGGCATGTGCCTCGCCGGAAAGACGCCCTGCGGCGTGATCCCGCTGCTCGTTGCCGAGATCGCGAAGGTGCTCCAGGGCGGGCACGGCCGCGGTGAGCGCGGCCGCCTCGGCGGGCGGCAGCTTGCCGATCAGCTCGGTGATCGCCTCGGCGCCGGCCCGCCGCCTGGCCCGCAGCAGCGCCGTCCCGGCGGCGGTGATCTCGACCAGCGCGACCCGCCCGTCGGCCGGGTCGCCGCGCCGTTCCACCAGGCCGTCCCGCCGCAGGTTCGTCACCAGCGTGGTCATCGACGGCTGGGCCACGCCCTGGACCAGGGCCAGGTCGGTGATCCGCCGCGGCCCGGTCCGGTCCAACGTGGACAGCGTGGCCAGCGAGGTCAGGCTCATATCCCGGGGCATCCGCCGCACCGTCTCGGTGGCCAGGCCGTACAGCACCTGGCCGGCCGCGGCCAGCGTGCCGTCGGGCTCGTTCTCAATGGGGGGCACAAGCGAAGTATAGGCTATCTATATAGGTGCGCTATATTTCTGCTTCGCCCGCGCGGACGGGCGTAGGTGTGCTGACGTGCAAAAGTGCCCGCGAGGACCGCGGCCGGGTGTGGTCAGTTCCCGGGGGCGGGGGCCTGGCCGCGCGCGGTCATCGCGTTGGAGCGTTCCACGGCGGCGACGGCGGTGGCCACGTCGCGCGGGTAGAGTCGCCGCGCGCCGAACAGGAATACCGCCGAGGCGGCCAGCGGCAGCAGCATGACGACGAAGGTCCAGCGCAGCCCGGGGGTGCCGCCACCGAAGATGTCGTCGGCGACCACACCGAACAGCAGCGGCGCGACCGCCTGGGCGGCGGTGCGCATGAAGGTCCGCACGCCCTCGGCGCGGCCCCACAGCCAGGGCGGCATGATGTCCAGCCGGGCGGCGTCGATCGGCGGGTTCTGCGCGGACAGCGCGGCCCCGGCGAGCACCATGTACGGCATCGCGGTGAGCGCGCTGTGTGTGATCAGAGCGGGGATGAACAGCAGCACCGTGGCAGCCGCGCCGATCATGGCCACGTTGATCCGGGCGTTGATCCGGCCGCGGCGCAGCAGCGCGTCGCTGATCGGCCCGGCGGCCAGCACCCCGGCCACCGCTCCCCCGCCGATCACCAGCAGCAGCAGGTTTGCGACCACCTGGCTGATGCCGTACTCATGGCCGACGAACTCCGAGCCGAAGGTCTGCACCCCGGTGAGGAAGTAGTAGCCGCACGCGCTGGACAGGATCAGCGCCACGTTGGTGCGCACCGCCAGCACGTAGCGCAGCGCGCCCAGGAAGCCCATCCGCCTGGTGGCCTCGGCGGCCAGTTCGCGGTTCGGCTGGATGCCCTGCTCCCTGACCAGTTGCTGGGCGTCGGCGGGCTCGGGTTCCTCGCGCGGGCGGGCCGCTGGCCGCCGGCCGCGGCGCAGCCCGGCCTCGGCGGCCAGCGCGTCGATGCCGCCGCGGGCCGGCTCGGGCAGCCGGATGATCAGCCAGGCGAGCACGAACGCGGGCAGCGCCAGGATGACGAACGCGGCCCGCCAGGACAGCGCGGCGATGTCACCGGTGAAGGCGAAACCGATGCCGGCGCCGAGCAGTTCGCCGGTGAGGATGTAGCCGTAGATCCGGCCACGCTCGGCCGCGGGGAACCAGTCGCCGATCAGCGACGCGACGATCGGGCCCGCGGCCGCGGTCACCGCGCCCAGCGCCAGCCGGGTCATCAGCAGCTCGCCGAACGAGGTGCAGGTGGCGCTCCAGACCATGGCCGCACCCCAGGTGAGCAGGGCGAAGCCGAGGATCCAGGTACGCCGGGCGCGGTCGGCTAGCACACCGAACGGCAGCGAGAACACCGCCGCCACGATCGACGTCACCGAGACCAGCAGCCCGATGTCGGTGTTGTTGATGTGCAGCGCGTGTGTCAGCTCCACCGCAGAGGCCCCGACGGTGGCGGTGTCCGCGCTGGCCAGCGCGAGCACGCAGGCCATCAGCAGCACGACCCGGGTGCGGGCCGCCCCGCCGACGGCCGCGACCAGGTTCCGGCGCGCGGCCGCGCCGCCGCGCCGCGAGGAGCTGGCCACGAACCCCAGGAACCGGGACCGGCGGGGCGGTGGTGGGGCTGGTGGCAGAGTATGGCCGGGAATCGTCTCGCCGTCCGGGTCAGCGGGCCCCCAACCCGCTGAATTCCGCTCCGACATTCCCTCACCAATCTGTGACCTGAGTGGCGGAAGCGCCGGTGTGGCTCCCCGTACGCTCACAGTCACACGTGCTTATCACCCTACCGGTGTCCCCGGGGTCAGCCTTCCGCAAGGATGTGGCGGTTCAGCAGGTCGTTGCCGAATTTGCCGGCCGGGTCGTAGTGCCGCAGCAGGACGCGGAAGTCGTCCATCCGCGGGTAGCCGGCGGCCACCTCGGCCGGGCTGGTGGTGAACAGCTTCCCCCAGTGCGGCCGGGGGCCGAACGGGGCCAGCCGCTGCTCGACCCGGGCCAGCACCGGCGCGACCGCGGCCGGGGTCTTGACCCAGGTGAAGTGGAACGCGACGGTGTCCCGCCGGTAGCAGGGGCTCAGCCACAGGTCGTCGGCGGCGACGCTGCGGATCTCGGCGATCTGCAGTACCGCGGCCATTTCAGCGGCGAGCGGGCCGAGCGCGTCCAGCGCGGCGGCCGCGTGGCCGCGTGGCAGCAGGTACTCCGACTGCAGCTCGTCGCCGGCGCTGGGGGTGAACTCCAGCCGGAAGTGCGGCAGCCGCTGGTGCCAGGGGCCGGGCACGCCGAGCTGCTCGGTGCAGTTGCCCGCGGGCATGCCGGGCACCGGGTTGCGCGGGCCGTCGGCCAGCCGGCCACCCATCCAGCCCGGCGCGGCCTGTGCCGCGCCCGGCGCGTCCGCGTGCCGTTTGAGCCAGGCCTGCCGGAACACCGGGCCGCGCCAGTCGGTGAACAGGCTCACGCTGTAGGCACTGCCGAGGATCTCGCCGAGGTGCGCGGTGACCTGCTCCCTGGGCAGATCGTCGTAGACGTACTGGCGGACGCCGAACGACGGCACGGTGCGCAGGGTGAGCCGGGTGACGATGCCGAGCGCGCCGAGGGCGACCACGGCGCCGGGGAACCGGCCGGGGTCGGCGTCCCGGCTCAGCGTGACCAGCTCCCCATCGGCGGTGACCATCTCCAGGGCGGTGACCGAGGTGGCGAGGACGCTGTTGCCGTCACCCGAGCCGTGCGTGCCGGTGGCACAGGATCCGGCCACCGAGATGTGCGGCAGCGAGCCGAGGTTGCGCAGTGCCTGCCCGGCCCGGTCCAGGGTGGCGGCCAGCTCGCCGTAGCGCAGGCCCGCGCTCAGTGTGACGGTGTGCCGTTCGCTGTCGATCTCGATGACCGGCGGCAGGCCGGCCAGGCTGATCAGGTCGCCCGGCGTGTCCGCGATCTCGCTGAACGAGTGGCCGGTGCCGAGTGCCCGGACCCGGGGCCGCCCGGCCACCAGCCGCTGCAGTTCGGCCACAGACCCCGGCCGGTGGAAGCCGGCCGCCCGGAACGTGACGTTGCCGGCCCAGTTCGTGCGGGTGCGGTTCATTCGGCGCGCCGTTCTCCGCTGACGATGGCGGCGACCGCGGCGGGGTCGATCGGCGGGGCGATCGCGTCGGCGGCCGGGCCCGCCGACCTGGCCCGCAGCAGCGCGTTGAGCACCGCCTCCTCCACCGACTCGGTGACCGCCTGGAACACCGCGTTGATCACCGGGCCGTCCTCGGCCAGCATCTGCGTCGCGATGACGGCCGACGGCGGGGTGTGCGGGATGCGGTGCGCGGTGCTGAAGGCGATCGCGTACTCGCCGCTGCCGTGGTCGCCGTAGGTTCCGGTCCGGCCCAGCCCGTACTGCGCCCGGTGGGCCAGCCGGCCCAGCTGGCGGTGGTCGGCGGGCGCGTCGGTGGCCAGCACGACGACGCAGGATCCGCCGCCGTCGCTGCCGCAGGGTGTCTTTCCGGCGAGGCAGATGCCGTAGGGCGTCTTTCCGGCGAGGCAGATACTGTCATCGCGGTGCAGCCGCTCGCCCACGGGGACCCCGGAGATGCGCAGGTCACGGCCACGGCCGAAGTTCGCGAGCACCAGCGCGCCCACGGTGAACCCGCCGGCCGCCTCGCCCGCCAGGCGGGAGGCGGTGCCGATGCCGCCCTTCCAGCCGTAGCAGACCATGCCGGTGCCAGCGCCGACCGAGCCTTCGGCGACCGGCCCGCCGGCCGCCGCCGCGATGGCCTCCAGCGCGTGCCGGGGCCGCACGGCCAGGGCCCGGATGTCGCTCAGCCGCGCGTCGCTGCACTCGGCGACGACCGCGTTGACCGTGCCCGCGCTGCCGCCGATCTGCGGGTTCTCCTGCAGCGCGTGCCGGACCAGCCCCTCCATGGCCGCCCCGACGCTCAGCGTGCCGGTGAGCGCGACCGGGGTCTCCAGCACGCCGAGCTCCTGGATCTGGGTGGAGCCGGTGGCCTTGCCGAACCCGTTGATGACGTGGAAGGCGGCCGGCACCTTGCTGGTGAAGACGTTCCCGCCGTGCGGCAGGATCGCGGTCACCCCGGTGCGCAGCGGCCGGCCACCGTCCGGCTGATCCCGGGCGATCGTCGCGTGCCCGACCCGCACGCCGGCCACGTCGGTGATGGCGTTCAGCGGCCCGGGGGCCATGCTGCCCAGGACGATGCCCAGGTCACGGGCGCGCGGGCGAGGCTCAGGCACGCGGGTCAGCCTATCCCCGTGCCCGGCCGGCCGCTGTGCGAGAATGCGTGCTGGCCCGAGAGGCGCTGCAACGGGGCCCGTCCCTGCCACGCTCGGCCGCGTATCAGCCAAGGGCGCCTGGCGGACACAACAGGAGGCGCCAGGTGCGCGGCAGCACGAACTTTCCGGATGGCAATCAGCGGGCCGATCTCCCCGGTGACGCCGAGTTGGTGGCGCTGGCCAAGGCAGACCTGCACGTGCACCTGGTCGGCTCGGCCGCCCCGCACACCGTGTCCACGCTGGCCGCGCGGCACCCGTCGGCGGGCGTGCCCGCCGACACTGACGGGCTCAAGGCGTTCTACAAGTTCCGCGACTTCGCCCACTTCATCGAGGTCTACACCGCGGTCAGCTGGCTGGTGCGCAGCCCGGACGACATCGTCACGCTGGTCGCCGGGCTGGCCGCGGACATGCGGGCGCAGGGCACCGGGTACGCCGAGGTGACGGTCACCCCGCGGTCGCACATAGCGGCCGGGATCGGCGCCGGCGAGCTGGCCACGGCGCTGGACGCCGGGGCGCGGGCCGCGCGGGCCGGGGGCACCGAGCTGGCCTGGGTGTACGACATCGCCGGCGCGGAGGGCGCGGCCGGTGCCCGGGCCACGCTGGACGCGGCGCTGCGGCACCCGCCGGCCGCGCTGGTCGGCTTCGGCCTCGGCGGCGGGGAGGCCGGGGTGCGGCGGGCCAGCTTCCGCGCCGAGTTCGCCGCCGCCCGCGCCGCCGGGCTGCACAGCGTGCCGCACGCCGGGGAGAGCGTCGGCCCGCAGGAGGTGTGGGCGGCCATCGACGAGCTCGGGGCCGAGCGCGTCGGCCACGGCATCGCCGCGGCGCAGGACCCGCGGCTGCTGGACCGGCTGCGCGAGGACCAGATCACCCTGGAGGTCTGCCCGTCCAGCAACGTCGCCACCGGGGTGGTACCGACGCTGGCGGCGCACCCGCTGCCCCGGCTGCTCGCCGCCGGGGTGCCGGTCGTGCTGGCCAGCGACGACCCGCCGATGTTCGGCACCACGCTGCTGGAGGAGTACCGGCGCGCCCGCGACGTCCTCGGGCTGACCGGCGCCCAGCTGCGCGCGCTGGCCCGGGCCAGCATCGAGGCCAGCTTCGCCCCTGACGCGGTGAAGCAGCGGCTGCTGTCGGTGCCGGGTGGTTGAGAAATGGCTCAGCCGCCTGACGGGGTGGGCCCCACCAGGCGGCTGAGGCTAAGCGGCAGTGCGTTACCGGCCGATGCTGGCCGGAGCGGGCTCCTGGTCCGCCGGCCGGCCGGTCACCCGGCGGGCCTTGGCCGCCAGGGTCCCGGTCCGGGCCAGCAGCATGGCCACCGAGAGGAAGATCAGGCCATCGGTCAGTGCCCCGACGGTGATCTGGTTGGTGAACATCCAGCGGCCCAGCTGGGCGCCGAACACGTGGGTGGAACCGTAGGCGAAGTAGATGCGCCCGCCCACGACGGCAATCCAGACCAGCGCGTAGGGCAGGCCGGCCCGCGACATGACCTGGCCGGACTTGCTGTCGTGGAAGACGCGCATCAGCGCGGCGGCGAGCACGCCCAGGGCCAGCCCGGCCGCGGTCGCGGCGATCTCGAGCAGCAGGCCCTTCCCGGACGTGGCGACGCCCTTGAAGAAGAACGGGACGATGACGGCCGCGGCGATGAACGGGCGGATCAGCCGCAGCGTGGTGACCTTGCGGAGGCCGAGATCGGAGATCAGCACCACCGCGAGGATGACGAGGTTCGGGATCAGAACGCTGGAACTCACTTCGGGACTCCTGTCGAGCGGCTTGGGTGTCGTGCGTTACGTCTCCGACGCTAGGCTCGAGCCCCTGGTCAGCGCGTCGGCCTGCGGCTTGATACCGGGTCCAGGCCGGGCGGGGGGCAGGTGGAGGCAGGGTGGACACGGCGTTCTCCACCCGTGGTCCACCCGGCGGTCAGCGCATGCCGCTGAGCTGGCCGATACGGTGATCTCATGTTCCGCTCGCTGGCCGCCCGCTGGGGCCCGGCGGCCGTCACCAGCGCCATCGACCTGCCGCTGGCACAGCTCGTGGTCCAGGTCCTGCTGCTGGTGATGGTCCTGGTCACGGTTCCGCTGGCGCAGCCGCGGCTGGGCGCCGGCGCGCACGGCACGGCGGTCGCCGTGGCGCTGGGCGTCTGCGCGGTGAGCTGGGCCGGCTGGCTGGCGACCCGGCGCCGGCCGCGGCTGATGATCGTGACGCTGGCGGTGATGGGTGTCGCGGGCGGCGCCCTGGTCGGGCTGTCCCCGCTGAGCACGGCCATCACGGTCGGCTGCGTGGCCACCTCGGCCGCGGGCGCACGGCTGGACACCGAGCTCTCGCTGGCCATCGCCGCGGGGACGATCGCGTCGTTCCTGGCCGCGGGGCTGGCCACCGGAGCGGCCGCCGAGACGCTGCTGGGCTACCCGCTCGCCTTCGCCGGGCTGTGGGCGTTCGGCCTGACCCGGCACTCCTACCTGTCCCGGGCCGAGCAGGCGGAACGGATGCTCGCCGAGACCCGGCGGGCGCGGGAAGCCGAGACCCAGGCCGCCGCGCTCGGTGAGCGGGCCAGGATAGCCAGGGAGATCCACGATGTGCTGGCTCACTCGCTGGCCGCGGTGTCGGTGAACCTGCAGGCCGCCGAGGCGCTGCTGGGCGGGCTGCCGGACA
This sequence comes from Streptosporangiaceae bacterium, assembly GCA_036501145.1. Taxonomy (GTDB): domain Bacteria; phylum Actinomycetota; class Actinomycetes; order Streptosporangiales; family Streptosporangiaceae; genus PALSA-505. The sequence goes on along the minus strand of DASYAV010000102.1, from coordinate 14,699 downwards.
GCCCGGAGCTGGCCAAGGCGGTCGGGTGCATCGGCCGGGCCGGCGCCTTCACCAGGGAGGGCCTGGCCGACGCGCGGCGGGCCATCCTGGCGCTGCGCGGTGACGCGCCGCCGCTCCCCGATCAGCTGTCGGCGCTGGCCGGGGAGTACCGGACGGACGGCGGCACGGTCGAGTTCACGGTGACCGGGCCGCCGCGGCCGGTGCCGGCCGAAGCCGGCCTGGCCGCCTACCGGACCGCGCAGGAAGCCCTGACCAACGCGCGCAAGCACGCTCCGGGGCAGCCGGTCAGCCTGGCCCTGGAGTTCTTGGACGGCGAGATGACCGTGCGGGTCGCCAACCCGCTGCCCGCCGCGGGTGGCGGCACGCCGCTGGCGGCTACCGGCGCCGGCTACGGGCTGGCCGGGCTGCGGGAGCGCGCCGTGCTGGGCGGCGGCACGCTGACCTCGGGGCCGGCTGGCGGACAGTGGCAGGTATGCCTGAGGATCCCGGCATGAGCGCAGATGGTGCCGCCGAGGCGGTCAGCGTGGTCGTCGCCGACGATCAGTCCGCGGTGCGGGAGGGGCTGGTGCTGCTGCTCGGCACGATGCCGGGCATCGTGGTGGCCGGGCAGGCGGCGGATGGGGCGGCCGCGGTCGACCTGGTCGCCGCGGTGCACCCGCAGGTCGTGCTGATGGACCTGAACATGCCGGAGTGCGACGGGGTGACCGCGACCCAGCGGATCACCGCCGACCACCCGGGCACGCACGTGGTCGTGCTCACCACCTACGCCGACGACGAGTCGATCATCGGCGCGCTGCAGGCCGGCGCGCTCGGTTACCTGACCAAGGACGCGACCAGGGCGGAGATCGGGCGGGCGGTGCAGGCCGCCGCGGCTGGCCAGGCCGTGCTCGACCCGGGGGTGCAGCAGCGGCTGCTGGCGGCCGCCGCCCGTGCCCCCGAGGCCGCGCCGGCGCCCGGCGCGGAGGACCTGACCGCCCGCGAAGCCGAGGTGCTGCGGCTGATCGCGGCCGGCCAGTCCAACCGGGAGATCGCCCGTACGCTGTTCGTCAGCGAGGCGACGGTCAAGACGCACGTGAACCGGATCTTCGCCAAGACCGGGTCCCGGGACCGGGCGCAGGCGGTGCGCTACGCCTACGCGCACGGATACGCCGAGCCGGAGCCGCCCGGCTGAACCGGCGATGCGCCGGCGCTGGCCGCCTCGCTGAACCGGCGGCCCCAGTCGTGCAGCCGGTCCAGCAGCTCCGGCGGCGACACCACCTCGAAGCTCGCGCCGAGCACGCCGAGGCCCATGACGACCCAGTCCAGCGAGTCGGCGGTCAGCCGGATCCGGCAGCGGCCGGGCCCGGCCCCGGTGACCGTGGTCCACCGGCCGATCCGCTGCCGGGCGGTCGCGGCGCTGGTGCCGGCCAGCACCTCGACCTGGTAGCTGGGCAGCACGTTGCCGATGCCGGCCCGGACGAACGCGGCGGCGTCGGCGGCGGGCAGCTCCCGCGGCCGGAACCTGGCCCCGGTGCCCCGCGGGTCGCTGAGCCGGTCGAGCCGGAAGCTGCGCCAGTCCTGGCGGGTGAGGTCGTAGCCGACCAGGTACCAGCGGCGGCCGAGCTGGACCAGCCGCAGCGGTTCGGCGTGCCGGTCGGTGCGCTGGCCGCCGGCGGCGGTGTAGGAGAACCGCAGCCGCTCACTGTCCCGGCAGGCCAGCGCGATGGCGGTGAGGATGCCCGGATCGACGCTGGCCGGGGCCGCGCTCCCCCAGCGCGCGGGCACCGTCATGGCGTTCAGCGCCTCCACCCGGCGGCGCAGCCTGGCCGGCATCACCTGCACGACCTTCGCCAGCGCCCGCACCGAGGCCTCCGCGATGCCCTCGACCGCGCCCTGCGCGGCGCCCTGCAGCCCGACGGCCAGGGCCACCGCTTCCTCTTCGTCCACGACGAGCGGCGGCAGCGCCGCGCCGGCCGCCAGCTGGTACCCGCCGTCGACGCCGCGCTGCGCCTGGACCGGGTAGCCGAGCTCGCGCAGCCGGTCCACATCGCGGCGCAGGGTGCGTGGCGACACGCCCAGCCGCCCGGCTAGCTCGGCCCCCGGCCAGTACCGGCGGGCCTGCAGCAGGGAAAGCAGCCGCAGCGTGCGCGTGCTGGTGTTCGCCATGTTTCCCATCTTCCCGCAATTCAGGTCAGGAACTGGCCGCTATCCTCCGTAGCGTGGAATGCGGAGCCGGGAAAACGGGCCCGGCGCGCACCCCGGAAGGGACGATCGCATGACCCACAACGACCTGGCCACGCAGAACCCTGGGCCGGCCGGCCAGACCGCCGTCAGCGGGGAGCGCGCCGACCTGCTCGCCATGCTGGCCAAGACCCGGCACTTCATGCGGTTCCCGGCCCGTGACCTGACCGACGAGCAGGCCAGGCGGCGGAGCACGGCCAGCGAGCTGTGCATCGGCGGCCTGATCAAGCACGTGACCGCGGCGGAGGAGACCTGGGCGGGCTTCATCGTGCACGGGCCCTCGCCCAAGCAGGACTTCGCCGCGATGACCGAGGCGGACTGGTCGGCGCGCGCCGACCAGTTCCGGCTCCTGCCCGGCGAGACGCTGGCCGGCGTGCTGGCCCGCTACGAGGAGGTCGCCGCCCGGACCGACGAACTGGTCACCAGCCTGCCCGACCTGGATGTCTCGCACCCGCTGCCCACGGCGCCCTGGTTCCCGCCCGGCGAGCGGTGGTCGGCCCGCCGGGTGCTCATGCACATCATCGCCGAGACCGCGCAGCACGCCGGCCACGCCGACATCATCAGGGAGACCATCGACGGCGCCAGGTCAATGGGCTGAGCCCAGATCCTTGGTCAGCCAGAGGATCACGCCGTGGTCCATGGAGACGTCCTCGCCCCGGCGCAGCGGCCGCGGCCCCAGGCAGGCGCCCCGGCCGTCGGGCAGGTAACCCCGCCGGGCGTACAGCCGCTGCGCCGGGCCATACTCGTCGAACAGGCCGACGGTGATGCCAAGCTCGGTGGCCCCGTGGCCGCGGGCCAGATCCTCGGCCGCGGCGAGCAGCCGCGCCCCGATGCCCGCGCGGCGGGCCGGGCCGGCCACCGCGACCTGGTGCACCAGCGGGATGCCGCGCCCGGCGAAGCCGGCATAGTTCGACACCCACAGCAGCGAGACGATGCCGACCGCCTCGCCGTCCCGCACGCCCAGCAGGCTGGCCCCGCCGGTCCCGCCGTGTGCGGCCAGGTAGGTGCGGGCGGCAGCTTCCCCGTCGCTGACCCAGTTCATCAGGAACCGCACCGCCGCCTCGGTGTTCGCGTCGCTGACCGGCTCGATCGTCACGGGTGCGTTCTGCATGGGGACAACGCTGGCAGAACGCGCCCTCGCTTGTCATGCCGCGGCGGCTGGCGGTGAGCACCGAGCAGGCCTGGCGGCTGCTGACCAGCAACCTGCCCGCCGCCGGCCGGGCCGACCTGGCGCTGACCGGGGACGCCGAGATCGCCAGCACCCTGCTGCGCACGCGGGCCATCATCGGCGCGCCGACGTGGGCCTGACCGGCCACTCCCCCGCCACACGCCTGTCTTTTCTTGACATCACATCTAGGTATGCAGCTATAGTGCTAGGCACCTAGATAAAGTGAGGTAGTGGTGATCGAGTTCCACCTGGACGGCCGGTCCGGTGTCGCGCCGTATCTGCAGCTGATCCACCAGGTCCGGCAGGCGCTGCGGCTGGGCCTGCTGAACGAGGGCGACCAGCTGCCCAAGGTGAAGGACGTGGCGGCCGGGCTGGCCATCAACCCGAACACGGTGCTCAAGGCCTACCGGGAACTGGAGTACGAGGGCCTGGCCGCGGCCCGGCCAGGGATCGGCACGTTCGTGACCGGGACCCTGGCCGGCGCGTCGCTGGCCGCGCACGGGCCGCTGCGCCAGGACCTGCGCCGCTGGCTGGCCAAGGCACGCCGGGCCGGGCTGGACGACGAGTCCATCGAGGCCCTGTTCCTCAGCACCTTTCGGTCCGCTGCTGAAGAGGACATAGCATGACCGCCGTCGTCGAAACCGATGCGCTGGGCGAGCGGTACCGGCGGCTGTGGGCGCTGTCGGACTGCACCCTCACCATCCCGGCCGGGCACGTGGTGGGCCTGGTCGGGCCCAACGGGGCCGGGAAGACGACCCTGCTCAGCCTGGCCGCCGGGCTGCTGGCCCCGACCAGCGGCACGGTCAGGGTGCTCGGCGGGGCGCCCGCCACCGGCCCCGGCCAGCTGGCCAGGGTGGGCTTCGTGGCGCAGGACGCGCCGGTCTACGGCGGGCTGCCGGTGGCCGACCACCTCAGGCTGGGCCGGCACCTCAACCCGCGCTGGGACGGTGAGCTGGCGCGGCGCCGGATCGGGCAGACCGGCCTGGACCCCGCGCAGAAGGCCGGCAAGCTGTCCGGCGGCCAGCGCGCGCAGCTCGCGCTGACCCTGGCCGTGGCCAAGCGGCCCGACCTGCTGCTCCTGGACGAGCCGGTGGCCAGCCTGGACCCGCTGGCCCGGCGGGAATTCCTGCAGGATCTGATGGAGGCCGTCGCGGAGCAGGAGCTGTCGGTGGTGCTGTCCTCGCACCTGATCGCCGACCTGGAACGGGTCTGCGACTACCTGATCGTGCTGGTCGGCTCGCAGGTACGGGTGGCCGGGCCGGTCGAGGAGCTGCTGGCCAGCCACCACGTGCTCACCGGGGCGCGGCGGGACCCGGCCAGCCTGCCGGCCGGGCTGGAGGTCATCTCGGCCAGCCATACCGACCGGCAGAGCACGCTGCTGGTCCGCGCCACCGGCAAGATTCTCGACCCGGCCTGGACGGTCAGCGAGGTCACCCTGGAGGACCTGGCCCTGGCCTACATGCGTCAGGCCGGGCTTGGCCGCCGCAGCCGCCACCTGGAGGTGCAGAAATGACCTGGCTGGCGTGGCGCCAGTTCCGCGGCCAGGCGGTCACCGCCACCGCGGCGCTGGCCGTGTTCGCGGTGCTGCTGGCGGTCACCGGGCCGCATCTGGCCAGCGAGTACGCGAGCAGCGGGATCGGCGCGTGCCATGGCGGGCGCTGCCAGGAGCTGGCCGGCAACTTCCTCGCCGTGATCGACACCGGCGTCTATCCCACCGTGTACCTGATCACCCTCATGATCATCATTCTCGCTCCCGCGGTCACCGGTATCTTCTGGGGCGCCCCGCTGATCGCCCGCGAGTACGAGGCCGGGACGTTCCGGCTGGCCTGGACGCAGAGCGTCACCCGGCTGCGCTGGCTGGCGGCCAAGATCACGCTGGCCGGCCTGGCCGCGATGGCCGTCTGCGAGGCGCTCAGCCTCCTGCAGGGCTGGTGGGCCGCACCTATCGACCGGGCCGCGCGCCTCACCTCCAGCGGCAGCTACCCGCTTGACCTGGGCCCGTTCAATCCGCTGACCTTCGCCACCCACGGCATCACGCCGCTCGGCTACGCCGCGTTCGGCTTCGCCCTGGGCTGCACGACCGGGGTGCTGATCCGGCGCACCGTCCCGGCCATGGCCATCACGCTGGCCGTCTTCGCCGCCGTGCAGGTCGCCTTCCCGCTGGGGATCCGCCCGCACCTGTTCCCGCCCGGGCACGCCAGCATCGCGCTCGGCTCCACCAACCTCAATACCAGCCTGACCGACGGCAGGTTCGGGTTCAGCGCCGACAGCGTCCCCGGGCAGCCCGGCGCCTGGATCATCTCCAGCGGCGCGGTCAACGCGGCGGGCGCGCCGGTCAGCAGCGTCCCGGCCTGCGCCATGCCGCCCGCCGAGACGCCTCCCCAGCTGGCCAGCTGCCTGGCCAGGCACGGCGTCCGGGTGGCCACCAGCTACGAGCCGGCCAGCCGGTACTGGCCCATCCAGGGCATCGAGACCGCCGTCTATCTCGTCCTCGCCATGGCCCTGGCCGGGTACTGCTTCTGGTACATCGGCCGCCGGCGGCTGGCCTGACGCGGTCGCCCAGGGCTGCCCGAACGCCGACATCGCCGCCCAGTTGCAGATGAGCCTGGCCACCGTCAAGGCGCACGTCTCCCGGCTGCTGGCCAAGCTCGGCGCGGACAACCGGGTGCAGATCGCGCTGCTGGTCCAAGACGCCGCGGTGGGCCAGGCACCGGGCCCGCCCTGACCGTCACGCCAGGCAGTCGTGCACGGTGCAGATCATGCTGCGCACCGGGGCGAGCCGCTGCAGGCGCGCCGCGTCCTCGGCGGTGGCCCGGCCCCGCGGCGAGCCGAACGCGGCACGCAGGTCCGCCATGCTGTCCCAGTCCAGCTCGGCGACGAGGTAGCAGGGCTCCCCGCGCACCGCTTCGGTGTCCCGGCTGACGGTGTAGCGGCGGAGCCCGGGCAGCTGGCTGGCGATCGGGATATGCACCTCGTGGTAGTGCCGGTCGAACGCCCCGGGGTCGGCCGGGGTGTCGTAGCAGGCGATGAACCGGGCCGTCATGACGCGGGCCGCCGGTACCGGGTCAGCGTGGCGGCGCCGGCCTGCTCGGCGGACAGCAGCTCCAGGTAGGTGGGCGGGCCGCCGGCCGGGAACAGGCGGTCGCCGCGGCCCAGGATGGTGGGGAAGGTCAGCAGCCGGTACTCGTCGATCAGGTCCTTGGCCATCAGCGTGTGCACGACGCTGAGGCTGCCGGTGATGATGACGTCGCGCCGCTCGCCGGCCACCGCGCCGGCCAGATCGCCGGCCAGGATCTGGGAGTTAGCCCAGGCCGGGGTGCCGGTGAGGGTGCGGGTGGCGACCAGTTTGGGCACGGCGTTCATCCGTGCGGAGAACGGGTCGGTCCGCGCGGGCCAGAGCCCCGCGAACAGCTGCCAGGTCCTGCGGCCGAGCAGCATGACGCCGTCGTCCAGGGTGCTGCCCAGCCGGAACTTGTCCCCCGCGACGGTCTGCGGCCCGTGCCGGAAGGCCCAGCCGCCGGCCGGCGTGCCGCCGGACCCGTCCGGGTCGGACACGACGCCGTCCAGGGTGATGAACTCGATCACGATGACGCTCATGCTGCTCTCCTTTATCCGGTGCTCACCGGTACATACCGGCGGCACCGGGCCGGCTCATCGCGGCGGCCCGGATTCGCCGGGAGAAAGCTGCCCGGGCAGGCCGGACGCGGTGAGCACGGCCGGGTCGGCGAACACGACGTTGCAGGCCACCAGCCCGCCGGTGACGGTGAAGACCTGCAGCGTGTGCAGCTGGTGCCCGCCGCCGGGCGCCGGCGCGTACGCGGCCAGCGCGGGCTGCCCGTTGGCGGTGAGCCGCCGCATCCGCCAGCCGGTCCCGCGCATCTGGAACACCCGCGCGATGAACCGGCCGTAGTCGCCGCTCCCCCGGTACCACAGCGGCACCGGCGGCATCTCCAGCACGGCGTCGTCGGTGAGCAGCCGGACCAGCGCATCGACGTCGGCCGCCTCGAACGCCCGCTGGTACCGCTGGATCACAGCCTGGGCCCGCGGATCGGCGGGTTCACCGATCTCGGCTATACCCGGCACGTCCGCGACGGCGGCGCGGGCCCGCTGCAGGGCGCTGTTGACGGCGGGAACCGTGCTGTCCAGTTGCGTGGCGACCTCGGCGGCGGTGAACTGCAGCACCTCGCGGAGCACCAGCACGGCCCGCTGCCGCGGCGGGAGCAGCTGCAACGCTGCCACCAGGGCGAGCCGGATATCGGCGCGCACCGCGGTGTCGTACCGCGCGTCGGGAAACGGCTGCAGCCACGGGATGTCGAGGGCCGGCGTAAGCGGTTCCGCCGGGTCATCGCTTGGCGTGCCCAGCCCGGACGGCAGCGGCCGCCGGGCCCGGCCTTCCAGCGCGGTCAGGCACACGTTGGCCGCGATCCGGTACAGCCAGGTGCGCACCGACGCGCGGCTGGCGTCGTACCGGTCGCGGGCCTTCCACGCCCGCAGCAGGGTCTCCTGCACCAGGTCCTCGGCCTCATGGAACGAGCCGAGCATCCGGTAACAGTAGGCGGCCAGCTCACCCCGGTACAGCTCGAAGTCCACCGGCCCATCATGGCCCACCCGGTGCCCGCCACCGGGCCCGCGTCGCCGTCAGGCCAGCGCCGCCGGACCTGGCCGACGCCGACGGCCAGGTCAGCAGGCTGTCAGCGGCTGAACTGCGGCTGGTACCGCGACGGCAGGTCGGGCGACGGGTTGTACAGCTGGCCGTTGATGATGATCGTGTAGGCGAGCGGCTCGCCGCCGGGGCCCGTGGTGTACCCGGCCAGCGTGGTGCGCTCGGGCAGCCGCACGATCCACGGCTGGCGGAGCAGGCTGACCAGCGGCGCCTCGGCCGGGTCGGCGTGCACGGCGGCCAGCATGCCGCTGATGCTGCCGGCCGTCAGGTAGTCGTCGGCGGCGTTGCCGGACGGGTCGATGATCTGGTCGGCCGGGCTGGTCAGCGCCGCTATGTCGGCCTTGGCGTGCGGCCCGAGTTGCTGGAGCAGGCCGTACGGCGCGACGTTGGACGGGGTGGTCAGCGCCTGCTGTGCCTCGGCGGCCAGCGCGGGCGCGGGCTGGCTGGCCAGCGCGCGGCCGCCCGGGTCGGTGGCCAGCGCGGCGGGCGTGCCGTGCACGGCGATGCCGGCCGAGTGCAGCGCGGCGAGGAACCAGTCCGCCGCGACCAGCGCCGGGTAGGGCGGTGCCACCGGCAGCGTGGCCCGCTGGCCGGGCGCGACCGAGCCGGACAGCCGGTAGGCCTGCGGGCCGGGCTGCCACACCGCGGCCGGCCTGGTCCCCGAGGACCCGGTGGCGGTGGTGATCGAGCCGGTGATCCGGACCGGCGACCCGGCGGGCTCGACGGTGACCGTGGCCGCGTGGCCGGGTCGCGCGGCGCCGCGCACCATCAGCTTGACCTGGTCCCGGCCCACCACCAGCGGCCCGGCGGGCGGTGAGAAGAACGCGCCCACGTCTTCGTCAGGCGTGTTGAACGGCAGGTGGGCGACCCCGTCGGCGTGGTAGCCGAACCCGCCGCCGCCCGCCACGTACTCCAGCCGGCCGGTGACCGACCGGACGCCGCGCCGGGCCAGCGACCGGGCCAGGGCGGTCAGCTGCTGGCGGCCGGCCAGTGGGTCGTCCCGCCCGTTCAGGATCAGGTCACCGTGCAGCTGGCCGCCGCTGACCTTGCCAGTGGCCTGCACCTCCGGCCCGGCCAGGGCGAGTTGGCGGCCGTGCCGCAGCGCGGTGGCCACCGTGGCCAGCCGCGCGAGCAGGCCGCCCTGCAGCTCGGTCTGGCCGTTGGCCTGGGCGGCCACCTTGCCGGTGGCGGTGTTCACGACGGAGGCGGAGATCACGTCGCCGGGGGCGTAGCCGACCCGGGCCGCGGCGGCCGCGCCGGGCGGCAGCAGCGCGGTCACGCTGGCCGGCAGGCCCCCACCCCCGCTGCTGCCGGCGGTGCTGCCCGCGGCCCGCGCGGCGTCCGCCGTCTGCGGCTCGTCCGGCCAGCGGGCCACGTCCACGGTCATCTTGTCGATCGGGCCGATCGCCTCGTTGAACGCGTTGTCTCCCTGCAGGCCGTCGAAGAACAGCGTGAACGCGATGAGGTCGCCGTTCCTGGCGTGCGCGTAGCCGGCGTAGTTCCACTGGTTGGCCAGGTTGCCGGTCTTCAGCCAGACGTGCCCGTCGGCGGCCGTGCCGTCCATGAACCCGCACATGAACGTGCACTGGCTGGTCTTGCCGATGTGGATGAGCGAGTGCTCGAACGCGGTGAAGTACCGCTGGTGCGCGATGTAGCTGAGCATGCCGGTGACCTGGGCCGGGCTCATCTCGTCCAGGATGGACAGGCCTGAGCCGTCCACCTGCACCCGGGCCTGCGACAGGTGCGCCCGGGCCAGGAAGGCGCGCACCGCCGCCGCCGCGTTCTGCGGCGTCCCCCGGCCGTGCCTGGCCACGCCGAGCAGCCGGTACAGGCTCTCCGCCATCTGGTTGACCGACCAGCTGTTCTGCGCGGTGATGTATTTGGTCAGCGTGAGCGGCGACCGGTAGGCGTAGACCTGGCGCGTGCCGCCGGGCAGCGTGCCGGTGCTGGCCGGCCGGGCCAGCTTGACGCCATCGGCCGTCAGGTAGTGCTGGAACAGCGCGGCGGTGAACAGCGCCGGGTTGCCGATGGCCAGGAACGCGGTCGTCGGCTTGCTGCCGGCCGGCTTGCTGCCGCTGACCACGATCGTGTCGGTGCCGGGCAGGCAGCGGACGTACAGCGAGCCGTGCGACCGGGCCGGGCCGGTGACCGCGTCGTTGCGCACCTTGAAGAATCCGGGTGGCACCAGGGCCGGGTCGCCAGGGTCGAGGGTCACCGCCGGCCTGCTTCCGGCGTGCGGTCCGGCCGCGACGGACACCTCGAGGTTGCCGCGGTCGGCGGTCAGCGCGGACACCGCAGGATCGCCCCAGCCGCCGACCTCGCTGACGTCCCACGCCGGTCCCGCGGTCCAGCCGCCAAACAGGGTGCTCACCCCGACCACGCTGGACGCGCGGTGCACCTTGGCGGCGACCGCCTTCGCGATGCCCTCTAGCTGGGTGTCCCCGGTTGGCGTGCTGAACGAGGCGCCGAACACGCTGCCGGCGCCGACGAGGTAGACCGGCCCGCCCGGGTGCGCCTGCGCGACCCGGGTGACCAGGCCGAACCGGTTTCCCCAGTCGGCCAGGCTGGCCGCCGTCGCGTACAGCTTGGTCACCGAGCCGGGGGTGAGCCGCCAGTCCGGGTGGACCGAGGCAAGGGTCCGGCCGGTGGTCACGTCGTAGGCGTAGCCGCCGATCAGCGCGTGCTGGATCTGGGGCTCGGCCAGCACGGACTGCCAGGCAGCCTGCAGCGGCGAGGTCACCGCCGGGCGCGCGGCCAGGCCAGCCGCCGCGGGGCGGCTGGTGGTGGCGGAGCCGGCCGCCGTGACGCCCGCCGCCAGCACCACGGTGGCCGTGATGAGCGAGGTCCTGAACATCCGGGAGCCCATAATCGCGCACCTCCGGGCTCCTATATTCGGCCAAACCGGGCGCGGTGTCGAGGATCTTTGGCGAGCGCGGCCGGAAACAGGAAATTATTTTTCAGGCCAGCAGCAGGCACACCGGCGTGGGCACGGCGGCGGTGTGCCGTAGCGCCAGCGCGCCGGTGCCGTCGTCGAAGCCGAAGCTGGCGAGCAGGCTGCCGTTCTGGCAGGCCACGATGACGTGCCGCCCGTCCGGGGTGACGACGAGGTCCCGGGGGAACTCTCCCACGCTGGCCGCGTGCCCGGCCGGGGACAGCGCCGGGCCGCCGGGGTCGAACCGCAGCACCGCGACGCTGTCGTGGCCGCGGTTGGTCACCAGCACGTGACGGCCGGACGGGCTGACCCGGATGGCCCCCGCCAGGCTGCTCCCGGCCCCGCTCCCGGCTCCGGCGTCTGCCGTCCCCGGGCCGGCGGGCAGCGTGCTGGCCAGGTGCGTCAGCGTGAACCGGGCGCCGTCGCGGCGCAGCGTGCCGACAGTGTTGTCGAGCTCGTTGACCACGAACAGGTGACGGCCGTCCGGGTGGAAGGCGAGATGGCGCGGCCCGGCGCCCGGCGCGGCCGTCAGCTGCGCTCCGGTCCGGGCGGTGAGCCGGCCCGCCGGGTCGAGCGTGTAGCAGCCGATGGTGTCCGAGCCCAGGTCGGCGACGAAGATGTCGCCGGTCACCGGGTCGCTGGCGATCATGTGTGCGTGCGAGCTGGCCTGCCGCTGCGGGTGCGGGCCCGAGCCGGTGAGCTCGATGTGGCTGGTGACGTCGCCAAGCCCGCCGCCGGGCGCCACCGGGTAGACGGTGACAGATCCCGCGCCGGTGCCGTAGTTGGCGGCCAGCACGAACCGCCCGGTGCGGTCCAGCGCGAGATGGCAGGGCGACGGCCCGAGCGAGGGCCGGGTGGCCAGCTCGGTCAGCGCGCCGGTGCCGGGGTCGCGGGCGTAGGCGGTGATGCCCCCACCCGCCTCCCCTGACGCTCTCGCTTGGCCTGACCCCTTCTCCTCGCCGCCGAACGTGAGGGTCTCGTTCACCGCGTACAGGTTCTGTCCGCCCGTGGGCATGGCGAGGTAGGACGGGTTGCGGGTGGTGGCCAGCGTGCTGACCGGCCCGATGCGGCCGCTGCCGCCGTCGAAACCGGCCGTCAGGATGCCATCGGCCTGGCCGGCCACGCCCACCAGCTGCTCGGTGTAGGTGCCGATGATCAGCTGCATGCCGTCCTCCTGGTGAGCCGCCGGTATACTAAAGGGGAAGGGGAGTAGTCCTTCGCCGGCTGGCCGACATACCGGCGCGCATGCGCCCGGCCGCCGGGCCACGGGGCTCGCAGGGCGATGTGGTGGACGAGACCTTCGGCTGTTGAGCACATCCGGCCGGAGCCTCCCCGCGGGCACCGGCCGGTGGGACCGACCGAGGGAAGCCTTTCATGCCCTATCTTGCCGTCATCGGGGCGGCGTTCGTGATCACTTTCCTGGCTGAGCTGCCGGACAAGTCGATGTTCGCGTCGCTGGTGCTCAGCACCAGGTACCGGCCCGTTCAGGTGTGGGCCGGGGCGGCCGGCGCATTCACCGTGCATATGGCGATCGCGGTGACCGCGGGCCAGCTGCTGGCGCTGGCCCCGCAGACCGTGGTGCGGGGCGTGGTGGCCGGGCTGTTCCTGGCCGGCGCGGCCTACCTTTGGGTGTCGAGCTTCCGCGACGGCCAGCACGAGGATGCCGACGCGGCGCGGCAGGGCGGCCGGCCGTTGTCGTTCTGGCGGGTGGCCGGGGTGAGCTTCGGCCTGGTGTTCCTGGCCGAGTGGGGCGACATCACGCAGATCACCGCGGCCAACCTGGCCGCCAGGTACGGCGCGCTGCCGGTGTTCATCGGTGCCACCGCGGGCCTGTGGGCGGTGGCCGGCGTGGCGGTCAGCCTGGGCGCCAAGAGCCTGGACATGATCCCGGTGCGGTGGATTCAGCGGGTCACCGCGGTCATTCTGCTCGGTTTCGGGGTGTACTCGGTGGTGACGGCGATCACCGGATAGCAGGCATTGCTGATGAACGGCTGCGCGTCGCCGCACGCGGTCTGCCAGCCGTAGGGCGTCTCTCCGGCCAGGCAAATAGAGCGTGGCGTCACAGGCGGCGGTACATCACGTGCAGGCCGACCAGGCCGTGCTCGGGGTGGTCGAAGGACTCGGGCACGGTGCCGATGATCTCGAACCCGAGCGCCTGCCACAGGTGCACGGCCGGGGTGTTCACCTCGACGACCGCGTTGAACTGGATGCTGGCGAAGCCCGCCGAGCGGCACCAGTCCAGCACGTACCCGCCCAGGGCCCGGCCCACGCCGTGGCCCTGATGGGCCGGGTCGACCAGGAAGGACGCCGTCGCGACGTGCGCGCCGCGGCCCGGCCGGTTCGCGCCCATCTTGGCCGAGCCGACGATCACGCCGTCGCTGACGGCGACCACCGTCTGGCCGGGCGGCTCCTCCATCCACCAGGGCCGGGCTTCGTCGGGGGTCTGCTGCTCCGGGAACGGATAGGTCTTCCCCTCGGCCATGATCGCGGCGTAGAAGGGGTAGATCCGCGGCCAGTCCGCGTCGGTTGCCTGCCGGATGATCACGACTGGGACAGTACCGGACAATGCCACCGGTTAGTTTGGCCGGTCGGGTTCCCGGCCAGCGCCAGCCGGGCCCACTTGCGGGCCGAGTAGATGATCACGTCGAGGTCCCCGGCGCCGGAGCGGTTGGCCACCCCGCCGGCCCGGTCCCAGGCGGTGTGCCGTTCGTACTGCTCGAACCGCACCGACGGGCCCTGGCCGTTCACGCCGTTCGGCACCCGGGCCAGCCCGGTGATGAACTGCGGCGGCTCCAGGCACAGTCCCATCTCGTCCCGGTCGTCCTGCCCGCTGACGGCGGTACCGTGCACCCCGGAGCCGACCTGGACGCGCAGGATCATGCCCCGCTCGGCGATGAGCCGCGCCTCCGGCGAGGCGTGCGGGTGGGCGAAGCCGGGCGGCAGCGCGGTGGAGCCGGCCACCGGCCGGGGCGGCGGGCTGGCGCCGGAGTTCATCGTTCGTCCTCGATGTGCAGGTGCAGCCAGTGCGCCAGATCGCGGATCTCGCGCTCTACCGCGTCCGTCATCGCGGCGCTGAACGAGACGTCCCGGTGCAGCGCGTAGATCCGGAACATGCCGGCCCGGCGGTCGGCCGCCGCGTCGAGCTTGCCGACCAGCCGGTCACCGTACAGGACCGGCAGCGCGAAGTACCCCCACCGGCGTTTGGCGGCCGGCTTGTACATCTCCAGCTGGTAGTCGAACTCGAAGATGTCCCGGGCCCGGGCCCGGTCGTGGACCAGCCGGTCGAAGGGGGACAGCAGCGCCGCCCGGCCGTGATGAGGGCCGCCCAGCGAATCCCTGAGGTACACCGGGTCGACCCGCCACTCGCCGGGCACGCCCTCGATTTCCGCGGCCTCGCCGGCCTGCCCGACGTACGCGGGCTCGACCGGGCACTCGGGCCCACCTGCCCGGGCGACGCCGAGGGCGCGCAGTCGCCTGCGGTCCCGCTCCCGCTCGGCCTCCGCGGCGGGCGGCACCGGCAGGTCGGGGTAAACCCGCTCGGCGAGGTCCCACAGCCGTTCCTTGCCGCGCCGCCCGGCCACCGCGACCTCTCCCCGCAGCACCATGAGCTCGAGCAGCTTGGTGACGTTCTTGTTGTTGGTCCACCCGGTGGACTGCCACGACTTTACGCAGGTGTCGGGCAGCTCCCGGGACTGCAGCGGTCCCCTGTCGCGCAG
>DASYAV010000101.1:0-80794 GCA_036501145.1 Streptosporangiaceae bacterium | reverse complement strand
TTCGAATCCCTTCAAGCGCGCCATAGAAGCCCGAGGTCATCGCCGCTGGCATGGATGTCGGTCTTCCGGGTGAATGCGGGGTCGCATTGGCCCAACCGCTTGCAGATGATGGAGGTCGGCACGCTGGCGTTCTCCATGAGTTTCAGAGTTGTAGGCCACGAGTCGTGCAAAGGTGATCCGCCGCAGCCCGGCCCGCATGAGCAGGCGTCCGGGCAGTCGATGAAAGGTCAGGTCATGGCGATCTACCAGCACATACGCCATCCCCGCATCGCCGCGCGGCGGGCCGATCGCCCGGTGAAGGTGGCTGATCTACTCCGCCGGGACTCGGCGGTCAACCGGTTCAACACAAAGGTCGCGCTTGTGATCACACGGTTGGTCGGCAGCATGTGGTGTGCATACGCGTTCGCGCTGTTTGACCTGATCAGCCTCCCGGAGGCGATCCGCGGCGGCTCGTCGACGATCGTCTCCTGGGTGGCGCAGACCTTCCTGCAGCTGGTGCTGCTATCGGTCATCATGGTCGGGCAGAACGTGCAGGCCGCTGCCGCGGACCAGCGCGCGGAGGCGACCTTCCATGACGCGAGCGCGACCCTGCACGAGGTGGCGCACGTGCAGGGCCACCTCGCCGCCCAGGATGAGCTGCTGACCCGGATCGCCGCGAAGATCGGCCTCGACCCGGTGCCCATCATCGACAACCCGGTCCTCGACGAGGCGGCCAACCCTGACCCGGGATGCTGACGCCTGAGTGGGTCCTCCTCAACTTGGACAGGACCGGAGCGGCGGGCCGGGAGAGCAGGCCAAGCTATCTCCAGCGGACGGCGCTGGACGACCGCAATCCTCCTCGTAATGCGTAGGTCATCGGTTCGATTCCGATAGGCGGCTCGCAGCTCAGAGGCCCCTTCCGATCCCGGAAGGGGCCTTGTCGGAATCTATCGAGGTTGAGCCGTAAGACGTTCTGTCTTACGCTTGTGATATGGCTGACACGATCACTATCCGTACTGACGATGAGACCGAGCATGCCCTCGAGGTACTGACGCACGGCGGTGTCTCGCGGTCTGCTGCCATCCGTCAGGCAGTGTTGGAGACAGCGAGCCGCCGTGAGCGGGCCGCCCAGATGCGCCGGGAGGTCTTGCAAATAGATCTTGGGCAGCCGGACGGTATCAATGTGGCCGATGAGCTAGTCCGAGACCGTTCCGGCGAGCGCTGATGATCTACCTGGACTCGGCGGCGATCGTCAAGCTCGTGCACGCCGAGGCGGAGTCGGTCGCGCTGCGGGCGTGGCTGGGCGAGCGGGCCGATACCGGGTGGATCAGCTCTGTGCTGGCAGAGATCGAGTCCTTCCGGGCCCTCGCTAGGTATGCGCCCGAGGCAGCGGCCAGGCTCCCGGCTGTCCTGGACCAGATCGACCTGATCGGCCTAGACCCTCCCGTTCGGATCCTGGCCCAGACTGTGCGGCCGGCGACCGTGCGGAGTCTGGATGCCATTCATCTGGGCACTGCACTCCACACGCGCCCCGCGCTGACATCCTTCATCACCTACGACAAGCGCTTGCTAGACGCGGCCCTGGCGGCGGGTCTCTCCGCTGAAGCGCCCGCCTAGCTGACTAGCCGAGTCGATGTGACGGCAACGCTGAGGCAACGACGGCAGCCGCCGACGGCCTTTAGCGCTGCCGAGCACTCTTTATCCAGGCGAAACACACCCACACCTCGGTATGCGTCAAACCTGAAAAAGCGGACGGTCATGCCACGCGTGGAATGACCGTCCGCCTCGAGGGCATAGAAAGTTGATCTTGCCAGCCAGGGCACGCGATCGACGAGGTGCTTGCGAACGTCGCGGAGGCTGTCGAGCTGTACCTCGAAGAGGCAGGCGATCCGGGGCCGTACGCGTTACTCCTATGCTATCGGTGACCACGTTCCGTGATGGCAGCGGCAATCTGGTCTATCACAATCTCTGCAATGGGGGACGGAAGAATGCAGTACATGCCGCGGTTGCGGATACGCCTAAGCCACCAGCCCCGGCCGCGGCTTCCGCAGCCGCGCACGGTCGTCTTCGATCAGACGTCGTCGGGAAATCACCGTTGGCTATCTACCTGGCGGAGCATAGCCCGCAAACAACGCACGCAACAGACTCGTAATGAGGAGGTCAACAGCGACTTCGCAGTGTGGCGCCTTCGTAGTGAGCCCTGGCAGTGGATCTGCGCTATCGCGTGGGTCACTGAGCACAGGCGGTGATCTAGTCTTTTCGCATGGCCCGCCTCATCCACCTCAACGGCCCGTCGCGGGTGGGGAAGTCGACATTGGCTCATCGGTACGCCGATAACCACCCGGGGACGCTGTGCTTGGACGTCGACGTGCTGGTCGGTCAGGTCGATGGATGGCGCGAGGGCTTCAGCGCTGCATTTCGGGTCGCCACTACACGCTGTCTCGCTCTGGCGAAGAGCCATCTGCGCGGCGGTCAAGATGTCGTCGTCCCACAACTGGTCACGATCTTCAATGAGGGCAACCCGTTTGAGGCGGCCGCCGCTGAAGTCGGCGCGAAGTTTATCGAAGTCGCGCTGCTCGCCGACGTCGACGAGCACACCCGTCGGCTGCGCGAGAAGAAGCCAGCGTTCGATGTTGACGCCAGGATCCAGTCGACTCTTGAGACCAGCGACCTGGTGGAGAGGATCCGCGGTCATCTGGCGGAGTATCTCCACGGACGCCCGGACACGATCCAGCTCGACACCACCGGGCTGGCCATTGACCAAACGTACGTCCGCCTGATGAACCTGCTCGGCGGGTAAATGCGTCTTTCGGTATGTCGGAGAACCCGTAAGCACCCTTTGCCAGCAAGTTTATCTGGTCTTCTATAACCCTAATTCTTTCCCCATGCTCTACCTCGGAACGTAAAGCACGGTATTCCTCGAGAAGCAGTTCGATCTGCCCTTTGGCCGCTGCCGCGTGGTCCCGTTCACACATGACATAAGTCTGGCATCGCCGCGCTTCCAGAACTTCTCCCGCCTTCCGCATGCGTCCTCGACGGCGGTGGCCGGTTGATGCAGTCGGGTTACGCTGCCAGTACATCTGCTCATGGGGGAGGTGCCGGGATGGCAGAGCCGGAGAACGATCTGGCCGCCGGGGCGGGTGGCCAGGGTTACCTCCAGGCGTCGCACGCCGACCGCGAGGAGGTGATTGACATGGTCAAGACCGCGTTCGTGCAGGGGCGGCTGGACCGGGACGAGCTCGATCTGCGGGTTGGCCGAGCGCTGGCGTCGCGGACTTACGCGGACCTGGCCGCGCTCACTGCCGATATCCCCGTCCGGCTGACCAGAGCCCAGCCGCCGGAGCCGGCTGGCGAATCGATCAGCAAGAAGGCAGTCGCCGCGTTGACCTGCGCGACCGTCGCATTGATCGGCCTGCTGCCGGTAATGATGATGAGGCCGCCCTGGCCGCGCTATGTGCTACCGGCCGCCGTGGTCTGGTTCGTTTTGGCCATGGCCGTCCCGACAGGCTGGCTTGCGCTGCTGAACGACTGGCTTGACAAGCGCGCCGACAGGCGGCTCGCGCAGCGGCTGTCACCGGGCGCAGGCGGTGCAGCATCCCAGCGCCCGGCGTCGGCCAGCTCCTGTGACTGACACGAGGGGTGCACACGTAAAGGAAACGAATACCACCTTGCACCCACTCCTCAGTGGGCCCGGCTGATCGCCTCCTGCACGTCAACCCCGGTCACGCGAACGGCCGCACCTCGACCTTCCGGTTGCAGGCCCTCGACCCCTCGGCGGCGAGCTTGAGCGCCACGTCGAGGTCGGCGGCCTCGATAATCCACAAGCCCCCGAGATACTCCTTCGACTCCACGAAGGGCCCGTCGGTAAACAGCGCCTTCCCGCCCCGGTTGTCGATCACGGTCGCTGTGCCGGGCGCAGCGAGGCCGCCGGCGAAAACCCAGTGGCCCTCTGCCTCGAGCCGGTCGTTGAACGCGTCGATCGCTGCCATCTCATCAGCTGGCTCCCCGGCTACGAGCCGATCCGGGGTGGCGTAGCCGGCCTTGTCATCGATCACGGAAACCAGATACTGCAAGTCCGATCATCTCCTGTGCTTCGGGGCGCCCCCCGCGGGCGGCCGCTCACTCCTGCTACGAACAGCTCAGCCCCGATCCGACACCGCCTCCCGGACTTCTTTCAAGGACTTTCTGGTACGACCATGTGCAGCAGCCTCGCCGCCTGCACACGTCCGAAGGGAACCGCCTCCCGTGTCCCCGAGATGTCCCCGAACAGCCCAGGTCAAAGGTCTCTTCCGATCATGGAGGGGGCCATCGGCAGCCGGCTTGCTGACCAGTGGTGCCCGTTCCAGTGCAGCGCGGTCTCATCGCCGACGGCCCAGCAGCTGGCCGCGGAGCTGCAGGTAACTGCGTTAAGCGCCGGGGTGTAATCCGGCCCTGGGTTGGGAACGGGTGCGACGGACCATCGGTGCCCGTTCCAGTGCAGCGCCTGGTTTCCGGTTGAATGCCCGTTCTGGTAGCCGCCGACGGCCCAGCAGTTGTGCGCTGAGCTGCAGCGCACGGCGTACAGGAAGCTGTACCCGGACGTTCCGCCCGCGTCCGGTGTGGCGATGTGAGACCAGGCGTGCCCGTTCCAGCGCAGCACGTCATTACGGCCGCGGGGGCTTTCCCCGGTTCCGCCGGCAGCCCAGCAAGCGGTGGCGGAGGTGCAGCTGACGCCCTGCAGGATGCTGTTGTTGTTTGGCGCGGGCGAACGCACCTGTGACCAGGCGTTCCCGTTCCACCGCAGGGTGAAGGTGGCGGCCAGGGTAGAGCTGGCGTTGGGATGGGTGCCGACCGCCCAGCAGTTGTCCCGCGCGGCGCAGTGCACACCGAACAATTGGCCGGGAGCCGGTGTGGCGGCCTGCGACCAGCTGTGCCCGTCCCAATGCAGGACCACGCTGCCCAGCCCGGCGCCAGGATTGTCGTATCCAACGGCCCAGCAGTCGGCGGACGCGCTGCACGTGACCGCCTGGAGGTAGGTCTCGTCGCCCTGCTGCGAGCCGCCCGGACTCGGTACCGGGACAGCCGACCAGGCATGTCCGTCCCAGTGCAGTGCCTCAGCCTCGATCGGAGTCGGATCATCGTCGAACCCGTAGGCTGCGAAGCCGACCGCCCAGCAGTCCGCGGCCGTGACGCAGGTGACAGATTGCAGCACGCTGTAAAACGAGCCGGGGCTGGGTGCGCGAACTCCGGACCACACGCGCCCATTCCAGTGCAGGGCAAGATTGTTCTTGCCGCGGTCGCCGACCGCCCAGCAGTCAGCAGCCGACCGGCAGCCAACACCGGTAAGCCCGAATGCCCGCGAGGCGGCTGCCTCCACGGTCGGCACGTGCGCCTGCGCCGCTCGTCCCCGGGCTAACGCACCGGCATCGTGGGTCGTCATTAACCCGGTGCAGAGGCCGACGACGAGTAAACCGGCAATGGCGCGAGGCGCTGGGTGCGCCGTGCTGAAACGTAATCCCATGGTGTGTCAACCTTCGCTCGCGATCGAAGCTACGGGTGCATATCAAACAATCGGGGTGCCTGGCCGGGCACGTCGCCGGCTTGCGCGCAGCGGGCGAACTCGAGCCAGCCGACACGTGCCTGCCCCCGATTTCAAGACGCGTCAGCGGCGCCGGCGGAGTACAGGCAGGACGGGAGCAGGGAAGTCTAGGCTTGAGGTATGTACGTCACATGGGTGGCCCCGGGCATCTACGGGCCGGGTCTTCCCGGCGGCTTAGGTCCGTGGCGGAACATCCCAAGCACGAGCTGCCGTCGTGGAGCTCAGGCTCTGTAGCGTCGTTTGTCCCCAGCAGCCCGGTCCGGTTGCTGGTCCTGGCCCATGGTTTCCCGTGGCCGGACGGGTCCAAGCCCGACAGTGACCTGATCGAATACGCCCAGGCGGCCGTGCAGCGCTGGGCGGCCTTCGCTGAACGGAATCGGGCGATCATTGTCGCGCCTGCCTTCGGGGGTCACGAGTTCCCCATCTACCGGGAGATGCTGGGCCGGAGCATCCAGCCCGACGAGTTCGTGAACCTCCTGGTGGACAAGGTGGCCCGGGAGCACATCCGTCCGTTTAACGGCCAGTTCAGCTTCCACGGTCACTCCGCTGGCGCACAGCTCGCGGCCCGTTACCTGGTCACCCATCCCCGGCGTCTCGATGAGGTCATCCTCAGCGCACCGTCCACCTTCCCGATGCCAGATCCCCAAATTCCCTGGCCACACGGCATGGACACGGCGAGAAGGCGCGAGTTCACTCCGCGGACGGCGGGATGGCTGGCCGCCGCCAGCGAGGTCTCCGTCACCGTCCTGGTCGGCTCACGTGACACCGGGCCGCGCCCGCCCGCGCCAGGGCAGCGCGGTTCCACCAGGCTCGAACGCGCTAGCGGGTGGGTCGACAGCATGTGCCGCCACGCCCACAGCAGGAACAGAGCGGCCACGATCCGGCTCGTCATCGCCGAAGGGCTGGACCACGATGAGGAAGCAATGGCGGCGTCGGCCCAGGAAATCCTGGCGCAACGATGGCATGCCGGCCGGCATCGCTGATCAATCACCGTCTCAATAACGATTACTTCTCATACGTGGACATACTGGAAACGCGGTGGCAGCATGCGGCATATGGGAGTCCTAGCCAAACTGCTCCACCGGAAGGACGCCAAGAAGCCACCCAAGACGCGGCGCCGGGAAATCGGCAAGCTGCCCGAGCAGCCAGCTTGCCAGGGCGCGCCTCGAGGACAGTGCTCGTCCACCCGCGCGCGGGCACCCTTCCGTATCTGAGCTGTCAGAGCTTCGCAGCGCCTTCCGCTCAGGAAGCCGATCGTCCTACTGGGTGACGCCGGGCGGTGTGCCACCCTCGGCATCGGGCTCGGAGCCGAGGGCGCGCGCTCGGGTCTGGGGCGACGGGTAAGTAGCAGGGTGCATGCGGTTGCCGCGATAAACACGAGCAGGGTGAGCACGTAGTAGTTGCCGACGACCAGGAACAGTGCTACGGCGGCGATGAGCCAGGCGGCTGACCGTATCCGAATCACCGCTCCGTCCCCTCAGCCTTGCAGCATCTCAGCGCCCGGTGCCGTTCGCCCGCTCCCTTCTCCTGAAAATATGTCGAACGCCGGGGGTAAGACCGGGCAATTCTCTGATGCTGACGTTCTGGTGGGTTCCGCACACCGCGGTCAGCGCTGACGGCACCCCCTCGACGCGCTCGATCGGGCGAGTCCCTGACGCCGCGCCGTCAAACGGCGCAGCACCCTGAACCGAGAGAACAGGACGTACGCAGACCGTGCGTGCGGTAGCCGAACTTTCGCCAGCAGATCACGTGGCCGCGGGAGCATCCTGCGGTCACCGGCCCCCGGCGCGGTCCGGCTAGTGCGGTTCGGCGGTCAGGAAGCGGCGGGCGTCCTCCAGGCCTTTCTCGTTTTCCTGCGGCCCGCTGATGCCGGTCAGGTCGTTCTCCGAGATCCGCCACGCGAAGTAGTTCGCCTGTACCGCCCACCGGAACCGCAGCATCGCGGCCAGGCCGTGGGAGGTTTCCGCACGGGTCAGCGGGCCGCGCCGCAGGTAGGCCTCGATGAGATCCTCGGCCTGGTCCAGCCCGCCCACGTACATGGCCGCCGACGCCAGGTCGTACAGCAGCGGTCCGTGCAGGAAGCAGCTCCAGTCGATGATCCCGCACCGGCCGGTGGCCGGATCGAACCGGAAGGCCTCGGGGGCGGGATCGGCGTGCAGCAGGCCCCACGTCATGCGGTCCGGGCCGGCCGCGTCCAGTTCACCGAGCGCGGCCGTGATCGCGGGCCGCAGCCACGGACGCAGCGACAGATGGCCCGCCGCCGGATCCACCCAGTGGAACCGCTCCGCCCCTGCCACGCTCCGGCCGCGGAGGCTGACATGCACCCGGGCCAGCGTCGTGCCGATCCGGTCCCGCTCCGCGGCCGGCTCCCCGGTGAGCGGCTGGCCGGTCACCCAGGTGAGCAGGGCCAGCCAGCCCGCACCCACGTCCACGGCGAGCTGGCCGCCAGCACAGGGAACCGGCGCCCCCGCCGGCACCCCGGACTCCTCCAGGTGCTGCGCGACGGTCAGCCCGCCGCGGAACTGGCGGCCGGCGTGCGGGCCACCAGCTTGGCCACCCACCGGTCAGCGCCCCGGGTGACGAACCACGTCGCCGACCCCATGCCGCCGTTGTGCACGGTCACCTGGACACCGTCAAGGTCCCAGTGACATTGCAGCAGCGCGGCCAGTTCCGGCTCGGTGATCACGCGCCGAGTCAAACAGAACGGCGCGGCCGCCCGCCAACGGTTATTGCCACCTGGACGCCCCTGGGCGCCGGGCCTAGATTCGTATTGGCATGAGGTGAAAGCGGGTGGACATGCGTATCGCAACCTTAGTCCTCCGGGCTGCCCTGGTCGCCACGCTGGCCGGGACGTCAGGCATCGCCGCCACGACCGCCCAGGCGGCCGGTGGCGCCGCACACGGCCAGGGAACAGCCGCGGCCACGGCCGGCGCCTGCGCCACCGTGACCGTCAAGGCCACCCCCAAGGTCAACACCGAGATGATCCCCGAAACGATCAAAAGCAAGGTGACGAACTGCGCCTCCGGCACCGAGACGGTCACCCTGGACCAGAAGCTCGCCGGGCCGTTCGGCCCGCGCGTTCCAGCCACCAGGAAATGGACGCTGACCATTCCTGCGGGCCAGACCGTCACCAAAACCCGGTCGTTCCCCTACACCTGTTGCGGCAGCTATAACGCCAACGACAGGGTGTATTCGGCAACCGGGCAGCAACTGGCGAAGGCCAGCTCGGGCTTCACCTTCGCCTGACCAGGCCAGCTCCGGCCGTGCCCGGAGCAGAGATCACTCGGCCGCGGTGCTTCCTAGACTGGCGGGGTGAGCATCGCGCTGAGCCTGCTGCGGGACGTGCGCTGGCGTCAGCACGCCGTGGCCGGCGATCGCCCGCAGGCGCTGCTGGCGGTCCTGGCCGCCCGGGGCTGCCGGACCGTGCCCGACGGTGAGCTGATCGGGCTCGTCTGGGGTGACGGGCCGCCGGTCAACGCGCTGAAGAGCCTGCAGGTCCTGGTGTCACGCATCCGCAGCATGTGCGGTGCGGACGCGGTCGTCCGCGACGGCGCGGGATACCGCCTCGGTATCCCGCGCGATGAGGTCGACAGCCTGCGGCTGTCGGCGCTCGTCCGTGACGCCGGTGCCACCCTGGACCGGGACGCGGCGGCGGCCGCCGAGCTGGCGCACGCCGCGCTGGCCCTGTCCGATGGCCTGGCCGATGCGACGGGCGAGGCCGGTGGACCACTGGCGGAGTTGCGCCGGACGGCCGCCGCGGACGCCGAGCAGGCCCGGGTGATCCAGGCACGCGCGCTGAGCAGGACGGGGACGCACGGCGACGCGCTGCCGGCCCTCGAGGCCGCGCACGCCAAGCGGCCGCACGACGAATCCCTGCTCGCCGACCTGCTGCGCAGCGAGGCCGCCGGGCGCGGTCCGGCCGCCGCGCTGGAACGTTTCGAGCGTTACCGCCGCGGCCTGCTCGAGCAGCTGGGCACCGATCCGGGAGAGCCGCTGCGGCGGGTGCACAGGGAGCTGCTGGCCCTGGACCGGCCGGTGCGCCGGGGCGTGCGGTACGACGCGACCGCGCTGGTCGGCCGGGCGGACGACCTCGGCCGGCTGCGGGCGCTGACGGCGAGCTCGCGGGTGGTCTCGATCGTCGGGGCCGGCGGACTGGGGAAGACGCGGCTGGCGCAGGCCATCGCGCGTGACGCGGCCGTGCCGGCCGTGCACGTCGTCGAGCTCGCCGGGGTGTCCGCCGCCGCCGACGTCGTCGGCGAGGTCGGGTCGGTGCTGGGCGTGCGTGACTCGATCCAGGGCCGCCGGGCCCTCACCGCGGAGCAGCGGGCCGACGTCCGGGGGCGGATCGCGCAGCGGCTGGCGCAGTCGCCGGGGCTGCTCGTGCTGGACAACTGCGAGCACCTGATCGACGCGGTCGCGGACCTGGTGGCGTTCCTCGTCGCGGCCACGTCCGACGTGCATGTGCTCACGACCAGCCGCGCGCCGCTGAGCATCGCGGCCGAGCGCGTCTACCTGCTCGGCGAGCTGCAGACCGGCGACGCGGCGGAACTGTTCCGTGAGCGCGCTGTGGCCACCCGGCCGACCGTCCGGCTGCACGAGCCTGCCGTGACGAGCATCGTCAGCCGGCTCGACGGCCTGCCGCTGGCGATCGAGCTCGCCGCGGCGCAGGTGCGCGCCATGGCGGTGGAGGAGATAGACCGGCGGCTGGAGGACCGGTTCGCGCTGCTGCGCGGCGGCGATCGCAGCGCACCCGACCGGCACCAGACGCTGCTCGCGGTCATCGACTGGTCGTGGAACCTGCTGGACGCCGGCGAGCGGCGTGCGCTGCGCTGGCTGGCGTTGTTCAACGACGGGTTCACGCTGGCGGCAGCGGAGGCGGTGCTCGGCACCGCCGCCGTCGCCGCGGTGCAGGGCCTCGTTGACCAGTCGCTGCTGACCCTCCGGGAAACCGCGCTCGGTGTGCGCTACCAGATGCTGGAGACGGTGCGCGAGTTCGGCCGGATGCGGCTCGCCGGCGCGGGCGAGGACCGCGACGCACACGCGGCGCTGCGCCGCTGGGCGGTCGGTTACGCCGGTGACCACGGCGCCCGCCTGATGAGCACCGGTCAGTTCGCCGCCATCGACGCCGTGCACGCCGAGGAGACCAACCTGGCCGACGAGCTGCGCGCCGCGATCGCCGACAGCGACCGCAGCGCTGTTGTCCAGCTGCTGGCCACGCTCGGGACATTCTGGACCATCCGCGGCGAGCACCTCCGTCTGGTCGCGCTGGCCGCGGCGGTGGCCGGCGAGCTCCGTGACTGGCAGCCGCCGCCCCAGCTGGCCGACACCGCCCGCGCGGCAATGGCGATCATGCTGGCGAACACGATGATGGCGGGCGGCGAAGGGTTCGGTCAGCTGTTCGCGTCGCTGCGGCGGCTGGGCGAGGGCACCGGCACCGACTCCCGGTTGTCCGGGCTGGTCACGATCATGCTGGCGTATGACCCGGCCGATTCAGGCGCGTTCCTCGGCCGGCTGGAGGTGCTGGCCGACGACAGGGACCGCGGCACGGCCACGGCCGCCTGCCACTGGCTCAGCAACATACGCGAGAACGCCGGCGATCCGGCCGGGGCGATCGAGGCCGCCGAGCGTGCGCTGCGGCTTGTCCGCGACGGCGACGGACCGTGGGCGCAGGCGATGCCCCATGACCTGCTGGCCCAGCTCACCATGCAAATGGGTGAGCGTGCGGCGGCGGCCGGGCATGCCCGGGCCGCGGTACCGGTCATGCAGCGGCTTGGCGCCACCGACGATGAGATCCAGCTCCGCTGCCTGCTGGTGTTCTGCGCGATCGCCGACGGGCGGCTGGCCGACGCGGCGGCCGAGATTGACCTGATCGACCGGGCCGCCAAGACCGACACCGGGTTCGGCGCTGGGACTTTCCGGCAGGTCTGCAAGGCCGAGCTGATGCTCGCTCGCGGCGACCACGCCGCCGGCCTGTCCCTGTACCGGGAATGTGCGGACCGGATGCGCGAGCTCGAGTTTCCCGGCGTGCCCAGGACAGGCCTGGAGCCCTGGGCGCTGTTCGGCATGTCGATGGCGCTGACGGCCCACGCACATTACGTGACGCAGGCCGAGCAAGCGATGGGACAGGCGATGTTCCGCCGCTGCCGGGAGACCGCGCTGAAGGTCGTCGGCGCCGGGGGACCGGAACTCGACTATCCGGTGGCCGGGCAGCTGCTGTTCGCACTGGGGGTGTGGTGCCTGCTGCGCGGCGCCGCGCCGGCCGATGACGCGGCCCGGCTGCTGGTGCTGGCCGATCGGTTCGCCTACAACCGTCAGATTCCGACCATGATGTGGGAGCGGATCGCGCCCGCGGCCGAGGAAGCGGCACCAGGCCGGCTCGCCGCGCTCCGGGGCCAGTACGCCGGCCGCCGCCCGGCGGAGCTGCTCGACGAGGTGTGCCGGGTCGTCGAGCAGCTCCCGCACTGAAACCAAGGCCGCTAAAGGTGCCGCCGGTAGCTGTACACCGACAATGGCGCGAAGATCATGATCACCGTCACGGCGGCCAGCAGCGTCCAGCCGACCTCGCCGCTGATCACGCCGTTGTTGGCGAGGTCGCGGGTGGCCGACACCAGGTGTGAGACCGGGTTGACCTTGACGAACCCGGCCAGCACGCCGGGCAGGGTGCGGACCGGCACGAACGCGTTCGACAGGAAGGTCAGCGGGAACAGGATCATCATGGAGAACCCCTGCACGCTGCGGGCGTTGCGGGCGATCGTGCCGATGAACGTGAAGATCCAGGCGATCGACCACCCGGTGAAGATCGACAGCACGATCGCGCCCAGCACACCGGGCACACCGCCGCCCGGACGGTATCCGATGACGACTCCCATGATGAACGTCAGCCCGGAGGCGATGAGATAGCGCACCAGGTCGGCGGTCATCGGGCCGGCCAGCGGGGCAATCCGGGCGATCGGCAGCGATCTGAAGCGGTCGAACACGCCCTTGTCCATGTCCTCGCGGAGCTGCACACCGGTGGCCATGCAGGTGGTCAGCACCGTCTGGGCGAGGATACCGGGGATCAGCAGCGGCAGATAACTCTGCACGTTGCCGGAGATGGCGCCGCCGAAGATGTAGGCGAACATCGCGGTGAACAGCAGCGGCTGAAGCGTGACGTCGAAGAACTGCTCGGGGTTGCGCCGCATCTTCTTCAGCGCGCGCCAGGCCATCGAGAACGTCTGGCTGACGGTCTCGCCGATACCGATGCGGGAACGCGCGCTGGCGACCGCGGACGCGGGATCGACGGTGGGTGTCTGGGCCCGGCCGCGCGGCAACTGGGCTGCGGTCGTGGTACTCATCGGACCTCCATGAAGGTTTCGTCGCGAACGGCCTGCGCCGGCCGGCTGGTGTCCTCGCCGGTGTCCCCGGCGCCGTGCCCGGTGAGCGCGAGGAACACCTCGTCGAGCGTCGGGTTGGCCACGCTCACCTCGGTGATCGAGATGCCCGCCTGGCGGAGCCCGATGAGCACGTCACCGGCGCTGTCGGCGGTGTCGAGCGGCACGTTCACCCGGCCCGGCTCGGGCGTCAGCACCGGCTCCTTGCCGGCGACCCGGCGGACCACCTGCCAGGCCAGGCTTTGTTCGGCCTCCTCGGCGAGCTGGAGCTGCAATGTGGAGGTGCCGACCGAGGTCTTCAGCTCGTCAGGGGTGCCCTCGGCGACCTTACGGCCGCGATCGATCACGGCCACCCGGTCGGCGAGGTGGTCGGCCTCGTCGAGGTACTGCGTGGTGAGCATGATCGTGCAGCCGTCGGCGACCAGGCCGCGGATGGTGTCCCACATCTGGCCCCGGGTGCGTGGGTCAAGACCGGTGGTCGGCTCGTCCAGGAAGATCAGCGGCGGGCTGGTGATCAGGCTGGCCGCCAGGTCGAGCCGCCGCCGCATGCCGCCGGAGAACTGGGAGAGCTGCTTGTCCGCGGCTTCCTCCAGGCCGAACTGCGCCAGCAGCCGCCGGGCGGTGGCGCGGGCATCGGCCGGGCGCAGGCCCTGCAGCCGGCCAAACAGCCGCAGGTTCTCGGTCCCGGTGAGCTCTTCGTCGACGGACGCGTACTGCCCGGTCACCCCGATGAGCTGGCGGACGCGATGCGGTTCGCGGGCGACGTCCACGCCGAACACCCGGGCCTGCCCGGCGTCGATCGGCAACAGCGTCGCCAGCATCTTCAGCATCGTCGTCTTGCCCGCCCCGTTCGGGCCCAGCACCCCGAAGATCTCGCCCTGGCGGACCTCCAGGTCGATGCCATCGACGGCCCGGAACTTGCCGAACGTCTTGACCAGGCCAGTGGCGGACACGCTGGCTGCAGTCGTCATCTCGTGCTTCCTTTGCAGAACGGATTGGCGCATGGCAGCAAGCTACGAGGACGTGGTTTCACGGCACCTACACGGCGGTTTCACAGACCAAAGGGCCCCTTCCATGATCGGAAGGGGCCCTTTGCTGCCGCCGGGATCAGGGTGTGAGCACGCCGTCGGGGAGGCCGACCCGAATCCCCACCCGGATGGGCTTGCCGGGCCGGTCGGTGGCGGTGCTGACTGGGACGATCTTGTTCGTGGTTTCGGCGTAGAGGGTCTTCCCGTCTGGACTGATCGCCATGTTGATGCCGTATCCGATGTCGATCGGCTTGCCGGGCCGGTTGGTGGCGGTGTTGATCGGGATGACCGTGCGGTTCGGCCCTTCGATGCTGGCGACGTAGGCGGTCTTCCCGTCCGGGGTGATCGCGATGTTTTCCACGAGGCGGCCGATGTGGATCGGCTTCCCGGCTTTGCCGGTGGCAGTGCTGATGGGGATGACCGCCTGGTCGGGTGCGGTGACGACGTAGCCGGTCTTCCCGTCAGGCGTGATCGCAATGTCGTTCGTGGCGTGGCCGATCTGGATTGGCTTGCCGGGCTTGTTGGTGGTGGTGTTGATCGGGGTGACCGCGTACAGGCACATGACATAGGCGGTTTTCCCGTCCGCGGTGATCGCGATCTGATCGGGCCGGGAGGCGACGTGGATCGGCTTGCCGGGCCGGTTGGTGGTGGTGTTGATGGGGGTGACCGTGTTGCCGGCGGTGACGACATAGGCGGTCTTCCCGTCTGGGGTGAACGCCATCATGGCGGGGAGGAGGCCAAGGCGGAGGTGGATCGCCTTGCCGGGCTTGTTAGTAGCGGTGCTGATCGGGATGATCGCGCCCGAGATGTTGGAGAGATAGAAGGTTTTCCCGTTCGGGTTCATGGCCATGACGTATGGCCCGCCGAGAGTTCCTGCGCCGATCGGCCTGCCCGGCTTGCCGGTGGCGGTGCTGATCGGGATGATCGAGCTGCCGGCCGCGTAGATGGTCTTCCCGTTCGGGGTGATGACGGCGCCACCCGTGAAGTGCCGGATGCGGATCGGCTTGCCGGGCTTGTTGGTGACGGTGCTGATCGGGATGATCGTGCCAGGCAGGGCTTTGCCTCCCTTGAGCAGGTCGGGCTGGTACACGGCGTAGACCGTCGAAGGGGCCGGCCGATGTGCGGCTGGCCCAGAACCAGGCAGGTTGGCCACGGTGACGGACAGACCGATCACGGCGACGACCGCGACCGCGGCGGCCAGCGGCGGCACCCACCCTGGCCGGCGCCGGCCAGGCCTGGCCTGGCCGCCGGGCCCGCGCGTCCGTGCGCTCTGCGGGCGGCGGGTGATGATGCGCCGGCTCCTGCGGTCACCCTCCTGGATGACATCGGCTACGGGCAGCGGCTGGGCCTGGCAGGCGGCTTCGTCGGCCAGCTGCCGCAGTTCTTCTTTAAGTTCAGGCACTGGAATACCTCCCGGCCAGTTACTCGTGCACCGGTGCGGGGGTTTCCCGCAGGTGGGGGGCGAGGGCGGCCCGGCCGCGAGCCAGCCGGGCCTTGACCGTCCCGGGCCGCGCGCCGGTCTCGGCCGCGATCTGGTCCACCGTCAGATCGACCAGGTGATAGAGCACCAGCACGCGGCGCTGTTCGGCGGGCACCTTGCGCAGTGCCTCGACGAAGGCGACACGGTCCGGGCCGGGCCCGGCGGTGCGGTCGGGCGGGGCGGCCAGCAGCATCAGCCGGACGCCCTCCCTGGCACGCCGCCAGCGGGAAACCGCGATCCGCCAGGCCGTTACCCGGACCCAGGCCTCGGCGCCCCCGCCAGTGCCGAGGCGGCCGCGGTGCACCCAGGCCCTGACGAACGCCTCCTGCACGGCGTCCTGAGCCTCGGACCGGTCACCGGTCATGGCGTACAGCTGGCCCACCAGCCGCGAGAAGCTGGTGGCGTAGAAGCTGGTGAACTCCTCGCGCTCCACCTGGCCTCCGCCTTCCCCGCGTTGCCGGCACCGCGGCCCGGTGCCAGCCCATCACCCTGAATACCTCTGCGGCCACCGGTTGGTTGCACCCAACCCGCATCGATCCCACCTTGGGGACAGCCTGGCTACGGCATGCTGGCCCGTGTGGCACTTATCGACACTCCGTGGGGGCCGTGGGATCCGGCGAGCCCGGCCGAGGCCGCGGAATTCTTCGGTGCCTGCCAGGTGCCGTGGTGGATCGCCGGTGGCTACGCCATCGAGCTGGCGGTTGGCCGGCCGTTCCGCGGCCACGGCGATGTCGACGTGCTGCTGCTCCGGCGCGACCAGCTCGCCGTGCAGGAGGTGCTGCCGGGATGGGAGTGGCATGCGGCCGACCCGCCGGGCACCCTGCGCCCGTGGCGACCGGCCGAGCAGCTGCCGGCCGGCGTGCACGACATCTGGTGCCGTCCCGGGCCGGGTGAGCCGTGGCGGATCCAGATCATGCTGGACGAGTCCGCCGGCCAGGACTGGGTGTCCCGGCGCGACCAGCGCATCCGGCGGCCGGTAGCCAGCCTCGGGTTCAGCACCGCCGACGGCATCCCCTACCTCGCCCCGGAGATCCAGCTCTTCTACAAGGCGAACGGCCGCCGGGCCAAAGACGAAGCCGACTTCGCGGCGTGCCTGCCGGTGCTCACCGGGCCGCAGGCCCGGTGGCTGAGCGATGCGATCCGCCTCGCCTACGGCCCGGAGCATCCGTGGCGCGAACGCCTGCCGGGGCGATGAGGAACTCCGCCCGGGCAGCGCGATGGGTTACCCGTAGGTGGGCTCCTGCGGCCAGCCGGCCGGGGAGTCCTCCCAGGCCTCCTGCCTGCCGTAGACGCACAGGTCGAGGATGTTGTGCACGAAGAGCACCCGGTCCACGCCGCGGGCGGTGGTGGAGTAGGTGCGGTAGACGTTCGTGCCGTCGCGCAGGAACGTGCTCAGCATGAAACCGCCACCGGCGCCGCAATCGGCCGAGAACGACGTGCCGCGGGAGGACACGAACGGCAGCGTCCAGCCCATCTTCGCCTTGTACGCCTCGATCTGCGCGAGCGGCATGTCCGACACTGTCACCCAGGTGACGCCGGCGTCGGCCAGGTCGTCCAGGTCGGTGACGTTCTTGGTGAACGCGGTGCAGCCCGGGCAGAACTCGTCGGGCCCGCGATCCATGAACTGGTAGACGACGAGCTGGTCCCGGCCGTCGAACAGGTCGGCCAGCGTCCTGGGGCCGTCCGGGGTGTCGAACACGTACCCGTCGGCGAATCTGACCATCGGCAGCCGGCGGCGCCGCGCGGCCAGCGCGTCCAGCGTCCGGGTGGCTTCCTTCTCGGCTTTCAGCAGCTCGTCGCGTTCCTGCTGCCATTGCTCGGCCGGCACGACCCTGGGTTGCGCCATGGTTCCTCCTGCGTCTGGCCCGGCGGTGATCGCCAATACAGAAACAGACCCGGCCGCACGGCCGGATTCATCGGTGCGGCCGCCGGAATGTCCCGGGAAGCTCGCGGGCCGCCGGTCCTGTCCGGTGCTTTCCGTGCAGCCGTTGCCGATCAGCCCTGGCCTGTCACGGGTAGGCGTCCAGCAATGCCAGGGGTGTGTTCGCGTCCGAGGGCCCACCGGCGTCATTGATGATGTGTGCGATGGTGCCTATCCCACCGCCCAGCGAGAACGTGATCATGCTGTGGAAGCGCACCCCGCGGTGCGGCGGCGCGGCGATCGCCCGGTCCGCCACGATGTCCGGGTCGTCGGCGAAGATGCAGTAGCTGCCAAGCCCCCACGCCTCGTGCTCGCGGACGTGCTCGCCCACCTGGTAGGCGGGGTAGCCGCGATGCCGTCCGTCCATCCAGGCCGCCTGGCTGGGGGGATCGTAGGGCATCTCGTTCTGGAAGAAGTAGGTGCGCCCGCGCTCGCCGTTCCACACCACCTGTGCCTTCTGGTAGTGCTCGACGAACAGCCCGTATGCGGTGACGTCGTCGCCGTTCACCACGAGCCCGTTGTCGGCGGTGTTCTCCGTCCAGCCCACGCCGCTGCCATGGTCGGCGCGCCACAGCCACACGTTGTCGATGATCACGTCGCTGCTGTTGATCACCAGGCTCTGCCGGGCCTTGCCCGGCGCGTTGCCACCGATCCGCACGAAGACGTCGAAGAGGCAACTGGGGTTGCCGGGATGGCGGGGGTGCGAACCGGCCCCGCCGATCCGGATCAGCGCGGGCGAGGACGCCGGTCCGGCCTCCACCAGGATGCCCGCGATCTGCACACCGTCGACATCGGCGACGTCCAGGGCCACCGTGCCGTTCTGCGGGCGCAGCGTGGCGTAACCGAGGCCGAGCACCACCGTGCCCGCCCTGGTGATCTGCAATGCTTCGGAGAGCTGGTAGGTGCCGGGGGTGAGCAGGAGGTGCTTGCCTTTCCCCAGCTCGGCGTTGAGCGTCGCGGCCGAGTCGCCAGGCTTGGCGATGTGGAAGCCGGAGATCGGGATCGACCTGCCCGCCGGCGTGCGGCCGAACCAGCTCATCGTCCTGCTGTCGCGCCGCAGCGCCGGAACGAACACCTGGTAGGCACCGGAGGAGTCGACGTAAAGCACCGGCTTCTCCCTGCTCACCGGTGCCTGGTTCACCCTGGTGTAGGGCGGGGTGGGGAAGCTGGTGGACGGGGCACCCGCGACCCCGGCGAAGACGATGTTCCAGTTGGAGCCCAGCCACTGACCGACCATCGAGTCGCGGGTCAGCCACTGCTGCTGGGTGCCGGAGTCGACCTGACCGGTGATCTGGCAGTCGGCGATGAACCCGCCGCTGGAGTAGCCGCCGTCGGAGAGCCGCAAGTTGCCCAGCAGGTAGATGCGGCGGTAGAAGGTGCCCTGGGATACGGCCCAGGTGTCCTGGCCGCTGCTCGGCACCGCGTTGAGGTTCTCCACGCCGCGCCAGAAGTTGACCGTCGCGTTGCCGTGCTCGCCGGCGTAGACCGAGCCGGTGATGCTGGCCGCGGCGGGCTGCAGCCCCAGGCCCGCGACGTGGGTGTAATAGCCAAGCCGGACGTTGACGTCGTATGCGCCGGGCTTGAACAGCAGCGCGTACCGGCCTTCGCCGAACTGCGCGTACTGCTGCCGGGCGAAGACGTCGTCCAGAGTCGACTGGATGTCCTTGGCGGACATCGAGCCATCGAAGACGTACACGTTCGGGCCGAAGTCCGGTTCCCCGGCGGCATGGGTGGCCGGTGCCGGTCCCGTCGCGCTGGTCTTGCTGGTGGCCGCCACGGACGTGGCCGCCCGCACGGTCGCGGCGGCAGGCGAGCTGCCCGCCAGCGCGACCGCTGGGCCTGCGAGGGCGGCGCCAGAGGCGAGACCGAGGAAGCTGCGCCTGTGCAGCGCCGCGGACTGGCCGGGGGTGGGAGTGCGGTGGCCTTTTGCGGGCTGCTGGGGCATGGCTGACCGTCCTTCCGGTGGTTGTGGACCGTCCACACCTATTTCAAGGGGTCAGTTAACGTTTAACGCGCCTGGCAAGCCGCGGTCAAGATTCCGGGCAATCGCCGGGCGGCCGCCCGGCGAGGACTTTGCCGGTTACCGGTCCCGCCCGATCAGGAACCCGGCGGGGAAGGGGTCGTCCGGGTCGAGTAGGTAGTTGCCCATAGCGGTGACCCACGCCCGGCCGCGCACGGTCGGCACCACCGCGTCGAAGCCGCCCACGGTGGCGGTGTCCACCAGGCGGCCGGTGAAGCTGGTGCCGATCAGCGAGCCGTGCACGAAGTCCTGGTGCAGCCCGAGCTCCCCGCGGGCTGACAGCTGCGCCATCCGTGCCGAGGTGCCGGTCCCGCACGGTGACCGGTCCACCCAGCCGGGGTGGATGGCCACGGCTGCGCGCGCGTCCATCTGCCCGTCACCCGGTGCGGTGAAGATGACGTGCCGGCAGGTGCTGATCTCCGGGTTCTCCGGGTGCGCGAACTCCAGTTGCTCGTTGACCGTGGCCATGATCTGCAGGCCGGCCCTGATGATCTCGTCGTGCAGGTCCGGCCGGACCTGCAGGCCGGCCGAGGCGGCGGGCAGGATCGCGTAGAAGTTGCCGCCGAACGCCAGGTCGACGGTCAGCCTGCCGAACCCGGGAACCTGGATCTGCGCGTCCCGCAGGTGCAGGTAGGAGGGCACGTTGCGGATCGTCACCGACGCCGCGCGGCCATCCACCACCTCCACCGAGGCTTCTACCAGGCCGGCCGGCGTGTCCAGCCGGATCAGCGTCACCGGCTCCTTGATCTCCACCATGCCGGTTTCCACAAGCACCGTGGCCGTGCCGATCGTCCCGTGCCCGCACATCGGCAGGCAGCCGGACACCTCGATGAACACCACGCCCACGTCCGCGTCCGGCCGGGTGGGCGGCTGCAGGATCGCCCCGGACATCGACGCGTGGCCGCGCGGCTCATACACCAGCAGGGTGCGCAGGTCGTCCCGTTCGGTCACCAGGTAACGCATCCGGTCGAACATCGTGGCGCCGGGCAGCACGCCCACGCCGGAGGTGATCACGCGGGTCGGCATCCCCTCGGTATGACTGTCGACCGCCCCGAAGACCTTCTGCGCGCGCATTACGCCCCTGTTTCCTGTGTTGCCATCAGCGGCTGCCGTGAACGGGTAACCAAACCGGTACCGAGACTAGACGAGCCATCCGGCTGCCAATAGCGACACATGTAGCGCATTACCGCCTTCCGGTTCATCACTCGTTCGGCTGTCCGGTGCGACGGTCAGTGACCCGCCGCGCGCAGGCTCCGCTCAATGCACCCGAACCCGCGGGTCGAGCACCGTGTACAGCAGGTCCACCACGATGTTGGCGACGACCACGAAGAACGAGGACAGCAGGACGATACCGATGATCACCGGCAGGTCCTGCGTGGTGATCGACTGCACGGCCAGCGCCCCGAGCCCCGGCAGCCCGAAGATGTTCTCGGCGATCACCACGCCGCCGAGGATGATGCCGAGATCGATGCCGGCCTGGGTGACGATCGGGGTCAGCGCGCTGCGCAGCCCGTGCACCAGGAGCACCCGGGAGCCGGAGAGCCCCTTGGCCCACGCGGTGCGCAGGTAATCCTGGCCGAAGACCTCGAGCAGGCCCGAACGGGTGAGCCGGGAGTAGGTGGCGGCAGAGCCGAGCGCGATCGTCAGCCACGGCAGGAACAGGTACCGCGCCCACTGGACCGGGTTGGACAGCGAGGCGTAGCCACTGCCCGGGAACAGGTGGACACCGGCCGTCCAGAGCCGGAAGAACAGGAAGTACAGCAGCAGCACGCCGAGCAGGAACACCGGCATCGAGTAGAAGAACAGCGAGCAGGCGGTGACCAGCCGGTCGGCGATCGAACGTGGCCGGGTGGCGGCGAGTATCCCGGCGCTGATCCCGATGACCAGCCACATCACGGCCGCGCCGAGCGCCAGTGAGATGCTCACCGGCAGCCTGCTCATGATCAGGTGGGTCACCGGCTCGGAGTTGTAGTAGGAGTAGCCGAGGTTGCCGTGCAGCAGGTTGCCGAGGAAGTCGCCGTACTGGACGAGCACCGGCTTGTTGAGGCCGAGCCGCTGGGTGATCAGCGCCACCGTCTGCGGCGTGGCCTCCTTCCCGGCGAGCAGCCGGGCCGGGTCGTGCGGGGCGACGAAGAACATCGCGAACACGGCCACGCTGATGATCCACAGCACCAGCGCACCGAGAAGTATCCGGCGGATAAGGAACGAGGCCAGCCGCATCGCCGCCGCCTACCGCTGCGCGAAGATCCGCTCGGCGTTCGGGTCGAGGGCATCCCGGACCGCGTCACCGAGCATGTTGAAGGCCAGTGTGGTGATCAGCAGGGCGAGGCCGGGGAACAGCACGAACCACCAGGCCACCCGGTAGTACTGGAGCGACTCGGCGATCATGTTCCCCCAGTCCGGAGTCGGCGGCACGATGCCGATGCCGAGGAAGGACAGTGTCGCCATGAACGCGATCGACGCCGGGATCAGCAGCGTCGTGTAGACGATGACCGGGGCGATCACGTTCGGCAGCACATCGATGAAGATGACCCGCAGGCCGCCCGCGCCGACCGAGCGCGCCGCCTCGATGTACTCCTTCTCCTTGATCGACAGGGTCTGCCCCCTGGTCACCCTGCCGACCGATGCCCAGCTGAAGAACGCGATCACCGACACCGAGATCCACAGCCCGGGGCCGACCAGCGCCACCAGCGCGATCGCGAACAGCAGGAACGGCATCGACAGGACCACGTCCATGGTCCGGGAGAGCACGCTGTCGGTGGCCCCGCCGAAGTACCCGGCGAACATCCCGACCACGGTCCCGAAGGCCACCGAAAGCAGGCTCGCCACCACCCCGGCGAACAGTGAGATCCGCGCCCCGTACACGATCCGGACCAGGACATCCCGGCCGAGGTCGTCGGTGCCGAACCAGAATTGCCCGCTGGGCGGCCTGGGCAGGCCGTCCACGGTGAGCCCGGTCGTGTTGAACTGCTCGTTGGGGCCGTGGTGGGTGATGGCCGCGAACACCGGGGCCGCGATCGCCGTGACGGCGATGACCACGATGACCACGGCGGAGATGATCGCCACCCGGTCGGTGCGCAGCCGCCGCCAGGCCAGCTGCCAGGGGCTGCGGCCCTCGGTGGCCTGCGCACCCCCGGGTGCGGCCGGGCGCTCACGCTGAACGGCGACACCGGCGGAGCTCACCGGTGCTCCCTGACCTGAAGGCTCACCGGCGCCCCGCCGGGTCGGCGCTCACCCTGTCGCTGTGCACCCTCGGCGTCGGCACGGAGGGAGCCTACGTCACGGCTATTTGTCCCGGGAATCGGCATTTGCCGGGCAATCTCCGGTGCTCGCTGCGACATCTGCCGAGCCGTTGGCCACGGCCGGTGCCCAGCCCGGGCATGGATGCACCCCGGCCAGCCTGGCCAGCTTGAAGCCGAGATGCAGGGTCAGCCGGTCGTTGCCGTCCCGCAGGTTCGCGCCGGTCAGCTTGGCCACCTTGTCCAGCCGGTAGTAGAGCGTCGCCCGGTGCAGGTGCAGCAGCGCCGAGGCCGCCTTGGCGTCGCAGCCGAGGTCGAGGTAGACCTCGAGGGTCGTCACCAGTTCCGGGTTGCCGGCGCTGAACAGGGCGCTGACCCGCGGGTCAAGCGATGACTCCGCGGCGGATTCGGGGAGCATGGCCAGCATCCGGAAGACGCCCAGGTCGCGCCACCGCGCCACCTCGCCGACCGTGGGGATGACAGCCGCCACCTTGGCGGCCAGCCGGGCCTGGCGGTAGGACAGGTGCGCGTCCGCGAGCCGGTCCTGCGGATCGCCGACGGCGGCCACCACCCGGGTCCCCGGGGTGTCCGCGGTCCGCTGCCGCAGCACGTCGGCAACCGCGCCGGCCACCTGCTCGGCCGCGGCTGCGCCCGGGCCCGCGCGGACCAGCAGTGCGCCGTGATCGGCGCAGGTGAGCTGCAGCCCGTGGCTGGCCGCCGGGCCACGCTGCGGGCCGGCGCCGCGCGCGGTGTCGCGCAGCGCCTCGCTCACCCGGCGCCGGGCGGTCCGCTCGTCGAGCCCGAGCGGCTGCACGGTGACGATCGCGACGGGCCCGCGGCCTGGGAGCAGGCACTGGTCGGCGATCTGCTCGGCCGCGGCGTCGCGCAGGTCTTCGGCCGGTGACAGCAGATGCGACAGCGCCCCGCTGGCCAGCCTGGCCGCGAGCTGCTCCTCATAGAGCAGCAAGGCGGCGTGCCCGGCGGCCCGGCGGGCCATCGCCACCTCGGTGGCGGCCAGCCGTTCGTCGTCGTCGATCAGGAAGAGCCAGCCCATCAGGCTGCCGCGGTACCGCACCGGCACGCATAGCCGGCCGAGTATGCCCTGGTCGGGCTGGCGGGGGATGCGCAGCGGCTCATTCGCCTCGAGGATTCCCTGCTCGCGGAACCAGGTCATCACCTCATGCCGGGTCGCCCGGCGGAGTATCGACTCGCGCCGCACCTCGTCGATCGGCTGGCTGTGCGAGGAATAGACCACCATCCGTTCCTCGTGATCTTCCAGCACGGTGGGGGAGTCAAGACGGCGCGCGAGGTCATCGATGATGTCCTGCAGCTCAGAGGACATGGCAGCGCTCCACGTGGAGACGTTCCGACGGTCATCGCAGTAGATGGAGCTTACTTCCAGCAGTTGTTGATTGTAACGAATATCCAGCTTGTCTTACTGTGCGTGAATCCCGGCCCCAGGGGAGGCGATGTCGCCATGCGCATCAGACGGTCAGTCTTGCGCTCCAGACGGTCAGCTATCACCACCGGAATCGCGGCGCTGACACTCACGGTCACGCTCGGCGCCTGCACGTCCGGCGGTGTGACCAGCAGCGGTGGCGGCGGTGGCGGAGGAGGATCGCCACACCGCGGCGGGACGCTGCGCCTGCTCGGGCAGAGCGACATCTTCAACTTGGACCCGGTGAGCGCCTACTACACCGTGAGCTCCATGCTCGAGCGGATGTGGACGCGGCAGCTGTTCAGCTACCGCAACGTGTCGAACTGGACCGAGCAGACCACGCCGGTGCCTGACGTAGCGACCGAGATGCCGACCACGACGAACGGCGGCATCACCGACAGCGGCAAGACCTACACGATCCACATCAGGAGCGGGGTGATGTGGGACACCAGCCCGCCGCGGCAGGTGACCGCGGCCGACTTCGTGCGCCAGTTCAAGGTGCTGTGCAACCCGGCCTCGCCGGTCGGCGCGCCGGGCTACTTCACCAGCACGATCGTCGGCATGCAGAACTACTGCAACGGATTTGCCAAGGTGAAGGCGACCGCGTCCGCGATCAGCGGGTACGTGAACTCGCACAACCTGCCCGGCGTCGTCGCGGCGGGCCCGCAGACGCTGGTCTTCCACCTGATCAACCCGGCCACGGACTTCGTGAACATCCTGGCCATGGGGTTCTGCTCGGCCCGCCCCGTCGAGAACATGCAGTACGTCCCGGACAGCCCTCAGTACCGCCAGCACACGCTCTCCGACGGCCCGTACAAGATCACCGCCTACACGGCCGACCGCAGCTTCACGCTGGCCCGCAATCCGGCCTGGAAGGCGACCACCGACCCGCTGCGGCACGCCTACGTGAACGCGGTCACCGTGACCGAGGGGCTCGACTCGGCCGGCGTACAGCAGCAGCTGCAGGCCGGCACCGGCGACATGGAATGGGACGTCGGCCCGCCGCCGCAGGACCTGCCCAGCCTGATGTCCTCGCACAACAGCGGCCTGGTCATCTCCGCCCAGCCCACCGGGTTCACCTACGTGACGCTCAACCAGTACGCCGGGCCGTTCACCAACCTCAAGGTCCGGCAGGCGGTCGCCTACGCGCTGAACAAGAACGCCATCGTGCGCATCCTCGGCGGCCCGTCCATCGCCCAGCCGGCCACCCAGTTCATGCTGCCGGGCAGCGTCGGTTACGTGGGCAATTTCAACCCCTATCCGAACAACAGCAACAACGGCGACGCGGCCAAGTCCAAGGCTCTGCTGAAGGAAGCCGGCCAGTCGAACGTGACGATCAAGCTGATCTACTCGACCACCGACCCGACGCCGCGTGAGGCTCAGGTGCTGGAGTCCGCCCTGCAGGCGGGGGGGTTCACGGTGAAGCTGATGCCGGTGACCCAGTCCGACTGGTACGCCAAGTACCTGGAGCAGCCGAGCACCGCCAAGTCGGGTGTCTGGGACATCTCGCTGCCCGGCTGGATCCCCGACTGGTTCGGCAATAACGGCCGGGCGACCATCCAGCCGCTGTTCTCCAGCCCCGGGGAGCTGTCCAACGACTTCACCGGCTACAACAGCCCGGTTACCAACGGGCTGATCAACAAGGCGCTGACATCGACGACCAAGTCCGCGGCCGCCTCGTACTGGGCGCAGGCCAACGAGCAGGTGGTCAAGGATGTCGCCGATGTGCCGCTGATCAACCAGCGGTGGACGCTGTACCACTCCGCCCAGGTGCACGGCTGCATCTTCTTCGTCAACGCGCTGAACTGCGACCCGACCAACGTCTGGCTGTCTGGCTGATAGCCGGATCCGCCAACTGGCCGATGCCGCCTGGCTGGCCGCTCTGCCACGCTGGATCCCGCGTTGAGGTGCGGGGACATCGTGGCAGAGCGGGAGGTCGGTATGTTCAGGCGCGGGGTGGCCGTGGACGAGGCCTGGGCGGGCGACCGGCTGGTCAAGCAGCCCGGCGGCAGATTCCCGGCGAAGGCCGGGTAGCCGGGGTCCCGGCCGCCGGCCGCACGCGGGCAAACCAGACAGCCGGTGATCAACCTCCTTCGTTTGGCATTATCGAGGGGTGAGCAGTTCGTCCCTGGAGAACCTGGCCCGTACCGCCTACGAAGCCCACCGCGGCGCCAACCCCGACACCCTCCCGCCGTGGGAGGAGGCCAGCGAGGCCGAACAGCAAGCCTGGCGGGCGGCGGTATCCGCGGTGGCCGCGCAGACCGGCGCCACCCTGGTCGAGATGCCCACCAGCCGGGCGCTGACCGTGCAGACCGGCGACCAGCGGCACACCTTCCACAAGGAGTTCACCGTCGGCCGCCAGGGCAGCCTGGCCATCAGCGACGACTTCGCCTCCGGGCACCACGCCCGGTTCCGGGTGGCGCACGGCCTGTGGTTCGTTGAAGACCTCAGCTCGACCAACGGCACCTGGCTCAACGGCCGCCGCTTCTACGCCCCGCAGCGGCTGAAGAAGGGTGACAAGGTCAGGATCGGCCGCACCGTCATCATCATTCTGGCTACCTGACCTGGTCAGCCGCGCATGTTGACCGCGTTGACCCGGGACGGCCGGATCGTCATCTTCACCCGGGACTCCCCGGGGCGGTCGTGCTCGCTGAGGTCCGCGCCGTACTTGGCGCCGACCCGCGCCGCGAAACCGGAGTCCCCGTCCGGCGTGATCTCCGCGTCGCCACGGATCTCCAGATAGCGGTAGGGGTTGGCCAGATCCAGGATGAACAGCGACGCGGCCGGGTTGGCCGTCAGGTTCTGGGTCTTCTGCCGGGTCGAGTTGAGCGAGACGGCTACCGTGTCGCCCTCGGCGAGAAACCAGACCTCCGACAACTGTGGGCGGCCGTCCGGGCCGACCGTGCCCAGGGTGGCGAACTCGCTGCCGAGCAGGTCACGGTGCGATGCAGGTATCTCTGGCATGGCGCTCCTTAGCGTCGGCTGGAAATAAGCGTCCGCCATGAAACGCATCCACGCCAGCGTTCATGCCTGACCGCAGCCGAGACCGTCGGTGGGCGCACCTACCATCGACGGCCATGGAGACAACCCACCCGTCCCGGCCGCCCGGGCCCCGCCGCCCGGCGGCCCCGGAGGTGGCCTGGCGGCGGCTGCGCACAGCGGCGGGCACGCGCGCGCCGCGGCTGCGGGCGCCGCTGCCGGCCGGGCCGGGCTGCTGTGCGGTCTGCCGCGGCCCCACCTGCGCCGGCTACCCGCTCTGCTTCCACTGTGCGCGGCACCGGCGGGCCGCGCCCGGGCTGCTCGCCGACCTGGTGGCCCCGGTCTCCTACTCGGTGGCCGGGACGCCCTACGCCCGGTGGCTGTGGCAGTACAAGGCGGGCGTGCCGGAGCAGCACGAGGCACGGGCGGCGCTGCTGCGCATCCTGCTGGTATTCCTGCACGACCACGGCCGGTGCCTGCGGGCGGCCGCCGCGGCGGCCGCACCCAGCCACGTCGCGGTGGTGCCGACCGGCTGCGGCCGGTCCGGCCCGCATCCGCTGCGGACGCTGGTCCAGCCCTACCTGGCGCTGCCGTGGGCCGGGCTGGCGCCGCGCCCCGGCGACCCGGCGTACACGCGCGACCTGCACCTGCACCGGTTCACCGTGACCCGGCCATTGGCCGGAGCCACCGTGCTGCTGCTCGACGACACCTGGACGACCGGCGGCAGCGCGCAGTCGGCCGCGGCCGCGCTGAAGCTCGGCGGCGCCCGCGCGGTGCTGGCCGTGATACTCGGTCGGCATGTCAATCCGGCACACCGGCTGGCGCATTCTTTCGCGCCATTCGTCGCGACGAGTCCTTTCCAGGGTGATGGCTGCGCGGTGCACGACACTTCTGTCCAGGCATCGTTCTTGAATTATCCTTGACGGCTGCCGCCAGGCCATCGTGCATTTGCGTGAAGCACGTGCGCGAATTCATCGACAATTACTCTGCGTAATTAACAGGCCTCCTAAGTAAATTAGGAATTCCGCATGCTCAACTGGGCGAACTCGGAGAACGTAGCGGTGTGAACCCGGTCAAATCTGACCAAGCAAACTGCCCCGACACGGGCATTTCATTAAATTCGCGCACCATAGGCAATTAGCAGGGCGTCACGGTCGTGTTTGGGGAATCGGTAGTTGAATGCAACCGAAAACGTCTACCTTTCTCGCCATGAAAGCCCCCCTGCTTGTTGACGCGCTCCGGACGCGGGATCCGGGCGCGCCCGCCGCTCTCTACGACACCCACGGGGAGAGCCTGTTCCGGTATTGCTGGTTCATTCTGCGCAACCGGGATGCCGCTCAGGTCGCGCTGCGGGACACGCTGGTGCTCGCCGAGGCGCACATCAGCGAGCTGCGGGATCCGGAGATGCTGCGCCCCTGGCTGTACGCGCTGGCCCGGGGCGAATGCCTGCGCCGTCAGCAGGCTCCGGGGGCGGCACACGATGCGGTGGTGGCCCGGCCAGACCAGCCGGACGCCGACCGGCGGCTGATCGCCTGGCACGCGGTGCTGAGCCTGGACCCGGCGGAGAGCGAGGCGCTCGAGCTGACCCTCCGGCACGGCATGGACACCGCGCTCACCGCCTTGGTGATGGACCTGCCGACCGACGAGGTGCAGCGGGTTCTCGAGCGGGCCCGGGTGCACCTGGAGCAGGCCCTGGCCGGGGAGATCCTGGCCCGGCACGGCGTGCACAACTGCCCGGAGCGGGTCGCGGCGCTGCAGGGCTGGGCCGGGGAGCAGACCGTGGCGCTGCGCGAGCGGCTGGTCCAGCACGCCATGGCGTGCCAGGTCTGCGGGCGCTACCTGCCGCGGAACGTCTCCGCGACCAAGGTCTACAGCCTGCTCCCGGTGCCGGTGCCGCCGCAGGCCATGCGGCTTCGGGTGATGACC
Organism: Streptosporangiaceae bacterium; assembly: GCA_036501145.1. Classification (GTDB taxonomy): domain Bacteria; phylum Actinomycetota; class Actinomycetes; order Streptosporangiales; family Streptosporangiaceae; genus PALSA-505. The sequence continues at coordinate 51,836 of DASYAV010000101.1, read as the reverse complement.
TGCTTCGCCGATCCCGAGCTCGTCGGGTACCGGATGTTCGTCGCGGCCCGGGTCACCGGCTTCGGCACGGCCGGCTTCCCCGGCGAGGAGACCGGCCAGGAGCCGCCGTCGCGGGGTGCCACCGTCCGGGCCTGGTCCGGTCCGGCCGCGGCCGCGGTGGCCGTGGCGGTGCTGGTGGCGGCGGTGTTCACGATCGGCAAGCTGAGCGGCCTCAGCACCCCGGTGCAGGGCGTGTCGTCCGCGGCCGGCGGCGGCACGGTGTTCGCCTCGCCGACCGTCAGCCTGCCGGTGCCCGGCACCGGGCCGGCCGGCCCGCCCGGCCACCGCGCCAGGCACACCAGTGCCACCTTGCCCGCCGAGTCGGTGAGCACCGGAAAGGGCAGCTCACCGACCCCGCTGTTCTTGCGGGCCAGCTCGGGCCCGGTGCCGTACCAGAAGCCGGGGCCGTCGACGGAGCCTTCGTCGCAGTCCCCGTCCCCGGGCGGCACCGGCACCGGGACAGGGACCGGGACGCCCACGCCGCCGGCCGGGCGGCTGCAGGACTCGCCCGCCGACCTCGCCCTGGGTACCGGGTCGACCGGCCAGATCACCCTCAGCGCGTCCGGCGGCCCGGTCGGCTGGACCGCCAGCTCGTCCTCGGCGGACATCTCGCTGAGCAGCAGCGGCGGGCACCTGGCGGCCGGCCAGCAGACCGTCGTGACGGTCACGGTCAACCGCACACAGCAGCCGTCCGGGCAGGGCACGGTCACCTTCACCCCCGGCGGCGGCGCGGTCACGGTCAGCTGGAGTTCGCCGGCGTCGTCGCCACCGCCACCACCGCCGTCGTCGTCACCGACCCCGACCGTGGTCCCGCCGTCGCCCACGCCGACGTCACCGTCCCGGCTGCCCACGCCGAGCACCCCGCCCACCAACAGCTCGGCGCCGGTGCCGCCGCCCACGCCAGCACCAGCGCCGACCCAAACGCCGACGCAACCGTCGTCGCCGCCACCGCCACCGCCACCGTCGTCGTCGCCGGCGCCGACCGCGACGCCCACGGCCGCCACCCCGGACGTGACCTCGCCGGCGGATCGCTAACGGCCCGGCCGGCGATCGCTAACGGGCCGGCCAGCGGATCGCTGCCCGCCGGGCGGATCGCTGCCCGCCCAGCGGATCGCCGCCCCGCCGGGCGGCGGTCTACCAGCCAGCCGGCCGGCGGTGACCTAGCGCGCCGCCGGCCGGCTCACCACTGCTCGATCAGCGGTGGCAGCTCGGCGAGCCGCTCGATGACGGCGTCCGGCACCGCATCGGCGAAGGTCGGCACGTCACTGTTCGGCACGAGCACCGTGCGCATCCCGGCCTGCCGCGCGCCGTGCACGTCGTCGAACGGCCGGTCGCCGACGAACACGCACGTCGCGGGATCGGTCACGCCGACCGCCGCCATGGCCGCGCGGAACGCCTCCGGGTGCGGTTTCGTCCACGGGATCTCGCTGCTGTACACGGCGCCGTCGATCAGGCCGAGCACACCGTCCCGCTCGAAGATCCGCTCGTGCCGGTCGCGCGGCCACATGGTGTTGGACAGCACGCCGATCCTGATCCCGCGCTGCCGGAGCCGGCGAAGCACGCCTTCCGCGTCGGGGTCGGTGAAGGTGTGCGGCTCCCAGGCCTGGAAGTAGCTCTCCAGGAACGCCTCGGTCGGCTCCACGCCGGCCAGCGCGAGCAGCTCGTCCAGGGTGGCGCTGCGGTGCTCGCGCTCGGCGGCCTGCCAGAGCTCAAGCTCCGCCGAGCGCAGCCGGGCGGCCGCCGCGGCGCCGGAGTGCGGCGTGCAGATCGCGCGCCACAGTTCGTCCTGATCGATGGTGTGCCAGGGGGTCAGCGTGCCGCCCCAGTCGAAGATCACTGCCGATACGCTCATCGCGGATTATGGTACGTGGCCGGTGCCGCCGAGGCCCTACGCTGACGGGATGGCAACCGATGCACCCCCGGCGGCCGCGGCCCGCAGGCGGCCGGTCCCGGCCCGCAAGTGGGAGACCGAGACCAGGCTGGGGCTGGTCCGGCGGGCCCGGCAGATGAACCGGATCCTGACCGATACCTACCCGGACGCGCACTGCGAGCTGAACTTCGCCAGCCCGTACCAGCTGCTGGTGGCCACCGTGCTGTCCGCGCAGACCACCGACGTCCGGGTGAACCTGACCACGCCGGCGCTGTTCGCCAGGTACCCCACCCCGGAGGACCTGGCCGTGGCGAACCCGGACGACGTCGAGGAGATACTCAAGCCCACCGGCTTCTACCGGGCCAAGACCAAGTCGGTCATCGGGCTGTCCGCCGCACTGACGGACCGGTTCGACGGCGAGGTCCCCGGCAAGCTCAAGGACCTGGTCACGCTGCCCGGGGTCGGCCGTAAGACCGCGAACGTGGTGCTTGGCAACGCCTTCGGCGTGCCCGGCATCACCGTGGACACGCACTTCTTCCGGCTGTCCCGCCGGTTCGGCTGGACCAAGGCCACCGAGCCGGACAAGATCGAGGCCGAGGTCGGCGCGATGTTCCCGAAGTCGGAGTGGACGATGCTGTCGCACCGGCTGATCTGGCACGGCCGCCGGATGTGCCACGCCCGGCGCCCGGCCTGCGGGGTATGCCCGCTGGCCCGGCTCTGCCCGTCGTTCGGCGAGGGCCCGGTGGACGAGAAGACCGCGCGGAAGCTGGTCAAGGCGGGTCCGTTCTCTTGACCACCGAGCGTCCGGCACCGGGGTGGCTGGGTGAGCTCACCACGGCGCTGTGCGGCACGCCGGTGCCGCCGGTGCTCCGGCCCCCGCCGGGCCAGGGCCGGCGGTCCGCGATCCTGGTGCTGTTCGGGCACGGTGCGCCCGGTGCCGGGGCAGCGGATGGACAGACGGCTACCGGGAGCGGGGAGCCGGGCGGCGGCCCCGGCGACCCGGACCTGCTGATCATCCAGCGCCGGGCCGGGCTGCGCAGGCACGGCGGCCAGCCGGCCTTCCCCGGTGGCGCCATCGAGCCGGCCGACCCCAGCCCGGAGCAGGCCGCGCTGCGCGAGGCCGCCGAGGAGGTGGGCCTGGATCCGTCCGGGGTGGACGTGATCGGCACCGCCCCCGAGCTGTACATATCGCGCAGCGGATTCCGCGTCGTCCCGGTGCTCGGCTGGTGGCGGCGGCCGGTGGCGGTCCGGCCCGCCGACCCGGCGGAGGTCGCCGCGGTGGCCAGGGTGCCGGTGTCGGAGTTCGCCGACCCGGCCAACCGGCTCGTGGTCAGGCACCCGTCCGGCGCCAGCGGGCCCGCGTTCCAGGTCCGCGGGATGCTCGTCTGGGGCTTCACCGCCGCGCTGGTCAGCATGCTGCTCACCCTCGGCGGGTGGGAACGGCCGTGGGACACCGGCCGGATCGAGGACCTGCCGCCCGAGGCGCTGGCCGCGGCCAGGCCGGCCGGCACCGCCCCGGCAGACGGCGGCAGCGGGACCGCGGCACGCGGCGGCAACGGGACCGTGGACGCCGGGTAGCCATATACCGTTGACACGTGCCAGGTGACCTGCTGGACGTGATCTTGCTCGTGCTGGTGGCCGCGTTCGCGGTATCCGGCTACCGCCAGGGCTTCATCATCGGTGCGCTCAGCTTCGCCGGGTTCCTCATCGGGGCGGTCATCGGCCTGATATTCGCGCCGCGCATCGCGCACGGATTCGTCAGCCAGGTGCCGCAGCAGGCGCTGATCGCCGTGGTCATCGTCATCCTCACCGCGATGATCGGCCAGCTGATCGCGTCCGCGGCCGGCGCTGCGCTGCGCTCGCGGGTCACCTGGCGGCCGGTGACCTACCTGGACGCGGTCGGCGGCGCCCTCATCAGCATGGTGTCGGTCCTGCTCATCGCCTGGATCATCGGCGCGGCCGTGGTGAACTCCGGGTTCCCCGAGGCCACCGGGCAGGTCCGCAACTCGGCCGTGCTGCGCGGGGTGGACACGGTCATGCCGCCGGCCGCGCAGACGATGTTCTCCGACTTCCGCAGGCTGCTGGCCGAAGGGCCCTACCCGCAGGTGTTCGGCGGCCTCGGCGCCGCCTCACCGCTGTCGGTCGCCGCGCCGAACAGCAAGTACCTCAAGTACCCCGGGGTGAAAAAGGACGAGCAGAGCATCGTGAAGGTCATCGGCACCGCCAGCAGCTGCTCACGGCAGATCGAGGGATCCGGCTTCGTCATCTCCCCGCACCACGTGCTGACGAACGCGCACGTGGTGGCGGGCGTGGACGACGGCCCCGACGTGTACGCGCCGGGCAGCCCTGGCCATTACGCGGCCCGGGTCGTCTACTTCGACCCGAAGGGGGACATAGCCGTCCTGGATGTGCCCGGGCTGAACCTGCCGGCGCTGAAGTTCGCCGGCGCGGCGGACCGGGGCACCAACGCGGTGGTCGCCGGGTACCCGGAGAACCACCCGTTCACCCTGGTGCCCGCCACCGTCGGCGCCACCCAGGACGCCACCGCACCGGACATCTACCAGAGCGCGAACGTGACCCGGCAGATCTACGAGATCCGGGCGAAGATCCAGCCCGGCAACTCCGGCGGCCCGCTGATCGACCCGCACACCGGTCACGTGTACGGCGTGGTGTTCGCGGCCGCGGTCGGGATCAACGACGTCGGCTACGCGCTCACCGCGTCGGACGTGTCGGGTGACGCGCAGGCCGGCAAGGCCGCCGCCCAGACGGTGTCCACCCAGGGCTGCGCCTGACCCGGGCCGTCGGTGCGGCGCAGCCGTTCATTCAGCAGACTCATTCAAACTCCCGTTGCGGTCAGCCTCAGGCGAGCGCTCAGCCGAGTTTTGAATAAGCCTGTCAGCCCGGAGCTGGCCCGCGCAGCCGCAGCTTGAGGTCGGCGGCGGCGAGCGCCGGCGCCCCGTCGCGTTCGGCCCGTGCGGCGAGGCTCTCCGCGGCCGCGGTCACCCCCCGGATGTCGATGCCGAACGGCCCCGGGCTGGCCGCACCGGCCGCCGGCCGGTAGCCGTTCACCCGGGCCGCGCCGCGGCGGAGCAGGGCGGCGGCGCCGCTGGTGTTGCCCCGCTGGGCGTGCGTCAGCCCCACCGCGACCTGGGCCAGCCCCTGCCACAGGTCGCGCTCGGCGGCCGGGGCCGCCTTCCATGACGCCTCCAGCACCTCGTGCGCGCCGAACGGCCGGCCCGTGTCGATCAGCTGCTGGGCCATGTCCAGCGCCTCGGCCGGTGGCAGCGACAGATCATCGGGCAGCTGCGGCTCGCCCTCGGCGCCGCGCGGCAGCGGCCGACCGAGAGCGTCCCTGGGCCGGGCGTTCCGCGCCCGGCCGGCCGGATCCCGGTCCCTGGGCGGCGTCATCGTTCCGGCTCGGCGTCGGCCAGCCAGCCGCACAGTTCGGCGTCGAACCGGTCCGGCTGCTCCTCATGCGGGAAGTGGCCGGACCCCTCGATCAGGTGCCAGCGGTAGGGCGCCTCGACGTGCTGCCCGGACCCCCGCGCGCTGCGCGGCAGCACGCACGAGTCCAGCGCGCCGTGCAACTGCAGGGTCGGAGCCTGGATGGGCACCCGCATATGCCGCGCGTACCGCAGGCCGTCCGGGCGCAGCCGGGACCGGACGAACCACCGGTGGTACTCCAGCGCGGAGTGCGCCACGTGCGGGATGAGCATGGCCCGCCGGTAGGTGCGCTCGGTCTCGGCGTCCGGCCAGCCCGGGCCCGACCAGTCCCGGAGCATCCGGGCAACTCCGCGTGCCTGGTTGTCCAGCAGCCGCCGTTCGGGCAGCCGGGGCAGCTGGAAACCGGCCACGTAACCGATCCGCTTGCCCTGGCCGAGCGGATCGGTGAGCAGGGCCGAGCGGATCCGGGACGGATGCGGCACGGACACGATGGCCAGCCGGCGGACCATCTTGGGCAGGTAGGCCCCCATGGTCCAGGCGACCAGGCCGCCCCAGTCGTGCCCCACCACGATCGCGTTGGCCTCACCCAGCGCCCGGATCAGCCCGCCCGCGTCCGACGCCGCCGTGACCAGGTCATAGCCGCGTGGCGGCTTGTCGCTGGCGCCGTACCCGCGCAGGTCGGCAGCGACCGCGCGGAAGCCGGCGCCAGCCAGTGCGGGCAGCTGATGACGCCAGGTCCACCAGAACTCGGGGAAGCCGTGCAGCAGAAGCACCAGCGGCCCCTCGCCGGCCTCCGCGACGTGAAAGCGCATGCCGTTCGCGCTGACCATCCGGTGTGACCACGGCCCCCCGACGAGCGGGGCCACCTCACCGGGCGGATGCATATACCTATCGTGCCTCGATCGCCGGGGTGCCGGATCCGTCTTCGCCGCGCTGCATCAGGTGCAGGTCCTCCTGCACCGTCTTGCGGGTGCGCTTGAGGCCGTTGAGCTTGCGTATCTTCAGCGTGGCGAAGCCCGCGGCCCCGCCGATCAGCACAACCCCCGCACCGGCCACGATGAGGAACGCCGCCCACGTCCAGATGCCCAGCGCCACCAGGCCGTAGGCCAGTGCGAAGCAGAGCAGCACCAGCACCAGGCAGGCCACGAAGGCGCAGACCCCGTACATCGCCCCGGCCAGGCCGACCCGCTTCATGTCGGCCTTCAGTTCCAGCTTGGCCAGGTCCATCTCGCCCTTGACCAGCTTGGACATATCCTGGGTGGCCGCGGCCACGAGTTCGCCCAGCGACTGGTCAGCCTGGCTGGCGGCCGGCCGCGCGGGTTCGGTCTGGACCATCGTGTTCTCCTTTGGGCCTGATTCAGCCAAGCCAGGCGCGTGATCGGTGGTGAACGGCCAGGAGACTTACATGCAGGCTTAGCCTGATCCTCCCCGAGCCCCTGGCTGGGTGACACCAGCCGTACCACATGTGGGCGGGGTGAATCCAGCAAGCAAGCACCGGGGAAAGCCGCGCCGGCGGCTCAGCGCACACAGCGAACGGCGCCCCTGGGCGGGGCGCCGCCGCTTGACACGTCATACCTGGTTACCAAGCGTGCACCTTCTCTGCCGGATAGGTGACCGGCGGCGCTCTGCACCTCTGTGCCAGTCTGGCCTACCTCGGCACGCCTCCCGCGGCTGGTCGCGCGTGGGTGCCTGGCTGCCGTGCCCGGACGTCCTGGGTCCGTAATTCCTTTCTACGACTAAACCTCGGGCTTGGAAAGACCTGAGCGTGACCGATCTGTGATTTTCCCTGGATCAGCCGGTGGCTTGCCCTTTAGCTGGCGATTCGCCCCGCGAGTGCGAACTGAAATCCAGCACCGGCCAGCCGCGCCGCGCCGCGATCCGCCGCAATGTCCGGTCCGGGTTCACCGCGTGCGGCCGCCCGACCACCTGCAGCAGCGGCAGGTCGGTGACCGAGTCGCTGTAGGCGTAACAGTCCGCCAGCCGGTAGCCGCGCTCGGCGGCCAGCTCCCGCACCCTGGCCGCCTTGGCCTCGCCGTAGGCGTAGAACTCCACCTCGCCGGTGTACCGGCCACCGGACACCTGCATCCGGGTGGCGATGACGCAGTCCGCGCCGAGCAGCCGGGCGATCGGATCCACCACCTCGTGCCCCGAGCTGCTCACGATGATCACGTCCTGGCCGGCCTCGCGGTGCGCGGCGATCAGCGCCCGCGCCTCGGCGTAGATGTACGGCAGGATCAGCTCGTCAAGATAGCGGGTCACGATGCCGGTGACCCGCTCCACCGGCCAGCCGCGGGTCAGCTCGCCCACCCAGTCGCGGATCCGCTCCATCTGGCCGTGGTTGGCGCCGGCCACCCGGAACACCAGCTGGCACGCCACCGAGCGCAGCGCGTCGGCCCGGCTGATCAGGCCGTGCTGGTAGAACGGGCGGCCAAAGGCCAGGGTGCTGGACTTGGAGATGACCGTCTTATCGAGGTCAAAGAACGCGGCGATGGCCGGGTCGGTGCGCCCGGCGGGACCCTCCACGGTCAGGCAGCTTATGCCGTCCAGGCAAACGCTTGTGATATCACGGCGTGACTGACTGGTAACACAGCCGCCGGACACGTAGGCTTGGCTGTGGAAGCGGAACCGGCTCTACCCCCCCAGAGCCGGCCCGTATGACGGCCCCCGCTCTCCCCCCCGGCGGGGGCCGTCCTCCTCCTTGGCGACCCCTGTGCTGACGCACCGGGGTCGTCGTCGCATTTAGCCCGGGGGGACGACCCCCCGGACCCCCCGGTGCCGGCTTCGCTTCGCTCGCCGGCTTTCCTCGCTCGTCGGCTCTCTCCGCTCGTCGGCTTTCCCCCGCTTCTGTTTGCTCACCGTTTGCGGGCGGCTTCGCTTCGCTTGCCGCTTGTATGAGAGCCCCCGCTTTCCCCTCTTTGCGTTACTTGCCGGGGTCGGGGGGTGCACCCTCGAGGAGGGTGGCCAGGAGCTTCAGGGCGCCTTGTTTGGAGAGGGGGTCGTTGCCGTTGCCGCATTTGGGGGACTGGATGCAGGACGGGCAGCCGGCCTCGCAGGGACAGGACTCGATGGCCTGGGCGGTCGCGCGGAGCCAGCCGGCGGCGGCGTGGAAGCCGCGTTCGGCGAAGCCCGCGCCGCCGTGGTGGCCGTCGTAGACGAAGACGGTGAGCCGTCCGGTGCCCGGGTTCAGCTCGAACGAGACGCCGCCAATATCCCAGCGGTCGCAGCTGGCCACCAGCGGGAGCAGGGCGATCGAGGCGTGCTCGGCGGCGTGCGCGGCGCCGGCCAGGTCGACGCCCGCGGCGGCCAGCGCGTCCCGCTGGGCCGGGGAGATCGTCCACCACACCGCCCGGGTCACTAGCGTGCGCGGCGGCAGGTCCAGCGGCTCCTCGCCGTCGGCCAGCCCGGTGTCCAGCCGGCGCCGGACGAACGAGGTCACCTGCCGGGTCACCCGCACGTCCCCGAACGCGACCGTCGCCTCGCCCCACGCCACCCGGCTGATCTCGCTTTCCACCGTAATGTCGGTGTAGTCCCGCGCCGAGGTGGAATAGCCGGGGTCGGCCGCGTCCACTAGCGCGGCCTCGTCGGGCAGGTCGAGCCCGCGCACCAGGTAGGTCTGCCCCTGGTGCTGGTAGACCGCCCCGGTGTGCACCAGCACGTGCGCGGACGGCTCGTCCACGGTGCCGATCAGCCGCCCGGTGGATGCCTCCACGATCTTCACCGGCGCCCCGCCGGTGCCGCGCAGGTCGGCCCGGGTCAGCTCCCGGCCGCGGCCGGACAGGTACCAGCCCGAGCCGCGGCGGCGCAGCAGCCCGCGGCGGCACAGCCCCTCCACCACCTCGGCCGTCCCGCCGCCGAACAGTTCGAGGTCGGCCGCGGTGAGCGGCAGTTCGGCGGCCGCCGAGCACAGGTGCGGCGCGAGCACATACGGATTGCCCGGGTCGAGCACCGTCGCCTCGACGGGGTGCCCGAACACCGCGTCCGGGTGGTGCACCAGGTAGGTGTCCAGCGGGTCGGCCCGGGCGATCAGCACGGCGAGCGCTTCCCGCCCGGCCCGCCCGGCCCGGCCGGCCTGCTGCCACAGCGAGGCCCGGGTGCCAGGCCAGCCGGCGATGAGCACCGCGTCCAGCCCGCAGATGTTCACCCCCAGCTCGAGCGCGGTGGTCGCGGCCAGCCCGGCCAGCCGCCCGGAACGCAGCCCGTCCTCGAGCAGGCGGCGGTCCTCAGGCAGGTAGCCCGAGCGGTAGGCGGCGACCCGGTCGGCCAGGCCGTCACCGTCCACATCGGAAAGGATGCGGCGCGCGCCCATGGCCACCGCCTCGGCGGCCCGGCGCGACCTGACGAACGCCACCGTCGCCTTCCCGTCGGCGATCAGGTCAGCGAGCAGCCGGGCCGCCTCCGTGGTGGCCGGGCGGCGCTGCGGCGCGCCGGCCTGGCCGCGCAGCCCGGTGAGCGGTGGTTCCCAGAGCGCGAAGGTGACCGGCCCGCGCGGCGCCGCGTCCGCGTCCACCTCGACCGCGCCGAGGCCGGTGAGCAGGGCCGCGCACCGGCCGGGTTCGGCGACGGTGGCCGAGGCCAGGATGAACACCGGGCCGGCCGCCAGCACGCCGGTGTCCTGCCCGGTGAGCGGTCGCCGCGGCCGCCCGCGGGGCCCCGCCCGCCCGCCGGGCCCCCCCGTGCCCGCTGCATCGCGGCCCGGTCCCTGCGGCTGGGCGGGCCGCTGGAGACCCCGGCCACGGCGGGCCGACCTGGCCACCGCGGCCCGCCCGTCGGCGTAGTAGGCGGCGACCCGGCGCAGCCTGCGCAGCACCTGCGCCACGTGGGAGCCGAACACACCCCGGTAGCCGTGACACTCGTCCACCACCACGTAGCTCAGCCTGGCCAGGAACCTGGCCCACCGGGTGTGCCCGGGCAGCAGCGCCAGGTGCAGCGTGTCCGGCGTGGTCAGCAGGTAGTTCGCGTTGGCGCGGGCCCAGCTGCGGCCCGCCGCGGGCGTGTCGCCGTCGAGCACCGCCGCCCGCACCCCGGGCACGCCGAGCGCCCGGATCGTGCGCAACTGATCCGCGGCCAGCGCCTTGGTGGGTGTGAGATAGAGCGCGGTGCCCCCGTCGAGCACCGCGGTGAGAGCGGGCATCAGGTAGCCGAGGGACTTGCCAGAGGCGGCCGGGGTGGACACGATCACGTTCCGGCCCGCCCTGGCGTGCTCCGCCGCCGTCACCTGGTGCGCCCACGGGGTGGTTATCCCGGCCGCGGCGAACCGCTGCCGCAGCTCGGCGGGTACCCACTGCGGCCAGTCGGCCACCTGGCCGGCCCGCCCGGGAATATGCTGGAGGTGGGTCACGCATCCGTCTCCGGCACCGTCGCGCAGGATGCGCGCGGCCGGGGACACGGGGTCAGCACACCGCGGCGCGGGTACCGAACCCGTGGCGGCGGGCGTGTCTGGCCCGCCCGGGGGTTCTTCGGCGGTTTTGGGGGTAGCAATGGCCATCGGAACCGAGTCTGCCATGCCTCACAAAGGGTGCCCGGGTACACCGATTCGTGTAAGCATGACATCGGAGCGTGGTTGAATGCCCGACGGGGATAGGCTCACAGGCCGATGCCTGGAGCCGGCACCGGCTGGCTTGATCAGAAGGCGATTGCACGGCGTGGAGGATTTGTGGATCTGAAGCTGGATGACCACATCAAGGATGGGATCAGGGTCGTCGATGTCGAGGGTGAGATCGACGTCTACACCGCGCCCAGACTGCGTGAGCTTCTGATCGAGCTGGTGAACAAGGGCGATTACCAGATCGTGGTCAACATGGAGAAGGTCGAGTTCCTCGACTCCACCGGGCTGGGTGTGCTGGTCGGCGGGCTCAAGCGGGTCAGGGCACACGACGGGTCGCTGGACCTGGTCTGCCGGCAGGAGCGGATCCTCAAGATCTTCCGGATCACCGGCCTGACCAAGGTGTTCGGCATCCACGACACGGTCGAGGAAGCCATCAAGGCCAGGAAGTCGGAGAAGTAACGCACGAGCCGGCTGTCCGCAGATGTCATTGGTGGAGGTTGCCTTCAGCCCGTTGCCCGCACACGTGCGAACGGCACGGCTCGTCGCCGTGGCCGTGGCCCGGCGGAGCGGGGTGGCAGACTCGCTGCTCGACGAGGTCCGCCTCGCGGTCGGCGAGGCGTGCTCACGGGCGGTGGAGGCACATCGCGAGCACTGCCCCGCCGAGCCGGTCAAGATCGAGCTGACCGACTCGGGCGGGCGTTTCGAGGTCGTGGTGACCGACTCGGCACCCGGGGCCGGGCCGGCCGGAGCGGGCCCCGCCCCCGGCGAGCCGGCCGCGGCCGGGGTTCCCTCGGCGCAGGTGGCCGCGAAGACCGCCGGGGCCGCGGCGGAGAACGGGCACGGCGGCCTGCAGGACGGGCTCGGCCTGGCGGTGATCGCCGAACTGGCCGACGACGTGAAGATCTCCAGAACGCCCGGCGGAATCAGCGTTTCCATGAGCTGGCCGTCCTCGGCCGGTGAAGGCTGACGGCGTTTTCCCGGTGCACAGAGGGCACGCCTGGGCCCAGAAGATAACGAAAAGGTCACGGTAATGTTAGGGAAGTACCCTGGCTTTACCATGCGGGCGCCCGGCTGCGTAGACTCCGGCCACTGACCGTCGCACTCCGGCTCTTGTCTGCTGCTGAGTGCGCACCCGGGCATGCGGCGATTCCCCCGGCCGACCGGCCTGTGCGCGGGATCCCCTGTGCCCCAGTCAAGGAGGACGGATGTTCAGGCAAAACCTCGCTTCGTCCGCGGGGGTCGCCCTGCACGGGACCAACCTCACCTGGGTGGTCATCGTCGCAGTGGTCGCCTTGCTGGCGCTCGGCGTGGCCGGTCTGCTGGTACGGGAGGTACTGGCCGCCAGCCAGGGCAGCGCGAAGATGCAGGAGATCTCGCGCGCCGTCCAGGAGGGTGCCGCCGCCTACCTGAAGCGGCAGTTCAGGACGCTCGGTGTGTTCGTGGTCCTGCTCTTTTTCATACTGCTCCTGCTGCCCGCTGACACCGGCGGCGTGCGCTGGGGCCGGAGCATATTCTTCCTGGTCGGAGCGTTGTTCTCGGGGCTGACCGGGTTCACCGGGATGTCACTGTGCGTGCGTGGCAACGTTCGGGTGGCCGCCGCCGCGAAGGAGAGCGGCCCGCAGCGGGCGATGCGCATCGCGTTCCGGTGCGGCGGGGTGGCCGGCATGTTCACCGTCGGCCTCGGCCTGTTCGGCGCGGCGCTCGTAGTGATCATCTTCAAGGGGAACGCGCCGGAAGTGCTGGAGGGCTTCGGCCTCGGCGCTGCCCTGCTCGCCATGTTCATGCGTGTCGGCGGCGGCATCTACACCAAGGCCGCGGACGTGGGCGCCGACCTGGTCGGCAAGGTGGAGAAGAACATCCCCGAGGACGACCCGCGCAACGCGGCCACGATCGCCGACAACGTGGGCGACAACGTAGGTGACTGCGCGGGCATGGCCGCCGACCTGTTCGAGTCCTACTCGGTCATGCTGGTCGCCTCGCTGATCCTGGGCAAGGTCGCGTTCGGCAACGACGGCCTGGTCTTCCCGCTGATCGTCCCGATGATCGGCGTGATCACCGCGGTGATCGGCATCTTCGTGGTGCGGCCCCGCCAGGGTGACCGCAGCGGGATGACCGCGATCAACCGCGGCTTCTTCGTCTCCGCGATCATCTCCGCCATTCTGGTCGCGGTCGCCTCGTTCACGTTCCTGCCCGCCCACTTCAGCGGGCTCAAGGGCGTTACCGACCACAGCATCCTGAGTCACGGGGGCAGCCCGCGGTGGCTGGCGATCGGCGCCGTGCTCATCGGCCTGGTGCTGGCCAGCGCCATCCAGCTGCTGACCGGGTACTTCACCGAGACCAACCGCAGGCCGGTCAGGGAGATCGGCGAGAGCTCGGCCACCGGCGCGGCCACCGTCATCTTGTCCGGCGTCTCGGCCGGCCTGGAGTCCGCGGTCTACTCGGCGCTGCTGATCGGCGCGGCGGTCTTTGGCGCGTTCCTGCTCGGCACCGGTAACGCCACCATCGCGCTGTTCGCGGTGGCGCTGGCAGGCACCGGCCTGCTCACCACGGTCGGCGTGATCGTGTCCATGGACTCGTTCGGCCCGGTCACCGACAACGCGCAGGGCGTCGCCGAGATGTCGGGTGAGTTCGAGGGTGAGCCGGCGCAGACGCTGACCCAGCTCGACGCGATCGGCAACACCACCAAAGCGATCACCAAGGGCATCGCGATCGCGACCGCCGTGCTCGCGGCGACCGCTCTGTTCGGCTCGTTCCGCACCCAGGTGGAGAGCGCGCTCGGCAAGTCCGCGGGCTCGTTCAGCCTGTCGGTGGACAAGCCGAACGTGCTGGTCGGGTTGATCGTGGGAGCCGCGGTGGTGTTCATGTTCTCCGGCCTGCTGATCATGGCCGTGGGCCGGGCCGCGCAGCGGGTCGTGTTCGAGGTGCGTGAGCAGTTCCGCAACCACCCCGGGATCATGAACTTCACCGAGAAGCCGGAGTACGGCCGGGTGGTGGACATCTGCACCGCGGACTCGCTGCGTGAGCTGGCCACTCCGGGCCTGCTGGCGATCCTCACCCCGATCGCGGTCGGTTTCGCGGTCGGCTACGCCCCGCTCGGGTCCTTCCTGGCTGGCGCGATCGCGGCCGGCGTCCTGATGGCGGTCTTCCTGGCCAACTCCGGTGGTGCCTGGGACAACGCGAAGAAGCTGGTCGAGGACGGTAACCACGGCGGCAAGGGCTCACCGGCCCACGAGGCCACGATCATCGGTGACACCGTCGGCGACCCGTTCAAGGACACCGCGGGCCCGGCCATCAACCCGCTGATCAAGGTGATGAACCTGGTCGCGCTGCTGATCGCGCCGAGCGTGGTGACCTACAGCCACAACGACGGGCTGCGTGCCGGGGTATCCGTCGGCGCGGTGATCATCATCGTGGGCGCCATCGTCATCTCCAAGCGGCGGTCGGCCGCCGCGATCTCGGACGAGCCCGCGGCCCCCGGCCCCAGCGCCCCCGCCGAGACCCCCACCCCCGCCGCCACCTGACGCTACGAGCCCTCTCTAGACTCAACCGGACGCGCTGAGCGGAGGGGGTTCGTATGCGTGCGCCGAACCATCCGACGTGCGGCGGCATAAAGCGCTGTGCCAGGTCCGGGCTCGCCGCGGCCGTCCTCGCCCTCGGGCTGGCCGGCTGCGGGAGCTCGGGCCCGGCCGCGCTCAGCGTGCACTGCTCCGGCCGTGACCTGACGGTCCCGGACTCCGCCGAGGTCGACGCCAACGATCCGGTGCTGCCACCGCCCGTCGGCGCGGTGCCGGGCGTGCCACGCACGGCAGGCTCCGCGACGGGTGTCACCGTGCCCGACGCGCTCGACCCCGGCGCCCCGGCGGACGGTTACTCGGTGCAGGGCTGGCGGGTCTCCCGGATAACCGGCACAGGCGGCCAGCAGGCGTGGTCCCTGACCCTCGGCCGGCCCAGGGGCGTCCCGGCCGCGGAGCCCGATCTGAACCTGCTGCCGCACTACGGGTACGTGATCGCGACCGGCGGCAACCAGGGGCAGTTCATCGCGGCGGTGAGCTCGCAGGGCCGGGCGGGCCCGGTCTGTGCGCTGCCGCCGTTCGCCGCCACCGACCGCCCGGTGGAGTTGCTGCCGCACGCCGGAGTGGTCATCCTGGCCAATCCCGCGGAGTCGTCCACGGCCAGCGGGTCTTACTCGGTGGACGGTTACTCCACGGCGACCGGGAAGCGGCTGTGGTCGGTGTCATCCGATACCAGCCTCTCCGAAGGCGGGGTCGACTTCCTCGTCGACCGCGACACGCTGTACGTCTGGCAGGGCCGCAACGCCCAGATCGCGGCGTACAACGCGGCCACCGGGCAGCATCTGTGGACGGCCGACCCGGGCAGCACGGACCCCTACGATTCGCCCAACGGGCTGCTCGCCGCGGCCGGCGGTGCCGTCTACGCGATCACCGACACGACGTCCTTCGGCTCCTCGCGGGTCATCGCGCTGCACGGCACGAACGGCAAGCTCATGTGGCGGCGCACGGTGCCTGCCCCGCGCGGCACATCCGGCGAGATCAGCGTCAACCCGGTCGGCCAGGACGCGCTGCTGCTCAGCGGCAACGGCGAGGAGGACTACCTGCTCGACGCGACAACCGGGGCCACGCTAGCGGCCCAGAAGCTCACCGCCAGGCCGATGGATCGCGACGGCCCGCCGCAGATCTGCGATCCCGGCGGCCACGCCTCGGTCGCGGTCACCGAGAGCGGCCTGATCCACGTGCTCAGCAGCGACCCCGCCGACGACAAGACCATCGCAATACCCCCCGGGGCCGGCACCAGCGTCGTGGTCACCGGCACCATCGCCTATGTCCGCCAGCCGAAGACCGGCGCGCCGGTCTACGGCTACGACCTGACCACGGGAAAGCTGGCCTGGACGGCGCGGGCACCCGGCAAGCCGGCCGGCGACAACCTGTATGCCTTCGCCGGCGGCTTCGCGGTGGGCGCCTTCCACAGGCCGGGGCAGTTCACCGGCACGCTCTACCGATGACGGGCACCGGCGTGCGGCGGCTGATCGTGGTGCGGCATGCGAAGGCTACGCACAAGCCGGGGTTCGCGGACTTCGACCGGCCGCTGACCGGGCGCGGGCGGCGGGACGCGCGGGCCGCCGGGGAGTGGCTGAGCGGCCGCGGCTTCGTGCCCGACCTGGTGCTGTGCTCGTCCGCACGGCGGACCGAGCAGACCTGGGCGGAGCTGGCGGCCGCGCTGGCCGGCGGGCGTGAGATCGAGGTCTGGTACGAGCCGCAGCTCTACGGCGCGACGGAGGACCTCACGCTCGACCTGGTCGGCGCGACGCCAGCCGAGGTGTCCACGCTGATGGTCATCAGTCACAACCCGGCCGCCCAGGAGGTCGCGGCCACCCTCAGCGGCCAGGGTGACCTGGACTTCCCGACCTGCGCGATCGCGGTTATCGGCCTCGGCAGCTGGGCACGGCTGGTGCCGGGCGCTGGTGAGGCCCACGCGCTGTGGACCCCCGCGTCAGCCGGTTCCTGAGCTTAGGCCGGCGCCTGCCGGGCTGGCCGGGGCCGGGGTGACCCCGGCGGCGTCTTGCGCGGTGTCTTCGGCCGCGGCGTCGGCGGCCTCCACGTCCTCCCGGGAGATGCCGAGCAGGTAGAGGATCGAGTCCAGGTAGGGCACGCTCACAGCGGCGTCGGCCGCGTCCCTGACCACCTGCTTGGCGTTGAACGCCACCCCCAGGCCGGCCGCGGCGATCATGTCCAGGTCGTTGGCGCCGTCGCCGACCGCCACCGCCTGGCTGACCGGGACCCCGGCCTGGCGGGCGAACTGGTGCAGCGCCGCGGCCTTCGCGGGCCGGTCGATCACCGGCCCGGTCAGCCGGCCGGTCAGCATCCCGTCGCTGATCTCCAGGGTGTTCGCGGCCACGTAGTCGATGCCGAGCTCGGCCGCCAGTGGCTCGATGACCTGGATGAACCCGCCGCTGACGATCCCGCAGCGGTAGCCGAGCCTGCGCAGCGTCGTGATCAGCGTGCGCGCACCGGGCGCCAGCCGCAGCCCGGCCCGCACCTCGTCGAGCACCCGGTGGTCCAGCCCGGCGAGCAGCGCCACCCGGTCACGCAGCGCGGCGGTGAAGTCCAGTTCGCCGTGCATGGCCGCCGCGGTGAGGCTGGCCACCCGGTCGGCGCAGCCGGCCCGCGCGGCCAGCAGGTCGATCACCTCGTCCTGCACCAGCGTGGAGTCCACGTCCATGACCACCAGCCGCATCGCGCGCCGGTGCAGGCCGCCCGGCTGCACGGCCACGTCCACCTGCTGGCGGGTCGCCTCGGCGGCCAGTGCGGCGCGCAGCGCGCCGGGCTCCGCGCCGGACACGTCGAGCTCGATGCAGGTCACCGGGCGCTGCGCCAGCCTGCCGATCCGGTCGATGTTCGCCCCGGCCGCGGCGACCTGCCCGGCGATGGCCGCGACCGCCGACGGGGTCAGCGGCCGGCCGAGCACGGTCACGTGCAGCCGCCCGCGGCGCCGCGGCTCGTCGCCGCGGCCAGCGGTGATCTCCGCCTCCAGGCCGAGGTCGGCGGCCAGCGCGGTGACCGCCCGGTGGATCGCGGTCAGGTCCGGCGGGCCGGCGCAGCCGAGCAGCACGCCGAGCACGAGGCGGCCGCGGATCACCACCTGCTCGGCGTCGAGCACGGCGAGGTCGTGCCGGGCCAGCGCGGCGAACAGCCGGGCGGTCACCCCGGGCCGGTCCCGGCCGGTGAGGGTGACGAGCAGCGTGGTCTGCGGAACGTTCATCGCGCAGGCAACGCTACCCGGCACGCCGGGCGGAGACACCCGGCCCGCCGGTTACGGCATTTGCCTGGCCGGAAAGACGCCCTACGGCAGCAGCAGGTGCGTGTCGCCGAACTCGTGCCACAGGTACCCCTGCCCGGTGGCGGCGGCGTAGCAGCGGCCCAGCAGGTCCTCGTCGGCGAACGCGCTGAGCATCTCCAGGTGCGTCGAGCGCGGCTCGTGCAGCCCGGTGAACAGCCCGTCCACCGCGTGCACCCCGGCCTGCGGGGTGACCTTCAGCGACGTCCACCCGGCCGCCGGCGTAACCCGCCCGTCAGGGCCGGCCACGGTCTCCAGCGCCCGCACCACCGTGGTGCCGACCGCGATCACCCGGCCGCCGCTGGACCGGGTCAGGTTGACCAGCCGGGCGGTGGCCGGCGGCACGTCGTACGGCTCCGGGTAGGGGTCCTCGCCGCCCTCCAGCGAAGACACCCCGGTGTGCAGGGTGAGCGGCGCGATCGTCACACCCCGGGCGACCAGCCGGGTGACCAGGTCCGGGGTGAATGGGCGGCTGGCGCTGGGCATCTCCGCGCTGCCCGGCCTGGTGCCGAACACCGTCTGGTAGGACTCCAGCGGCCAGTCCCGGCCGACGTAGGAGTAGCGGATCGGCACGCCGCGCTGGTACAGGTACGGCAGCACGGCCACCGACAGCGTGGCCGCCCACAGCCGGCTGGCCCGCGTCAGCGTGGTGAACCGGTCTCGCAGGGTCAGCGTGGCGCCACCGGGCAGGTCCAGCACCTGGCCCGGTGTGCCGCCCGGGTAGGGCACCGTGCTGCCGTCCCGGCGCTCGCGCAGCTCGATCAGCCAGCCCCCGTCCGGCCGTGGCGAGCTGAAGTGCACCGCGAGCCCGCCGTCCAGCCGGACCGCGGCCGGGACGGTGCACGAGGTGTTCACCACCAGCAGGTCGCCGGGCAGCAGCAGGTCCGGCAGCTCGCCGAAGCCGTAGTGGCTGATCTGATCCGCCGCACGCCGGCTGACCAGCATGCGGACCCCGTCGCGGGGCAGTCCGCGTGCCTCCGCCGGCTCGCGGGCCTGCAGCTCGGACGGCAAGGCGAAGCCGTTCAGCATGATCTCCTCCAGTCAGTAAGGTGCCGGGGCGGGCCCGGCGTCAGCCGCGTACCGGGGCGGGCCCGGAGCCGGGTATGCGGGCCGGCCGCAGTTCCGCGGCGCGGTACCGGCCGCTGGGCAGCCGCTCGGCGATGAGCCTGCGCAGCGCCGGGGTCACCGCCGCGGGCAGCTGCCGGCCGGATATGTCCTCGCCGGGGAAGGCGTCCTGGTGCATCCGGGTGCGCATGTCGCCCGGGTCCACCCACCAGACGCGGACCACGTTCTCCTCCGCGGCCAGCACGTTGGACGCCTGCTCCAGCGCCGCCTTGGCCGCGCCGTAGCCGCCCCAGCCGGCGTACGGCTCGACCGCCGCGTCCGAGGTGATGTTCAGCACCGCGCCGCCCCGCTCGCGCAGCGACGGCAGCAGCAGCTGGGTCAGCGCGATCGGCGCGACCACGTTCACCTCGAACGAATTGCGCAGCTCGCCGACGGGATAGTCGGCCAGCGCCGGCAGCGGGCTGGCGCCCAGCGTCCCGGCGTTGTTGACCAGCAGGCCGGCGCCGCCGAGCCGGGCGGCCGCCGCGGCCAGTTCGGCCCGGTGCGCCGGGTCGGCGACGTCCCCGGGAATGGCGGTGATGCCGTCGAGCCCGGCCACGGCGGCGCGCAGCGCGGCGCCGTCCCTGGCGTCCACGACGAGCCGGTAGCCGTCGGCCGCGAGCGCGGTGGCGAGGGCGAGGCCGAGGCCGCGTGAGGCCCCGGTGATGATGGCGATGGGCTGGTGTGCAGTCATACCGGCGACGCTAGGCAGCCGGCCGCCGCGGCACATCGGGCGGCGGTCGCGGCGGACCCAGTCCGATTGTCCTAGGACCGGTGGCTGATGCCGGGCCGCGCCGCCGCGGGTAGCGTCATATCCGTGACCACCGCCCGCCCCGACACGCAGCCCGTCCCGGACGAGGACCAGGTGCTGTACCGGGTCAGCCAGGCCGTGCTGGCGGTGAACCGGCAGCTGTCGGTGCGGGACGTGCTGCAGGTCATCGTGCAGTCGGCGCGCTCGCTGTCCGGCGCGCGGTACGCCGCGCTGGGCGTGCCGGACGAGCAGGGCTCGTTCGCCGAGTTCGTCACCGACGGCATTAGCGCCAGGCAGCAGAAGGCCATTGGGCCGCTGCCCCGCCAGCACGGCATGCTCGCCGTGCTGCTGCGGGAGGGCAAGCCGCAGCGGCTGGCCGACATCCAGGCCGACCCGCGGTTCGGCGGCTGGTGGCCGGCCGCGCACCCGCAGCTGGCCGACTTCCTCGGCGTGCCGATCAAGGACGGCGCCGAGACGCTCGGCATCATCTTCGTGGCCAACAAGACCGCGCCCGGCGGCTTCACCGCCCGCGACGAGCGGCTGCTCGGCCTGTTCGCGGCGCACGCGGCGATCGCGCTGATCAACGCCCGGCTGTACGAGCGTGTCGGCGAACTGTCGGTGATGGAGGAGCGGGCCAGGCTGGCCAGGGAACTGCACGACGCGGTGTCACAGAAGCTGTTCAGCATCCGGGCCAAGGCGCGCGCGGCGTCCGTGCTGGCGACCAGGGATCCGGCCCGCGCCGCCGCGGAGATGGACAGCGTCACCGCGCTGACCGGCGCCGCGCACGCCGAACTGCGCGCGGTGATCAGCGGGCTCGCCCCGCCCGACCTGGCCGAATGCGGGCTGGCCGAGTCGCTGCGCCGGTACGCGGCGCTGGCCGGGCTGGCTCACGGGATCCGCGTCAACGTCACGGCCGGCGACGTCCCGTCGCTCGGCGCGGCCCGCGACACCGCCGTCTACCGGGTCGCCCAGGAGGCCCTGCACAATGCGCTGCGGCACTCCGGCTCGCCCGGCATAGACATTTCAATATGCCGAACGGCTTCGCGTTTCACCCTGGTCGTCACCGACAGTGGGCGCGGGTTCGCCCCCGGTGCGCCGCCCGCTGGTCTCGGTCTCAGCTCGATGCGGCAGCGGGCCGAGCAGGCCGGCGGCGTGCTGACCGTGCGCAGCGCGCCGGGCGAGGGAACCACGGTCCGGCTGGACATTGCCGTAGGGCGGCTTTCCGGCCAGGCAAGTACCGCAGGGGGTCATTCCGGCCAGGCAAATCCCGCCGATCAGGGGGGCCGGCGATGACCGGCGGCGGGCCTGGCGCGGGCGGCGGCCAGCGGATCCGGGTGCTGATCGCCGACGATCATCCGGTGGTGCGGCAGGGCCTGCGGGTGCTGCTCGAGGTGGCCGGGGACATGGAGGTGGTCGGCGAGGCGCCGGACGGCCCGGACGTGGCCAGGCTGGCCGCCGAGCTCAGCCCGGACGTGATCCTGCTCGACCTGAAGATGCCCGGCATGAGGGGCCCGGACGTGATCGCGGACCTGGCCGCGCGCCGGATCCCGGCCCGCACGCTGGTGCTGACCAGCGTGACCGACCCGGCCGCGGCGCACGCCGCGCTGCAGGCAGGCGCGGCCGGGCTGCTGTACAAGGACGTCGACCCGGACGCGCTGCTGCGGGCCATCCGCTCGGTGCACGACGGCAACCTGCTGCTGCCGGCCGAGACGGCCGGGATGCTGCTGCGCCGGGACCGCGACCGGGCCGCGACCAGCGGCCTGGCCGTGCTCACCGGCCGGGAGCGCGAGGTGCTCGGGCAGATCCGGCAGGGCCGGTCGAACCGGGAGATCGCGCGGGCCCTGGGCGTGGCCGAGAAGACGGTCAAGACCCACGTCAGCTCGGTGCTGGCCAAGCTCGGGGTGCAGGACCGCACGCAGGCCGCGCTGTACGCGGTCACGCACGGCGACGGGGACTGGGCGGCCGGCCCGCGAACCCCGGCCTGACCGCCCGGGACAGCGGGAGTAGGTTCTCCTCTGGGCGAAGGCGACGGAAGGATGTCCGGATGTCCGATGAAGTCCTGCGGATGCGTGGCGTGGGCGTCCGGCGGGAGGAGTCGATGCTGATCCACGACGTCGACTGGACGGCGCACGAGGACGAGCGCTGGGTGCTCATCGGCCCGAATGGCGCGGGCAAGACCACGCTGCTGCAGTTGGCCGCCGCGCAACTGTTCCCCACCACCGGCACGGTGGACGTGCTGGGCCAGCGGCTGGGCCGGGTGGACGTGTTCGACCTGCGGGCCAGGGTCGGCTTCGCCAGCGCCGCCGTCGCCGACCGGGTGCGCCCCGGCGAGAAGGTCATCGACCTCGTGCTGACCGCGTCCTACGCCATCCTCGGCCGGTGGAAGGAGCGGTACGAGGCCACCGACCTGGCCCGGGCCACCCTGCTGCTGGACGCGCTGGGCTGCGCGCACCTGGCCCGCCGCAGGTTCGCCACGCTGTCCGAGGGTGAGCGGAAACGGGTGCAGATCGCCAGGTCGCTGATGGCCGACCCGGAGATACTGCTGCTCGACGAGCCGGCCGCGGGACTGGACCTGGGCGGCAGGGAAGACCTGCTGCGGCGGCTGTCCGCGCTGGCCCGCGACGCCAAGGCGCCGATGATGGTGCTGGTCACGCACCACGTCGAGGAGGTGCCGGACGGCTTCACCCACGCGCTGCTGCTGCGCGAGGGCAGCGTGGTGACGGGCGGGCCGCTCGGCCAGGTGTTCACCGAGCGGCACCTGTCCGAGTGCTTCGGCGTGCGGCTCACCGTCGAGCGCCGCCAGTCCCGCTGGACCGCCTGGGCGGCGACCTGACCCAGCCCGGGCCGTCCCGGGCCGGCTCAGGCCGGCGGTCAGGGGCGCGGGCGGACCTGGACGGTGCCGGACGGGGTGATCTGGGTGTCGAAGGCCGGCTGGCGCGCGGTGGCCGGGCCGTGCAGCACCGACCCGTCGGCGACCCGGAACGTGCTGCCGTGCCACGGGCACACCACGCACACGTCGCCGTTCTCCTCGCTGAGCCGGCCCTGGTGCAGCGGGCCGCCCAGATGCGCGCAGTGGTCGGCCAGCACGCGGACCCCGGTGCCCTGCCGGAGCACGAGCAGGTTCAGGTAGCCGAGCGTCTTGCGGACCAGCCGCCCGTCCGGCAGATCCCGCACCCGGCACAGATCGTGCCAGCCGAGCGGGGCCAGGTGCGCGACCGGCTCGGCGTGACTGGCCCCCGCGCCCAGCCGGAAGGCCAGGTGCCCGCCGAGGTACCCGCCCGCCCCGGCGACGGTCAGGCCGCCCAGCGACAGCAGCTTGCCGCTGCGCTCCCGCCCGGCCGCCCGGGCCAGCAGCGACGCGGAGAACAGCGCCGTCGCGGTGGCGCCGGACGCGGCGTGCACCAGCCCGACCCGCTGCTGCTCACGGTGCAGCGTGGACCAGTCGGCCAGCCCGGCCGCGGCGGCCGGCACGGTGCCGGCGATCCCCGCGGCGATCAGCGCGCCCGCCGCCCGTGACGTCCCGGGCAGCAGGTCGAGCAGCACCGACGAGGCCCAGCAGCCGATCGGCAGCTGGGTCAGCGGCGGATGGGCCGGCTGGCCGAGCGGCACGCCGTGCAGCAGGTCGGCGGTGCCGGTGCGGCGCAGCGTCCTGCGCACCGCCCTGCTCAGCAGGCTGCTCGCGCCGTCCAGCGCGCTGGCCCGGCTGAGCCGTTCGGCCAGTTCGACCGGCCGCGGCAGCGGGCCGCGGCGCGGCCGCTGGTGGGCGCCGTCGTGGGGGGTGGCAGGGTCGCCGGCGTCACGCGGGCGTCCCGCGCCGCGGGAAAAAGGCTGGGGGCGTGATGGGCTCACACGACGTTCCCTACCCGGTGCCGGCTGCTGGCTACCTCTCAACTTTCACCCGCCATGGGGCTACCCGCGAGTAACTCTTGGCGCAAAGATGTCCATAATGGTTTCCCGGCGCCGTCACCTGGCGCTGGGACACCGCGAGGAGGGCACGATGGATCCGACCGGGCCGGCCGTACCCCACCCGGTGCGCCGCAGCAGGCTGGACGCGGGCGACGTGAAGCTCGCCGTCACCGAGCGCGGCGACCCCGCTCATCCCACCGTCGTGCTGGTGCACGGCTACCCGGACACCAGCGGCGTCTGGGACGAACTGGCCGAACTGCTGGCCGGCCGCTTCCACGTGGTCAGCTACGACGTCCGCGGCGCGGGTGCGTCCACCGCCCCGGGCAGCACCGCCGGCTACGCCTTCGGCCGGCTCACCGCCGACCTGGAGGCCGTCATCGCCGAGGTGAGCCCGGACCGGCCGGTCCACCTGGTCGGGCACGACTGGGGCTCGCTGCAGTGCTGGGAGGCGGTGAGCACGCCCCGGCTGGCGGGCCGGGTGGCCTCGTTCACCTCGATGTCAGGGCCGTCGCTGGACCAGGCCAGCGCCTGGCTGCGCCGCCGCGCGCTGCGCAGCCCGCGCGGCCTCGCCGACCTGGCCGGCCAGCTGTCCAGGTCGTGGTACATCGGCTTCTTCCAGCTGCCGGTGCTGCCCGAACTGGCCTGGCGGGGCGGCCTCGGCCGGGGCTGGGGCCGGATGCTGCGGGCCGGCGGGGTCGAGCCACGGCCCGGCCACCCGGCCGACACCATCACCCAGGACGCGGTCAACGGACTGTCGCTGTACCGGGCGAACATGCCGCGCCGGATGGCCCGGCCGCAGCCGGTCAAGGTGGACATCCCGGTGCAGGTCGTGGTGGCCACCCGGGACCGGTTCATCGGCGAGCAGACCCAGCTGTCCGCGCGCGGCTACACGCCACGGCTGTGGCTGCGCCGGGCCCGGGCGACGCACTGGATCCCGCGGACGCACGCGCCGCAGCTGGCCCGGTGGATCACCGAGTTCGCCGCGCACGTGGACGGGGCGCCGGCCACCCGCGAACTGCGGCGGGCCGACGCCAGCCCCGGGCGGCAGCCGTTCAGCGGGAATCTCGTCGTCGTCACCGGCGCGGGCCGTGGCATCGGCCGCGCGGTCAGCCTGGCGTTCGCGGCCAACGGCGCCGAGGTGGTCGCGTCCGACCTGGACGCGGAGCCGGCCGCACGCACGTGCGAGCTGATCCGCGCCCGCGGCGGCGTGGCGCACTCCTACCAGGTGGACGTGACCAGCACCGACGGCATGGAGCGGTTCGCCGCCGCGGTGCGCGAGAGGCACGGCGTGCCGGACGTGGTGGTGAACAACGCCGGCATCGCGATCGCCGGGTCGTTCCTCAAGCACACCGAGCAGGACTGGCAGCGGATCGTGGACGTGAACCTGCTCGGCGTGGTGCGCGGCTGCCGGCTGTTCGGCGCGCAGATGGCCGAGCGCGGCGACGGCGGCCACCTGGTCAACATCGCCTCGGCCGCCTCGTTCGCGCCGACCGCGATGCTGCCCGCCTACTCGGCGACCAAGGCCGCGGTGCGGATGCTCAGCGAGTGCCTGCGGGCCGAGCTGGCGGTGTCCGGGATCGGCGTGACCGCGATCTGCCCGGGCTTCACCAACACCGGCATCGGGACCGCCGCGCACTACGCCGGCACCAGCGGCGCGGTGGAGGAGCGGATCCGGGCCGGCGCGGCCAGGGCCTTCGCGCGGCGGAACTTCCCGCCGGAGAAGGTGGCGGCCGCGGTGCTGCGCGCGGTGCTGGCCAACCGGGCCGTGGTGCCGGTGAACGCCGAGGCGCAGGTCGGCTACGCGTTGTCGCGGATCGCGCCGGGGGCGCTGCGGCTGCTGGCCCGGCGCAGCGACGAGCGCGCGTTCCGCCGGCTGGAGCGGCTCGGCGGCGGCTGACGCAGCCGGCGGGTTTATCTTTCCGGCCAGATAAGCACAGTCAGTCCGCGGCGCCTGCGGAGATGGCGGTGTTCACCTCGGCCTGGCGGGTGGCCAGTTCGGCGGCGTACTTCTCCGCGTCGACCTTCTCGGCGATCTCCTCGTCCTGGCGCATCAGCGCCTCCAGGTCGGTCTTCGACGCGTCCAGCACACCGAGGTCCAGGTAGGCGTGCTGCACCTGGGGGCCCCACAGGCCGATGTCCTTCACACACGGCACGATCCGGCTGAACAGCAGGGTCCGGAACGCCTGCTGCACCGGCGAGTTCTCGGTGAACTCCAGGCACTCGGCCACGTCGAAGCCCATCCGCTCCCAGACTTCCCGCCCGCGGAACCGGTTGCGCATCAGATAGCAGCCCTCGACCACGAAGTCCTCACGCTCGGCCCGCTCCGCCTCGGTGAGCCCGGCGTAGTAGTCACGCAGCGCGAGCCGGCCGAACGCCACGTGCCGGGCCTCGTCCTGCATGACATACGCCAGCAGCTGCTTGACCAGGGCGTTCTGCGCCATGTCCCGGTGCACCCCGAACGCGGCCAGGGCGAGGCCCTCGATCAGCACCTGCATGCCCAGGTAGGGCATGTCCCAGCGGGAGTCGCTGAGCGCGTCGGCGAGCAGCTTGGCCAGGTCGTCGTTGATCGGGTAGTACAGCCCGATCTTCTCCCGCATGAACCGGGCGTACAGCTCGACGTGCCGGGCCTCGTCCATGGTCTGGGTGGCCGCGTAGAACTTGGAGTCCATGTCGGGCACCGACTCCACGATCCGCGCGGCCACCGTCAGCGCGCCCTGCTCGCCGTGCAGGAACTGGCTGAACAGCCAGGCGGACAGGTGGTGGTTCAGCTCCTTGCGCTCGGCCTCGGACAGCTTGTCCCACTGTGCCGAGCCGTAGATCGGGCAGAAGTCGTCGGGCAGTTCCATCACGTTCGTCGGGTCGACAGGGAGATCCCAGTCGATCCGCTTGGTGGCGTCCCACTGCTTGTCCTTGCCGCGCTGGTACAGATCCAGCAGGCGGCCGCGGCCGCTGTCGTAGTCCCAGTTGAACCGGGTGGCCCCGGCGACCGGGACGTCCCAGGTCTCCCGCTCGACGGGAGTGGTGTAGTGGTCGTACGTGCTCACGGCGGCCTCCCTGACGCGGCTGCCGTCCACGTTACCCGCAAGTAGAACGCCGTTCTAGTGCCTGGTGGGAGCAGCGCCCTGGTCAGCCCGGAGGGCTTTCCCTGGGCTGTGCCGCCTCGGCCTGGAACCGGTAGCCCATGCCGGGCTCGGTGAGCAGGTAGCGCGGCCGGGACGGCTCTGGCTCCAGCTTGCGGCGCAGCTGTGCCACGTAGACCCGCAGGTAGTTGCTTTCGGTCTCATACGCCGGGCCCCACACCTCCTGCAGCAGCTGCCGCTGGGTGACCAGCCGGCCCCGGTTGCGGACCAGAACCTCCAGCAGCTGCCACTCGGTCGGGGTCAGGCTCACGTCGCCGCCACCGTCCCTGGTCACCCGCTTGGCCGCGAGGTCGACGGTGAAGTGCCCGGTCGAGACGACCGGCTCGTCAGGCGCCGGGGCCGCCCGGCGGACCGCCGCCCGCAGCCGGGCCAGCAGCTCGTCCATGCCGAACGGCTTGGTCACGTAGTCGTCCGCGCCCGCGTCCAGCGCGGCCACCTTCTGGTTCTCCTGCCCCCACACCGACAGCACGATGATCGGCGTGGACGACCAGCCGCGGACGCCGCGGATCACCTCGGTGCCGTCCATGTCGGGCAGGCCGAGGTCGAGGATCATCACGTCGGGCCGCTCCCTGGCCACCGCGGCCAGCCCGGACGCGCCGTCGGTGGCCGTGCTGACGTCGTATTTGCGCGCGGTCAGGTTGATCCGCAGCGCCCGGACGATGGACGGCTCGTCGTCCACGACGAGCACCCGGGTCACGGCCCGGCCCCGAGCACGGTCCTCGCGTCACTGCTCGTGGTGGGCAGCGTCACCTTGATGGTGAGCCCGCCGCCCGGGGTGTCCGCCGCGCCGATGGTGCCGCCCATGGCCTCGGCGAACCCTTTGGCCACGGCCAGCCCGAGCCCGACTCCGCCGTGCTGCCTGTCCAGCCGCAGGAACGGCTCGAAGATGCGCTGTTTCAGCTCGTCGGGCACGCCCGGCCCGTGGTCGACGACCTCCAGCAGCACCCGCTGGTCGAGCTGGCGCGCCCGCAGCAGCGGCGGCCGGGTCGGCGGTGAGTGCCGCAGCGCGTTGGAGAACAGATTCGCCAGCACCCGCTCGAGCAGCCCGGGGTCGGCCCGCACCAGCGGCAGCCCGTCGGGCACCTCGATCCGGAGCTGTGCCCTGCTCTGTTTGCCGGAAGGATTCCCGGCGGCGTTTTCCCCGCCGGAGAGGTACCCGACGGCAGCGTCCAGCCCGCGCAGCGCCACCGGCGCCACCTCGTCGATCGCCGTCGGCCGCAGGAAGGGGTCGAGGGAGCCGGTGTGCAGCCTGCTCATGTCCAGCAGGTTGCCGATCAGCGCGTCCAGCCGGTCGGCGTTGGCGTCGATGGTGGCCAGCAGCGCGGCCTGGTCGGCGGCGGTCCACTCGACGTCGGTCTGCCGCAGCGTGCTGGCGCTGGCCTTGATCGAGGCGAGCGGTGTGCGCAGGTCGTGGCTGACCGCGGCGAGCAGCGCGGTGCGCATCCGGTTGCCCTCGGCGAGCGCCTCGGCCTGTGCGGCCTGGGTGCGCAGCCGCTCCCGGTCCAGCGCGGCGGCCGCCTGGGCGGCGAACCCGACGAGCAGCCCCGGGCTGGCCGGCCGGATCTGCTCGGCCACCAGCAGCGTCAGGTCTGGCCGGATGTCGATGCGCACGGCCCCGTCCACGTCGTCCAGCACGCCGCTGGCGGCGACCGGCACCCAGCGGCCGGCCACCCGCTCCCGCAGTTCGGCCCGCCCGCCCAGGGTGGTGGTGAGGTGCTCAAGCACGGCCGACGGGGTGTCCGCGCCGCCGAGCACGGTCTGCGCCAGGGTGAGCAGCGACGCCGCCTCGGCCCGGCTGTGCGCGGCCTGCTGGGCGCGCCGGGCGGCCAGGTGCACGACGCTGCTCACCGCCACCGCCACGGTCACGAACAGCACCAGGGCCAGCAGGTTCCGCGGCTCGCCGATGCTCAGCGTGTGCAGCGGCGGGGTGAAGTACCAGTTGACCAGCAGGCTGGAGGCCACCGCGGCCAGCACGGCCGGCCAGAATCCGCCGACGACCGCCGTCGCCACCACGACGACCAGGTAGATGAGCAGGTCGTCGTCCAGGTTCAGGTACCGCCGGGCGGCCACCAGGGCCAGCGTGAGCAGCGGGATCGCGGCCAGCGCCAGTGCCGCGCCGAAGAGCCGGCGGCGGGTGTCGATGGCGCCGGCCAGGCCCGGCCGCTGCCCCGGCTCCAGGTCACGCACCGGGAACGGCGCGGCGGGTGACGGTGCCCCACCGGGCCCGGAGGCGGCCGTGGACCAGCCCCCCTGGCCTGCCCCGGTCGGTGCGCCCATACCTACCAGTGTGAACCGTCTCGCGGACCAGCGGTACAGCACACCCAGCGCGGCGCCGCCGGCCGCGCTGGCCGCGACCGCGATCGCCGCGTGCACCGCGAACGGCCCGGTGACCCGCAGGTTGCCGTAGGGCGGGCGGGAGAACCCGGCCGTGGTCAGCCAGCCGATGAGGGCCAGCGCCGGGGCGGACAGCGGCTCGGCCACGAACGACATGAGGGCGACGACCACCGCGCAGGCGATCAGCACGCCGGTGCCGGGCAGCCTGCCGCCGAGCGCGGCCGCGACCGTGCCCACGCCGAGCAGGGCGGCGAAGCCCGCCGGCAGCGCATACGGTGCCGCGAGCCCTCGTGCTGTGTGGCCGGCTGTCATCTCGCTGCCAGTTCAGCGCCGGATCCGGCCAGATTCGATGATCTTGATGAAACCTTAACGCCCAGCTCACCAGTCTTGACGTGGCCCTGACGGCGGCTCGCTTCCGGGCCGCCTAGCGTCAGTTGAGGACCGGCCGCAGGCACATCCGGGCCCACGACGAAAGGCAGATAACTGGTGGCCGTAACAAAGGCGGCTGATCTGCTCGGCGGCGGTCGGCATGCCGACCTCCCGGAGAGCTTCTGGTACTCGGTGAAGCGCCGCCTGCTCGGCCCGCCCCTGGTGAACGAGCAGCTCAGCGAGGAGCGGCTGTCCAAGCCACTGGCCCTGGGCGTGCTGTCCTGTGACGGGATTTCATCGGCGAACTACGGCTCGGAGCTGATCCTCTACATACTGCTGCCGTATTTCGGCCTGACCGCGTTCAACCTGCTACTGCCGATGACCGGGGTGATCCTGCTCGGCATCGTGCTCGTCGTGCTGTCCTACCGCGAGGTGGTCACGGTCTACACCAGGGCCGGCGGCTCGTACGTGGTGGCGCGGGAGAACTTCGGGCCCAGGGTGGCCCAGGTCGCCGCGGTCGCGCTGATGGTCGACTACGTAGTGACCGTGGCCGTGCAGACGGCGGCCGGCAGCGCGGCGGTGCTGTCCACGTTCCCGGCCCTGAGCAAGCCGCTGGGGGACAAGACGACCCTGCTGATCATCGCGGTCGCCGCGACATTGATCATGTGCTACGTCAACCTGCTGGGGGTCAGGGAGAACGGCAAGACGTTCGCGCTGCCGACCTACCTGTTCTCCGCGTCGGTCGGCCTGATGATCATCGTTGGGCTGGCCCGCGAGGCATTCGGCGGCGGCCTGGCACACGTCCCGTGGCACTCCGGGACGGTCGCCATCGGGCACCACACGAGCGGGCTGATCGCCTTCGCCGCCATCTACATCCTGGCCAAGGCCTACGCCAACGGCGGATCCTCGCTGACCGGGATCGAGGCGGTGTCCAACGCGGTCAGCGCGCTCCGCCCGCCGGAGGGCAGGAACGCCCGGCAGGTGCTGATCATCCAGGGCTCGATCGTGGCCTTCCTGATCGGCGGGATCTCCTGGATTGCCCACGTCACACACGCGGTCCCGTACAAGGACGGCGTCCCGACGGTGGTCTCCCAGGAGGCTGGCCTGATCTTCGGTCATACGCTGGGCGGCCACATCCTGTTCTACGTCCTCCAGATCGGTGCCGCCGCCATCCTGTTCACCGGCGGCAACACCAGCTTCAGCGGCTTTCCCTTTCTGGCCAGCTTCGTCGCGGGGGACTCCTTCCTGCCCCGCTGGCTCAACAAGCGCGGCCACCGGCTGGTGTTCTCCAACGGCATCGTCGTGCTCACCGTGCTGGCGCTCGCCCTGCTGCTCGTGGTCGGAGCCAACACCGCCAACCTGGTCCCGTTCTATGCGATCGGCGTGTTCACCGGCTTCTCGATGGCCGGGTTCGGCATGGTGCTGTACCACCTCCGGCAGAAGGAGCAGGGCTGGCGTCGGCGGCTGGTCATCAACCTCGCGGGCGGCATCTACACGGCGCTGGTCGTCCTGATCTTCGCGATCGTGAAGTTCACCGCTGGCGCCTGGTTGGTCGTGGTGGTGTTCCCGATCGGGGTGTTCGCGTTCATCCGGCTCAACCGGGAGTACCGGATGGAGAGCCAGGTGCTGGAGACGATCAGCGGCCGCCAGCCGCCGCCCGCGCCGCACTATGGGCGGCGTATCGTGCTGGTCTTCGTGGACAGCTTCGACCTCGCCACGCTAGCCGCGCTGCGCTACGCGCGGAGCCTGCGGCCGACTTCGCTGCGCGCGGTGCACTTCATGATCGACGGCGCGCGAGCCGACAAACTGCGCGGCGAGTGGGCACGAGCGGACCGTGGCGTGGTCCTGGATCTCGTGGACTGCCCAGACCGGCGCGTCGCCCGGGCGGCGGCCGACCTGGTCAGTCAGGAGACCGCGGATCCGGGCACGCACGTGACCGTGATTCTGCCCCGGCGGAGCTACTCGCCGCTGCTCGGCCGGCTGCTGCACGACCGGACCGCGGACAAGATCGCCGCGGCGGTCAGCCGCATCCCGCGCTCGGCGGCGACGATCATCCCCTACGACGTGCAGAGTCGGCTTGAGGTGCTGCATGAGCGGGAGACGGCTAGGGCCCACGGGCACCCGCCGGATGGCATGAGCGCTGGCGCGGAGGCCGGGCAGGGCGCAACGGCCAGCACCGCCGGAACCGCCGGCACGGCGCCGACCGGGGCGGCGCACGGAGCTGAGCAGCATCCCGCCACCGTCCCGGCCGCCCCGGCCAGCGGACCGACGCCGCAGGCGACGAGGAACGGCGGCGGCTGGCGGTCGGGGATCAGGCACCGCGGCCGCCCGGCGGGGGGCCCGCCGCGCAAGCCCGGCACGGCCGGCTACGAGCGGCCGGTCCCGCCGTCCGGGGCTGCCCCGATCGGCAGCCTGGCCACGCACGGCCGGGCCAAGGTCGTGGGGCGGGTACGCAGCATCGAGATCCGGCCGGTCGGGGAGAGCTGCGTGCTCGCATGCACGGTCGCGGACTCCACCGGCGAGCTGACCGCGATGTTCTACGGGCGCCAGCACATCCCGGGCCTCGAGCCGGGGGTCAAGATCTGTCTCAAGGGCGCGTTCGGCATCCGCAACGGCGTGCCGGAGATGATAAACCCCACCTACGAGCTGCTGGCCGGCCCGTCATGATGACGGACGCGGCCCGCCCCCACGTGGCCACCCCCCTGGCCCGCGGGCCGGTTCAGCCGCCGCCGTCGCCGTCCCCGGTGCTTCCCCCGGCATCGGGCCCGGCCGGGCCGAGCAGCTCGTAGGTGGGATTGACCATGAACGGGCGCCCGCCGCGCAGGCCGACCGTGCCGCGGAACCGCACCCGGGCGCTGCAGATCAGGCCGGGGATGTGCGAGCGGCCGTAAAACAGCGCGGTGAGCTCGCCGGTGGAGTCCGCGACCTCGGCGGCGAGCACGGTGTTGTGCTCAACCGGGCGGATCTCGACGCTGCGCACCCGGCCCTCCACGGTGGCCCGGCCGGGCTTGGTCAGGCTGCCGATCGGGTCGGCGCCCCGGGACGGCACCGGCTTGCGGTACTTGGCGTGGCCGTCGGTACCCCCGCCCTTGCCGGCCGGCTTACCCTTGCCCTTGGCCCCGGCCGGGGACGGCTGCGGCTGTGTGCCGGGAACCGGCTCACCATCAGGCTTCGCCGTGCCCTGCTGCTCGGCCAGCTTCATCGCCTTGGCGGCCTGCCGCTGCTGCAGCAGTTCCACCCGGCTGGACACGTCGAACGGGATGATCGTGGCCGCGGAGCGCGGGATCCGGCTCACCGCCCCGGCGATCTTGTCGGCCGTGCGGTCGTGCAGGAACCGGCCGAGCAGCGGCGAGTAGCTGCGCCGCGGCAGCACCACGGTCACGTGCGTGCCCGGCGTCTCGACCTCCTCGCTGACCAGTTCGGCGGCCGCGCTGACCAGCCGCCGGTCCGGCACGTCCACGAAGTCGAGCGGCACCCCCCGGTCGGACTGCATCCACTGCTCGCGCAGCGCGTCGGCCCGGGCGCTGTCGATGACGAAGTGCACCGCACGCAGCGAGGTCGGCCGCAGGCTGCGCGCGTAGCGCAGCGCAGCCAGCGTGGCCAGGTCGAAGCTGTCCACGAACACGTACACGGTGCGACGGGAGTAGGCCGGCAGCGGCGGCGGCTGGCGGCCGGATATGGTGGCCAGCACCTCGGCCTCCATTCCGTACTCCCGGTTGAGCCGGATCAGGGCGAACACCAGGATGGGGAACAGCACGACCACGATCCACGCGCCCTCGGTGAACTTGACCACGGCGAAGATGAGCACGACGATCGCGGTCATCACACCCGCGGCGGTGTTGATGACATAGCGGCGCCGCCAGCCCCGCTCCCTGCGCCGCTTGTGATATCTGGCCATGCCGAAGCCGGCCATGCAGAACGCGGTGAACACGCCGATCGCGTACATCGGCACGAGGCTGTTCACGTTCGCCCCGCGGATGATGATCAGGATCACCGAGACCACGGTCAGCAGGGCGATCGCGTTGGAGAACACCAGCCGGTGGCCGCGTTTGAGCAGCCAGCGCGGCAGGAACGCGTCGCTGGCCACGTAGCTGGCCAGGAACGGGAAGCCGTTGAAGCTGGTGTTCGCGCCGGTATAGAGGATGAGCGCGGTGGCGGCCTGCACAATGAAGAACAGCACCCGGCCGAAGCCCCCGCCGAAAGCGGCGGTCGCCTCCTGGGCGAGCACGGTCGGAGCGCCGGACATCCGCGGGGTGGCCCGGGTCACGTGGGCCAGCCAGGAGATGCCCGCGACCAGGGTGCCCAGCAGAATGCCTTCGGCGACCAGCACCCGCCGGGCATTGACCCCCTCGGGCGGGCGGAACGCGCCGACCGCGTCGCTGACCGCCTCGATGCCGGTCAGCGACGCACCGCCGTTGGCGAACGCACGGAGCAGAGTGAAGATCATGGCGACGCTGATCAGGCCATTGGCGCCGCTGCCGATGGCGTAGTGGTCGGGCAGGCTGTGCGGGTTGTACTGGGGCAGGTTGCCGAGGAGTTCCCTGACCACGCCGACACCGATCACCAGCAGCACTGAGCAGACGAACAGGTACGTCGGCACCGCGAACGCCCGGCCCGCCTCCTTGAGCCCGCGCAGGTTGCCGTAGCAGAGCAGCAGGATCACGCCGATCGTGATGGGCTTGGTGTAGGGGATCAGTGCCGGGAACGCGGAGACGACGGCTGCGGTCCCGCCAGCGGTCTGCACGGCCACGGTGACCACGTAGTCGATCAGCAGCGCCACCGCGGCGACCTGGGCGACCCTGGGCCCGAAATTCTCCCGGGCCACCACGTACGACCCGCCCGGCCTGATGTACGCCATGACGACCTCGCGGTAGGAGAGCACCACGAGCGTCATGACGAACAAGATGACCAGGGTCAGCGGCAGGATCAGGGTGAACGCCGCCAGGCCCGCGATGGGCAGCAGGGCGATGAGGATTTCCTCGGTGCCGTACGCAGACGAGGAGATGCCGTCCGGCGACAGCACCCCGAGTGCCAGCGGCTTGGACAGCCGCTGCTCGGCGAGCTGCTCATTGACCAGCGGCCGGCCGAGCAGGCGGTTCTTCAGCGAGTAGCCGAAACTGTCCGGTACCGGTACCGGTGCCTGCCCGCCGAGCACGCCCGTCGCCCTGCGTATGGCCACGCTCTCCTCCTCATACTGCTCACGCCTTCATACCACCGCTAACGCGCTGCATACGCCCTCACTCCGCGTTGCATACGCGACTACACCTGCTGTTAGCCGCCGCGTGGCATGGTAGTGGTGCCGTGATCGCCCATCTTCGGGGAGCACCGCCGGGCGGTCACCGACCGATGGGAGCATGCCCAGATGACCGCGACGCAGGGCGGCCCCGATCCCGGCACCGGAAGCGGTCCGGCCATCAAGCTGTCGGATCTGCTCGGCCGCCCGCTCACCGCCCGGGACGGCGAATCCCTCGGCCGCCTGTCCGACGTCATCGTCCGGCTCCGCGGCGGCGACCGCCCGCTGGTAACCGGCCTGGTCGGCAAGGTCGGCAAGCGGCAGGTCTTCATCCCGATCGACCAGGTCAGCTCGCTCGGCGGTGCGGAGCTGAAGCTGGCCAGCGCCCGGCTGGACCTGCGCAGGTTCGAGCGGCGGGACGGCGAGGTGCTGCTGCGTGCCGACCTGCTCGGGCACCGGCTGATCGACGTCGAGCACGCGCGGCTGGTCCGGGCGGCCGACCTGCAGCTGGCCCCGCGCGCGGGGGAGTGGCTGCTGTCCGCCGTGGCGACGCGCCGCCCACGGCCGCTGCGCGGACTGCTCGGCCAGGGCCCCGGTGAGGTGTTCCGCGACCAGGGCCAGTTCGAGGCGCTGATCGGGCACACCGCCAGTGCGGTGCTGCGCGGCCCGTTCGCCCGGGTCCGCAGGCTGAAGCCAGCCCAGATCGCCGACCTGCTGGAAGATGCCTCCAAGGAGGAGCAGACCGAGATCCTCGGGCGGGTGCACGCCGACCCGGAACTCGAGGCCGACGTGTTCGAGGAGCTGGACGAGGACAAGGCGAGCCAGCTGTTCGGCACGCGTTCGGACGCCGAGGTGGCCGAGGTGCTCAGCCGGATGCGCGCCGACGACGCCGCCGATGCCATCGCCGAACTGCCGCAGCGGCGCCGCCAGCCGGTGCTCGACCTGCTGCCGCCCGGGCAGCACACCAAGGTACTGACGCTGATGGGGTTCAACCCGACCAGCGCCGGCGGCCTGATGAACGTGGACTTCCTCGCGCTGCCCGCCAGCGCCACGGCCGGTGACGTGATCGCCGCCGTCCGGTCCGCGGTCAGCATCCAGCCGGAGGCGCTGACCAGCGTGCACGTGGTCGGTGACGGCGGGCGGCTGCTGGGTGTCGCGCCGCTGGCCGCGGTGCTGCAGGCCGACCCGGCGGCCGAGCTCATCTCGGTCAGCGACACCGACCCGGTGCGGGTCGGTGCCAGCACCGACGCGGTGGACGTGGCGGTGCTGATGACCGACTACAACCTGATGACGATCCCGGTGGTGGACGACCGGTCCGCCATGCTCGGCGTGATCACCGTGGACGACGTGCTCGAGGTGGCGCTGCCCGAGGACTGGCGCCGCCGGGAGGCAGCCGAGCCGCCGGACTCCCGCCGCGGCGGCGCCTAGCGCGAGCTCGTGCTCAGGCCACGGTGCCGGCCGTGCGCAGCGTGCCGATCTCGGCGCCGGACAGGCCGAGGCCGTCCAGCACGTCGCCGGTGTCGGCGCCGGGCCGGGACGGAGCCCGCGGCGGCCTGCCCGGCGTGCGGCTGAACCGCGGTGCCGGGGACGGCTGCACCGGGAGCGCCGGCCCGGAGCCGTCGCCGCCGGTGAAGGTGCCGCGGGCCGTGTTGTGCGGGTGGCCCGGCGCCTCCATCGGGGTGAGCACCGGGGCCACGCACGCGTCCGAGTCGCTGAACACCGCCGCCCACTCGGCCCTGGTGCGCTGCCGGAACACCTCGGCGAACCGCTCCCGCAGCCGCGGCCAGCCCGCCTGGTCGTACTGCGCCGGCAGGCTCTCGCCGGCCAGCGCCAGGCCGTCCAGCAGCGCCGCGTAGAACTTCGGCTCGAGCGCGCCGACCGCGACGTACCGGCCGTCCGCGGTCTCATAGGTGTCATAGAACGGCGCGCCGCCGTCCAGCAGGTTGCGGCCGCGCTCGCCGGTCCACGCCCCCTGCGGCAGCAGCCCGTAGAGGAACGAGTTGAGCAGCGCCGAGCCGTCCACCATGGCCGCGTCGACCACCTGGCCGAGCCCGGAGCGGGCGCGCTCGAGCAGCGCGGCGAGCACCCCGATGGCGAGCAGCATGCCGCCGCCGCCGAAGTCGCCGACCAGGTTCAGCGGCGGCACCGGCCGCTCGCCGGGACGCCCGATCCCGTGCAGCGCGCCGGACACCGCGATGTAGTCGATGTCGTGCCCGGCGGTCGGCGCGAGCGGCCCGTCCTGCCCCCACCCGGTCATCCGGGCGAAGACCAGGCCGCGATTGCGCCGCAGGCACACCTCAGGGCCGAAGCCGAGCCGCTCGGCCACCCCCGGCCGGAACCCCTCGACCAGCACATCGGCCCGCTCCAGCAGGCGGAGCAGCAGCCCCACCCCGGCGGGGTCCTTGAGGTTCAGCCCGATCGACCGGCGGTTGCGCACCAGTGGGTCGGCCGGCGCCGGCGCGTCCGGGCCGCACTGCTCGACCCGGTCCACCCGCAGCACGTCCGCGCCGAGATCGGACAGCACCATGCACCCGAACGGCGCGGGGGCCAGGCTGGCGATCTCGATAACGGTGATCCCACGCAACGGCCCCATCTGTCTCCTCCCGGTTGAGGCGAATCCTAGTCACCGCCGCCGCGGTCACTGGCGCGACGCCAGCGCGCCGCTTCGCTGTCATCCGGCACGTCTTGTGCGGGTCTGCCCGAGTTGGCAAACTTCCAGCAGCCCCTACTGGCGCGTAACAGACAGGAGGACGTCATGGGCATGCGCGACATGATGCCGGGCGGCGACGGTGCCGCAGGTCAGGAGCCCGGCGCGGGCCCGACCAGGCGCAAGCTGCTCATGGCGGGCCTCGCGGCCGGGGCGACGGCCGGCGCCGTCGCGGGCACCGGGGCCTGGCGGGACGCGCCCAGGCCGGCCTCCTCGCCCGAACTCGCGGCCACGCTGACCGCCGCCACGGGGCTGCGCAAGCCCGGTTCGCTGCCCTATCCGAAGCTGCCCGCCGGCACGGACACGATTCCGCTGATCCGGCACATCGTCGTGCTCATGATGGAGAACCACTCCTACGACAACAAGCTCGGCATGCTGGGCCGGGCCGGGGCGGACGGCTTCACCCTGGGCAAGGGCGGCAAGCCGGTGGAGACCAACCCCTACCCGGGCGGGAAGAAGATCCAGCACGCCTTCCGCATGCCGACCACCTGCCAGCCCTCCGGCCAGCCCAGCCAGGAGTGGCAGCAGAGCCACATCCAGTACGCGGGGGGGAAGAACAACGGCTTCGTCAAGTCCGCCAGCGGGCCGGTGGCGATGGGCTACTGGCAGCAGCAGGACCAGCCGTTCTACTACTCGCTGGCCTCGCAGTTCCCGATCGCCGACCGGTATTTCTGCTCGCTGCTCGGGCAGACCTTCCCGAACCGCCGCTACCTGATGGCGGCTACCTCGCTGGGCATGATCGACGACACCTTCCCGCTCGGTTACCCGGCGAACGGGACGCTTTTCGACGCGCTCGACAAGAACCACATCAGCTGGCGCAACTACTACGCCACCACCCCGTCCACGCTGCTGTTCCCGCAGCTGTACTTCGACAATTTCGGCAGCAAGGTGGTGCCGATCGGGCAGTTCTTCACGGACGCCAAAGAGGGCCGCCTGCCGGGCTTCAGCATCATCGACCCGGACTACGGCACCCACTCCGAGGAGGATCCGCAGAACATCGCGGTCGGTGAGGCGTTCGCGGCCGAGGTGGTCAGGGCGGTCATGCACGGGCGGGAGTGGGAGACCACGCTGCTCATCTGGACCTACGACGAGCACGGCGGGTACTACGATCACGTGCCGCCGCCCAAGGCCATCCCGCCGGACGACATCCCGCCCGCCGTGTCCAAGGGCGAGCCGGCCTACGACGGGTTCGCCCGGTACGGCTTCCGTGTGCCGTGCGCGTTCGTCTCGCCGTGGGCGCGCAAGAACCACGTCTCGCACACCGTGTACGACCACACGAGCATCTGCAAGCTGGTCGAGACGAAGTGGAACCTGCCCGCGATGACCTACCGGGACGCCAACGCCGCGAACATGCTCGACATGCTGGACCTGAGCAGCCCGGCGTTCGCCAAGCCGCCGAAGCTGGCCGATCCGCTGTATACCACCAGCCCGGACGCGGTGATCTGCAGCGTCACCGGACCCGGCACGATACCGCCGCCAGGATCGGTGACCTGAAGAGCGGAGCGCTGTGCTCCAGGGCGCAGCCGTTCATTATCGATCTCATTTACGGAACGCACTCAGTCGGTTACACACCGTGCGATAAGCTCTGGCCCGATCCAAGCCACACCGCTTCGAGAGGGCCTCCCCTTATGTTCCGTGTCCAGCACTCCCGCGTGCCCGCTGCGATCGCCGCGATCGCCGTCGCGGCGGCCGCTGCCGGGTGCTCATCCGGCAGCACGCCAGCCAGCACGACCGGCAAGTCCAGCAACCAGACCAGCAACGTCGCGACGACCGCGTACACCGCGAAGCAGCTGCGGGGAGCCCTGCTCACCACGATGCACGGCCGCAAGCTGGCCGAGGCGGTCGAGGACGGCGCCTACGGGAAGCTGCCCGGGATCGAGGCGACCAGGGCGTCGGTGAAGGGTGTCAAGATCACCCCGGCCAAGTGCGCCGGCACCACCGGCAGCGGGCTGTCCTCGTCGAAGTTCGACAACGTGCCGGCCACCGTGGCGAGCTTCCGTGACGGGCGCAACGGGGTGTCCGAG
The DNA here is from genome assembly GCA_036501145.1 of Streptosporangiaceae bacterium. Taxonomy (GTDB): domain Bacteria; phylum Actinomycetota; class Actinomycetes; order Streptosporangiales; family Streptosporangiaceae; genus PALSA-505. The sequence continues at coordinate 12,518 of DASYAV010000101.1, read as the reverse complement.
GTGCTGCTCGCGCCGCCGGCCAGCATGCTGAGCTCCGCGCTCGTGCGGAAGATCCCGGCGGGCTGCGCGCACTACACGGCGCGGGTCGGCAGGCACGTCTACTTCTACACGCTGAAGTCCTGGCCGGCGCCGCGCATCGGCACCGCCACCAGCGAGCTCAACGTGCGCGCCTCCGGCGCCCAGAAGGCGAACATCTGGACGGTCATCTACCGCACCAGCAACATGGTCGGGGCGATCACCCTGGTCGGCGCGCGCGCCACCAGGGCAGAGGCTCAGTCACTGGCCAAGCAGGCCTACCAGCGCGCGGCCAAGGCCCTGGTCTAGCCGAGACCGCCGCGGGGCGGGCCGGCCGGCTGCCGGTCCCGCCCCGTTCAGCTGCCCGCGCCCGGATCGGCGAACCGGGCGAAGGCGCGCAGGTTCGCGAGGTTCTCGCCACGGCTGGCGCGCCAGGCCCACTCCCGCCGGATGGCCGAGCCGAAGCCCAGTTCCAGGGCCGCGTCGAAGTTTTCGTCGGAATAGCTGAGCACGCAGCCGAGCAGCCGGTCGATCTCGGCCGTGCTCAGCCCGGCCAGCGGCAGCCGCCCGGCCAGGTACACGTCGCCGAGCGGGTCGAGCGCGAAGTGCACGCCGTACATCCGGGCCCCGCGCTCGAGCAGGAACCGGTAGAACGCGGCGTGGTTCTCGTCCGGCTGCCGGCAGAAGAACGCCTCCACGTGCAGGCTGTGCGTCCCGGCCACCAGCCAGGTCATCGTGGCCAGCTTGTGCGTCCCGGCCAGCTTGACCAGGTACGCGCCGGGCCGCGGGTTCTCGCAGTCCAGGCCGAGTTCGGCCAGCGCCGACTCGATCACCCGGGCCGGGCCCTGCGGCTCCGGACTCACGCGTCCACCGCGGCGACGTCGCTCATCGCCCCGGTATACACCCTCAGCAGCTCATCGACCGCGTCAGCCCAGCTGAACCGGGCGGCGTGCGCGACCGCGCCCGCCGACAGGCTGGCCAGCCGCCGCGGCGAGCCGATCAGCTCGCGCAGCACCCGGGCGTAGTCGGCCGGGTCGTGCCCACGCACCAGCACGCCGGACACGCCGTCGGCCACCGCGGTGCGCAGCCCGCCGACCGCGGCGGCCACCACCGGCGTGCCGCAGGCCTGCGCCTCCGCGGCGACCAGGCCGAAGGACTCCGAGTACGAGGGCACCAGCACGGCGGTGGCCGCCCGGTACCAGTCGGCCAGCTCGGACTGCGGGCACGGCGGCTCCAGCCGGACCAGGTGCGCGATGCCCAGCCGGGCCGCCAGCTCGGCCAGCTGGTCCGGGTCGGCACGGCCGGAGCCGCTCGGCCCGCCGACGAACGCGACCACCAGCCGCCGGGCCAGCGCCGGGTCGGCGGCGACCAGCCGGGCCGCCGCGTGCAGCACCACGTGCGGCGCCTTGAGCGGCTGGACCCGGCCGGCGAACATCAGCAGCACCGCGTCCGGTGGCAGGCCGAGCCGATGCCGGGCGGCGGACTTCGAGCCGGGGCGGAACACCGCCGGGTCCACCCCCGGGCTCACCGTCCTGACCCGCGACGGATCCGCGCCGTACAGGCCGACCAGGTCGCCGGCCTCGGCCGCGGTGCTGGCCACCATCCGGTCCGCGGCCGCGACCACCTCCGCCTCGCCGCGGATCCGGGCCGCTGGCTCGGCGGTGTCGCCGGTGGCGAGCGCGGCGTTCTTCACCCGGCCCAGGGTGTGCATGGTCTGCACCAGCGGCACCCCCCAGCGTTCCTTGGCCACCGCCCCGACCAGGCCGGACAGCCAGTAATGTGCGTGCACCAGGTCGTACCGGCCGGGTGCGTGCGCGGCCTCGGCGCGCAGCACCTCCAGGGTGAACGCGCACAGCTGGGCGGGTAGGTCGGCCTTGTCCAGTTCCTCGAATGGCCCGGCTACCAGCTGCCGGACCAGCACACCGGGCGCCAGCTCGGTCACCGGGGGCGCGTCCCGGCAGACCGCCCGGGTGAAGATCTCCACCTCCACGCCGCGGGCGGCCAGCAGCCTGGCCACCTCCACGACGTAGACGTTCAGCCCGCCGGCATCGCCGGTGCCCGGCTGGTCGAGCGGCGATGTGTGCACGCTGATGGTCGCGACACGGCGTGGCAAACGTGGCGGCACTGGCGGTCACCTCCCTCTGAGCAACCCTGGCGGGCCTGGATCCTGTTCCCCGGCCCGCCCACTAGGCTCGTCACATGCGAACTCTGGTGCTGCTCCGGCACGGCGAGAGCGTCTGGAACTCCGAGAGCCTGTTCACCGGCTGGGTGGACGTCGGCCTGTCCGGGAAAGGTGCGAAAGAGGCGGCGAACGCCGGGCAGTTGCTGCGGGACAGCGGGCTGCGGCCGGGCGTCGTGCACACCTCGGTGCTGACCCGGGCCATCCAGACGGCCAACATCGCGCTGGAGGCGGCGGACATGCTCTGGCTGCCGGTGCGCCGGTCCTGGCGGCTCAACGAGCGGCACTACGGAGCGCTGCAGGGCAAGAACAAGAAGCAGACCCGCGAGGAGTTCGGGGACGAGCAGTTCATGACCTGGCGGCGGTCCTACGACATCCCCCCGCCGCCGCTCGACGACGCCGACCCGATGTCCCAGTCCGCGGACCCGCGGTACGCGGCGCTGCCGCCGGAGGCTCGGCCGCGCACCGAGTGCCTGCGCGATGTGCTGTGGCGGATGCTGCCCTACTGGCAGGACGCGATCGTCGCGGACCTGCTGACCAGCCAGACGGTGCTGGTGGTCGCGCACGGGAACTCGCTGCGGGCGCTGGTCAAGCACCTCGACGGGATCTCCGACGACGACATCTCCGGGCTGGACATCCCCACCGGGATACCGCTGGTCTACGAGCTGGACGACGCGTTCCGGCCGGTGACGCGCTGCGGCAGGTACCTCGACCCGGAGGCCGCCGTGGCCGCGGCCGCCGCGGTGCGCGACCAGGGCCGGTGAGACCGGTGCGCAGCGCCGTGACCAGGCCCACAGTGCCCGGGAACGGATCGTGACGAGGGTCATACCGCATCGCACGGGACGTCCGCTCCGCAAACCGGACATGACATATGTTTGTCGCGGATATGAACATTAAGAGAAGAGGCCGGGTGTGACATGCCGCCCTGTGGCCTGCTGAGCAGCGGCGCATACGATATGCGTGGGTGTTGAGGTGGTCGCCGGAGCGGCGTGCCCGGCGGCCTGGCGACGGGAGCCGCCTAGGCCATGAAGATTCGCACCAGTGGAGGGACGCGCGACGCGAGGGGAGCCAATTCCCCGCCCACCCGGCTACCCGCCGGGATCGCGTCCGTCCTTTCCGTTCTCTCCTCTTCCGCGGTGGTTCTCGACAGCGAGGACCGGGTGCTGCGGGCCAGCGCGGCGGCCCGGTCGTTCGGCCTGGTCAAGGGGGACAAGCTGCTGGTGGGCGAGCTGCTCGCGCTCGCCAGGCAGGTCCGCAGGGACGGCGAGATCCGCGAGGGCGAGATCGAGGTGTCCGGGCACCGGCAGGATGACCGGACGACCAGCTTCGCGGTCCGGGTCGCCCCGCTCGGCGCCCCGCTCACCGCCAGCAACGGCGGGCTGGTGCTGGTGCTGGCCGAGGACCAGACCGAAAGCCGCCGGGTCGAAGAGGTCAGACGGGACTTCGTGGCCAACGTGAGTCACGAGCTGAAGACCCCGGTGGGTGCGCTCGCGCTGCTGGCCGAGACGGTCGAGGACGCCGCGGACGACCCGGAGGCGGTACGCCGCTTCGCGGGCCGGATGCGGTACGAGGCGGCCAGGCTCACCAGCCTGGTGAAGGACCTGATCACGCTGTCCCGGATCCAGGCCGCCGAGCCGGTGCCGGATCCGGTCCCGGTCGGGCTGGACGCGGTGGTGACCGAGGCGCTGGACCGGTGCCGGATGAAGGCGGGCGCCCGCGGGATCGAGCTCGCCGACGACACCGAATCCGGCCTGTCCGTGCTCGGCGACGAGGACTTGCTGGTCACCGCGCTGCGCAACCTGCTCGACAACGCGGTCGACTACAGCCCGGACCACACCAGGGTGCTGGTCACCCTCCGGCGGGCGGGAGAGGCCACCGTCGAGATGAGCGTGGCCGACCAGGGCATCGGCATACCGGAGCGGGACCGGGAGCGGATCTTCGAGCGCTTCTACCGGGTGGATCCGGCCAGGTCCCGGGCCACCGGCGGGACCGGCCTCGGGCTCGCCATCGTCAAGCACGTCACTGCCGCGCACGGCGGCAATGTGACCGTGTGGAGCAAGGTGGGTGCGGGCTCCACATTCACGCTGCGGCTCCCGCTGCACATTAACCCACTACACAGTGAGAAGCCCGCCGCCCCGGCCAGCCGGCCACCGTCCGCGCCGCAATCTTCCCGGGCGCACCCCACGTCGCACTCTTCCAGGGAGGCAGTGAAGTGACACGCGTGCTGGTCGTGGAGGACGAGGAGTCGTTCAGCGACGCCCTCTCCTACATGCTGCGCAAAGAAGGTTTCGAGGTGGCCGTCTGCCCGACCGGGCCGGACGCGCTGGAATCCTTCGACCGCAGCGGCGCGGACCTGGTGCTGCTCGACCTCATGCTGCCCGGCCTGCCGGGAAGCGAGGTCTGCCGGACCCTCCGCGAGCGGTCGAACGTGCCGGTGATCATGCTGACCGCCAAGGACAGCGAGATCGACAAGGTGGTCGGCCTCGAACTCGGCGCCGACGACTACGTGACCAAGCCGTTCTCCTCCCGTGAGCTGGTCGCGCGGATGCGTGCCGTGCTGCGGCGCCGCGGCGACGCGGACGAGCAGCCCGCCTCGACCCTGGAGTCCGGGCCGGTCCGGATGGATGTGGACCGGCACGTGGTCACCGTGCGCAGCGAGCAGATCCAGCTCCCGCTGAAGGAGTTCGAGCTGCTCGAGGTGCTGCTGCGCAACTCCGGCCGGGTGCTGACCCGGATGCAGCTGATCGACCGGGTGTGGGGAGCCGACTACGTCGGCGACACCAAGACCCTGGACGTGCACATCAAGCGGCTGCGGGCAAAGATCGAGACCGACCCGGCCACCCCGCGGCACATTGTCACGGTGCGCGGTCTCGGCTACAAGTTCGAGCCGGCCGGCTGACCGGGCCGCCTGGGCGTGCGGGCAGCCGCCCGCTACGGCGTGGGAGTGGCCGAACTGCTGGCGGGTGCGGTCGATGACCCGGACCCCGGTGTGTGGCCACGGCCATGCTTGGCCGGGCTGGCCGTCGGTGTCGGTGTGGCCGGCGGCGGCGCGGGTGAGAACGTCGAGTTGTAGTCCGAGCGTGGCAGCACCGGCAGGGTCACGCTGACATTGCCCGCCCCCGAGAACGTGAGCGTGACCTTGATCGCCCCACCGGAGGCCAGCGGGTGCAGCAGGCCGGTCAGCAGGATCTCCGGCTTCGGGCCGGTCAGCCGGACACTCTGGCTCGGCGGCAGCGCGACCCCGCCGGCCGGGACGGTTACCGACTTGGCCACGCCGGGCGCGCTCGCGCCGGTCAGCCGTTCGGCACTTCTGCCCTGGTTGTAGAGGGCCAGGAACACCCCGGCCGACTGGCCGGCGGGCACCGGCTCGTTCGCCCAGCCGAGCACGAACGCGTTGGTGATCTTGATTCCGTGCACCATCACGTCCAGCCCTGCGCTCTGCGGGTGGTACTCGAGGGTGGGGGCGTTGTTGCCCGCCTCACAGGCCGATACCCCGATGGCCAGGCCGGCAATGGCGGCCGCGATGGCGAGACGGCCGATCGGGGTGACGGCCCGGCGGCTTCGGCTCACTGGCTGCTCTCCTCGGACTTTGTGGCGCGGACCGCATCGCGCGGACTTCGTGGCGCGGAATCAGAATGACGCACAGCGTAGCGGCTGCCTTGCCGTCCGCTGGCGCCGGCCCGCCGTCCTTTACCCGCAGCAACCTTGCGCGTGCATGGGCGGGACCGGCTGGTGGCGGCGGGGCCGGGAGCCCGCGGATTATGTCGCCTGGGGCGCGGGCTGGCTGGGCGGCGCGGACGGTGTGCCCTGGCCGGCCACCGGGCTCGGGCTGGCCAGCGCCGGGAGCGCGATAGCGACCTTGTGGTCAGCAACCTTGGGATCGGCCATCTGAAGCCCGCGGATCACTCCGCCGACCGTACCGTCACGTCTGGCCAGGATCGCGGTCAGGCCGATCGGGCTGTAGGTCATGCCGACCGCGTCATTGGTGTCGTTCACCACTCCGCTGCTGCGCTCGCCCACCTCTGTAGCCAGGTGGGGCAGTTGCAGGGTCGCCCTGGCGGTGCCCACCAGGTACAGCCGCACGTTCGCCCGTGCAGCCTGCCTGGCCAGTTCCTTCAGCGCCGCGAGACAGGAGCAGCCCTCCGGCACCCAGGCCAGCACGGCCGGGACAAGCTGGCGCAGCGACTCCGGCTTGCCGTCCAGCGTCACCTGCGCGTTGGGCAGGCTGGCCGCCGCGCCCGCGCCGCGTGCGGGGGAGGATGCGTCGGTCGGGGGCGATGCGTGCTGCCGGCCGGCCACCACGGTCAGCAGGGTGCCGGACAGCAAGGTGAGCGCGAGACAGACCGCGACCAGCGGTATCACCATGCCGCGCCGGACCAGTGGCCCGGTGAGCCTGTGCAGCCGGGCACGCCTGCGCTGCACTCGCTGCTCACGGTAATATGCCTGGACGTCACGGTCGAGATCCCTGGCGTCGTCGGGTATCTCGATGTCAACCGGGGGGAGCCCGTACTCGTCCCGGCCTGGATCGCTGCTTGGGTCCACGCGCACCTCTCCCGCGTGAGGGCGGCTACCTTCCTTCCAGTATGTGCCCCCGCCGGGAGTGAACCCTCCGGGCGCCCCTGAACCCCGGGCGGCTGGGCCTGTGCCGCCATGATCGCGCTCCCGGCGCCGTGCGGCGGTAAAGTAGATAGCGGGCTTAGCGCACATAGCAGGCGCTCGTGCCGCGTTCGCGGCCAGGCCTCATGATTACCGTCCGGCGCCGTCCACCGGGCGGTAACGCCGGCCCGGCCGCCGTCCTCAATACACCCGGCCGGGAGCCTTTCGCTGCCACGCAGCCGCCTTTTCTGTGACCCGGACTCCGCCCCTGACCTGCACTTTCGTGGAGCCGCAGGGTTTATCGACCACGCTGCGCGTGCTATCATAACTATCAGCGGAAGGGGTACTTGCCACATGTCATTCAAGGTTGGCGACACGGTCGTCTACCCCCACCATGGGGCCGCTCGCATCGAAGCAGTCGAGAGCCGCTCGATGAAGGGTGTGGAAAAAACCTACCTGGTCCTAAAGGTCGACAAGGGTGATCTGACCGTGCGCGTACCAGCTGACAACGCCGAACTGGTCGGTGTCAGGGACGTCGTCGGCCAGGAAGGGCTCGAGAAGGTCTTCGAGGTGCTGCGGGCTCCGCACACCGAAGAGCCCACGAACTGGTCTCGCAGGTACAAGGCCAATCTCGAAAAACTCGCCTCGGGTGACGTGAACAAGGTCGCCGAGGTTGTCAGGGACCTGTGGCGCAGGGACAGGGAGCGTGGACTGTCGGCAGGCGAGAAGCGCATGCTGGCCAAGGCGAGGCAGATTCTGGTCAGCGAGCTGGCGCTCGCCGAGAAGACCAACGAGGACAAGGCCGAGGCGTTGCTCGACGAGGTGCTCGGCTGCTGACCGCCGGTAGCACTCCGTAAACCATCATCATGTCCGGGGCTCCCTCTCCGGTCCTGCCCCGTGTGGGCTTGGGCGTCGACGTGCACGCATTCGGCCAGGGTCGGCCGATGTATCTGGCCGGGCTGTTCTGGCCGGATGAGATCGGCCTGGACGGCCATTCCGACGGCGATGTGGCGACGCATGCCGCATGCAACGCGCTGCTGTCAGGGGCCGGCCTTGGGGATCTAGGCGCCAATTTCGGCACCAGCCGGCCGGAATGGGCCGGCGCGGCCGGCGTGGATTTGCTGCGGGAGAGCGCTCGGATTGTCACCACCGCGGGATTCACCGTCGGGAACGTGTCCATTCAGGTCATCGGCAACTCACCGAGGATTGGGCCGCGGCGCGAGGAAGCGGAGAAGGTCCTGTCCGAGGTGCTGGACGGTGTTCCGGTCAGCGTCACCGCGACCACCTCGGACGGCCTCGGGCTGACCGGGCGCGGCGAAGGCGTGGCCGCCATCGCGGTGGCGCTGCTGGCTCCGGCCGCATAACTTCCGGAAATCGGCCCCTGGGGGTGCCGGTCAGCTGTCGTTCCCGGCCTTCGATGATGAGGCGGCGGACTCCTTGCTGGGCGCAGGCTTGCCATTCCCGGCTGCGGTCTTCGGCGAACTGCGTGAACGGCGCAGCCAGCTGAAGAGCACGCTCGGTTCGGACGGCTCGGCGACGGCGTCGCTCGGCTCGTCACGGTCACCCGGCTGCGGTGGCGTCGGCTCGGGCAGTTTGGGTGGATCAGCATCGGCCGGCTTGCCCGCCTCGGCCTGATGCGCCTTCCCAGGCTCATCTCCGGTCGGCTGGCCGGTCTCGGCCGGCTTCGCCGCCGCCTCTGCCACGGCTTCCGCTGGCTGGTCGGTCTCAGCCTCAGCCTCCGCCTCCGCCGGCTTGTCGGCCTCCGCGTCCGCTCCGGCCCCTTTCTCCGCCTGCGCGCCGGCGCCGGCCCGTTTCCTCGCCTCCGCGTCAGAACCCGCTGGCTTGTCGGCCTCGGCCGGCTTCCCAGCCTCGGCCTCGGCTCCGGTCGGCTCGCCCGGCTCGGCCTCGGCTCCGCCGGGCTGGGCCGGCTTCTTTGCCTGGTCTTCGGCTCTGGTCGGCTCGTCCGCTCGCGGTTGCAGTGACGCGTCGGGCTCACTCTTGGCCGGTTGCTCAGCCCTCGCCTGCAGCCGCTCCTTGGACGTTTCGGCGTCCTGTTTCCCCGCTGGCTGTGGGGCTGGCGGGGGAACAGCTGTCAGCGCGGCCGGCTCGGTTGCCGTCTGACCGGCTTGCTGCGCGGCCGGTTTCCCGGGCTGCTTTCCGCTCGGCTCGGCGGCAGCCGGGGCCGCCGGCCTGGCCGCACCCTTGCCTGCCGGCCGGCCCGCGGTCTGAACCGCCGGTGGGCTGGTGGGCTGTCCGCCCGGCGGGGTGATGATCCGGACGGCCGGCTGATGGGGTGGCTGGGCGGCCGGCTGATGGGGTGGCGGGGCGGCGGTCGGCCGAGGAGGTGCCGGGTGGGCCGGCCGGGTGGCCGCAAGCAGCGTGCTCAACGGCACGGTGGCGGCGCCGTGCGGCGGCCGGACGCCGCTCCCTTGCCCCTGCCCGGTGGTGGCCGGCCCTGGCCCGGCGGTGTAGTCAGGTGGCATCGCGTTCCGGTGCGGCCGGCTCTGCCGGGTCATCGCGTCCAGCAGGATGAGGCCGACCACCAGCACCGCCCACGGCAGCCCGGCGGCCGTCGCCTCCATCGGCCGCTTCGGCAGCGCGATCGACAGCACATGCACCGTGTCGGCGGTGGCCATCGCGCCGATGACGACCAGGATGATCAGCCACGCGAAAGCGCGCCACGCCCTGCGCAGCGACAGCGCCGCGGCACACGCCACCACCAGCACCGCATCAAATATGCCCGGGTACACCCGGGCGAGGGTGGTGGACACGCCCGCGTTGACCGCGGTCGCGCGCACCCCCGGATAGGACAGCGCGAAGGTGCCCGCCGCCAGGGCGAGCATGCCGATAGCCGCCACGGCGAGCGCGAGCAGGCGCCAACGCCGACGGCCGGGAGAGGGTTCAGGCTGGTTCACCGGGTGCCATTCGTGGAGATGCCATGATTCCGCGTACAGCAGGGCAAGAGTACGCCGTCAACCCATAACCGGGAAAACAGCGACACGCCAGCAAAGGGTGGCTGACATGCCGAAAGTCCGCCAGGAGTGGGGCCTGCCACCAACCGCGATAACGCACCTGCGCGGGCCCGGAAATGATCCCGGTACGGCCCGGCGCCGTTACCGCGGTACGCACCGGCCAGCCACGGCCATCCCGTAGCCTGAGCACCGTGAACCTGCAGCTGCACGACACCGCGACCCGGACAGTGCGCGAATTCCAGCCGCTTGTGCCCGGGACCGTGTCGGTATACCTGTGCGGTGCCACCGTGCAGGCGCCGCCGCACATTGGCCACCTGCGTTCCGGTGTCAACTTCGACATTCTGGTCCGGTGGCTGCGGGCGAGCGGAAATCAGGTCACCTTCTGCCGGAACGTCACCGACATCGACGACAAGATCCTCCGGGTGGCCGAGCGGGACGGCGTGCCCTGGTGGGCCGTGGCCGAGCGGAACCTGCGCGCTTTCCGCCGCGGTTACGACGCGCTGGGCTGCCTGCCGCCCGACGTGGAGCCGAGGGCGACCGGCCACATACCGGAGATGATCGCGCTGATCGCGCGGCTGATCGAGCGCGGGCACGCCTACCCGGCCGATGGCGACGTCTACTTCGACGTTCATTCCTATGAGCGTTACGGCGCGCTTTCCGGGCAGCGGGTCGAGCAGATGCGGGCGGCCGAGGATTCGAGTTCGCCGGGCAAGCGGGACCCGCGGGACTTCGCGCTGTGGAAGGCGGTCAAGCCGGGCGAGCCGTTCTGGGAGACGCTCTGGGGGCCCGGGCGCCCCGGCTGGCACCTGGAGTGCTCAGCCATGGCCATCAGGTACCTCGGCGACACCTTCGACATCCACGGCGGCGGGCTGGACCTGGTGTTCCCGCACCACGAGAACGAGATCGCCCAGGCCCGCGGCGCCGGATACGGCTTCGCCAGGTACTGGCTGCACAACGGGCTGGTCGGCGTGGCCGGGGAGAAGATGAGCAAGTCGCTCGGCAACTCGCTGCTGGTCACGGAGATGCTGGATCAGGTCCGGGCCGCCGAGTTGCGCTACTACCTGAGCCAGGCGCACTACCGCTCCATGATCGAGTTCTCGCCGGACGCGCTGGCCGAGGCATCGGCCGACTACCGGCGGATCGAGGGATTCATCACCCGGGCCGCCGAGGCCGGCGAGGGACCGGCCGGGCCAGCGGAGGAGGACGCCGGGCAGACCCAGGGCGCGGTCCAGCCGCGGGACGGCCAGGGCAGGGCCAGCCTGCCGGACGCGTTCCGCGCCGCGCTCGACAACGACCTGGGGGTCCCGGAGGCGCTGGCCGTGGTGCACAGCGAGCTGAGGACCGGCAACAACGCCCTGGCCGCCGGTGACCGTGCCGCCACCGCCGCGTCGGCGGGGCGGCTGCGCGCCATGCTCGGCGTGCTCGGCCTGGACCCGCTGGACGAGCAGTGGGCGGCCGGCGGCGGTGACGCCGGCCTGCGTGGCGTGGTCGACGCGCTGGTCCGGGTGGCCATCGGCCAGCGGCAGGCCGCCCGGGAACGCAAGGACTACCAGGCGGCCGACGCGATCCGGGATGACCTGCGGGCCGCGGGTGTGCTCATCGAGGACACGCCGCAGGGCCCGCGCTGGGAGCTCAAACGGTGAACGATTCCACAGGGGCCGCGGGCGGCGGTGGCGGCCAGCGGCCGGGCCGGGCCGGCCGCGGCGGCGTGTCCAAGAAGGGCAAGCCGCGCCCGGGCACCGGTGGGTACGGCAAGCGCAAGCTGGAGGGCAAGGGCCCCACGCCGCCGGCGCACCTGCGGCCCGGCCATCCGGCCCAGCGCCGCAGCGCCCAGCAGGCCGCCCAGTCGGGACGCGGCGCGCAGGCCGGGCAGCAGCCGGGCGGCGGGAGGCCACGCCGGCCGGACGGGCCCGAGATGGTGGCCGGGCGCAACGCTGTGCTCGAGGCCCTGCAGGCGAAGGTGCCGGGCACCGCGCTGTACGTCGCGCACCACATGGACACCGATGACCGCGTCCGCGCCGCCATCAAGCTGGCCGCCGACTCCGGGATGACCGTGCTCGAGACCGGCCGCAACGAACTGGACCGGCTGACCCAGGGAGCGGTGCATCAGGGCCTGGCGCTGCGCGTCCAGCCCTACCAGTACGCGCACCCGGACGACCTCACCGCCCGCGCGGTGGACGCCGCGCAGTTGCCGCTGATCGTGGCGCTCGACGGGGTCACCGACCCGCGCAACCTCGGCGCCGTCGCCCGGTCGGCCGCCGCCTTCGGCGGTCACGGCGTGGTGGTCCCTGGCCGGCGCAGCGCCGGGGTCACCGCCGGTGCCTGGAAGGCGTCCGCGGGCGCCCTGGCCAGGGTCCCGGTGGCACAGGCGGCCAACCTGACCCGGACGCTGGCCGCCTACCAGGAGGCAGGCCTTTTCGTGGTGGGGCTGGCCACCGATGGCGGTACCGACGTCAGCAGCCTGGAAATCGCCGACAGCCCGCTGGTACTGGTCATCGGCTCGGAGGGGCGCGGCCTGTCCCGCGTCGTCGCCGAGCAGTGCGACCTGCTGGCCCGGATCCCGATAGGCGCCATGGAGTCGCTGAACGCCGGCGTCGCCGCCGGTATCGCGCTGTATGAGGCGGCCCGCCGCCGCGGCACGCTGGCCCCCTGAGAATCGGTTACGATGGCGGCTGCCAGCACGCCGGTGTAGCTCAGATGGCAGAGCGGCGGTCTTGTAAACCGCAGGTCAGGGGTTCGACTCCCCTCGCCGGCTC
>DASYAV010000100.1:0-32303 GCA_036501145.1 Streptosporangiaceae bacterium | reverse complement strand
CAAGCCGCCGTTCGGCTTCGGCGCGGCTGGCGTAGGGTACCCAGGCGAGTGGCATCGATCGTCCTCCTTCAAGTCGGCCCGTTTATCGTATTGGCCCAGGTATTGGACAACTCACGGGGGACGTGACCCGCGGCCGGTCCCAGCCGACGCCTGGCGGGATCAAGAACCGCGGCTGGTTTCGAGGCGGAGCGTCTCGGTGTGCTCGCCGGCGCCGGGAGCCTCGCGCAGCCCGCGGGCAGGCAGGCCCGGCATCTGCAGCCAGCGCCCCGGGTCGACCCGCGTGACGCCGCGGTCGTCGCGATCGCGGACGGCCAGCAGGCCATGGCGGATGAGCTGCGCGTCAGCGGTCAGTTCGCGCCCCTGGCGCGCGCTCACCGCGGGGATGCCCGCCGCGTGCGCGCGGCTGATCACCTCGGCCGTCGGCAGGCCACCGACCAGCGCCGAGATTCCGGCGGCCAGGGCCTCGTCGCCGGACACGGGCCGGCCCGGCGCCGGGGCCAGCCCGGCCCTCGTCAGCGCGGGGAGCTGGCCGGGCGACGCGGCGAGCCTGACCCAGCCGTCGGAGGTCTGGTAGAGCCGGTCGAGCGGCCCTGGCCCGGCAAAGTCCCGGCCGCCGGCCGGATAGCCGCTGCTTCCGTTGTACCGGGTCAGGAACTCGGACTGGAGCAGGCAGGAGGCGGCGGCCAAGGTGACCCCGACGTGCTGTCCGCGGCCGAGACGGGCCCGGGCCAGGAGCGCGGCGCACGCCCCGAGCGCCCCGAGACCCGCGGCGAGCACGTCATTGATGGGAACGGTCAGGAACGCGGGGCTGTCGGCCTGGGCCGGCCCGCCCTGAGCGCGCATGATGCCGCTCATCGCCTGGATGATCGGGTCGAAGCCGGGCCGGCGGCCGAGCGGTCCGTTGTCGCCGAAGGCGCTGATCGAGACGGTGACGACCTGCGGGTTGATGCCCGCCAGCGCTTCGTGGGCGATGCCGAGCCGGCTGGCGACGCCGGCGCGGTAGTTGTCCACGACGACGTCGGCGGAGCCGATGAGGCGGTCGAACACCAGCCGGTCATCGCCCGGGGAGAGATCGAGCATCGCGCTGCGCTGGTCGCGGTTGTACACCTCGAAGCTGGAACCGCCGCGGCCGGCGTGTGCGACCCGGAACCACCCAGAAGCAAGGCTCACCGGGCCGGCGGCCGTGCTCGAGGAGGCCGCGGTAGGTGATGCCGGGCCCGCTGGTGCCGACGAGCACCACGTCGGCGCCGGCGATCACCTGATCGAGGGCCAGCAGGTCCTCTGCGCTCGACGGGTCCGCCGTGGGGCTTGACGAATTAAATGAACACTCTTTAATAGCGTTATGGGCCGCGTCGCCGGGGTAACGCCCGCAGAGACTCGCACTCGGCTGCTGCGCGCGGCGGCCGACGCCTTCGCCGCGCGCGGCTATGACGGCACGCGAGTGGCGGACATCGCCGCGGCCGCCGGGGTCAGCAACGGGGCGCTGTACGCGCACTTCGGCTCGAAGGCCGAGCTGCTGGTGGCGTCGATCCGGGCCCACGGGGGGCGGGTCCTGGCCGACCTGCTGGCCGCGGATCCCGAACGGCCCGTCGCCGACCTGCTGCTCCAGGTAGGCCGCTCCCTGCCCAGGCGCCGCGACGACCGCAGCTACCTGGCCGCGGAGGCGCTGATCGCAGCCCGCCGCGACGAGGACGTCGCCGGGCTGATGCGCGCGTACACCAGCGAGCGCGCGGAGTGGCTGGCCGGGCTGATCATCGCCGGGCAGTCGGGCGGCGAGCTTGACCCGGCGCTGTCACCCGACGCGCTGGCTCATTTCTGCCTGCTGCTCGCGTTCGGAAGCTACCTGCTGACCGAGGAGCTGCACGCGGTCGACCGGGCGGAATGGTCAGCGCTGCTTGCCCGGGTGGTGAATTCACTGTTGCCGGCCTCAGCCGGACACGCAGAAACACAGGGCGCCAACGGAGGTGCCCGGGAATCGGAGGTTGCCCATGGCCGAACGCAAGAGCCCGACGGCAGTGCTTCATGAAGGCCCGCGGGCGCTGAGCGACCAGCAGGTACGCCAGATCGAGGGTGCTGCCCTCGAGGACGTGCTCGACGTCGACATCGACGACGTCATCGAGTACGCCCACAAGGACCTGAAGTCGCTGCCGGACTACACGACGCTCTACCGCAAGTACCTCAAGCAGCGCTGGGACGTGTACGACCTCGACTTCAGCCAGGACAAGGTCGACTGGAACGAGAAGATGACCGAGGCGGAGCGGCAGTCGTTCCTGGCCATCGCGTCCGGATTCCACCACGGTGAACGGCAGGTCGAGATCGAGCTGCCGGTGTTCATGATCGGCGCGGGCGAGGAGGAGAAGCTGCACATCTCCGCGCAGATCGAGGACGAGGCGCGGCACACGGTGTTCTTCGACCGGTTCTACCGGGAGGTCGCCGGGCTGGCGGGCGAGGACATCATGGCCGTCCTGGACGCGTCGTTCCCGTGGGTGGCCGAGACGTTCGTCGGCCCGTTCGGGCTGCTCGCCTACCAGGCCGAGGAGCTGCGCCGGGACCCGTACGACGAGCGGGCCCGAGTGCGGTACGGCACGAACTACTTCCTGTGGATCGAGGGGGTGCTCGCGCTGTCGGTGATGAAGGTGACGCTGTCCTACGCGCGCTGGCGCGGGTTCCTGCCCGCCTACTACACCGGGTTCACCGCCACCTGCCGGGACGAGTCGCGGCACGTGCAGGGCGGCATGCGCTACCTGCAGGACGCGGTGCGCAAGGAACCGGCGATGATCCACGAGATCCACGACACGCTGCGGACCATCCTGTCGATATCCGGGGTGAACAGCCGCCCGATCGCCTACGAGCCGCTCGGCTGGACCGAAGACGAGGTGCGGATGCTGTTCTTCCAGCAGCTGCGCCGCAAGCTGAACGACGTCGGCATCGACCTGTCCGCCGACCTCGAGGACCTGCTGCAGCGGGTGCAGCCGGTGCTGGCGGGCGGGTGAGCCGTGGCCGGATCTGCCAGGCCGGAAAGCTCCGCTACGGCACCGGAATTCTTCAGCGGCGCATGGGCTGACGCGGTCGGTGGCGCGCTGACCGCGGGTCCGTCGGAGCGGGCCCGCGAGGGCCGGCTGCAGATGTACTGGGACTTCTTCGGGCTGGTCAAGAGCGGCTACCCGGCATCGTGGGCGCTCGGCTGCCGGGACCTGCCCGGGCCGCCGGGCGACAGCGCCGGCCAGTCCGGCGACGGTGGCGGGCCGCGGTACCTGTTCGTGCAGTGGGACGGCGGGCGGGTGACCGACTGCCGGATCGCCGGGCCGGACGCGCCGCGCGCCAGCTACGTGCTCGGCATGGACTACGCGGGCTGGAAGGCGCTGCATGAGGGCTACGGCGCGCAGCGCACCGTGATGTACCGCAAGATCCTGCTCGAGCAGGGCGAACTGCTGGAGTTCTTCAAGGCGATCTACTTCTTCGTGGAGTGCCTGGCCGTCATCGGCGCGGTGCCGGCCCGCTACCCCGCGCTGGCCGCTCGGTAGATTTGGCGCGTGGCTGACCCCGTCGATCTGGTGCTGTTCGATCTCGGTGGCGTGCTCATCGAGGTACCGGGCGTGCACGTCATGCTGGAGCTCACCGGCATCACGAGCGAAGAGGAGCTGTGGCGGCGCTGGCTGACCTGCCGCTGGGTCCGCAGTTTCGAGAGCGGCGGCTGCTCGGCGGCCGAATTCGCCGCCGGGGTGGTCGCGGACTGGCAACTCGGTCTCAGCCCGGCCGCGTTCCTCGACGGCTTCCGGGACTGGCCGGCCTGGCCGCTGCCCGGGGCCGTGGAGTTGGTGGCGCAGACCCGGGCGAGCGTCGCCACCGGCTGTTTCAGCAACACCAATGCGCTGCACTGGGACAGCCACATCGGCACGTGGCCGCTGACCGGCCTGTTCGACCACCGGTTCCTGTCCTTCGAGCTGGGCCTGGTCAAACCCGATACCGCGGCCTTCGCACGGGTCGCTGAGCAGCTGCCCGTGCCGGCCGGGCGGGTGCTGTTCATCGACGACAACGCGGTGAACGTCGCGGGCGCCGCGGCGGCGGGGTTTCAGGCCGCCCGCGCCGCCGGGGTGGCGCAGGCCCGTCAGCGGCTGGCCGAGGCCGCCGTGCTCGCCCCCTGACCGTCCAGGTGCTGCAGCACCATCGCGGCGGCGGCCGCGTCCTGGACGCCAAGGCCGGTGCTGTTGAAGAACACCAGCCCGGGTGGCGGTGTGGCGGGCGGGTCGAGCACCAGCTCACCGAGGCCGCGCAGCCGGGCGGCGACGCCGGCGCCGCGCTCGCCGGCCCGCACCACCGGCCCGGCGTTGCGCAGCGCGGTCGGCACGTCGTCCACCACGATCAGGCCGGCCTGGTCGACCAGGTCGTCGTCGACCTCGCACCGGGCGGCGCTGAACGAGCCGACGCTGGCCACCAGGCAGTGTTCGGCCAGCCAGGCACGGCGCAGCACCGGCGTGCTGCTCAGCGTGCAGGTGACCACGAGGTCCGCGCCGTGCACCGCGCCGGCCACCGAGTCCGCCGCCCGCACCGGCGTCGCCAGTTCCGCGGCCAGGCCGGCGGCGGCCTCGGCGCGGTGCTCCGGGGTGGGCGACCAGAGCCGGATCTCCCGCAGCGCGCGGACCCCGGCGATGGCCCGGGCGTGCTGCCTGCCCTGCACCCCGGCGCCGACGATGGCCAGCACGCCAGCGGTGCGCGGGGCGAGCAGATCCACCGCGAGCGCGGTGGCGGCCGCGGTGCGCAGCGTGGTCACCTCGGTGCCGTCCAGCACCGCCCAGGGCCGCCCGGTGCCGGGATCCAGCGCCAGCACGGTGGCCGAGACGGCAGGCAGCCCGGCCGCCGCGTTGCCCGGGTTCACGCTGCCGATCTTGCACACCGCCGGGGAGCCGCCGTCGAGCCGGGCCACGTAGCAGAACAGTGTGGAGTCCGGGCTGTCGTCCAGCAGCAGCTTCCCCGAGGCGGCCACCTCGCCCCGGCCGAGCGCGGCGAAGGCCAGCCGCTGCGACTCCAGCGCCCGCGGCAGCGGCAGCGCCGCGCGCACCGCCGCGGCGTCCAGCAGGATCAGGCCTCCGGTCACCGCCCGGCTCCGCGGTCAGGCATAGCTGTGCGTCTGGTCCGGGTAGCGCTCGCTGGCGACCTCGGCGACGTACTGCTGCGCGGCGTCGGCCAGCGTGCCGGCCAGGTCGGCGTAGCGCTTGACGAACCGCGGCACCCGGCCGGTGGTCAGCCCGGCCATGTCCTGCCAGACCATGATCTGTGCGGCGCAGTGCGGCCCGGCGCCGATACCCACGGTGGGGACGCGCAGCGCCTCGGTGACCCGGCGGCCGAGGTCGGCCGGCACGGACTCGAGGACGACGGCGAACGCACCCGCCCGCTGCAGCGCGCGGGCGTCGGCGAGCAGTTCCTCCCCGGCGTCGCCTCGGCCCTGCACCCGGCGCACCCCGCCGAGCGTGTTGACGCTCTGCGGGGTCAGCCCGAGGTGGCCCATCACCGGGATGCCGGCCCTGGTCAGCGCCCGTACCTGGGGCAGCACCCGGCGGCCGCCCTCCAGCTTCACCGCCTGCGCGCCGCCCTCCTTGAGCAGCCGCACCGCGTTGGCCAGCGCGTCGGCCGGCCCGGCCTGGTAGCTGCCGAACGGCAGGTCGGCCACGACCAGCGCGGTGCTGGTACCGCGGACCACGGCCTGCACCATGGTGATGATCTGGTCCATGGTCAGCGGCAGCGTGTCGGGGTGGCCGAGTACCATCTCGGCGCTGGTGTCGCCGACCAGCAGCGCCCGCACCCCCGCCCGCTCGAAGATGCCCGCGGTCAGCGTGTCGTAGCTGGTGAGCATGGACCACAGCTCACCGCGGCCGGTCGCCGCCTGCAGGTCGCGGATGGTGACCCGCCGGCCGGCCGGCCATGCTGTCGTGCCAGTCATGAGACGTCCTTCCTGGTCGCCACCGCCGTGGTTGGCGCCAGGCGCCATTGTCTCAGCCGCTGCCGCTGGCCGGGGAGCGGTCGGACGGCTCTGCGTCCTCCGCGATCGTGACGATGGCATGGGAGAGGCCGAGTGCCTGGACCGTCCGGTGGGCTGCCTCGTCGAGGTGGATACGCGGGTGCCCGGGCAGATCGTGCTCGTAGTAGGTGCCGGGGCCGTAGAAGCGGCCGTACCGGAGCACCACCCCATCGGCGGCCAGTACGGCGTCCTCCAGCGCGGCCTTGGCGGCCCCGGACTCGCCGGGGAGTTCCCACGCGACGCTCTGCGCCAGGAAGCCGGTGGCCCCGGCCGCGGCGGCCGCGGCCAGCAGGCTGGCGGTGCCCTCCCGGCGGATGCGCTGGTTGGCCGCCGCGTGGGCGGCCATGTCGCGCTCGTCGTCGGGCAGGTCGGTGAGCTCGTGCAGCACGGTGTCCGGGCCGAACGCGGTCACCGCCGCGGTGAGCGCGGCGGTGTCGTAGACGTCGCACACCACGGGCTCGGCGCCGAGCCTGGCCAGCGCCTCGGCCTTCGCCGGGGTGCGGGTCAGCCCGGCCACGGTGTGCCCGGCCGCGGTGAGCAGCGGGATGAGCCGGATGCCGATCACGCCGGTGGCGCCGGCCAGGAACAGCCTCATCAGCTGGCTTCCTTCCTTGACGGGGACGGGATGTCGTGCGGGGCGGACGGGCTGGTTCGCCGGGCGGCCAGCGCGGTGAGCCCGGCGACGGCGGCGGCCAGAGCCAGGTCGGCGCAGGCGGCGGCGGTCATGGCCGGGTGGTATCCGGCCGGGTGCGGATGGGACCGGCCGGCCACCGCGAAGAACAGTGTGCCGATCACGGCCACACCGGCCGAACTGGCGAACTGCTGGGCGGTGGTCGGTGCGCCGGCGCCGGCGGCCGTGTGCCATCGCCGCCGTGATGGCGCAGGCGCACCAGGCCTGGCGCGCGTCGCTGCGCGCGGTCACCGTCAGCCAGCTGGTGGACCGGGTGCCCCGCGCGGTGCGCGAACGGGAGCGTGCCAGGATCCTGGCGCTGCGCGCCGGGTAGCCGCGGGCCCCGTCACGGGGCAGGCGGGCCCGGCCGGCCCCGGGCACCGTCACGGGCCGGGCGGCCGGGCGGGCCGACCGGCGCGGGTACGTCAGTGGCCGGCCTCACCCGGCGCAGGGCCGCCGAGGACCGCCTGGGTCTGCAGGGTTCTGGCCGCCAGCCGCCCGTCCCCGGTCCGGACGTCGGTCTCGACCACGATCGTGCGGCCGCCCACATGCAGCGGCCGGCTCACCGCGGTGGCGGTGCCGGACCTGACGGCCGCCATGAAGTTCGTCTTGCCCTCGATGGTGGCCGTGCCCTGCGCGGCCGGCGGCAGGTTGAGAAAGGCGCACACACCCGCGGCCGAGTCGGCCAGCGTCATGATGATCCCGCCGTGCAGCATGCCGCCACTGGTGCACAGCCCGGGCGCCCAGTCCAGGGCCAGCTCGACCTGCTCGGGCCGGTAGGCCAGGACGCGGACGCCGAGCGTGGCGCACAGCGGCATGAGGCGCCGCACGAGCTCGGTGGGTGACTCCTCAGGCATGACGCGATTATCTGCCCGCAGGCATACCCGGCGCGATTACCTCCCGGGTAAAGCGGCATTGACGTAACGCGTAATCGACAGCGCGATTTCCCGGTCACAGAATCGCAGCCAGAGAATCCCACTGCGGAAAGAAGGGAATTGCGATGCAGGAAATCGCCGAGCGGTACATCGCCTGCTGGAACGAGGCGGACCCGGGGCGCCGGCACAAGCTCATCGACGAGCTGTGGGCCGAGGACGCGAGCTACGTGGACCCGATGGCCGAGGCTCGCGGCCGGGATGAGATCGACGCGCTGGTGGGCGCGGTGCGGGCCCAGTTCCCCGGCCTGACCTTCAGCCTGGCCGGCCCGGTCGATGCCCACCACCGGCAGGCCCGGTTCGGCTGGTCGCTGGGGCCGGCCGGCGGGGAGCCGGTGGTGCTCGGGTTCGACGTCGCGGTGGCGGCCGAGGACGGCAGGCTGGCCAGCGTGCTGGGCTTCCTGGACAAGGTCCCCGGCTGACCTGCCGCCGGGTGGCCGGGCGCCATTACCCCGGAGGTAATCGCCCGGCCGCCGGACGGCTCGTACCGTGAGGGCATGACGACGATGGCCGCGCGTGGCGCCGCCGGGGCGCTGGTCCGGGAGTGGCGGCAGCGCCGCCGGCTCAGCCAGCTGGACCTGGCCCTGGAAACCGGCGTGTCCACCCGGCATCTCAGCTTCGTGGAGACCGGGCGGGCCAGGCCCAGCCCCGAACTGCTGCTGGCGCTGGCCGACCGGCTGGAGGTGCCGATGCGTGAACAGAACGCGCTGCTGCTCGCGGCCGGATACGCCCCCCGCTACCGGCAGACCCCGCTGGACGACCCGGCGATGACCTCGGTGCGGGCCGGCCTGCAGCGGATGCTGAGCCTGCACGACCCCTACCCCGGCGTGCTGATCGACCTGAGCTGGAATGTGGTGATGGCCAACGAGGCAGCCGAACGGCTCACCGGGGATCTACCCGCCTCGCTGGCCGGGCCGCCGATGAACGTGTTCCGGGCCTGCCTGCACCCCGACGGGCTGGCCAGGTGCACGCTGAACTTCCCCGAATGGGCGGGCTACCTGCTGGGCCAGCTGAGCCGGCTGAAGCTGCTCACCGCCGACCCCGCGGTGGCCGAGCTCGCCGACGAGGTGAGCCGGTACCCGAACGTCGCCGCGCTGGGGCACCGGCGCATCCGGCAGTGGCCGGAGGAACCGGCCCTGCTGGTGCCCTGGCGGCGTACCTGGCACGGCACCGAACTGGCCTTCTTCAGCACGCTCACCAGCTTCGGCACGCCCCGCGACATCACCCTGGCCGAGCTGGCGGTGGAGCTGTTCTACCCGGCGGACGAGCACACGGCCGCCGTGCTGCGTGGCTGAAACCCGGGGCCCGCGGGCGGCGGACCATACGCCCGGCTTACCGGCCGTCCAAGGGGCTCCCCTAACCTGGCCGGGTGAACTCAGAGCACCTGATCGCGGCGATCCCGGGCGACGGCATCGGGCAGGAGGTGCTCCCGGCCGCGGTCCGGGTGCTGGATACCGTGGCCGGCCGGCACGGGTTCCGGCTGCGCTGGAACGAGCTGCCGTGGAGCTGCGCGTGGTACGCCGAGCACGGCGCGATGATGCCGCCGGACGGGCTCGATCAGCTCGCCGAGACCGATGCGATCTTCCTCGGCGCGGTGGGCGCCCCCGACGTGCCCGACCACATCTCGCTGTGGGGCCTGCTCATCCCGATCCGCCGCACCTTCAGTCAGTACGTCAACCTGCGGCCGGTGCGGCTGCTGCCGGGGGTGCGCAGCCCGCTGCGCGACGGCGGGGATTTCGACGTGGCGATCGTGCGGGAGAACACCGAGGGCGAATACTCGACGGTGGGCGGGCGGTTCGGCGAGGCCGAGGACGAGATGGCGGTGCAGCAGGCCATCTTCACCAGGCGCGGCTGTGCCCGGGTGCTGCGCTACGCGTTCCAGCTGGCCAGGACGCGCAGTGGCCAGCTGATCTCGGCCACCAAGTCCAACGGGATCGTGCACACGATGCCGTTCTGGGACCAGGTCACGGCCGAGGTCGCCGCCGACTACCCGGACGTGAGCTGGCGCACCATGCACGTGGACGCGCTGGCGGCCCGGTTCGTCACCGCCCCTGGCGAGCTCGACGTCGTGGTGGGGTCCAACCTGTTCGGCGACATCCTCAGCGACCTGGCCGGCGCGGTGGCGGGCTCGCTGGGCATGGCGCCCTCGGCCAACCTGGATCCCACCGGCACCCATCCGTCGATGTTCGAGCCGGTGCACGGCTCGGCCCCGGACATCGCCGGGCGTGGGGTGGCCAACCCGATCGGCCAGATCTGGAGCGGCATGATGATGCTCGACCATCTCGGGCACCCGGCGGCCGCCGCGGAGGTAGGCGCCGCTATCGACGCGGTCACCGCCGATCCCGCCCTGCACACCCCGGATCTCGGCGGCACGGCGCGCTGCGACGACGTCACCGACGCGGTGATCGCGGCTCTGCCCCGGTGACACTGCCACGGTGACCGGGTGCGGGTGCCGTCACCCGGTTAACCGGACGGGTCGGGCACGCATCCGGGTCCGCGCAGGCTCAGCTGCGTCTGCAGGATGTTCAGGAACTCGCAGCCCCACTTGTGGTCCGGCTCGATGATGCCGCCCTCGTCCCACTCGTTCCACGCGTAGACCAGGAGGAAGTTGTCCACCGGCGAGATCCGGGTGGACTGCTGGATGTCGGCCCGCGCGTTGTCCACCGCCTTGGTGTACAGGCTGAAGCTCCAGTCGGGCGCCCACAGCACGTCCTTCAGCTGCGGGATGGCCCACGGGTAGCGGGGCCGCTCGTCGAACCGGGACATGATGCCCCGCACGTAGATCTGCGGCGCGGCCGCGTAGCGGGCCCGCTGGCCGTTCACGTAGTCGGCGTAGGAGTTGGTCAGCGAGGCGGCGTAGTCGGCGGCGCTGTAGTCACCGTCGGCGCCGATCGACGACGGCGGCGTGATCCCCAGGTCCTGGTTGACCAGGATCAGCGGCTGGACGCCGAGCGCGGCCTGCGTCTTGCTGTGCAGCATGCTCACGAACGACGACACGTCCGCCGCGTCGCCGGAGCCCAGGCCGCGGGTGTCGCACAGCCAGACGACCGGCTGCCCGTTGTTCGCCCGCAGGTAGTTCGGCTGCTTCAGGTAGGCGTCCACCATCTTGGTGGTGGCGTCGCCGAACTGGCTGGCCGGGATCTCCAGCGTCGGGTCGTAGTTGGCCGCGCAGACCTGCAGCGAGAAGTCCATCTCCGCGGCATTGCTGGCCCGCAGGAACGTGTGCATGGCGGTGTCGTAGATCTCCTGGTCCTTGGTGCCGTTCCAGTACCAGTAGAACGCCCAGTAATCCAGCCCGGCCCCGGTGGCCTGGGTGATCTGCTTCTCCAGCGTGGCGGTCTTGGAGTCGTCGTAGAACCCGATCGACGGCTCCAGGTAGGAGAAGTCGGTGTGCGGCCAGTTGCGGGCGTACTTCGTCTGCGGCACCGACGGGTCGTCGCCGGAGTAGTCACGCACCCCAGCCCACCAGTCGGGGTAGCTGCGGTGGAAGTACTTGTACCCGGCCTGGATGATCTCCGGATTGGTCTGCCGCTGCCAAGCGCCACCGTGCCCTTCTGCTGGGTCTTGGCCGCGTAGCCGATGATCCCGTCCAGGGTCCAGTTCCCGGTGGCCAGCAGCGAGTTCACCTCGGCCTTGGACGGCGTCACCAGGTAGGTGACGCGCCCGTTGGGGTGCAGCCGGTACAGCGGCTGTGAGCCGTTGAACGGGGCCGGGCGCAGGTAGCCGGTGTGGTTCGGCTCCATGGTGAAGCCGTTGCCGGCCACCGCGGCGTCGGCCTCGGCCCAGCTGAGCGTGTAGAAATGCGCGCCCACCGGGGTGCCGAGCTCGAGCAGCGGCAGCGGCGCGTTCGACGGATCGGGGTTGCCGGCGGCGGCGGTGGCCGGCATCGCCGGCAAGTCCGCTGGCGGCTGCCCCGCTGGGCGAGCGTGCGGCGCCGGCGAGGCGTGCGCCGTTCTGTCGGTGGTCTGTGCTGTCCTGCTGGCTGAAGCTCAGACCTATTCAAAACTCGGCCGGACGCTTCGCTGACAGCTGGTCGCAAAGGGAGTTTTGAATAGGCCTGCCGACGAACCCGGCATCTGCGCCGGAAAGGGAGGCCAGCAGTGCTCGCCAGGGATCACGCGCTCAGCGGTGCGGTGGTGTTCACCGCGGCCGCGCCGCTGCTGCACGTCACCGGCCCGGCCATGCTGGCCGGCGCGGTGTTCACCGCGGGCGCGGGCACCCTGCCAGACATCGACGAACCTGGCTCGGCGGTGTCCCGCACGTTCGGCTTCCTGACCGGCGCCTTCGCCTGGCTGGTGCATAAGGTCAGCGGCGGCCACCGCAAGGGCACGCACAGCCTGATCGGCATCGCGGTCTTCACCGCCGCCGCGTGGGCCGCGGTCCGGGCCGACGCGCACCCGGCCGGCCAGGTGCTGCTCGGCGTGCTGCTCGGCCTGGTGCTGGCGACCGGGCTGCGGGCGCTGCGCATCGGCGGCCATCACGGCGACGCGCTCGGCCTGGCCGGCGCGGCCGCGGCCATCTACTGGCATACCGGGCTGTCCCTGGTGCCGTGGTGCATCGCGCTCGGCGCGGCGGCACACATCGCCGGGGACGAGCTGACGCACGGCGGATGCGCGCTGGCCTGGCCGCTCAGCCGGCACCCGTGCCACCTGCTGCCCAAGCCGCTGCGCATCACCACCGGCAAGTTCACCGAGCACTGGATCGTGTCCGGGCTGCTCACCGTGGCCCTGGCCGTGCTGCTCTGGCGCGACGCCGGGGTGCACGCGGTGCTGCACCATCTGCGCAGATCCTGACGCCGCGCCCGGCGCCGGGGCGCACGGCTGCCACCAACCGGCGGGCCGGATTTCGTCGGTACCCACGACGACCACGCCCCCGGACCGGCCTACCGTCGGCTTACCGGCGGTTGGCCACGGAACGGAGGCGAGGGCACACCATGAGTTTTGCTTCCATGACGGTGACCGGGCTGACCTGGGGCGCGATACTGCCACACGGCGCTGCCAGCGAGTTCGCCGGCTACAAGCCGGGCGACGCCTGGGCCCAGCTGCGGGACATCGCGACCGCCTGGGACAGCCTGGGCTATGACCACCTGTGGGGCAGCGACCACTTCATGCCGGCCGGCCCGGACCGCACCGGGATCAACTTCGAGCCGTACACGCTGCTGGCCGCGATCAGCCAGGTCACCGCACGGGCGCGGCTGGGCGTGCTGGTCAGCTGCGCCCAGTACCGCAGCGCCGGCCTGCTCGCCAAGCAGGCCGCCAACGTGGACGTGATGTCGGGCGGCCGGCTGATCTTCGCGCTGGGCGGCGGCTGGGACGAGGAGGAGTTCGCCGCGTTCGGGTTAGCGTTTCCCTCCGCGGCCGAGCGGGTCGGCAGGTTCGGCGAGACGCTCGAGGCGGTGCTGCGGCTGTGGGACGGCCCGGCGGCCGACTTCGACGGCACCTGGGTGCGGCTGCGGAACGCCTCCTGCAGCCCGCGGCCGGCCCGCCGCCCGCCGGTCTGGACCGGCACGCACGGGCGCCGCGGGCTGCGCTACACCGCCCGCTTCGCGGACGTCGCGAACTGGAATACCGGGCTGGCCGAGTTCCGGCGGCTGTCCGCTGAGCTGCACGAAGCCTGCGCCGAGGTCGGCCGCGACCCCGGCACGATCAGCACGTCGGTGTTCCGTCTCGCCGACCTCAGCAGCGGCAGCGACGGCCGGCTACGCCGTCTGGTGGCCGAGCTGGGTGCCCCGCCGGAGGCGGCGGACACCATCAGGGCCGAGCACTTCATCGGGCCACCCGAGCAGGTCATCCCCAAGGTCCAGGCGTTCGCCGACGCCGGCGCCCGGCACCTGATCATCCTGCCGCTCGACGCGCCGCACTCGATGCACACCGCGCAGAGCTTCCTGCACGACGTCGTGCCCGGGATCCACCTCCCCGGGTAGCCCACGCGGCACCGCAGCGTTCACAGCTGCTGGGCGAGGCGGGCCAGGATGGCGGCGGCCGGTTCCGCGGTGGCCTGCCGGTACCCGGTCCCGGCCCATAGGTGCAGCCGCTCCGGGTCGCCCGCGGCGGCCGCGGCCTTGCGCAGCGGGCTGGTCAGGTGATGCAGCGCGGGGTAGCCGCCGGGCGCCGCCGGGCTGTACAGATCGGTGAACCGGTTGCGCAGGCCCCGCGCGGGACGGCCGGTGAACGCCCGGGTGAGCACGGTCTCCCGCCGGGCCGGGTCGGCCAGCGCGGCCCGGTGGGTGGGGGTGGTGCCGGCTTCGCCGGCACGAAGCAGCACCGTCCCGACGGCGACCGCCGCGGCGCCGGCCCGGACGGCCGCCGCGGCCGCCTCCGGGGTGGCGATCCCGCCCGCCGCGACGACCGGCACCGGCACCGCGGCCGTCACCTGAGCGAGCAGCTCGGCCAGTGGGATGTCCGCCGGGAATTCCTGCGGGGTCAGCGTGCCGGAGTGACCGCCGGCGGCGCACGCCTGGACCATGAGCACGTCCGCCCCGCATTCCACGGCGAGGCGCGCCTCGCCCGCCGAGGTGACGGTCTGAGCCACCAGCGTCCCGGCCTGGCGCAGCGCCTGGATCACCTGCCCGGATGGGATGCCGAAGGTGAAGCTGGCCACCGGCACCGGGTCGGCCAGCAGCAGGTCGATCTTCCCGTGCCACAGGTCGTCGTCCTCAACGATCGCGGCGGCCGCCAGATCGAGCCCGTACGGCTCACCTTCACCGGCGATGAGCTGGGCGTAGCGGAGGAACTCGGCCCGGTCCACGGGGACCGGATTGGGCGCGAACAGGTTGACGCCGAAGCTGACCCCGGCCGCACGGACCTTCGCGATCTGCTCGGCCAGGGCCGGTGCGGTGCGGTAGCCGCCGGCAAGGAAGCCCAGCCCGCCGGCCCGCGCCGCGGCGATCACCAGCTCGGGCGTGCTGGGCCCGCCCGCCATGGGCGCGGCGAGCACCGGGGCGGTGACCCCGAGGGTGCGGAACGGTGCCGCGGTCACCAGCGCTCCTGCGGTCGAGTTGCCGGTTTGCGGGTCTGCGCGGGGTGTGGCAAGCGTACGCTCGCCATGTCCCAACCATGCGGAGGACGCATGAGCCGCGAGCCCACCAGCGTCGTCTCGGACCTGTCCTACCTGGAGGGACCCCGCTGGCACCCCCCGCCCGGGACGGCCCTGACCGGACCGGCTACCGGGGCAGCCTGGCCGGCTCGCCTACTCGCCGCGGGATTCCGCCTCGTCCGCGGCCGTGGCATCCTGGCCGTCCGGGTCGCGCGGTCCCGGCTGCGCCGCCGGTGACGTGGTGGATGAGAAGAAGTCCCGGGTCAGCGCCGCACGGTAGGCCTCGGTGCAGTCCATATCGGTGACCGCGGCCCGGCTCAGCGCAGTTCCTGGATGCGGACCAGGTTGCCCGCGGGGTCGCGGAAGGCACAGTCGCGGATCCCGTAGGGCTGGTCGGTCGGCTCCTGGACCACCTCGGTGTCGCCGGCCTGCACCCGCTCGAAGGTGGCGTCGAGGTCCTTGGTGGCCAGCAGGATCCAGCCGTAGGTGCCCTTGGCCATCATCTCGGCGATTGTGCGGCGCTCGTCGTCGGTGATGCCGGGGTCGACGGCCGGCGGCGCCAGCAGGATGCACGTGTCAGGCTGGCCGGGCGGGCCGACGGTGATCCAGCGCATCTTGCCGGATCCGACGTCGGCGCGGACCTCGAAGCCGAGAGTGTCGCGGTAGAAGGCCAGGGAGGCGTCCGGGTCGTCGTGCGGCAGGGCACTCGTATGAATGGTGATGTCCATGCCGGTCATGCTAGGTCTGCCCCGGTGACCTGCGCTTCGTGATCCCGGGCGGCCCAGGCGAACCCATCGGGGTCGGTGAAGGATCCGGCGTCGCCGCCGATGACGATCCGGTGCGAACCGGTGCCGTCCGGGGCAACGCCGGCGTCCTTGGCCAGCGCCTTGCGCCCGTAGAGGGCCAGCTTGACCGGGCTCGACGGAACATCGAACTCGACGTACTTGGGGCCGAAGCTCTTGGCCACCGGCAGGCCGTGATCGACGTAGAACCGCTTGCTGGCCGGCACGTTGGCCACCCCGAGCAGCAGGACGAACCGGTCGATCTCCCGGGTGGCCGGGCCGGTGTCCTTCTTCGCCGAGGTCGCGACCTTCCAGATCGTCCCGTCCGGGGCCCGCACGACGCCGCCGTAGCCCCAGAA
This sequence comes from Streptosporangiaceae bacterium, assembly GCA_036501145.1. Lineage (GTDB taxonomy): Bacteria > Actinomycetota > Actinomycetes > Streptosporangiales > Streptosporangiaceae > PALSA-505. The sequence continues at coordinate 16,509 of DASYAV010000100.1, read as the reverse complement.
CGACTTGGTGAGCGGCTTCAGCGACGTGGCGCCGGCCTCGAGGGCGGCGTCGATGAGTGCCCTGGCGTTACCTGGCTGTGCGACGACGAGCGACAGCGTGAATCCGCGGAAGCCGGTGGTCGGCTCCTGTGAGCCGCGCAGCCGCAACTGGGGGCCCAGGCCGAGGGCGGCGGTGCAGAACCGCGCGGCGTCGGTGGGGTCGGCTACTTCGAGAGTGACTGATTCGATGGAAGTCATACCGGCGACGCTAATCAGCGGCCGCCGGCCTGCGCTTCTCGATTCCTGACCAGTCGCTCACCGGTTGCCCGGCAGCCGCCCGAACAAGCAGGCTTCGAGCTCTCCCAGCTGGTCCCGGATATCGCTGGTGAACTGGCCGAGCAGCCTGGCGAACTCGGCCCGGTCCGCGCAGGACCAGCCGGCCAGCACCTGGGTGAGCCACTGCCGCCGGGCGACCAGGAACTGGTCGACGACCTCGCGGCCCCGGGCCGAGAGCTGAAGCCGGGCGGCCCGCGCGTCGTCGGCGTCCCTGGCCCGGCTGATCAGTGCGAGCCGCTGGAGTTGCTGCGCCTTGCGCGTCACCGCGGGGGCGTCGATGCGAAGCCGTTCGGCCAAATCAGTAAGCCGCAGATCAGTGTCCGCCACCCGGAGCGCGTACAGCACGGCCAGCCCGGCCTGGTCAATGTCGACGCCGGCCTGCTTGAGCAGGAAGTCGTGCAGCCGCGCCTGCTTCAGGCAGCGGGCCAGCGAGTGCAGCGCCGACTCGATCTCGGTGACCGGCGCTTCCGCCGCGGCAACGGCGGAGTCGGGGGGGTCGGCCTGGGCTGGCATATCCGGCACGCTAGCATAGTACTTGCGTGTAACAAGCAAACAGCTCAATATGGCTGGCTTAAGCCGAAATATAAGTTGCCTGTGGCAAGCAACTGCGTAAGGCTGGCAGCCGGCATGCTTCTGCGGCACCGGTGGTGCCGGCGGTGCGGGGACGCGGCACGGGGAGGGCGTGATGTTCATGCCGGGCCTGAAGAGTTACGCCAGCACGGTCACGCCGATGCGGCAGGCGGACCCGCCGCCCGGGAAACCGCGCCGCCTGTGGTTCCTGGCCAGGGAGCTCGTCTACCTGGTCATCTTCGCGCTGGTGTATGAGGAGATCCGAGAGCACATGGTGCAGGCCGGCTCGGCGGCGACCCGGCACGCGCTGTCCATCGTCTCGGCCGAGCGGGCGCTCGGCATCTTCGACGAGCGCGTCCTGCAGGGGGCGTTCATCAAGATCGACCCGATCGTGGACACCTTCAACGTGTACTACGGGGCCACGCACTTCCTGGTCCCTGCGGCCTTGCTGATCTGGCTCATCTGGCGGCACCCGGCCCGCTACGTGCGCGCGCGCACGGCTCTCGTGCTCATCACCGCGCTGGGATTCGTCGTGTTCTGGCTGTTCCCTGTGGCGCCGCCGCGGCTGCTGCCGCACCACTTCGGCATCGTCGACACGCTCGCGGCCGGGAAGTCCGGGCACATCGAGGCCTCGCTGATCAACGCGGCGGGCGACAAGTACGCATCGATGCCCAGCCTGCACGTCGCGTGGGCCGTCTGGTGCGCCGTGGCCTTCTATCCTGTAGCCCGTCACCTGGTGCTGCGCATACTCGCGCTCGCCTACCCGGTGGCCACCACGCTGGTCGTGGTGGCGACCGGGAACCACTTCTATCTCGACGCCATCGCCGGGGTGCTGCTGGCCGTGCTGACCTGGGCGGCGGTCACGCACGCGTCGCGGTGCCCGTTCATCCGGGCCGCGGGAAGGATCGGTGAACACCGATGGCGGATCGGGCCGTCCGGGCACCGGCCGCCGTCTCGGCGCACCGGGGCGGGGACGAGGATGCCCCCGGTGGCACACACGAGGCGTACCTGGCCTCGGTGCAGACCGGAGCCGAGTACGTCGAATTCGACATCAGGCGAACCGCGGACGCACGGCTCGTCGCCTTCCACGACGCGGCCGTCGCCCCGGGCCAGCCGGTCGCCGAGGTCAGCTACGCCCAGCTGTGCCTGACGGCGGGCCGTCAGGTGCCGCTGGCCGCCGACGTCATGCGGATCATCGCGGGCCGGGCGAAGGGGCACCTCGACCTGAAGGAGCGCGGCGACGAGGAACTGATCATCGGGCAGGCGCTGGAGATCCTGGGACCGGGCAACTTCGTGGCCACGTCCACCGACGACGAGTGCGTGGCCGCGATCCGGGCCCGCTTCCCGGATGTGCAGGCCGGGCTGTCCCTCGGCCGCGACGTGTCCGGCCTGCCCGTCCGGGGCAAGGTCTCGGCCCGGACGGCCGAGCCTTACCCGCTGACCCGGATCCGGGCCAGCGGGGCGGACTGGTGCGCGGTGCACCACCGGCTGGCCAGGGCCGGGGTGCTGCGGCAGTGCCACCGCCAGGGAATCAGGACCATGGTGTGGACGGTCAACGACGACCGGATGCTGGCCCGGCTGCTTGCCGATCCCCGGGTGGACGTGCTGGTGACCGACCGGCCCCGCCGGGCCATCGCCCTGCGCGGCCGGCTTGCCTAGCTCACCGTCCCGATCGCCGCGGCGGCTCTGTCGCGCAGGCGCCGGCCTCGGCTGCGCGGTCAGCCCCGGTCGCCCTGCGCGAGCAGGAAGGCCTCCTGGGCGGTCAGCGCCTGGCCGGCGGCGTACTCGGCCTCGAAAGCCGCATCGCCCATGGCCGTACGCAGCCGCTGGCAGTCGCGATCGCGCAGGTCGCCCTCGAGCGGCTCGATGGTGTCCTCCAGGATGGCCAGTGCCTTGGCGGCGGCCCCGTGGAGCCGTGCGCAGCGGCTCATCCCTGCCTGGCCGCGGTCCGTCATGGCCAGGCCGATCAGCGAGTAGGCGACGCTCGCTTGTATCCGCAGGCGTGTGGCCAAGCCGAGCGATTCGATGAACAGATCTTCCGCCGCGGCCAGGGAGCCGCCGAGGTACTCGGCCAGCCCGAGGTTAAGGGCCTGGTAGACCACGCCGTAGTGGTCGTTCAGCGAACGGGCGATATCCAGCGACTCGGCGAGGTGGGCGCGGGCGGCGTCGAGCTCGCCGAGCGACAGCTCGGCGTACCCAAGGTTGCCGAGCATCGTCCCGATGTGCCGCGTGTCGCCAGCCTGCCGGTGCAGCAGCACCGCTTCGCGGGCGTCCCGGGCCGCCGCGGCGTGGTCACCCTGCAGGTCCAGGGCGAATGACCGTGCCGCGAGCAGGCGGGCGGTGACGTGGAGTTCGGAATCCCGGCGGGCCAGGCTGAGCCCGGACTCGATGAACGGCAGCGCCCGGCCGGGCCGCCCGCGGCGCAGCAGGACGACGGCGCGCAGGTACAGAAGATCGGCAACTAAGTAATCGTCCCCGCCGGCCCGGGCAATCGCGAGCCCTTCCTCGCAGCATTGCTCAGCCACCGTGTATCCCCCGCTCTGCTCGAGCAGGTACGCCGCCGCGGCCAGACCCTGCGCGCGCAGCAGCGCCTGCTTCTTGCGGGCCGGCAGATCGAGCAGGGCGCGCAGGGCCTCGATTCCCTCGGTGGCGTACCCGCGCGTCTTCCAGAATTCCCGCAGTGCGGTGGCCAGCCGGAGCCCAGGTGCCGGGTTGCGACGTTTCAGGCTGTAGGCGATCGCAGCCCGGATATTGCCGAGTTCCAGATCGAGGCGGTCCAGCCATTCTGACTGATCGCGGCTCACCAGCTGCGGTCTCGCCGCTTCGGCGAGAGCCAGGTAATGATTCCGGTGCGCCTTCCGGGCATCATCGGCCGCCGCCGGGCCCAGGTTTTCCAGCTGGCGCGCGGCATACTGCCGGACGGTTTCCAGCAACCGGTAGCGCGCTGGCCGGCCCCCGGCGCCCTCGAATTGCACCAGGTTCTTGTCGACCAGCGCGCCGAGATGACCGACGACCTGGCCCACGATCACATCCGCACCTGCCCCACCTGCCGCGGCAGCCTCGGCAGCCGCGAGGTCGAATCCTCCGGCGAAGACCGAGAGCCGGGCGAGTACCTGGCGCTCGGCACTGTTCAGCAGCTCCCAGGACCAGTCCAGCATGGCGAGCAGCGTCTGCTGGCGCGGCTGAGCCGTGCGCGAGCCGCCGGTCAGGATGGCGAACCGCTGATCGAGCCTGGCATCCAGCTGGCTCAGCGACATGACCCGCAGCCGGGCCGCGGCCAGCTCGATGGCCAGCGGGCTGCCGTCCAGCTTCCGGCAGATGCGGCCGGTCACCGAGGCGGCCCGGTCGTCCCAGGTGAGCGCTACCCCGTGCTGCGCCGCCCGGTCGGCGAGGAGCCGCACGGCTTCCGCGCTGCGGATCGCATCCACGCCATCGTCGCCGGCCGGCGTGTCCAGGGAGGGAACGCGGTGCACATGCTCCCCGTCTATGCCGAATGGCTCGCGGCTCGTCGCGAGCAGCCGGATGTCCGGGCAGTTTCGCAGCAGCGTGTCGGCGAGCTTGGCGCACGCATCGATGACGTGCTCACAGTTGTCCAGCAGCACCAGCATGTGCTGCCCGCCGACCGCCTCGAGGAGCATGTCTACCGCGCTGCGGCCAGGGTCCTCCGATATGCCCAGCACGCTGCTGACGGTCACCGCGACGAGGGCGGGATCCTGAAGGGGGGCCAGGTCAGCGAACCATATGCCATCCGCTGAGCCATCGAGCAGCCCGGCGGCCACCCGGAGAGCCAGCCGCGTCTTGCCCACTCCCGCCGAGCCGGTGAGCGTGACCAGCCGGGAGGCTGTGATCAAGCGGCCCACCTCGGTCAGCTCGGCCTCGCGGCCGATGAACGCTGATACCTGTGCCGGGAGGTTATACGGCGGTCTGGGGGTGCCGAGGGCGCGGAGCGCGGGGAAGGCCAGGGGGAGGCCGGGCGCCGCGAGCTGGAATATCTGCTCGGGGCGGCCCAGGTCTTTGAGCCGGTGGGCGCCAAGGTCTTTGAGCCAGGTGCCGTCCGGCAGCGAGTCGCGGAGGAGGGCGGCGGTCGTGGCCGAGAGCACGACCTGGCCACCGTGTGCGGCCGCGGCGATACGGGCCGCCCGGTGCACATCGAAGCCGACCAGGCCGGCCGCCGTCCGGGACGCCTCCCCGGAGTGGATCCCCATCCGCACGCGGACTGCTTCGCCGGCTGGCCAGGTGTGCGCGATCAGCTCCCGCTGCATCGTGAGGGCTGCGGAAACGCAGGCGCTCGCCGATGAGAACACGGCGAAGAACGCGTCGCCCTGGGTGTCGACCTCCCTGCCCTCGTGGGCGGCCAGGGCATCCCTGATGAGCCGGTGATGGTCGGCCAGTACCTGCGCGTACGCATCACCGAGGTGCTGCAGCATCGCGGTGGAGCCCTCGATGTCGGTGAAAAGGAAGGTGAGGGTCTGCGCGGCCAATGGCGAAACACTGCGCGCGCCGGTGCCGCTCATCACGCGCAGGCGGGATCGCCGGCCGTTCGGTCATCTTCCCCGGTGCAGGTCAGCCGGAACAGCTCAGCGCAGATGCTCCTGACCGCGGCCGCGACATCGCCGGGTACCCACGCTTGGAAAACCACGTAGCCGGATTCCTCACCTGCCCTCAGCAGGCTCTTCGGAACCTTTATGACGCCGTCCGCGCTGGTGCGTATGAATACTTCATCGCCACTCAGCACTACCTTGTCCGAGTGCACGGAAATACGCAGGGCAACCAGGCCGCCCTCCCCCGGTTTCTCCACGTGCGTTGCGTGTGGCATGGCCCATTCCTCCCCCTGAGTGCCGCCCGCAGATAAAAGAACCCGGTGGGCGAGACCCGTCCATTTTCCAGGCTAGTCTCGCCGGGCGGCTGTGTACATGCGGGCCGTCCCGGCTGCCGCGGTGCCCCGGCCGCCCGGGCCGGATGTCTGCCACACTCGGGGGATGCGCAAGCTGTCCTTGGATGCACTGGCCCGAGAGCACCTGAAGCAGGCACGGTCCGCGCCGAGCGGGCGCAGCGCCGAGACCGTCTACGGCGGCCACGAGCACGTGCTGCGCCAGACGGTGATAGCGCTGGCCAAGGGCAGATCGCTGGCCGAGCACGAGAACCCCGGCGAAGCCACTGTCTTCGTGCTGCACGGGCGGGTGCGGCTGACGGCCGGCACCGACGCCTGGGAGGCCCGCTCGGGCGACCTGCTGATTGTGCCGGAGGCCCGGCACGACCTCGAGGCGGTCGAGGACGCCGCGGTGCTGCTCACCGTCGCGAAGGTCAAGGGGCCGGAAAAAGCCTGACGCCGGCGGTTCAGGCCACCACCGGTGTGACCGCGGCCGGGAAGTGGCGCCAGCCGACGTGGCCATGATGCCGGCGGCCGCTTCCCAGCCCTGACGGCGGTGGTGTGCCGGGTACGGTGGGCGTCCATGAACGCATTCCCCACTCCGGTCATCGGTTCGGCGCGGCTGGACCTCCGCGAATACGGTCCTGGTGATGCCGGGCTGGTGCACGAATCCCTCGCCGCGGGACCCGAGGCGCTGCCGCCTGGTGCGCCGTCGGACCCCGATGAGGTGGCCGGGTGGCTCGCCGACGGCGCGCACCAGGCGCGGCGGGACGGAACCGGCGTCCACCTGATGATGCTGGACCGCGCGTCCGGCCGGATCGTCGGGTCCATCGGCCTGTTCCATGCCGACTGGGAGGTCGGTTCGGTGGAGATCGGCTACGGCGTCCGCGCCGACGAACGCGGCAAGGGCTACGCCTCGGAGGCGCTGGCCGCGGCGGCCAGGTGGGCGCTCACCGAGGGCGGCGTGCAGCGGGCCTGGCTGACCGCGAACACCGACAACGTGGCGTCGGTCCGGGTAGCGGAGAAGGCCGGCTTCCACCGGGAGGGGACGCTCCGCCGCACCGGCCTGGAAGACGACGGGCTGCACGACCAGGCGCTCTTCTCCCTGCTCGACGACGAACTGTAACGGCCCGGCCGACGGGCGGGGCATAGTCCCGGGGAGGCATCAGGCCTGATCATCGCGCATCGTCTCGGCCTCGCCGGTGCCCAGCCGGCGCACCGAGATCAGGCAGAGCCCGAGGTCGCGGACCTTGGTCAGCAACCCGTGCAGCGCGGGCTGGTCAGCGAGCAGCCCGCGGATGACGGTCTCGTCGCCCACGCCGCTGACCTGGAGGCCGTCGAACCAGGTGGCCCACCGGCTGTCCAGGACACCGGCCACCCGGATCTCATACCGGGCGGGCCCGCCGCCGGCGTCTGCCGGCTGTGTTTGCGTCATGTCTGGACGGTAGGAGCGGACGCGAGGTCCGGGCGTCACCCGAAGGTGGCATGTGAGTGGAAGCTTGCGCGGCCGGGCGCGCCCGGCCAGCGCGCCGCGGCGGCGCCGCAAGCGGTAATCTGCTGATGGCCGGATGGCCCGGGACGACGGCTCACCGCACCGAGTTGCCGCCGGGCCCCGTGGAGACCCAGATGACCGACAGCGGCACCCGTCCGCGCGATGAGCCTGCCGGCCAGGGCGGCCGGTCACCGGTGGCAGTCCCGCCCGCGGCGGCCCCGTCCGCGCCGGCCCCGCCGGAAGACGCCATGACCGGGCAGGATGTCCTGCTGACCAGCAAGCTGCATGTACCCAGGCCGCACCCTGGTTTCGTCCCGCGCCGGCGCCTGGCAGAGGCACTGGGCGCAGGACTGGCCAGGGGCCGGGTGCTGTTGTGCGCCCCGGCGGGATCCGGCAAAACGGCGCTGCTGGCCGACTGGGTGCGCGGCCGCGGCAAGCCGGCCGCGTGGCTCGGGCTGGACGGCAGCGACAACGACCCGGCCCGGTTCTGGCGCTACGCGGTGGCCGCGCTGGACCGGGCCCGGCCCGGGCTGGCCGGGCGGGTGGGCCCGCCGCCCGCGCGGTCGTTTGACGGGCTGGTGACGGCCCTGATCAACGAACTGGCCGATCCTGGCCCCGATGCGCTGCTGCTGGTTCTGGATGACTACCACCTGATCGATTCCGGCCCGGTGCACGAATCGGTCGCGTTCCTGCTGGAGAACCTGCCACCGGGGCTGCGCGTCGTGGTGTCCAGCCGGGCCGACCCGGCACTGCCGCTGGCCCGGCTGCGGGCCCGCGGCCAGCTGGCCGAACTGCGCGCCGCCGACCTGCGCTTCACCGTCGAGGAGGCAGCGGCGCTGCTGGACGAGACGGCGGGACCTGGCCTGCCCGGCACGGCGGTGGCGGCGCTGGTGACCCGTACCGAGGGATGGGCGGCGGGGCTGCAGCTGGCCGGGCTGTCGCTGCGTGGGCACGCGGATCCGGCCGGGTTCGCGGCGGCGTTCAGCGGCAGCCACCGCTTCGTGCTGGACTACCTGGCCGACGAGGTCCTCGACGGCCAGCCGGGGCCGGTACGCGAGTTCCTGCTGGAGACCTCGGTACTGGACCGGCTGGCCGGGGAGCTGTGCGATGCGGTCACCGGCCGGGCCGGCGGGCAGCAGATGCTGCAGGGCATCGAACGGGCCGGGCTGTTCCTGGTGCCGCTGGATGAGGTGCGCGGCTGGTGGCGCTACCACCAGCTGTTCGCCGACCTGCTGCGCGCCCGGCTGCAAGCCGAGCAGCCCGGCCGGGTGCGGCCGCTGAACCTGGCCGCGGCCGCCTGGTGTGCGGAGCATGGTCTGGCCGATGACGCGGTGCGGCACGCACTGGCGGCCGGGGACGCGGCCTGGGCGGCGCGGCTGGTCGAGCGGCATGTCGAGGAGCTGCTCGGCCGCGGCGAGAGCGTGACCCTGCGCCGCTGGCTGTCCGCGCTGCCGGCCGAGCCGGTCCGCGCCCGGCCGCGGCTGGGCCTGGCCCAGGCCTACGGCGCCGCCATGGGCTTCCAGCTGGAAGAACTCGAGGCCCTGCTCGACGACGCCGAGCGCGCCGCCGCGGCCGGCGGCGGCGAACCGTATGAGCCGTCCCTCGGGCCGCCGCAAGGCGACAGCGTGCTGGCCAACGTCCCGGCGGGGATCGCGTTCCTGCGCGCCTCGCTCGCGCGGCTGCGCGGTGACACCGCCCGCGCGGCCGGCTACAACCGGCAGGCCCTGGCCCAGCTGGGCCCGGCCGACTGGCTGATGCGCTCCTTCGTGCGCTGGAACCAGGCGGTGACGGACTGGCTGGCCGGCCGACTCGGGCCTGCCGGGGACGGCCTGGCTGAGGTGCTCGCCGGGCGGCAGGCGGCCGCCGAGTCCCTGGCCGGCTTTCTCCCCATGCGCGTCCGCTACGACCTCGGTGAGGTGCAGCGCGCCCGGGGTGACCTGGATGCGGCCCTGGCCACCGGCCGGCAGCCGCTGGACGCCGCGGGAGACAACTGCCAGCGCGCGCTCACCGGTCCGGCGCACGTGAGCCTGGCCCAGGTGCTGTACGAGCGGAACGAACTCGACGCCGCCCTTGACCACGCCACCCGGGGGATCACGCTGTGCCGCCAGCTCGCCTTCACCCAGGCGCTGGCCACCGGCCTGGCCGTCGTGGCCCGGATCCGGCACGCGCGCGGTGCGACGGCCGGGGCCAGGGAGGCGATGGACGAGGCCGGGCGGGCCCGGCTCAGCGCGCAGGTCGCCGCCCTGATCAACCCGGTGCCAGCGCAGCACGCGCGGCTGCTGCTGGCCCAGGGCGACGTCCAGTCCGCCGCCCGGTGGGCGACGGCTGCCGGTCTCAGCCCAGACGACAAGCCGGATTACCCTCAGGAGCCGGCGTATCTGGTGCTGGCCCGGGTGCTGCTCGCGCAGAACCGCCCCGGCCCGGCGCTCACCCTGCTGCAGCGGCTGGCCGATGAGGCGGCCAGCCAGGCCCGGACCGGCGGCATCATCGAGATCCAGGCACTGCGGGCGCTGGCGCTGGCCGCCGCTGGCGGCGACCGAACCGCCGGCGGCGACCGCGCCGCAGGCGCACTGACCGAGGCGCTCAGGCTGGCCTGCCCGCAGGGCTACGTCCGGGTCTTCGCCGACGAGGGCGCGCCGATGCACGCCCTGCTCACCCGGCTGCCTGCCGCCCCGCCGGGCGTCGACCCCGGTTACCTGGCCGCGCTGATCCGGGCCTGCGGCCAGGCGGGCGCCGCGCCGCGGGCGAGGCGAGCCGCCGCCGCCGCGCCACCGGGCATGGCCGAGCCGCTGACCGACCGCGAACTCGACGTGCTGCGGCTGCTCGCCGCGGGCAGATCCAACCAGCGCATCGCCCACGACCTGGTGGTGGCGCTGGACACGGTCAAGAAGCACGTGACCCACATCCTGGGCAAGCTCGGCGCGGCCAACCGGACCGAGGCCGTCGCGCGGGCCCGGCAGTTCGGCCTGATCCCCTAACGCCGCCGGCGAAGCAGCCCGCGTAGCACCTTCGGGTGAGGGACAGCCCGCGTACCGGTATTCCACCCGGTGGGCACCTTCGGGTGACGCCGCACGCAGCCGGGAATTCGTAGCGTTCGGCAAGAGCCGGGCTCCCGGCCGCTCTCGCACGTTCCGCACGGCCCGTGAAAGCACCCCTCACAAGCGATCCCACACGTCTGGAGTCACGATGGACCTAATCTATTTCGGCGGTAGCGCAGCCGCGGGAATTATCGGCTGGCTGACGATTTTCAGCACCATGATCTGGCCCAGGCTGGAACAGCAGCCGAGAGTACGGCAGCTGAAGACTCTCACCACGATCCACTTCTTCCGCTACTTCGCAACGACGCTTTTGATCGCCGGGCTGGTATCACGCAAGCTGCCCGCGGGATTCGCCGACCCGGCGGCGTTTGGCGACCTGATCAGCCTTGGCCTCGCCTATGTGGCCTTTGCCGGGCTGCAGCGTTCCAAAGCCGGAAAGCCATCGCTGGTTCCAGTGTGGATCTTCAACGTTGTCGGCGCGGCCGACCTGCTCCTGGCGATGGTCCTGGGGCCCGCGCTCATTCATGACCCCGGAGACTTCGGCCTTGCGTACATCGTCCCGACCGTGTACGTGCCGCTGCTGCTGGTCGCCCACTTCTACGCCCTGAAGGTGCTGAGCCAGCGTCCGGGCGACAGAGCCGTCGCTGTTTCCCCGAGCGTCAGTGGCGTGCGGTGACGCCCGAGCCGGTCGTCAGCGTGCGTGGCCTGGTCAAGCGCTACGGCAGCCACGAGGCGGTCGCGGGCATCGATCTCGAGGTGCGGCAAGGGGAGGTCTTCGCCTTTCTCGGCCCGAACGGCGCCGGCAAGACCACGACGGCCGAGATCCTCGAAGGTTTCGGCCGGCGCACCGCCGGGCGGGTTTCGGTGCTGGGGCAGGACCGCTGCCCACAGTGCGGGACGGCCGTCCAGGCAGGCTGACCCCGGTGACGCACGCACTTTTAATGTGCTGGACGGGTGCACCGGTGAGCCTACGATGACCGGTGTGACGTCTCCCGGTTACCTGCGCTTCCCGCACATTCACGGCGACCTTCTCACGTTCGTCGCCGGCGACGATGTCTGGCTCGCCCCGGCCAGCGGTGGCCGCGCCTGGCAGCTCACCACCGACGGCGCCCAGGTCTCCTACCCGAGGTTCTCCCCGGACGGGACGAAGATCGCCTGGACCAGCTCACGCGACGGCGGCCCGGAGGCCTACCTGGCCGGTGCCGACGGCAGCGACCCCACCCGGCTCACCTACTGGGGCGACCGGGAGGCCACGGTCAGCGGCTGGACACCGGACGGTGCGGTGCTGGTGGTGAGCGCCGCCGGCCAGCCCACCTACATCGGGTGGGCGCACGCGATCCGGCCGGGCGAGGCGCCACAGCGGCTGCCCTTCGGCCCGGTCATGGATCTGGCCCAGAATGCGACGGCGACCGCGCTGGTGACCGGCCGGTTCGACCGTGAGCCAGCCTCGTGGAAACGCTACCGGGGCGGCATGGCAGGCAGGATGTGGGTCGCCTCGGCCGGGCGCCAGCCGTTCATTCAAATCCTGACGGGTCTGCCCGGGCAGTTCGCCAGCCCGATGCTGATCGGCGGGCGGCTGGCGTTCATCGGTGACCACGAGGGCACCGGGAACATCTACTCCTGCGCGCTGGACGGCACCGATCTGCGCCGCCATACCGACCACGACGGCTGGTACGCGCGGAACGCCAGCACCGACGGCGAGCGCATCGTGTACCACGCGGCCGGCGACATCTGGCTGCTGGACAGCCTGGACGCGCCCGAGCCGCGGCGGCTCGAGGTGTCGCTCGGCTCCCCGTCCGCGGACCGCGCCCCGCGCGTGGTGACCGCGGCCGACCACCTGGGCCAGGCCGATTGCGACCAGACGGGGCAGGCCAGCGTGGTGGAGGTGCGCGGCACGATCCACTGGCTCACGCACACCGACGGCCCGGCCCGGGCCATTCACTTCGACCTGGCCTCCCGGGCCCGGCTGCCGCGGGTGCTCGGCCGGTCTGGCGGCGTGGTCTACGTCACCGGCGGCGACGACGCGGCCGCCGACACGCTGTGGGTCACCGGCGGCCAGGAGGCCGCCCCGCGCCGGGTCGCGGCCGGGCAGATCGGCGGCGTCACCGCGATCGCCGCGTCGCCGGACGGCGCCCGGGTCGCGGTGGCCGCGCACGACGGGCGGCTGCGGGTGGTGGACGTGGCGTCCGGCACGGTCACCGAGGTCGCGGCCGGTGACGACGGCCCGAGCGACGGTCTTTCGTGGTCCCCCGACTCCGCCTGGCTGGCCTGGTCCCAGCCCGGCCCGCGGCCGTTGCGCCGGATCCGGCTGGCCCAGTTCGCCGCGGCCGGCGGCCAGCCGGGCGCGGCCGCGGCGCGGGTCATCGACGTCACCGACGGCAGGTTCGCCGACACCGACCCGGTGTTCACGCTCGACGGCCGGCATCTGGCCTTCCTGTCCCAGCGCAGTTTCGACCCGGTCTACGACACCCAGTCGTTCGACATGTCGTTCCCGTACGGCAGCCGGCCGTTCCTGGTCCCGCTGGCGACCGGCACCCCGTCGCCGTTCGGCCCGCTGCCGGCCGGCCGCCCGGTGGAGTCCGGCTCCGGCGGCCCGGACGGCGGCAAGCAGCAGGACGCCGCGGTGCCCGCGGTGAACGTCGACCCGGACGGCATCGCGGCGCGGATCGTGCCGGTGCCGGTGCCCGAGGCCCGCTACTCACAGCTGCGGGCCGTGGCCGGCGGGCTCGCCTGGCTGCACGAGCCGCTCAGCGGCGTGCTGGGGGAGAGCGGCGCGAGCCTGGACGCACCACGACGGCGCCCATCCCTGGAGCGGTTCGGCCTCGCCAAGCGGGAATGCACCGAGCTGTGTTCTGACCTGGACGGCTTCGCGGTCAGCGGTGACGGCAAGCGGGCCGTGGTCAGGGACCATGGCCAGGTCCGGGTGATCCCGGCCGACCGCAAGGACGACGACGACAAGGACACCGTCACCGTGGACCTGTCCCGGGCCCGGTTCCGCGAGGACCCGGCGCAGCTGTGGCGGTGCGCCTACGAGCAGGCCGGCGCGCTGATGCGCCGGGACTTCTGGGATCCGGGCATGTCCGGGGTGGACTGGGACGGCGTGCTGCGCCAGCACCGGCCGCTGCTGGACCGGATCCGCACCGCCGGGGAGCTCACCGACCTGCTCTGGGAGGTGTTCGGCGAGCTGGGCACCTCGCACGCCTACGTGCTGCCGCCGGGAACCGACCTGGAGCGGGAAGCCGGCGCGGATCAGGGCAAGCTCGGCGCCGACCTGAGCCGGGAGGCCGGCGGCGGCTGGCGGGTGGACCGGGTGCTGCCCGGCGAGTCCTCCGATCCGCTGGCCCGCTCACCGCTGGCCGCCCCCGGTGCCGGGGTGGCGCCGGGCGACGTGCTGGTGGCGGTGGACGGGCAGCCGGTGGACCCGGTGCACGGCCCGGCGCCGCTGCTGGCCGACACGGCGGGCAAGCCGGTCGAGCTGACCGTGCGCTCCGGAACCGCGGAGCGGCACGTCGCGGTGCTGCCGCTGCCCAGCGAGAGGCGGCTGCGCTACCAGGACTGGGTGGCCGGGCGCCGGCGGCACGCCCGCGAACTCAGCGACGGCCGGCTCGGCTACCTGCACGTGCCGGACATGATGGGGGCCGGCTGGGCGCACTTCAGCCGGGACCTGCGGACCGAGATGCACCGCGAGGGGCTGATCATCGACGTCCGCGCCAACGGCGGCGGCCACATCTCGCAACTGGTGCTGGAGAAGCTGGTGCACCAGGTGATCGGCTGGGACGTGGTCCGCTGGCACCAGGCGGAGTCCTACCCGCAGAACGCCCGGCGCGGCCCGCTGGTCGCGCTGGCCAACCAGAACTCGGCCTCCGACGGCGACATCATCACCGCAGCCATCCGGCTGCTCGGCATCGGGCCCGTGGTCGGCACCCGCACCTGGGGTGGCGTGATCGGTTTCGACGACTTCCGCGAGCTCGTGGACGGCAGCCTGATCACCATCCCGCAGCTGGCGTTCTCGTTCGACCAGCTCGGCTGGGGGGTGGAAAACCACGGCGTCGACCCGGACGTCGAGGTGGACATCACGCCGGACGACTGGGCCCAGGGCCGCGACCCGCAGCTGGAGACCGCGGTCCGGCTCGCCCTCGAGGCGCTGGACAAGCAGCCGGCCGCCAGCCCGCCCAACCCGCGGACCGGCCCGCGCAAGACCCGCCCGCCGCTGCCGCCCCGGGCCACCCCGGTGTAACGGACGCGGCGCCCCTCCCGGGGCGCCGGTTACTTCGTGAAGTACCAGTACTCCGGGAAGATCCAGAACAGCGGGCTGAACTCGACGGCGTGCAGGGTGTTCTTCACCGCCATGATGTCGTAGGTGCCCGGCATGTAGATGAACGGAAGCTGCTGTGCCGCATAGGTGGCGTAGTTGTGGAACACGGACAGGCTGCTGCTGGTCTCGGTGTCGTTGATCAGTTTGTTCATGCCCGGATCGGAGTATGAGCCGCCGTTCGCACCGGAGCCGGTGGTGAACAGCTGACCGCCGGTCGGCTCGGGTGCCAGCCCGTAGCTCCAGCCGCCGTACATGCCCATCTGCCAGGAGTGGTTGCTGGGCACCGTCTGGCTGATGATCGTGTTGAACGACTGCGCGGTGAGGCTCAGGTCGATCCCGGCCTTGGCCGCGTCGGACTTGTAGGTGTCCATCTCGTCGGCGAAGGTCGCGTCGCCGGAGGTGTAGATGATGTTCAGGTTCAGCTTCACGCCCTGGGCCACTCCGGGACCGCACTCCGACGGGTCAGTGCACGTCATCACGCCGCCGGTCTCCGACCAGCCGTGGCTGGTCAGCAGCGACTTCGCCTTCGCGATGCTGAACGGGTACGGCCCATCCCCACGCTGCGCCGCCGGTATCCACTTGTTCGCCGGCAGTGTCGGCACCGACCCGGTCGTCGGATAGCCGTAACCCCGGTAGATGGCGGTGGCCATCCCGCGCTGGTCGGCCAGGTATTCCAGCGCCTGGCGGAAGTACAACTGCTTGAACACCGGCCCGTAGGTGGGGTTGTTCCAGTTGATGACGTAGTAGTTGAAGCCGAAGACATAGAACGGCTTCAGGTAGTAGCTGGCCGACGCCAGCGGGTTGTGGCTGGGCACCCCGGGGGCTCCCGTCTTCACCGGCAGGTCCTGCGGCGCGATCTGCCCGATGTCGGCCTGGCCGGTGCTGAGCCCGGTGTACTCGGTGGTGTCGCTGGTGTAGGGCAGGTACTTCAGCGTGGAAATCCTGGGCTTGGGGGTGCCGGAGTACTTGTGGTTCGCCGCGAACGAGTCGGCCCCGGTCGGGCTGAATGCGGTCAGCTTGAACGGCCCGTCCACCACCGACCAGATCGGGCTGCTCACGTAGGTCGAGGCGTTCTTCGACTGCGCCGAGAGGAAGTTGTACACGGCCTTGCACCTGGCCCAGTGGTCGGCTGGGCTGTCGGCCGTGCAGCCGCCGCTGCCCGCCGCCGCGCCGGCCTTGGTGACGTCCCAGGCCATCGGCATCGGGGTGATCTGGGACAGCTCGTTGTAGGTGTACCACAGGGTCGAGTACGCCTTGGTCAGGTGCAGCGTGACCTGGTCCGTGCCAGTGGTCGAGATCGAGCTGATGTTCGTCGGGATGCCGCCCGGCGTCGCCCCGCCCCAGTTGGCGAACTCGGCGTACATCATGTGCAGCCAGAACACCACGTCCTTGGCGTCCACGGTCTCGCCGTTGGACCACTTCCAGCCCTTGAGGCTGAGCGTCACGGTCTTCCCGCCGTCGGTGTACACCGGGGCATTCGCCGGCGAGAGCGAGTAGTTCACCGACACCGACTGGCCGTTGTTCCCGAACACGTAGAGCGGCCGGTACATCAGGTACTGGAAGTACTGGGCGTTGTAGACGCTGAAGTAGGTCAGCGTCCGGAACGGGAAGATGTAGTTCGGCTGCGTGCCGGCCAGCAGGCCCATCGTCGCCGTGCCGCCGCTGACCGGCTTGCCGGACGACGCCGGGCCCGAACTGCCCCCGCAGCCAGCTGCCGCCAGGGCCACCGCCGCCAGTGCCGCCGCGGCCGCTAGACGAAGGTTTGCCTTCCCAAGGTGCATATCCAGTCCTTCGGGGGATTGCCAGCAGGTTCGCGCCCTACTCCGCCTGGGGCGGAACAGATTGGGGTACTTACCCCATCTGGTGCCAACTTGTCACCATACGCACACCGCTGTCAACCCGTCACGCT
>DASYAV010000099.1:0-19564 GCA_036501145.1 Streptosporangiaceae bacterium | reverse complement strand
TCCCACAACGCCGGCCCATCACCTATGGTGCGGAACATGATGACCTCGATCCCTTCCAGCACAAGGGGTCGAGGTCATCCTTCCCCGCACCGGGCGCGACCACCCGGCCACGTCAAGTGTTCTTCAGGTCGAAGTAGCTAGCGCCCGCGGACGCCGGCCCACCGCGGCGCCCGCGGCACCGCCCTGGCCCCTGCGGGTCCGCGGCGCTAACGCCCGGCCGCGCGCTCCTCGGCGGCCGCTTCCTCGACGGTGAGCTCGGCGGCCGGGTCGGCGTCCAGCCGGGCCTGCGGGATCGGCGTCCCGCTGCGTACCGAGCGCCCCCAGGTGCCGTCGTCGACCCGCCGCAGCGCCCGGTCGACCTGGGCCAGCCGCTCGCGCAGCGTCTCCGCGATCGAGTCGTCCTCGTACTCGGCGGCCAGCGGCTGCGCCGCGTCGCCGGAGTCCTTGGGATCATCGGCGGTCTCCGCCTCGCGGTCCTGCCGGGCCGCCTCGTCGGCCCCGCCGAGCGACTGCAAGATCTCGGCCCGCTCGTCGAGCAGGCGTTTGCGCGCCTCCGTTGCGTCCATCCGCACCTCCCACTGTCCGGCTCCCACCCGGGGAACCGTCCGGCTCCACCGGGGAACTGTCCCGCTCCCGCCCGGGGCGTCCTCCCCGTCGGCGGAGACAATCACATCACGCTACGCGCCCCCGCCGGGTACCCATCACCCGATGCGGTGGCAGGGTTGGCTGGATGCTGATCGAACATCGCGGCAACATCCCGCAGGTCGACGCGAGCGCCTACGTCGCGCCGACGGCGGTGCTCTGCGGCGCGCTGCACGTCGGCGCCGACGCAAGGATCCTGTTCGGTGCCGTGCTGACCGCCGAGGACGGCGAGGTCAGCGTGGGCGCCCGCACCGTGGTCATGGAGAACGCGCTGGTCCGCGGCCGGGCCGGACATCCCGTCGTGATCGGCGACGACGTGCTCGTCGGGCCGCACGCGCACGTCAACGGGGCCCGGGTCGAGGACGGCTGCTTCCTGGCCACCGGCGCGGCCTTGTTCCCCGGCTGCGTCACCGGCGCCGGCACCGAGGTCCGTATCCACGGGGTCGTGCACGTCAACAGCGTCCTGCCGCCGGGCAGCACGGTGCCGATCGGCTGGATCGCCGTCGGCAATCCAGCGATCATCCGCCCGCCCGCCGCGCACGAGGAAATCTGGGCGGTCCAGGAACAGATGGACTTCCCCGGCACGGTCTACGGCGCCACCCGCGACACCCCGGCCACCGAGCGGATGACCCGCCAGGCTGCCTGGTACGCCGCCCACCGCGACGACCGCGTCCTCGGCGACGGCAACCCAGGCACCAGCGCACCAAGCGCCTGATCACCCGCCGCGCCCAGCACGGCCCGGCCCGGTGCACGCCAGGCCAGGCACCCGCCCAGGCTCACCCCGCCGCGGGGGTGATCGCGATCCCGTCCGGCGCGTTCCCCACGGTGACCGCGGTCCCCGCCGTCCCGGTGGCCACGTCCACCGGCGACACGCTGTTCGCGCCAGTGTTCACCACCCAGGCCGTGGTCCCGTCCGGGGTGAACGCGAGCTGATAGGCACCCGCCGCGGTGGGAATGAACGTGCCCGCCTTCCCCGTCGCCGGGTCGATCGGCGTGATCCCGCCCGCCCCGAAGTCCGCCGCGTACAGCACACTGCCGTCCGGCGAGACCCGGATGCCCTGCGGCCCCGCGCCCACCGTGATCGTGCCGGTCACCGCGTAGCTGGACGTGTCGATCACCGACACCGTCCCGGACCCGCCATTCGTCACGTAGGCCGTAGTGCCGGAGTGGTTGAAGGCGATGCCGAACGGCTGTGCCCCGACCGTCACGGTCTTCACCACCGTCTGGCTGGCCAGGTCAACCACGCTCACCGTGCCGTCGCCCTGGTTGGCCACCCACAACTGGCTGCCGTCGGGCGTGATCGCCACCCGCTCGGCCTGGCTGCCCACCTTGACCGGCGCGCCCGCGGTGTTCGTGGCCACGTCGATCGGCTGCACCGTGCCGTCGCCGTAGTTGCTCACCCACACCGTCTTGCCGTCCGGCGTGACGGCCAGGTCGGCGGCCACGCTGCCCACCGTGACCGTGGTCACCACCTGGTTCGTCGCCGTGTTGATCACCGTGACGTTGTTGCTGTTGTTGTTCGCGACGTACAGCAGCTTGCCGTCCGGGGTGATGGCCTCGCCGTCCGGGCCGCTGCCCACGGTGATGTCCGGGCCCGCGGTGTGGTTGGCCAGGTCCACCGGGGTGACCGTGCCGTCGCTGTAGTTGTCCACGTACGCGGTCGGGATCGACTGCCCGGGTTTGGCCACCGTGACCAGGATGCTGGCCCGCTGGATGACCGCGCCGTTGGCCGCGTGCGCGCGCAGCGTGACCGTGTAGTACCCGGTGGCCAGGCTGGCCGCCGGGGCGAGCGTCAGCATGCTGCCCACGGTGCCGCCGGCCGGGGCGGTCACCATCGCGCCGGCCGGCGAGACAGACAGCCCGGACGTGCCGGCGGCCTGCCAGGTGACCTTGGCCGGGCGGGTGCCGGCCTTGTTGTTGACCTGCACGGTGACCTTGGCCGTGCCGCCCGGCGCGACCCGGACCTGGCCCGGCGCCGCAGCCACGAACGCGACGGTGGACGGCGGGAAGTGCGCCGGCCCCGCGCCGAACGACGGCGGCGCGTCCGCGGCGGCGTGCCCCCACGCCGGGTCGGGCCGTCCGGACAGCGTGAAGTCCAGCGTGTGCGGCCGGCCGTCCAGCATGATCCAGCTGCGCTGGCTCGGCTTGCCGTCGACGGTCAGTCCGTGCACGTACGGGTGCCCGGCCGCCGCTTGCGGCGCGTGCACGACCAGGCTGTTCCGCCCGGCGTGCACGGTGACCGACGGGAACAGCGGGCTGCCGGTGACCAGCATCGGCACGCCCGGCGTCTGCGGGTACAGCCCGATCGCCGACCAGACGTACCACGAGCTCATCGCGCCGAGGTCGTCGTTGCCCGGCTCACCGCCGGGGGCCGGGGAGTACAGCGTGTTCATGATCTTCCGCACCGTCGCCTGCGTCTTGTACGGCGCGCCCGCCGAGTCGTAGGCGTACGGCGTGTCCAGGCCGGGCTCGTTGCCGGCCCAGTAGTAGGGCTCGTTCGGCCCCACGTTGAGCTGCTTGAACAGCGTGTCCAGCCGGGTCACCACGGCCTTGTCGCCGCCCATCCCGGCGAACAGCGCCCGCAGGTTCTGCGGCACCATCCAGCTGTACTGGGCTGCGTTGCCCTCCTGGAAGCCGCTCTGCCCGAACCCCGCGTACCCCTGGCTCGCGCTGGGCGGGAACGCACCGTGCGCGTCCCGGGGCAGGATGTAGCCGGTCGCCTTGTCGAAGATGTTGGCCCAGTTCTGCGAACTGCCCAGGAACTTCCTGGCCACCGTGCCCTCACCGGCCGTCTGCGCCAGCCGGGATATCGCGAAGTCGGCCAGCGCGTACTCCAGCGTCTCCGAGGCGCCGTTCGGCAGCGGGCTGATCGAGTCGGCGGCCACGTTGGGCACGTAGCCGTCCTTGCTGAAGTCCTGGCCGTGCGGCCGCTCCACGTACCAGCCCTGACCGGGGCTGCCGGTGCCGTCCGCGCCGTGCACCATCGCCGCGACCGCCTGCTTCAGGTTGAAGCCGCGCCCGCCGAACGCGCTGATCTCGGCCAGCATCGGGTCGGCCGCGTCGCCGTTCATCACGCCGGTGTACCCGCTGGCCACCGGCCACTTGGGCAGCCAGCCTGGCGCTCTCGCTTGGCCACCCTGCTGCTCGTCGTTCAGCAGCGAGGTCGCCATGTCCGACGCCCGCCCCGGGTCGAGCAGCGTGATCAGCGGCACTTCGCTGCGGTAGACGTCCCAGCCGGAGTAGCTGGAGTACTGCGCGTGCCCGGCCGCCGCCTGGTGCACCTTGCCGTCGAAGCCCATGTACCGCCCGTCGGCGTCGCTGAACAGGTTCGGGTGCAGCAGCGCGTGGTACAGCGCGGTGTAGAAGGTCTGCCGCTGCGCCGTGCTCCCGCCGCCGATGCTGATCTTGCTGAGCTGGGCGTTCCATGCCGCCGTGGCCTGCGCCGCGACCGCGGGCACGCTCCACGAGTGCGCCCCGGCGGCCAGGTTCGCCAGCGCCCCCTTGGCGCTCACGTAGGAGATGGCGGTCTGCATCTTCACCACCGCGCTGGCCTTGGTGCCGAAGTTCAGGTAGCCGCCGCCGGCCACCCCGCTGCCCTGCGTCGCGTGGCCCCCCACCGCGTTGCGCCCGGCCACGCCGGGGTGCTCGGATGCCGGCGCCGCCGCGGGCCGCTGCTTTCCGTGCAGGCTGATCCGGGCCGACTGACGATTCATATGAACGGCTGCGCCCTGCGTGCCGCCCCAGGTGCCCGAACCGGTGAATGGCCGGTTGAAGCGCGCCGCGAAGTAGACGGTGTAGCTGTCCGGCTGGCCGCAGAAGTGCCCGCTGGTCACCGACCCGGTCACCTCGGTCTTGCCGTGCGTGGCGAAGCTGGCCGCGGCGCTGCCGTTGGCCGAGTCGGCCACCTTGAACACCAGGTGCGCGGCCGCGCCGCGCGGGTAGCTGAAGCTGGCCAGCCCGGTCCGCGAGGTCACCGTGATCCGGGTGCCGATCGCGGCGGCCCCGCTGCCCAGCCCGACGGAGTAGTAGCCGGGCCGCGCCTGCTCGCCGGAGTGGCTGAACGGCTGGCTCAGCGACGAAGGGTCGGTGCCCAGCGAGCCGCTCACCGGCAGCACGGGGAAGTCCCCGGCGACCGCGCAGCCCGGCCCGGACAGGTGGGTCAGGCTGAATCCGGTAATCGAGGAGTCGGCGTAGTTGTAACCGCCGCCGGCCGGCCGCGACGGCGTGTCCGGGCTCCACTGCAGCATCCCGAACGGCACGTCCGCGCCGGGGAACGTGTCCACCTGCCCGACCACCGCCCCTCCGCTGCCCGTCCCCACGAACGGGTTGACCAGGGCTGCCGGGTCCCGCACCACCCCGCCGCCGGCCACACCCGCCGCGACGCCACCGCCGGGTGCCGTGGCGGACCAGGACACCCCGGGCACCAGCAGCGCGCCGGCCAGCGCACCCCCGGTGATCATCACCCGCCAGCGCAGACGTGAAGTCCGGTCGCGACGCTGCAGACGCTGCATCGGTGCCTCCGGGGGTTCGGGGCCCTGCGGCGGGCCGAAAGCTGACAACGATGTCAAAACCCATGCCTAACCGAACCAGCCCGGCAAATCAACCCCTGTCAGGCCCAGCCGCCCCGGCCGGGGCGAAGCCGTTCAAGTAAATTCGCCTTACTGGACGCCGGCCTGCTCGGCCAGCTGGGCCCGCACCGCCTCCAGCGCGGCCTTGATGTTCTCCACCGAGTTGGCGTAGGAGAACCGCAGGTAGCCCTCGCCGCACGGGCCGAACGCGGTGCCGGCCAGCGCGGCCACCCCGGCGCCCGCCATCAGCTGGGACTGCAGCTGCGCCGAGGTCAGCCCGGTGCCGGTGATGTTCGGGAAGGCGTAGAACGCGCCCTGCGGCTCGATGCAGCTGATCCCCGGGATGTCGTTCAGCCCGGCCACGATGACCTCCCGGCGGCGGCGGAACTCGGCCACCATGTCCTCCACCGGCTGCCACGGGCCGGTCAGCGCGGCGATCGCCGCGTACTGGCTGAACGCCGAGGTGCACGACACCGAGTTGATCACCAGCCGGCTGATCGGCTCGACCAGGGTCGGCGGGAACACACCGAAGCCGAGCCGCCAGCCGGTCATCGCGAACGTCTTGGACCAGCCGTCCAGCAGGATCGTCCGGTCGGCCATGCCGTCCACGTCGAGCACGCTTGCGTGCCTGCCGCCGTCGTACCTGATGGCCCAGTACACCTCGTCGGACAGCACGGTCAGGTCGTGCCGCATCGCGATCTCCGCGATCGCCTCGCAGTCCTCACGGGTGAGCGCGCTGCCGCACGGGTTGTGCGGCGAGTTGATGATCAGCAGCTTGGACCGGTCGGTGACCAGGCGTTCCAGCTCGTCGGTGTCGATCCGGAACTGGTTGCCCTCGCGCAGCGGCACCGGCACCCCGGTCGCGCCGGAGAACGCGGTGATCGACTCGTACATCGGGAAGCTCGGGTCGGGGTAGAGCACCTCGTCGCCCTCGCCGCACAGCGCCATGATCGCGAAGAACATGATCGGCTTGGCGCCCGGCGTCACGATGACCCGGTCCGGCGTGACCCGCATCCTGCCGGTGCGCTCGAGGAACGCCGCGACCGCCTCGCGCAGCGGCGGGATGCCGGGCGCGGGCACGTAGTGCGTCTGGCCATCCTGCAGCGCCGCCACCGCGGCCTCGACGATGTGACCGGGCGTCGGGAAGTCCGGCTCGCCGATCTCCAAGTGGATGATGCTGCCGCCGGCGGCCTCGATGGCCTTCGCACGGGCCAGCACTTCGAACGCGGACTCGGTGCCTAGCCTGGCCATTCGTGCGGCCAGCGGGATGTCAGGGCTGTTTGCCATGGGCCGATCATAGGACGGGGCGGTTTTCCCGCTTTGACCGTGTCTGACGGGCCTGGCCGATACCGGGTCCGCGCCGCCGGCGGCCCGCGGGCCATGCCCTATTGTCGGAAACCCGGGCAGCGATGGAGGTGCAGGGATGGGCCAGGACGTCAGCGATCTGTTTGCCGCGGCCGAGCCGGATTTCGCCCGCTACGAGCTGGTCAAGGACCTGGTCGACGAGTGCATCGACCTGTCCCTGAACTACCGGCAGAGCGGTCACCCCGGGGGTTCCCGGTCCAAGGTGCACATGATGCTGGCGCTGCTGCTGTCCGGCGCGATGCGCTGGGACGTGCTCCGTCCCTGGCGCCGGTTCGGCGACCGGTTCGTGCTGTCCGCCGGGCACACCGTGCCGCTGGTCTACGCCACGCTGGCCGTGCTCAACGAGGCGGTCCGGGCCCGGCACGACCGGGACCAGGACGCCAGGTTCGCCTTCCCTGACGACGGCCGGTGGGCGCTGACCTGGGAGTGGCTGCTGCGGCTGCGCCGGCACGGCGGCCTGCCCGGGCACGCCGAGATGGAGGGCAGGACGCTCTTCCTGAAGTTCAACACCGGCCCGTCCGGGCACGGCATGCCGCCGGCCGCCGGTGAGGCGCTGGCGCTCAAGCTGGCCGGCGCGGGCGACGTCAAGGTGTTCGTCTTCGAGGGCGAGGGCGGCCTCACCCCGGGCTCGGCGCACGAGGTGAAGACCATGGCCTGGGGTCTTGGCCTGGACAACCTGGTCTTCATGCTGGACTGGAACGACTACGGCATCGACCCCCGGCCGGCCTCCAGCTTCGTGCCCGGCACCCCGCAGGACTGGTTCGCGCCGTACGGCTGGCGGGTCAACGGCACCGAGCACGGCATGGAATGGGAACCGGTCACCCGCACCGTGCTGGAGACCGTCCGCGGCGCCAACCCGGACCAGCTGCCCAGCGTGGCCTGGTTCCGCACCCGCAAGGGCCGCGGCTACGGCAAGTACGACGCGGCCAGCCACGGCTCGGCCTGGCCGATGAACTCCGGGCAGTTCTGGGCGGTGCGCAAGGAGTTCATGGCCAGGCACGGTGTCACGTACGAGGGCGTGGACCAGCCCGCCCCGGCCGGCCCGGGGGCCGTGCAGGCCCAGGCCGAGGCCAACCTGCGCATCGCGATGAGCGTGCTGCGCCGTGACGACGACCTGGTCAGCTGGCTGTCCGACCGGCTGCTGGCCGTCGCGGACACGGTGCCCGGCGACATCGACGGCTTCCGGCTCGGCGACACGTCGTCCGGGCTGTATCAGGACGGCCGGATCTTCGACCCGGCGCGGTACCCGGACGGCATCTGGAAGAAGCCGGGGGAGAAGGCGCCCAACCGGGCCGGCCTGGCCGCCTGGGGTTCGTACGTGAACTCACTGGCGCTGCGCGACTACGGCAGGCCGCTGTTCATCGCGGCCTCCGCCGACCTGGCCGAGTCGACCAACATCGCCGGGTTCGGCCAGGACTTCGACGGCGTGCCCGGCACCGGCTGGTACGACCGGGCGAAGAACCCGGCCGGGGCGCTGCTGCCCACCGAGATCACCGAGTTCTCCAACGCCGGCCTGGTCGCCGGGCTGGCCACGGTCAACCTGGCCGAGGACCCGTTCAGCGGGTTCGACGGCTTCTGGGGCGCCTGCTCCACCTACGGCTCGTTCTCCTACCTGAAGTACGGCCTGATGCGGCTGTTCAGCCAGCTCGCCCAGGACACCGAGCTGCAGGTGGGCAAGGTGCTGTGGATCGCCGGCCACTCCGGCCCGGAGACCGCCGAGGACTCCCGCACCCACTTCGGCGTGTTCGCGCCGGGCGTCACCCAGCTGTTCCCGGCCGGGCACGTCATCGACCTGCATCCGTGGGAGTACAACGAGGTGCCGGTGCTGCTCGGTGCGGCGCTGGCCACCGACGTGCCGATCGTGGCCCTGCACCTGACCAGGCCGCCGGTCGAGATCCCCGACCGCGAGGCGCTCGGCATGCCGTCCCACTTCGAGGCCGCCCGCGGCGCGTATGTGCTGCGCGATTACCGTCCCGGCGAGCCCAAGGGCGGGACCGTCTACATCCGCGGCACGGTGCCCACCGCGAACCTGGTCAGCGTGCTGCCGGAGCTGGACAGCCGCGGGATCAACGTCCGGATCGTCGCCGCGATCAGCCCGCAGCTGTTCGCCCGCCAGCCTGCGGAGTACCGCGATTCGGTCACCGGCCCGGCCGGTCAGCTGGACGCCATGGTCATCACCAACGGCGCCTACAAGCTGATGGCCGACTGGGCGTCCGGCCCGCAGGTCCGGGAGTACTCGCTGTCCGCGGACTGGGACGACCGCTGGCGCACCGGCGGCTCGGTCGCCGAGGTGATCGAGGAGGCGCATCTTGACCCCGCACGCATCCTGGACGCCCTGCATCGTTTCGCCACCGATCGTCCTGGACGGCTGCGCCGCCTTGCCCACCAGCTCGACCAGGCCTAAGTGAGTCTCGACCAGGCCTAAGTGAGTGCTGCCCAAGTGAGTGCCGTCGGCCGCGAGCAGTGACATGGCGACGCCGGCGCCAGCGGTGACGGCGGTCACCAGGCTGATCGCCAGGCGAGGGCCGATGCCGGCCGCCAGCCCCGCCGTGGCCGCGGCGGCGATGCCGGCCAGCCCGTTCTGACCCGATGACCGCAGGGCAGCGATCCGCCCGCGCATGGCGTCCGGGACGGCCTGCTGGATCAGCGCGCCGGCGGTGGCCTGGCCGACGGTCAGGCACAGCGATCCGCAGGCCAGCAGTACCACGGCGGCGATGAAGGGCGGGCCGGCGGCGAATCCGCCAAGCGACACGCCGGCTGCCGCGAAGGCAGCCGGCAGGATCAGCCGGTGCCGTGCGGCCGAGGGGAACATCGGCAGGACGACGCTGGCCAGCACGGCGGCGATCCCCGGGGTCATCCGGAGAAGCCCGTAGCCGGCTGGGCCGGTATGCCAGATTCTGGCGGCGAAGAGTGGCAGCAGCGTCTCCACGGCCAGGATGCCGGTCATAGCCGCGACCGGCACGCCCAGCAGCCATCCGACGCGCCGGTGGTCCCGCAGCCAGTTGATCGCGCCGGCCAGCTGGGGCCGGCTGCCCCCGCGCGCCGGCGGCTGTGCCCTGATGCGCAGCACGGCCACCGTGCCCAGGGCAATCAGCGTGCAGGCGCCGTTGACGGCGAAGACCAGCCCCGGTCCGGCCACAGTCAGCAGCGCCCCGGCAGCCGCCGGGCCGGCCAGCGCGGACGAACCCCACGTGCTGTTGGACAAGACCATCGCGCTGAACAGCATGTCCGCCGGGACGACGCGGGGGACCAGGGCGGTCTGGGCCGGGATGTTGACGGCCAGCCGGGCCGCGTCACACGCGGCCGCGAGGTAGAGCACCCACGGGCGCAGGTCTCCGGCCAGGGTCACGGCGGCCAGGGTGAGCGCCTGCGCCGCTTCGACCGCGAGCGTGGCCTTGACCAGAGTCAGCCGGTTGAACCGGTCGGCCAGAATCCCGGTGAACAACGGCAGCACGGCGATCGGCAGTGAAAAGCACAATCCCTCGAGGCCCAGCGCGGCGGCCGAATGCGTGAGCCGGTACAGCACCCAGGCGCCCGCGGTGTTGCTCATCTGGGTGCCCGCCTGCGAGACAACCTGGCCAGACAGCAGGCAGGTGAATGCCGGGCAGCGCAAGGCGCCCAGCCGCGGTGCAACGGCCGGGTCCCGCCCCGGGCGCGCAGGCACGGCGCCCGCTCACCCCGGCCCGCCCGGTTCCGCTGCCGCCGGTTCCGGTGCCGCCGGTTCGGATGCCGCTGAAGCCGGTGCCGCTGAAGCCTGCCCCGCTGGTTCCTGTGTCGTTGAACCCTGGCCCGCCGATGCCGCTGAAGCCTGGCCCGCTGAAGCCTGGCCCGCTGAAGCCTGGCCCGCGACGCCGAGCAGCGCCTCGCACTCGTCATGCCACGCTAGCTCGGCCGCCACGCGAATCTCGGCCCGCCGGAACGAGGCAGCCTGCAGCGGCGAGACCGACGCACGCAGGTATCCCGCCGCCTCGCCGCGGGCACGCTCGGCCGCCAGCTCGGCGGCCCTGGCGCGCAGGGCCTGCTTGCGATGAGCCAGCGCGGCGGCCAGCTCAGCAGGATCGTCGGTCCCTGCGAACACCAGCAGCACGCTGACCGGGTCCGGTGCGTTATCCAGCCCGGCCGCCGCCTGCTGCCGCAGCGCTGACAGCTCCCGCCGTCCCTCGGTGGTCAGGCGGTACACCGTCCGCTCCGGCCGGCGGCCCACCCGCTCAGTCCGGACCGCTTCCACCAGCCCTTCGGCCGCCAGGCCCCGCAGTTCCCGGTGCAGCGACCTGACCGCGATCCCAGCCCACCGGTCCGCCTCAGCCTGCTCGGCGTCACGCCGCAGCTGATGGCCGTGCCGCGGGCCCCGCTCCGCGAGCAAGCCCAAGATCACCAGGCGAGTTAGATTCATGAATCTAGCTTCGTACTACTAGATTCAAGAAGTCAAGCCGAGATACAACTTCGCCCCCCGGCTCGACCAGGCCCGCGCGGCCTTCCGGGCTGTCTGGGCAACCGGAACGGCCTCCGCCGCGTCTTAGAGGTGACGCCCCGCCGCACGGGCGCAGCGGGAATGGCTGCGTTCCTGGTGAGAGGGCATTGGCATGGTTGCTGTGCTGAGGCGGCGGGCGCGGGGGTCGTGGCGCCGCCCGCTGCGGCCGTTGTGCCGCGTGCTGCAGGCTGGGACCGCGGGATTGCTGGCGGCAGGATTACTCGGCGGGATGCCGGCCTCGGCCGCGCCGGCTCCGTCCTGGTCGCTGGTGTCCATCCCGCCGGTGCGGGCGGCCGGCGGCGCCCTGGGCGCGGTGTCCTGCGCGTCCCCGGGGGCGTGCAGCGCGGTCGGCCAGTTCAGCGTGAAGACCTACTTCCGGATGGCACCCCTCGGCGTGGGCTGGAACGGCGCCGGCTGGGCCAGGCAGCAGATGCCCGCCCCCTCCGGGGCATCCGAGCTGGACATGACCAGCGAGTCATGTACGTCGGCCAGTGCCTGCACCGCCGTGGGGACGGTGAATAAGGACTTCACGCCGGCCGCGGTGGCCGAGGGCTGGGATGGCAGCCGGTGGACGGTTCAGCCCGTCAAGGTCCCGTCCTGGGTGCGCGCAACCAGCCTGAACGCGGTGTCGTGCTGGTCGGCGAGTGGCTGCATGGCGGTCGGCGAGATGAGGGCCGGCAATGGCATGGCCTGGTATGCGATGGCAGCCCAGTGGAACGGAACGGCCTGGACCATCCAGCGGCTTCCGCTGAGCGAGCACGACCTGGTGGGCATCTCATGCGTGTCGGCGACGGCGTGCGTGGCGGTCGGGCACCATCAGGACAAGACGCTGGCCGAAGGCTGGAACGGGTCTACCTGGACCGTCCAGGCCACGCCGCGGATGGATGGCGCGCTGTCCGCGGTGTCCTGCACGTCGGTAGACGCCTGCATCGCGGTCGGGAACATCACCGGGCCGATCAGCGGCAACGTCCGCGTGCTGGCCGAGCGCTGGGACGGGTCCAGCTGGGCCGTCGTGCCGACGCCCCACCCGCACAGTGCCTCGCTGGACGCCGTGTCCTGCGCCTCGGCGCTGGCCTGCACCGCTGTAGGCAGGCGATCCGCCGTGGGCGGGCGATCGGGCGGCGGACTGGCGGAGCGGTGGAACGGCCAGCAGTGGACCATCGAGCCCGTCGCCGGCCCGGCCGGGGCCGCGTTCAGCGGCGTATCGTGCGCGTCGGCGCAGCAGTGCACCGCGGTCGGCGCGGCCGCCGGGATGACGCTGGCCGAGCACTGGGACGGCAGGACCTGGGCCGTCCAGCAGACGCCGGACGCGAAGGTGGGCCTGTACGCCCCGCTCAGCGCGGTGTCGTGCGGTTCGGCCGCGGCATGCACCGTCGTGGGGACGTACAGCGACGTGGCCGGCCGCCAGCGTCCGCTGGCCGAGCACTGGAACGGCACGTCGTGGGCGATCCAGCACGTCACCGGGGGTGGAACGCTGGGCGGCGTGTCCTGCCCGTCCGCGGTGTACTGCGTGGCCGTCGGGGACAACGGGCACCATCCGCAGGCGCAAGCCTGGGCCGGCACGAGCTGGGCCGGCCAGCCGATCGGCGCTATCGCCGGGGCCCGCTCGGCCCGGCTGGCCGCGGTGTCGTGCGCGTCGGCCACCGCATGCACCGCCGTCGGCGATTACATCACCCTGTCCGGCCAGCGCTACCCGCTGGCCGAGCGGTGGAACGGTACGTCATGGGCCATGCAGAGCATCCGGGCCGTGCCGAACGGCGGCCGGGTGGCGCTGCTCGGGGTGTCCTGCGCCACGGCGCACGCCTGCACCGCGGTCGGGCAGTACTTCGATCGCGCCAAGCACCGGTGGCGGCTGCTGGCCGAGGCGTGGAACGGAACGGCCTGGGCGGCCCAGCCCACGCCCGCCCCCAGCGGGTCCGGGACCGGCTTCTACCACCCGGCCCTCACCGGCGTGTCATGCGCCTCGCCCACCGTGTGCACCGCGATTGGCGTGTTCGCCGACCTGACGCTGGCCGAGCGCTGGGACGGCCAGCACTGGACCATCCAGACCACGCCGAATCCCTCCACGACCGGGTCGAACCTGGCCGGGGTGTCGTGCCCGTCCGTCACCGCCTGTATCGCCGTCGGCTCGTACTTCGGGTCCGCCGACGTCGAGGTATCGCTGGCGGAGGGCTTCGACGGCAGCACCTGGACGGCCCAGCCCACCCCCAACCCCGCCGAGGGCGGCAGCGGCTACCTGTACGGGGTGTCGTGCCCGTCCGCCTCGGCATGCATCGCCGTCGGCGACGCCGACGCGACACTGGTCGAGCGCTACTCCTGAAGCCCGCGCCGGCGCCCGCCGCAGACGGCGCGAGACGTCGCGGCTGGGCACGAGTGCCCAGCCGCGATCAAGGATGCACTCGTCAAGCGGCAACCGGCTCGTCCTGGCCGACCCGCTCACCGGCCCTGGCGCCGTCCCGCCTGCCGATCCCGTTGCCCTCCCGCGCGCCGGTCTTGGCGTTGACCTGCTCCCTGGTCCTGACGCTGTCCCGCTCGCCGGGCCGACCGGTGACCGATCGCTGTCCCGCTCGCTGTTCCGCGCAGCGACTCGCTCGCGGGCGGCGGGCAGCAGCGCGGCCAGGGTCAGCAGGCCGGTCAGCAGGAACACCGCGGAGTAACCGGTGTACCCGGCGATCAGTCCCATGCGGATCGCGCCGGCACCCATGCCGGCGTCGTAGGCGGCGTTCCAGATCGCGCTGACCGCGGTGTGCCCGTCGGCCGGCACCCGCGCGTACATCAGCGTCAGGGTGGCGTTCTGCAGCAGCCTGAAGCCGACCCCGAACACCGCCGCGCCCCCGATGACCAGCGCCGCGCTGCCCGTCGCGGCCAGCGCCGCCAGGCCGGCCGCGGACAGCACGACCCCCGGGATGAGCAGGCCGGTGTGACCCCGCCGGTAGGCGGCCCGGCCCGCCGCCCACCGCGCCAGCGTGGACGCGGCCGGCTGGGCGAACAGCGCGGCGGTGGCTACCCAGGCCGACCGCCCGGCCACGGCCAGCGGCAGGAACGTGACCAGCACCCCGGCCGCCAGCGTGGACGCCGAGAACACCCCGGCCGGCCGCAGCAGCCCTGGGTACCGCAGCCGCGCCAGCACTCCGTCCCCCTGCGAACCCTGGCCCCGCGACACCCCCGCCCGCATCCCGCGCACCCGCGACCCGCGCACCTGGTCACCGCGGGGACGGACGGCCAGCCCCGGATATCCCTAGACACTCAATTAGCTATTTGCCATAATCCCTTTGTGCTTGGTCCCGGCCCCGAAGCTGACCTCGATCTCGACGTCGCCCTGATGAAGGCACTGGCGAGTGACAAGCGGTTGCTGATCCTGCACTGGCTGCGCGACCCCGAGGCGCATTTCCCGCCGCAGCGCGACGGCCACCTGGTGCACGACGGAGTCTGCTCGCTGCTGATCGCCGAGAAGCTGGGCGTGAGCCAGCCGACCTGCGGCGAGCACCTGAAGGTACTCAGCCAGGCCGGGTTGCTCCGCAGCAAGAAGATCAGGCAATGGGTGTTCTACCGCCGGGCGGAGGATCGCATCTCGGCGGCGAAACAGCAGCTGAGCGGCGTCTGGTGACCGCCGGGCCGCTCCGTCCCAGGGAGGCCGCGTGCCAGAGCAGGACTACGTCATCCACTACGAGCCGCTGTTCAGCGCCTTGCAGGCCATCGACGTGCAGGGCGTCATCGACCAGGTGACCGAGCCCTGGTACAACCAGACGCTGATCCAGGTCGGCGAGGTCCTGGTCCGTCTTGGCGTCATGCAGGGCGAGTTCCACTGGCACAAGCACGACGAGCAGGACGAGTTCTTCTTCGTCCTCGACGGAGTGTTCCGCATCGAACTCGAGAACGCCGACCCCGTCGAACTGCGGCCCCGCCAGGCGTTCAGCGTCCCCGCGGGCATGCTGCACCGGCCGGTCGTCCCGGTACGCAGCGCCGTCCTGATGATCGAAAAGGCGGGCGTCGTCGCCACCGGCGACTGACCACACGCGCGCTATGACATCCCGGCCAAGGCCGCCGGCGACGTCCGTCTAGCATCCTGGGGTGATGCACGACTCACAAGCGGCCGAACTGCGTGCCGGACGCGAGCAGCTGGTCCGGCACGGCATCCGGCTGCTGGACGACGGGCTGGCCATCGGCACCGCCGGCAATCTCAGCCTGCGGGTCGGCGGCACGCTGCTGATCACCCCGTCCGGCGCCGGTTACCGCGACCTCACCCCGGAAAGCATCTGCGCGCTCAGCCTGCCCGCCACCCCGGATAGCGACCCGGGCAACGCGTCGTCCGAGTTGCCGCTGCACCTCGCGGTCTACGCGGCGACCGGCGCGGCCGCGGTCGCGCACACCCACTCACCCGAGGTGGTCGCGCTGTCCGCGGTGCACGACGAACTGCCTGCCATCCACTACGCGATCACCGGGCTGGGCGGGCCGGTCCGGGTGGCCGGCTACGAACGGTTCGGTTCCGGCCGCCTGGCCGCGGCCGCCGTGGCCGCGCTGGACGGCCGCAACGCCGTGATCCTGCGTAACCACGGAGCCGTCAGCTACGGCGCCAGCCTGGCCCAGGCCTACGATCGGGCGCTGCTGCTGGAGTGGCTGGCGCACGTCTACCGGATGGCCTGCACGCTCGGCGAACCGCGCCTGCTGTCCACCGAAGACCTGGACGAGGTGACCGCCGAGATGCACCGCCGCCGTTACGGGGAGCCCAGGTGAACGTGCTACCACGATGGTGACGGCGGGGGTGGCGGTGGGCGCCGGTCGGCGGCAGCTACCGGGCTCATCAGCCCCACGGGGTTGCCATCCGGATCCTCGACCACCGCGTACCGGGCACCCCAGAAGGCGTCGAACGGCGGCTGCTGGCCCCGGTAACCGGCCAGGGTCAGCCGGCTGTAGGTTGCGTCGACCGCCTCGCGTCCCGGGAGGCGGAACCCGATAACCACGTGGGCGGATGACGCCGAGGCGGTGCGGCCGGTGTTCCACTGTGCCGCGAACGCCTCGCTGTCCAGCTCGAAGTCGAGCCCATCGCCGGGTGAGGCCGCCGGGCGGTGGTGTGGCTGCCAGTCCGGTGGCGGGTCGGCCAGCTCCAGCCCAAGCAGGCGGTAGAAGGCGGTACTGCGTTCCATGTCGGTGACCACCACGTTGACCTGATTCAGAATAGGGCCGCCCATATCCGCCTCCTTGGCGCGGAGCTTCGGCTTATCCGGCGACGTCAGGGTGGTCACCGTTCAGATGGAAATTCCAGGGTGGCGATGTAGGGCAGATTGCGGAACCGCTGGGCGTAGTCCATGCCGTAGCCGACGACGAAATCGGCCGGTATGTCGAACCCGAGGTAGCGCAGCGGAACTTCCGCTTTGACCAGTTCGGGCTTGCGGAGCAGGCTGAGCACGTCCACGGACCCGACGCCGCGCGAGCTCAGGTTCGCGAGCAGCCAGGACAGCGTGAGGCCGGAGTCGGTGATGTCGTCTACGACGAGCACGCTGCGCCCGGCCAGATCCAGGTCAGGCTCCCTGAGCATCCGGATGACGCCGGACGAGGATGTGCTGTCGCCGTAGCTGGACAGCGTGATCCAGTCGATCTCGATGTGGTCGTGTTTGAGCAGCCGGGACAGGTCAGCCATGATCATCATGGCGCCCTTGAGCACGCCGAGCAGGACCAGTTCGCGGCCCGCGTAATCGGCGTCGATGCTGGTCGCGATCTCGGTCAGGCGGTCCCGGATCTGGCCCTCGGTCAGCACGGCCCGGCCGATCGTGGGCTCGGCGGCTGCGGCGGGGTTGCGGGGCGACGGCGTCGTCATGCCTAGCATCGTGCCAGGCTGCGGGCGGTGTCGTGGCGGGCCCCCGCGATCCCGGCGTCCCGGCCCGCCGTCCCGGCCCGGCGGCCCGCCGTCCCGGCCCGGCGGCCCGCCGTCCGCGCCGGTCGGCTGTCGGTGGCTGCTGTTAGCATCCGTGCGGGTCAGTCCGGCGTCAGTGGCGGCGCCGGGCGGGTCATGAGGAGGCAGCGCGGTGATTCTCGTGACGGGCGCGGGTGGCCAGGTGGGTTCGGCCGTCCTCGCCGAACTGCGGGCCGCCGGGCAGCAGGTCCGTGGCGTGTACCACTCGCCAGCCAAGGCCGGGCAGGCCCGGGCCGCGGGCCAGGACGCGGTCACCGCCGACTTCTCCGAGCCGGGCACGCTGCCGGCCGCGTTCGCGGGTGGCCGGGCCATGTTCCTGCTCGGCGCGATGAGCCAGCAGCAGACCGTTCATGAGCTGAACGCCGTCGGCGCCGCGCAGGCGGCGGGCATCACCCGGATAGTGAAACTGTCGGTCTGGCGGGCGCCCGACGAACTGACGCCGGTCGCCTGGCTGCACCGCCCGGTAGAGCAGGCGCTGGAGGCGTCGGGCGTGCGCTGGACGTTCCTGCGGCCGAACTTCTACATGCAGAACTTCCTGCGCCAGGCCGCCCAGATCACCGCCGGGTCGTTCTCCCAGCCGGCCAGCAGCGCGCCGATCAGCTTCGCCGACGTGCGCGATGTCGCGAGGGTCGCGGCACACGTGCTCACATCGCCCGGCCACGGCGGGGCCATATACGACATCACCGGCCCGGAGGCGCTCAGCTATGACCAGGCCGCGGGCATCTTCGCCCGGGTGCTCGGCCGGCCGGTGCGCTTCACCGGGCTGACGGACGAGGAGGCCAGGGCCGGGATGCTGCGCGGCGGGCTTCCCTCCTTTCATGTCGATTCCCTGCTGGAGGTGAGCAGGGCCTACCGGGACGGCGGGGCGGAGACCGTCACCTCGACGGTGCGCGACCTGACCGGCCGCTCGCCGGTCAGCTTCGAGCAGTTCGTCCGCGATCACCGCGCCGTCTTCGCCTGACTGTAACGGCAGGCACCCCGCCCCGGTGCCTCGTTATCCCCAGGACGCGGCTGGTCCCGGATTTATCCACAGCAGCTGGAATGGGGCTGGGGCTGTCACCCTGTGTCCGCTAGTTTCGGGGTTCGAACCTAATAACGAGCGGCGTTGCATTGCCAGCGAAATTAACGGAAGGAACGCAGTGGCTGCCGACCCCGCCTGCCCGCCGCCGCATGCCGGCCTGCCCGCCGGGTTCGATGCCCGGCTGGCCACGGCGCGTGCGGCGGTTGCCGAGCTAGCGGGCGCCGTGGGCGACCTGGCCGAGCTGGACGGCGATGCGCTGGCCCCGGTCATGCGGGAACTGACCACGCTGGCCGGCCAGATCGATGGGCTGCGGGTCGCGGTCACCGCCCAGGTTCGCGAGCGCGGGATCTTCCGTCAGCAGGGCGCGGCCAACGTGACCGCCTGGCTGCGCGCCGACCCGCGGGTCGCAGATGAAGCGTGGTCGCTGGCCCACCTGGCCGTGCGGTCGGCCGATCTGCCCAAGATCACCGGCCTGCTGCGGGATGGGTCGGCCAGCCTGGCGCAGGCCGGCGCCGCCTCCTGGCAGATCGGCCAGCTGCCCGACGAGGTGACCCGCCCGGAAGGGGACGACGACCTGGCCGCGGCGATCGACCCGCGGCCCGACGACGAGCTGTGGACCGGCCTGTGGCGGACCGGGGACGTGCACGCGGCCGCGGATGAGCTGTTCGCGGGGTTCATGCCGCGGCTGGACGGTGCCGCGCTGCGGGCGCTGGGCGCACACCTGCGCGAGGCCGCGGACGCGCAGGAACGCGCGGGGGAGGACTACGACGCGTTCGCGCGGCGGGCCCTGCGGTTGTCACGTTCGCTGGGCGGTGTCGCGGAGCTGTCGGGCCAGCTGCACCCCGAGGCGGCCGGGCAGGTGCTCGCTGCCTTCGAGGAACTCGGTGGCAAAGCCGGCCCGGACGACGACCGGACCAAGGCACAGCGCTGGGCCGACGTGCTGGTCTACCTGGCCAGCCTGGCTGGCGCCAGCCCCGCCTCCGCCAGCCCCGCTCCCGCCGACCTTGCGCCCGCCGACCCAGCGCCCGCGGTTCCCGGCCCCGATCCTGACCCTGGCGCCCAGGATGACCAACCCTCCGGCGACGCCGGTCACGGCCACGAAGCTCAAGCACCTGGCGGCCTGCCGGCCGGGTTGCGGCGGCGGCCGCGGGTCATTGTGACCGTCCCGCTGGCCACGCTGCTCGGCCGGCCACTGGCCCCGGGCGCGGTACTTGGCGCGGGCATCCCGATCACTGCCGAGACCGCCCGCCGGCTCGCCTGCGACGCCGAGATCGTCCGCCTGATCACCGGCCAGCCCAGCGACCCCGGCCAGCCCAGCGACCCCGGCCCGCCCAGCGACCCCGGCCCACCCGGCGACCCCGGCCCGCCCGGTGGCCCCGGCCCGCCCAGACCCGGTGGCGACGGCGCCGTCGGCAAGAGCGCGACCGGGCAGCTCACCGAGTTGCTGGCGGCCGCGATCGGCCAGTTGCCCCGTCCGCTCGGCGGTCCTTCGGCCGCGCTGGACATCGGCCGCGCCAGCCAGAGCTGGACACCCCGCCAGCGTGATGCGCTGTACGCCCTCTACGGCGGCCGGTGCGGCGCACCAG
>DASYAV010000098.1:0-1722 GCA_036501145.1 Streptosporangiaceae bacterium | reverse complement strand
GTGTCCATTCACGGGGTTGAGCGCGGCACGCCGATGTGGCGTGATGGTTGAACTTTTGGTGCGGGTTGAGCATGCTTCGGCTTGTGTCCGATGAGCCTGGTGCGGCCGGCGAGCAGCGTGATGATCTGGTATCGCGGCTGCGGGCTGTCGTCGCGGCGAAGGACGGGCAGATCGCGGCGCTGCAGGCCAGCCTGGAAGCGGCGCTGGCCGGGCTGGGGGCCGAGCGGGAGCTGAGGCGCCGGCTGGAGTTGCGGGTCGCGGAGCTGGAGCGCCGCCTGTCGATGGACAGCACCGATTCGGGGACGCCCAGCTCGAAGGAGCGGATCGGGGCGAAGGAGGCACGGCGGGCGCGGCAGCAGTCCGAGCGGGAGCGCCGCGGGGACCGCAGGAGGGGCGGGCAGCCCGGTCATGAGGGGAAAGGCCTGACGCGGGACCCGGACCCGGGCGAGGTGAAGGCCGCGGAGCCGCCAGCGGAGTGCCGCCGCTGCGGGGCGGGGCTGGACGGCGCGCAGGCTGCGGCGCCCCGGTGGGCGCAGGCCGTGGACGCGCGGATCATCACGACGGTGACCGAGTGGCTGCTGCCGGGCCTTTCGTGCCCGTGCTGCGCGATGGTCACGTTCGCGGAACCGCCGCCCGGGCTGCACGCGGGCGCGGTGTCGTACGGGCCGGTGCTGAACGCGGCCGCGGTGCTGCTGACCGCGTACGGGAACGTGCCGCCCGAGCGCGCCGCGCAGGTCATCGGCATGCTGCTCGGCGTGCCGGTCTCGGCCGGATGGGTCGATAAGGCCGCCGCCCGGGTCTCGGCGCAGCCCGGGAAGGCCGGGTTTGATGCGGCGATGATCGCCGCGCTGGCCGGCGAGGGCGTGCTGGCCGCCGACGAAACCCCGGTGAACGTCGTGGGCAAGACCACGCCGGCGCCGCAGGAGAAGGATGACGCGGACCCGGAAGAAAAAGATGGGAAGGCCGCGGCGGGCGCGCCGCACGTGCTGATCGTCCGGACTCCGGACGGGCGGCTGACGTCCCTGCAGGCCATCGGCTCCCGCCGCAAGGACAGCGTCGCCGCCGGGATCCCCGCCGCGTTCACCGGGCACCTGATGACCGACGGCTACACCGGGTACCAGCACCTGCTGTCCCGGCTGGCCGGCATCCAGCAGTGCTGCCAGCACGTCATCCGCCGCTGCCGGGCGGTCACCAAACTCGGCCCCGGCCACCTGCAGGACTGGGCCGGTGACATCATCACGATCTTGCGCGAGGCCCATGCCGCAGTCCAGGACGCCCGCGCCCGCGGCAGCACCGCCCTGGACCCACAGCTGCTCAATGGCCTGCGGGACCGCTACGACCAGGCCGCAGCCTTCGGCAGGACGCACAACCGGCTGCGGGACTGGCACGAGGGGAACCACCCCGGCTACGCGCTCGCTGTCTGGCTGCGCGGCTACAAGGAACAGGTCTTCCTGTTCACCCGCAACTTCGCCGTGGACTGGACGAATAACGTCTCCGAGCGCGGGGCCAAAGCAGCCCAGCGGCACCAGGCCGTCTCCGGCTACTGGCAATCACTCGCCACCCTCGCCCGCTGGTGCCAGATCAGGAGCTACCTTGACTCCGCCGCCGCCCACGGCATCACCGCACTGGACGCCATCCGCTGCGCGCTCGAAGGCAAACCCTGGCTACCGCCACTGCCCGCCGTCAGCTGACTCCAATTCTCTGCACCCCGTGAATGGACAC
>DASYAV010000097.1:0-2331 GCA_036501145.1 Streptosporangiaceae bacterium | reverse complement strand
ATGACGCCCAGCGTGGCCACGCTGCGGGTGACGCCGAAGCCGACCAGCAGCAGCGGCGTAATCGAGTCGACGACCCCGAGACCGCCCGGCGTGATCGGGAGCGCGCCCGCCACGTTGGCGATCCCGTAGACGGCGAACAGCTCGATGGGATTGACCAGCTTGCCGAACGCGGCCACGAAGGCCCATAGCGAGGCCGCGTCGAGCAGCCAGTTGAGGGAGGCCCAGAGCAGAGCCAGGGAAAGCACGCGCTTGTCGCGGGCCATCGTGGCGAATGCGTGAGCGGCGTCCAGGATGGCGCGCTCGACGCGCTCGCCGCTCAGCCCGGGGATCTTGTCGGCGACCACGCGCAGGACCCGGGAAGCCGTCCCTGCGCCCCTTGTGACGCCGAACACCAGGGCCGCGACGCCCAGTAGCACCACGGTCCCGATGATGGCGACCGTCCCGTAAATGGGCTGGAACCCGGCCAGCGCGATGGAGATCACCAGGGACAGCCACAGCAGGACGTTCAGCACCACGGTCGAGCCAATGCCCTTGGCCGCCATCATCACCCCGGCGTCATTGCCGGAGATGCCTTCGTCGGTGAACAGCTTGAACCCGAGCGCCGCCGTGCCCAGCGTGCCGGCCGGGATGACGTGCGCCACGGCCGCGGCGGACAGGTCGATCCTGAACAGCACGGACAGGCTGGGCTTGGGCCCCGGCGGCAGCAGCACCTTGGTCAGCACCGCGTAGCAGAACAGCGACAGGCCCTCGAGTATGAGCCCCACGGCGAGCCAGATCGGGTTCACCTGGCCAAGCAGGTACAGATCCTTGCTGGCGCCCACCAGCTCAGGGACGACGAGGTACTCGATAACTAGCAGCAGTACGAAGAGGAGCACACCGCGTCGCAGCGGCTTGACCAGGTGCGGCAGCCAGAGCCGCAGTCGCGGCCACCGGCGCGGCCCGCGCTCTTGCTGCTCCGCACCCGGGTCGTCGTCCTTAACGTCCGGGGCAGTTCCGCCATGGTCTGCCTCCATACCATCTGCCTACCCCGATCCCGTCGACTTTCGCGGATGCGCCGACACAGCGAGAATCGATCACATTTCGTAGACGGTCGGGGTCGTGGTGTGGCTGCGCCCGGAGGGTGCCTGCCAGTGCATGACGCCGGGTTCTGGCTGGGTCAGTGTCCAGCCGGGGGCCTGCTTGACGCGGTGGTGGCGTCGGCAGGGCGGGGCCAGGTCGCACTGGCAGGTGATCCCGGCGGGGTAGGCGAGGGTGTGGTCGAGGTCGCAGAACACGGCCTGGGCGCCGCAGCCAGGCGCCGGGCAGGTCGCGGTGCGGGCCCGGACCAGGTGTTTCAGTTTCCGGCTGGGGACGTAGCGGTCCTCGGCGCTGGCGTGGTCGCACGTTCCCCTGGCGATCGGGGTGAAGGTGACGTTGAGGTCGCGCAGCAGGTCGGCGAGCGCGGCGGCCTGCCGGGCGTCGGGTCCGTCGCGATTTCGCTGGCCGTCTGCCGGCGGCGGGATCCAGGGGTGGGGGCCGCGGGCGCAGCCGTGTGCGATGGCGATGCCGTCGGGGGCGAGGAGAGTGGCGCACCAGCGGGTACGCGGGTCACGGGAGGCGGCTTCGACGAGGCGGCGGGTGTCGCCGGGGTCGGTCAGTCCCCAGCTGCCGGCTTCGCCGGGGGCAGCGGACCAGCCGAGGATGTTGCCGGCCGGGACGGTGAGATTGATCAGCGCCGGGAACGGCGCCGGCGGGCCGGACGGGACACCGCCGCTGTCCGGGTGGTCATCGTCTTCGGTGATGCCGCGGCGCTCGTGCTGCCATTCGGTCATGTCGGGGCAGCCGTCCCAGCTGGCATCATCGCTGTCGCTGGTGTCGGTGCGGTCCTGGCTGCCGGCGCGGCCGTCGTCGCCCGTACCTGCTTCGCCGCTGGGCATGTCGCGCGCCTGGGGCGCGCCGCCCGAGGGCTCCTGGCTACCGGAGCCGTCTCGGCCGGCTTGC
Source organism: Streptosporangiaceae bacterium (assembly GCA_036501145.1). Lineage (GTDB taxonomy): Bacteria > Actinomycetota > Actinomycetes > Streptosporangiales > Streptosporangiaceae > PALSA-505. The sequence continues at coordinate 351 of DASYAV010000097.1, read as the reverse complement.
CCGGCCCGGTCAGCGGGCCGGGGTCCGGGGAGCCGGTCCAGCGGGTCGCGGCCCTGGGTCAGGTCGTTGAAGGCCACCACCCGCAACCGCTGCAGGGTGCCGGGCAGGCCGCCGCGGCGCAGCGCGACCGCCAGCGCGTCGATGTGCGCCTTGGACGCGAGCGCGTCCTCGATCGCCAGCTCGCGGCCGGACAGGAACGCGTTGCCGGATTCCTCCCGCCCCGCCTGGACTCGCTGCCTGTCCTGGCGGGCCTGCTCCTTGCCGCGGGTGAACGCCTCGGGGTCGAGTTTCATCGCCACCGCGACTGCCTTGCGGGCCAGCTGGTCATACCGCAGGCCCGGCGCCAGCGCG
>DASYAV010000096.1:0-1601 GCA_036501145.1 Streptosporangiaceae bacterium | reverse complement strand
GCAGGAACAACTGCAGCGGCGTCTGCAGGTTCCGCGCCCACGCCGTCCGCCCGGAAAACGGGCCCACCGCCGGCGGCGGCCCCTCCTCAGACACCGCATCCTCCCCACGGCCGGCGGCCCGCGCAGCGCCGGTCAGCAGCTGCACGCCGGACGCGCTACCTGCCCGAACGCCGGAAAGGCCATGCTAACGGCAGTGCCCGCAGGCCGCGGACCCGAGAGGGCGGGTGGCTATGGTGCCCGGGTTACCGGCCGGTACTCGCCAGGTAGGCCCGCGAGGCCGTGTCGTCCTCGGGGTGATTGTGGCGGGACACCATTCTGGGGATGACGATGGCCGCGGCGCTGAGCCTCCCTCCCTACCCGTACCCGCGGACTTGCGGCCCTCGACCGAGAAAACTTATTGTATGAGCCAATAGTTGCATCATACAGATACCCCGGTGCCAAGGCTGTGTGGCAGCAGGCTGGGAGCCGGTACGGTCGGATGCTGAGCGGGTTCGGGCCGGCAGTCGGAGGTGTCAGGGTGGCGGACGCGAGTGCGCAGATCACGGATCTGACGGTGGATGATCACGCGTGCCTGACGTTCGGTGAGGCGGAGGAGCTGTTCGACCTGACCGCGGCGTTCGTCCGGGACGGGCTGGCCGGGGGCCTGAAGGTGATGTGGCTCAGCGACGCCGGGCCGGGGCTGGCGGTGGCAGAGCTGTCCCGGCGGGGAATCACGGTGGAGCCGGCGATGGCCGCCGGGCAGATGACGGCCGCCGGGTGCGAGGGCCGCCTGCTGTCCGGGCAGGTATTCAGCGCTGACGCGGCGATCGGGTGGCTGACGCGGCAGGTGGCGTCCTCCAGGGAGCTGGGGTTCCCGGGGCTGCGGGTCGCGGTGGACATGAGCTGGGCGCTGCGGCCGGTGACGGGGGTCGAGCAGCTGCCGAAGTTCGAGGAGGGCGTCGCGGCGGCGCTATCCGGTACCACGGCGTCGGTGCTGTGCCAGTACGACCGGGACCGGTTCGACCCGGTCACGCTGGCGTCGGTGGCCGCGTTCCATACTCGCTCGGTGGCGGCCGCCACCTATTACGCGGACGCGGTGCTGCGGATCTGCCGCCAGTACGCCCCGCCAGGCGTCCGGATCGCCGGCGAGATCGACTACAGGGCCGAGGAGCCGCTGGCGCTGGCCCTGGCCGAGGCCGTCCGGCTCGACGGCGACATCACCGTCAACATGGCCGCCCTGGCCTTCATCGACGCGTTCTGCGCCCGGATGATCGCCGATACCGCGCGCATGCTGGCCGGCTCCCGCACCGTCATCCTGCAGTGCCTGCCCGAGGTCGCCACCGGGTTCGCCCGGCTCGGCCTCGCGGGCCTGCCCGGCGTCAGGCTGGTGACTGCCGGTGAGCAGTGACCCCCGCCGCAACAACGCCGGACCGCAAACCGGCACCCCGGTACTGGACCAAGCTTTCGACGGCGACTCGCTGTACGTGCTGCGGGCGGCGGTCGCGGCGCACGCCGCCGAGGCCGGGCTGCCGCGACAGCAGGTCTACGACGTCGTCGCCGCCGCGCACGAGCTGGCGGCCAACGCGGTACGCCACGGCGCCGGCCGCGGGCGGCTGCGCCTG
>DASYAV010000095.1:0-62374 GCA_036501145.1 Streptosporangiaceae bacterium | reverse complement strand
AATCACAACTACATCGGCACCGAGCACATCCTGCTCGGCCTGATCCACGAGGGCGAAGGCGTGGCCGCCAAGGCGCTGGAGTCGCTCGGGATCAGCCTGGAGGCCGTGCGCCAGCAGGTCGAGGAGATCATCGGCCAGGGCCAGCAGGCCCCGTCCGGGCACATCCCGTTCACTCCCCGTGCCAAGAAGGTGCTCGAGCTTTCGCTGCGCGAGGCGCTGCAGCTCGGCCACAACTACATCGGCACCGAGCACATCCTGCTCGGCCTCATCCGCGAGGGTGAGGGCGTGGCCGCCCAGGTGCTGGTCAAGCTGGGTGCTGACCTGAGCCGGGTGCGCCAGCAGGTGATCCAGCTGCTGCACGGCTACCAGGGCAAGGAGCCGGCCGCGGCGGGCGCCCCGTCGGAGACGACGCCGGCCACCTCGCTGGTGCTCGACCAGTTCGGCCGCAACCTCACCGCGGCCGCGCGTGAGGGCAAGCTTGACCCGGTGATCGGCCGCGAGTCCGAGATCGAGCGGGTCATGCAGGTGCTGTCGCGGCGCACCAAGAACAACCCCGCCCTGGTCGGCGAGCCCGGCGTCGGCAAGACCGCGGTGGTGGAGGGGCTGGCCCAGAAGATCGTCAAGGGCGAGGTCCCCGAGACGCTCAAGGACAAGCAGCTGTACACGCTCGACCTGGGCGCGCTGGTCGCCGGGTCCCGCTACCGCGGTGACTTCGAAGAGCGGCTCAAGAAGGTGCTGAAGGAGATCCGCACCCGCGGGGACATCATCCTGTTCCTCGACGAGCTGCACACGCTGGTCGGTGCGGGTGCGGCCGAGGGCGCCATCGACGCCGCGTCGATCCTCAAGCCGATGCTGGCCCGCGGCGAGCTGCAGACCATCGGCGCGACCACCCTGGACGAGTACCGCAAGTACCTGGAGAAGGACGCCGCGCTGGAGCGCCGGTTCCAGCCCATCCAGGTGGCCGAGCCGACGATCTCGCACACCATCGAGATCCTCAAGGGCCTGCGGGACAGGTACGAGGCGCACCACCGGGTGTCGATCACCGACAGCGCGCTGGTGGCGGCCGCCCAGCTGGCGGACCGCTACATCAGCGACAGGTTCCTCCCTGACAAGGCCATCGACCTGATCGACGAGGCCGGGTCCCGGATGCGGATCCGCCGCATGACGGCGCCGCCGGACCTGCGCGAGTACGACGAGAAGATCGCACAGGTGAGCCGGGAGAAAGAGACGGCCATCGACTCCCAGGACTTCGAGAAGGCCGCTGCCCTCCGCGACCAGGAGAAGCAGCTGCTGACGAAGAAGGACGCGCGGGAGAAGGAGTGGAAGGCCGGCGACATGGATGTCGTCGCCGAGGTGAACGAGGAACTGATCGCCGAGGTTCTCGCCACCGCCACCGGCATCCCGGTGTTCAAGCTGACCGAGGAGGAGTCGCAGCGCCTGCTCCGGATGGAGGACGAGCTGCACAAGCGGGTCATCGGCCAGAACGACGCGATCAAGGCGCTGTCCCAGGCGATCCGGCGGACCCGGGCCGGCCTGAAGGACCCCAAGCGTCCCGGTGGGTCGTTCATCTTCGCCGGGCCGTCCGGCGTGGGCAAGACCGAGCTCTCCAAGACGCTGGCCGAGTTCCTGTTCGGCGAGGAGGACTCGCTGATCCAGCTCGACATGAGCGAGTACATGGAGAAGCACACGGTGTCCCGGCTGTTCGGCTCGCCGCCCGGTTACGTGGGCTACGAGGAAGGTGGCCAGCTCACCGAGAAGGTGCGCAGGCGGCCGTTCTCGGTCGTCTTGTTCGACGAGATCGAGAAGGCGCACCAGGACATCTTCAACTCGCTGCTGCAGATCCTGGAGGACGGGCGGCTGACCGACGCCCAGGGCCGCACGGTGGACTTCAAGAACACCGTGATCATCATGACCACGAACCTCGGCACCCGCGACATCTCCAAGGGCGTGTCGGTGGGCTTCGCCCGGGCCGGGGACGTCCGCGGCTCGTACGACCGGATGAAGGCCAAGGTTCAGGACGAGCTCAAGCAGCACTTCAAGCCCGAGTTCCTCAACCGGGTGGACGACATCGTCGTCTTCCACCAGCTCACCGAGGACGAGATCGTCACCATCGTCGATCTGATGATCGCGAAGGTGGACGAGCGGCTCAGGGACCGCGACATGGGTCTCGAGCTCCGGCCCGCGGCCAAGGCGCTGCTCGCCGAGCGGGGCTACGACCCGGTGCTCGGCGCCAGGCCGCTGCGCCGCACCATCCAGCGGGAGATCGAGGACGCGCTGTCGGAGAAGATCCTCTTCACCGAGCTGAAGGCCGGGCAGATCGTCATCGTGGACGTCGAGGGCACCGGCGAGGACGCGAAGTTCACCTTCAAGGGCGTGCCGAAGCCGGAGTCCGTGCCTGACGCGCCGCCGGTCGAGGTGGAGAGCGCCCCGGCCGGGCAGCGCTCGCGGCCCAGCCCGCCGCCGAGCCGGACCGAGACCTCGACCCAGCAGGAGTAGCCGAAACCTGGCGCACAGCGGGCCGCCTGCCACCGGGCAGGCGGCCCGCCGCGTCTTACCGGGTCACGCTGACGGCAAACCCGGACGTTCACCTTCCGCGACCGCGCCGGGAAGGGTGAAGGTGCCGTCCTCGTACGGCTCGGCCAGGCCGTCGGCGATCAGGCCGTCCAGGGCCCGGGCCCGCCGCGCCGGGTCGTCCGGGCAGGCGGCGGCGAGCTGCCCGGCGGTCAGCGGGGCGTCGGCACCGCGCAGCAGGGCGAGCAGGGCGCCGCGGGCCTGCCGGTCGGTGCCTTCATAGCGCTGGACCGGGCGCTTTCCGGTGGCCTCCGGCCGGCCGGACAGCAGCCAGGCGCATCCCGGCGCCAGCGGGCACCGGGCACACCGCGGCCGGGCCGATGTGCAGACCAGCGCGCCCAGTTCCATCACCGCCACCGACCAGCGCGCCGCCACCGCTGGTTCCACCGGGAGCAGCGACTCGGCCAGCCGGGACTCGGCCACCGACAGCGTGGCGGCGGGGAACTGGCGGCCGCTCACCATGCGTGCGAACACCCGGCGGACGTTGGTGTCCAGCACCGCATGCCGCTGGCCGAAGGCGAAGCTGGCCACCGCGGCCGCGGTGTAGCCGCCGACGCCGGGCAGTTCGAGCAGCGCCGCATGCTCGGCCGGCACCTCGCCGCCGTGCCGCTCGGCCAGGATGCGGGCGGCGGCGTGCAGCCGCAGCGCCCGCCGCGGGTAGCCGAGCCGCCCCCACTGCCGGACCGCCTCGCTGGCCGGCGCCGCGGCCAGCGCCGCGGGCGTGGGCCAGCGCTGCAGCCACGCCTGGTAGGCGGGCAGCACCCGGGCGACCGGGGTCTGCTGCAGCATCACCTCGCTCACCAGCACCGCCCACGGCGACGTGCCAGGCCTGCGCCAGGGCAGGTCCCGGTGGTGCGCCGCGTACCAGGACAGGACGGCCTCGTGCTGCGGGTGCGCCATAACGTCCCCGATCGTGCCACGCCGCCCGGACGGCCGGGTCAGGACCCTGCCTGCCTGCGGGCCAGGCGGGCGCGGAGGTTCTCCCGGACCGCCGGCCATTCGGCGGCGGTGACCGAGTAGTAGGCCGTGTCGCGGGCCGTGCCGTCCTGCGCCGGGCCGTGCGCGCGGCGCACCCCCTCGAACTGTGCGCCGAGCCGCTCGATCGCGGCGCGGGATGCCGCGTTGCGTGCGTCGGTCTTGAGCGTGACCCGCAGCACCTGCCAGGTCTCGAAGGCATGGCGCAGCATCACCAGCTTGCACGTGGGGTTGGTGCCGGTGCGCTGCACCTGTGCCGCATACCAGGTGCTGCCGATCTCGGCGACCGTCGGCGGCTGGCTGTCGGTGGGTGCCGGCCCGCGGCCGACGCCGGGCGGCCACGGCGGGGGCCAGACGAAAACGTCCAGATCCAGGAACCGCGTCGAGCCGACGACCCGCCGGTCAGACAGCCGGCGGACGGCGAACGGCACGGTGCGGCCGGTGTCCCGGTCGGCCAGCGCGGCCTCGACGTAGCGGCGTGCGTCCTCATCGCCGTCCGGCACCCAGGTGTAACCGAAGCTGTCCCGGCGGCCGGCCGCGGCGGCGGTCAGCGCCGGGGCATGCCCGGGAGCCAGCGGCTCGAGCCGCACTCCCGCACCCTCGAGCGCGAACGGGCTCAGCACTCTCATCGCCTCCGATCGTGCCACGCCGGGGCAGGGTGCCTGGTGGGGGGTGGTGCCGCCGGCGGGTCGCCGGGCTTATCCACAGCTAGATCGGCATACTGGCCCCATGGATCCGATTACGAGACGTAACCGGAGCCGAACGGTCGGGCCGGACATCTACTGGCGCAGGAGGCTGTTCGCGCTGGCGGCCGGCCTCGCCGTGTTCGGCCTGCTCGCCTGGGCGGTGGGCGGCGCCTCTACACACCCCATGGCCTCCACCGCGTCGATCAGCACCAAGGCACCGCACACGTACCCGCCCCCGTCCACCCTGCCGGTCACGCCGACGCCGTCGCCGAGCAGTTCGTCCCCGTCACCGAGCCCGTCACCCTCGAGCTCGTCGCCGAAGCCGTCGCACAGCAAGGGCCAGCACCAGCAGGCCGCCGGGACCAGCCACCAGAAGACCGGCCAGAACGCGCCCGGCGACGACTGCCCGTCCAGCGACATGGTGGTCAGCCTGCACGCCAGCGGCGACAGCTACGCGCCCGGGGACCGCCCCAGGTTCACCATGAGCGTGGTCTCCACATCCGGCAGCCGGTGCGCTTTCAACGTTGGCAGCCGGTACCTGACGGTGGTCATCTCCTCCGGCAGCGTCCGGGCCTGGGGCTCGGCCGACTGCATCCACGGCTCGGGCACGCAGGTCGCGATGCTGCACCGCGGCGTCCCCGTGCAGCGCAAGATCACCTGGGACCGCACGCTGTCCTCACCGGGCTGCAAGCTGGCCCGCACCGCGGCCCGGCCGGGCACCTACACGGTGACCGCGTCGGACGCCGGAGTGCACAGCCGCACCCTGGTCTTCGTGCTCCGCTGACCGCGGCCGGGTCGCCCGGGCCAGCCGGCTACCGGTAACCGTCCTCGCCGGCCGCATCCTCCCTGGACAGCCCGCGGTCGCCCAGGACGGTGGCGATGGCCGCGGTCAGGTCGGCCACCTCACGGATCTCCATCGGGCTGGCCGGCCCGGCCGGGCCGGCGATCTCCTGGCCCGGCGGCAGCGCGGCCGACGCGGTCGGCACGATGGCCCGCCGGAACCCGAGCCGCTGGGCCTCGGCGATCCGCCGGGCCAGACCCGGCACCCGGCGCACCTCACCGGCCAGGCCGACCTCGCCGATGGCCACCACGTCGTGCGGGACGCTCAGGTTGGCCTGGCAGCTCGCGATGGCGAGCGCGACGGCGAGGTCCACCGACGGCTCGGTGAGCTTCATCCCGCCGACCGTGGCCGCGTACACGTCATGCTTGGCCAGGTCCATCCGCAGCCGCTGCCGCAGCACGCCGACCAGCATGCCCAGCCGGGACGAGTCGAGCCCCGAGGTGACCCGGCGGGGCAGGTCGGCCCCGGATTTCCCGGTCAGCGCCTGCACCTCGGCGACCAGGGCACGGCGGCCCTCCAGCGCCACCGTCACGCACGTCCCCGGCACCGGCTCGGTGCGCTGGGAGAGGAAAAGCCCGCTCGGGTCCGGCAGCCCGATCACACCGTATTCGCCCAGGTCGAAGCAGCCGATCTCGTCGGTGGGGCCAAACCGGTTTTTCACCGCGCGGACGATGCGCAGCTGCGCGTGCCGGTCGCCCTCGAAGTGCAGCACCACGTCGACCAGATGCTCCAGCGCCCGCGGCCCGGCGATGGCGCCGTCCTTGGTCACGTGCCCGACCAGCACCGTGGTCATCATCCGCTCCTTGGCCAGCACGGCCAGCGCGGCCGCCACCGCGCGCACCTGGCTCACCCCGCCGGCCGTGCCCTCCAGACCGGGCGCGGAGATCGTCTGTACCGAGTCGACCACCAGCACCTGGGGCTGCACCGCATCGACGTGGCCGAGCACCGCGGGCAGGCTGTTCTCCGCGGCCAGGTACAGCTCCGGGTGCACCGCGCCGATCCGGTCCGCCCGCAGCCGCACCTGGGCGGCCGGCTCCTCCCCGGTCACGTACAGCACCCGCCCGGTGCTGGCCGCCTGGGCGCACGCCTCGAGCAGCAGGGTGGATTTGCCGACCCCTGGCTCCCCGGCCAATAGCAGCACCGCCCCCGGCACGAACCCGCCGCCGAGCACCCGGTCGAGCTCGCCCATGCCGGTAGGCCTGGCGTGCGCCGCGGTGGCGTCCACCTGGCCGATCGGCACGGCCGGGGCGCTGACCGGGCCGGCCGTGACGGTGCGGAGCGCGGTGTGCGCCAGCACCGGCGCGGCGCCCTCCTCCACCGTGCCCCACGCCTGGCACTCCGCGCAGCGGCCGGCCCACTTGCTGGTCCGCCAGCCGCACTCCGAGCAGCGGTAGGCCGTGGCCGCCGATCCGGCCGGTGACTTCGCCATGCCGAGCACGTTAACCGCCGGGTCTGACATCCCGCCGGCACCGGGCAGGCAGCGCCCACGCACGGCATAAGCTGGCCGCTGGGAGGAGTCCGGGGAGAAGAAACCCGTGGCGCCCCGGGAGGAGAGGCTTTGAACACCGCCGCCGGCGAACCGTGCCCGCCCGTCGCGCTGTCCACCAGCTCGGTGTACCCGGACAGCACGCCGGACGCGTTCGAGATGGCCACCAGGCTCGGGTACGACGGCGTCGAGGTCATGGTCTACACCGACCCGGTGAGCCAGAACGTGGACGTGCTGCGCCGCCTGTCCGACTACCACCAGATCCCGGTGGTCGCCGTGCACGCGCCGTCCCTGCTGCTCACCCAGCGGGTCTGGGGACGTGAAGGCTGGGCGAAGCTGCGCCGGGCCAAGGACGCGGCCGAGCGGCTCGGCGCCAAGGTGGTGGTGCTGCACCCGCCGTTCCGCTGGCAGCGCGATTACGCCAGGGACTTCGAGACCGGGCTGGCCGCGATGAGCGAGGAAACCGACGTGCTCTTCGCGGTGGAGAACATGTACCCGCTGCGGGCGCGGGCGACCGAGGTGGTGCCGTACGCCCGGCACTGGGACCCGGTCGGCCAGGACTACCAGCACGTCACCCTGGATCTGTCGCACACCGCGGCGTCCGGGTCGGACGCGATGATCATGGCGGCCGAGCTGCGCGGCCGGCTGGCCCACGTGCACCTGGCCGACGGGACCGGCGCGGCGATGCCGCCGGACGAGCACCTGGTGCCCGGCCGCGGCAACCAGCCGTGCGCGGAGCTGCTCACCTGGCTGCGCGCCACCGGGTACACCGGCAGTGTCGTGCTCGAGGTCAACACCAGGCGGGCGCTGTCGAAGGAGGAGCGGCAAGCCGACCTGGCCGAGTCGCTCGCGTTCGCCCGCCTGCACCTGGGCCAGGCGGGCACGCCCGCCGGCCAGGCCGTCGGCGGCGGCCCGGACACCCCCCGCCCGTGACCAGCGTGATGGCTGCCGCCCCAGGCCTGCCGCGCTCAGGCCTCCCGGGCTCAGGTCTCCCGGGCTCAGGCCTGCCGGGCTCAGGCCTGCCGGGCTCAGGTCTCCCGGGCTCAGGCGTCCAGGATCAGCGTCACCGGCCCGTCGTTCACCAGGGCCACGTCCATGTGCGCGCCGAACACCCCGGTCTCCACGTGTGCACCCAGGCCGCGCAGCGCGGCGACGAATTCTTCCACCAGCGGCTCGGCCACCGGGCCGGGCGCCGCTGCCAGCCAGGATGGGCGGCGCCCCCGGCGGGTGTCCGCGTACAGCGTGAACTGGCTGATCACCAGGAGCGGCGCGGCCAGGTCCGCGGCCGACCGCTCCCCGTCGAGTATCCGCAGGTGGTAGACCTTGCGGGCCAGCGCCGCCGCGGTCTGCCCGGTGTCCGAATGTGTCACCCCGACCAGCACGACCAATCCCGGCCCGGCCAGCGACCCGGTGACCTCACCGGCCACGGTGACGCTAGCCTGGCTTGCCCGCTGGACGACAGCTCGCACGAGAAGGCATTCTGCCCCTGATGGCTAAAAAAACCACAGCGAAAACGAAACCCGCATCACAAACACGGGCAACTCCACAAACACGGACCACAGCGAAAACGCCAGTCGGCTCCGGCACCACGCTCATCACGGTCGCGCCCACTGGCGCCGAGGCGGACAAGTCCCGCCATCCCGCGCTGCCGGTGACCCTGGACGAGCTGGTCGCCACCGCCCGCGAATGCGAGGCGGCCGGGGCCGGGCTCATCCACGTGCACATCCGCGACGGCAAGGCCCGGCCCACGCTGGACCCGGGCCGGCTCAAGGATACGGTGCAGGCGCTGCGGGAGAACACCACGCTGATCGTGCAGCTGTCCACCGGCGGCGCGGTGACCGATCCCTACACCGACCGGCTGGCCGTCTTGGACGCGGCTCCTGACGGCTGCTCGCTCACCTGCGGCACGGTGAACTTCGGCGACGAGGTGTTCATGAACCCGTGGCCGTTCATCGTCGAGCTCTACCAGCGCACCAAGGAACTGCACGTGGTGCCGGAGTTCGAGCTGTTCGACCTGGGCCATGTGGCCACCCTGCACCGGCTGCTCGACGCCGAGGGCGAGCCGTACGGCGGGCATGTGCACTGCGACCTGGTGATGGGTGTCCCCGGCGGCATGAGCGGGGACGCGGCCACCCTGGTCAGCGCGGTCGAGGCGCTGCCGGCCGGCGCGACCTGGTCGGCCACCGGCATCGGCCGCAGCACGCTGCCGGTGATCTTCGCCGCACTGTCGGCCGGCGGTAACCTGCGGGTCGGCATGGAGGACACCACCAGCTACACACGGGGCAGGCCGGTCGCCAGCAACGCCGAACTGGTGCAGCGCGCCGCCTCGCTGGCCGAGCTCGCCCAGCGTCCGCCCATGCGCCCCTACCAGGCGCGCTCTTTCCTGGGAGTCGACGATCACAGCTGACAGCCCGATCCTGGCTGAAGTCATCCGCTCCGGGTTCGCGGAGTCTTTCCATCGCGGCGCCATCGCCGGGCTCGGCGCCGACGGCCAGCCGGTGCTGCAGGCCGGGCCGGTGCACGAGCCCATGTTCCCGCGCTCCTCGAACAAGCCGCTGCAGGCCGCCGCGATGGTCCGCTGCGGCCTCGGCCTGGACGGCAAGCTGCTGGCCCTCGCCGCGGCCAGCCACTCCGGCGAGGACTACCACGTGGCAGGCGCGCGGGAGATCCTGGCCGGCGCCGGGCTGACCGAGGACGACCTGCAGTGCCCGCCCAGCATGCCGATCGACGAGGAGTCGATGCGGGCCATGGTCCGTCGCGGCGCCGGGCCGGACCGGGTGCACATGAACTGCTCGGGCAAGCACGCCGCGATGCTTGCCACCTGCGTGGCGGCGGGCTGGCCCACCGGCAGCTATCGCGATCCGGAACACCCGCTGCAGCGGGAGATCCGCCGCACCATCGAGGAACTGGCCGGTGAGCCGGTAGCCGCGATCGGTGTCGACGGCTGTGGCGCCCCGATTTTTGCCTTGACGGTGACCGGGCTGGCCACGGCGTTCAGGGCTGTCGTGCTGGCCAGCCCGGGATCGCCGGAACGGACCGTGGCCGACGCCATGCGCGCGTACCCCGACTGGACGTCGGGCAGCAAGCGCCCGGAGCGGGCACTGATGGAAGCCGTGCCCGGGCTGCTGCTGAAATCTGGCGCGGAGGGCGTGGAAGCGTTCGCGCTGGCCGACGGGCGGGCCGGCGCGTTCAAGATCGAGGACGGCACGGCCCGGGCGAGGCCGCCGGTCACCGTGGCGCTGCTGCGCGCGCTGGGCGCGGCCGGCGAACTGGGCGTGGACCAGGCCGCGCTGGAACGCATCGGGCACGTCGAGATCCGGGGCGGCGGTCAGCCGGTCGGCGAGGTCCGGCCGGTCCTGGATCAGCTATCTTGAGGTGCTAGCTCCGGATTTGCAATTGCAAGCATGTGACCCGATACTGGGTACATGTCTCCGGTGAATGTTGACGCGATCGGTGAGTACATCCGGCAGCAGCGGGAGCAGGCCAGGATCTCGCTCCGCCAGCTGGCCCAGGCGACGGGGGTGTCCAACCCCTACCTGAGTCAGATCGAACGGGGCCTGCGCCGGCCGAGCGCCGAGATCCTGCAGCAGATCGCCAAGGGGCTGCGGATATCGGCGGAGGCGCTGTACGTGCAGGCCGGCATCCTGGAGGACCGCCCGGCCGGCAGCGGCGTTCGTGCCGCGGTGCTCACCGACCCGGGCCTCACCGAGCGGCAGAAGCAGATCCTGCTGGAGATCTACGAGTCGTTCCGCGCCGAGACGGGTGGTCACGACCCGTCGGGTAACGGCACCGTCACGCCGGCCCCGGGCCCGCCGGCCCCCGCCGCCCCGGCAGCGCCGGAAAGCGGCCCGGATCTGCCCGGCGGGCAATCCGTTCCCAGCGTGTCCGGCTAGCGGATAGTCTGAGCGCGTGTTGAGCAATTGGAGTGCGTTTACTCCGCTGAATTACTTCTTCGAGGCGCTCGCGCTGGCCGCGTTCGTCGTCGAGGCGTGGGCCTTCGGCGACGCGCTGTACCGGCCGTCGCACGCGTACCCGGCCGCGGGCAAGCGGACGAAGCCGCTGTGGCTGATCATCACCGGCGTGGCGGCGGCCGTGGGGCTGGGTTACGCCGCCTACGTGAAGAACCTGTCGGTGATCCAGATCTTGCCGGTGGCCGCGTTCGTAGCCGCCGCCGTCTACCTGACCGACGTCCGCCCCAAGCTCAAGGAGATCGGGAACGCCAGGGGTGGTTCCCAGCAGCACATGGGCCCGTACGGCCCCTGGTAGGCGCTAGCCGGCGATGCGGATTCGCAGCCGGCGGAACCCCTTGCCCTTGTTCTCGATCTTGACGACCTCGATCCGGCCCACCTGGCGGGTGGAGGCCACGTGCGTGCCGCCGTCGGCCTGCTGGTCCAGCCCGACGATGTCGATGATCCGGACGTCCTTGACGTCGGCCGGGACCAGGTTGGTGGCGGTGCGGATGATGTCGGGCAGGGCGAACGCCTCGTCCCAGGGCAGCACCCGGACGTCGATCCTGCGGTCCGCGGCGATCTCGGTGTTACAGGCCGCCTCCACCGCGTCCCGGAAACCCTCGGGCACGCCGGGCAGGTTGAAGTCCATCCTGGCCGTCAGCGGCTCCATGTTGCCGCCGGTCACCAGCGCGCCGAAGTCCCGGAACACCACGCCGCACAGCACGTGCAGGCCGGAGTGGGTGCGCATCAGCGCGGTTCGCCGGCCGTCTTCCAGTGCGCCGCGCACCGCGGTGCCGGGCGGCGGCAGCGGGTCTTCCTCGGCGGGGATCAGGTACAGGTCGTCACCCTTGCGGGCGCCGGCGATGCGGGTCTGCACGCCGCCCCAGAGCAGCACCCCGTGGTCGGGCGGCTGGCCGCCGCCGCCCGGGTAGAACGCGGACTTGTCGAGCACGATGCCGTCCGGGCCGGAAGCCAGCACCACGGCATCCCACTCGCGCAGCGTCTGGTCGTCGAGTTCGAGCCGGTGCGTCCGCCACTGAGTCTCGCTCATCCGGGCAGCCTACTGCGCCAGGCATGCCGGACGCCGGCGGGCCGCCGGCCCTACAGCGGGACGACGAGCAGCGCGGCGGGCACCAGCACCAGCAGCACCGCGCTGCAGCACACCGCGGTCCACAGCGGCCGGCACAGCCCCGGCTGCGGCTCCATCAGCCGTGCCACCCGGGTCGCCACCTCGCCCTGGCCACTGGGGGCGACGGCGGCCAGCGCGCCGGACGGCGGGGCCTGCGCGCCGGCCACGCCGAACCGCAGCAGCGCGGTGGCCAGTTCCCGGGCCGAGCGGGTCCGGCGGGCCCGGTCGTCAGCCAGCATCTCCACCAGCAGCGCCACCGACCGCTGCGCCTGCGCGGTCAGCCGGGCGTGCGGGAAGGCCCGGCACAGCGCGGTGAACGGCAGCAGCACCAGGTCGTGCCGCTCCCTGATGTGCGCCCGCTCGTGCGCCAGCACGGCCGCGAGTTCGGCCTGGTCCAGCAGGTCCAGCGTGCCCGCGCTGACCACGATGCGCGAGCGCAGCCCCGGCACGCAGTACGCGGCGGCCGCCGGGTGATCGAGCACGAGCGCGCCGGGCACCTTCGGGTCCCCCCTGGCCAGCAGCGCGAGCAGCGCACGGTGCCGCCGCCTGGTGCGCAGCACCGCGGCGCACGCGGCGGCCAGCACCCACCACAGCATGGCCAGCAGTGCGGTGGACATGGCCAGCGCCACCAGGCGGAGCGTCTCCAGCAGCGGGCCCTGCGCGGCCGGGCTCGATGGCCGGGTGACCGCACTGGCCGCGAACGCGAACACGCCGCCGGCCACACCGCCCCGCTCCGGCGTGGCCGCCAGGGCGGCCAGCGCACCGACGGCGGCCAGGCCCCAGCCCAGCCCGATGGACTGCCAGAGCAGGATGGCCGCGCCGGGAGCGCGGCGCGGCCAGGCCGCCGCCTGCAGCATCGTCGCGGCCGCGACGGCGATCATCGCGACCCCGGCGAGCAGGAAGACGGTGGTGAACATGGCGAACTCAGTCCTCGGAGCGGCCTTCGAACGTCTCGAGCGCACCGCGCAGGGCGCGGGCCTCGGAATCGCTCACCGAGCGGGCGAACCTGGCCAGTGCGGCCTGCCGGTCGCCCGCCTGGTCCAGCGCGCTGAGCATCAGTTCAGTGACGTACGCTTCCCGGCTCGCGGCCGCCTGGTACAGCCAGGCCCGGCCGTCGCGCTCGCGCAGCGCAAAGCCCTTCTTGGCCAGCCGCTCCAGCACGGTCATCACCGTGGTGTGCGCCAGATCGCGTTCGGTCAGGCGCTCACTCACCGCCCGGACGGTGAGCGGACTGGTCGTTTCCCAGAGAACATCCATGATCGCACGTTCAAGTTCACCGAGTCGGTTCACGCCGTCACTGTATCTTTGTGATCTCAATTCGGACAGCGGGGGCATTAGCAGCGCCCCGCTCTACCCCGGTTGTCGGCTACTTACACTACGCTCCCGGCTGCCAACGGGCACCAGCAATCAGGGAGGGTTCTGGTGGCCCGGCCACCACCCCCTGGGTGCGAGACTGGCAAGGTAAGTGGAGGGCCGGTCAAGGCCGCTCAGCAGGACAGGCGCTCAGGAGGACAACGGTGCCCGCAGCAACGCCGCGCTTTCGTTCCGTGCTCGACCGGTTCGCTGGCTACCGCCCGGGCCGGACCGCGACCGCTCCGGACGGCCGGTCGCACAAGCTGTCGTCCAACGAGTCGCCATACGGCCCGCTGCCTTCGGTCGTGGACGCGATCGCGACGGCCGCCACGGAGATCAACAGGTACCCGGACAACGGGGCGCAGGCGCTGATCGAGGCGGTCGCCACCCGGTTCGGGGTACCGGAGGCGCACATCGCGGTCGGCTGCGGCTCGGTCGGGGTGACCCAGCAGCTGCTCGAGGCGATCGGCGAGCCGGGCGCCCAGGTGCTCTACGCCTGGCGGTCGTTCGAGGCCTACCCGACCCTCACCGCGCTGTCCGGGTCCGAGCCGGTGCAGGTGCCGCTGGACGGCGAGACGCACGACCTGGCCGCGATGGCCGCCGCCATCACCGACCGGACCAGGCTCGTTTTCGTGTGCAACCCGAACAACCCGACCGGCACCGTGGTGCGCCGCGACGAGCTCACCGCGTTCCTGCGCCGGGTGCCTGAGGACTGCCTGGTGGTACTCGACGAGGCCTACCGCGAGTACGTCCGCGACCCGGACGTGCCGGACGGGCTGAGCCTCTACCGCGACTGGCCCAACGTGGCCGTGCTCCGCACGTTCTCCAAGGCCTACGGCCTTGCCGGGCTGCGGGTGGGTTTCCTGGTCGGGCACGAACAGGTCGCCGCGGCCGCCCGCACCACGATGCTGCCGTTCACCGTGAACCGGGTCGCTCAGGCCGCCGCGATCGCCTCGCTCGCCGCCGAGTCCGAGTTGCTCGAGCGGGTGGGCACGGTGGTCGGCGAGCGGCAGCGGGTGCGTGACGCCCTGCTCGCCGAGGGCTGGTCGGTCCCGTCCACCGAGGCCAACTTCGTCTGGCTGCGGCTGGGCAACGACACCCAGGGCTTCGCCGCCGAGTGCGCCGCCGCCGGCGTCAGCATCCGCCCGTTCGGCGACGAGGGCGCACGGATCTCGATCGGCGACACCGACGCCAACGAGGCCTTCCTGGCCATCGCCAAGTCCTACCCCCGCCGCCACTGACCCCGCCGGGACGCTCCTCCGCCAGCACCGTGTCCCTGTCCACTGAGCGCTACCGCCCGCAGGCCAGCGATCAGCGGCAGTGAACCAGTTTTGCGGACGTCCTGCGGGTAACTTGGCGCCCCATGAATCGGCTGGCCAGGGCGGAGTTCCTGCTCTAGCCGGTCCAGGTCGACGAAGACCGGCCGCACCCGATCGCTGTAGATCTTCTCGGCCGCGCTGACCTTTGCTGTCTTAACGTCACTCGCTCGTATCTTCAGTCTCGTGACCGCAAAGAACTCTGGCTTTGCGCCACGTTCCAGCCAGCGCCCGAATCCGACCACCTGCGTCTGGCCCACGTCATCAGGGCTGATGCCAGTCTCTTCGCACAGCTCCCGCTCCATGCCGCGCACCAATATGTCTTGCAGGCAGGCACCATCGCCCGCCGCCTGCCAGTCGGCGGGGTCAAGGCTGCCGCTGCCGGACGGGGCATACAGCCTCCGGCTCGCAACATTGTTCTTTGACTGGGGGACCATGAGCAGGAGGTCATCGGACGTGAAGGCAAGTGTCGACACGCCAATGATGTTGGCCACGCGGCTTGCGGCAAGCGTAACCAGCCGGCCGCCTGGATCGATCAGCTCTATCCGCCGGATCTCCGTCTCTGCGTTCGTCACCTGGTCGATGACCGTGTACTGACACAGTTCAGCCGAACAGACATGGTCAAAGTAGCTGGTCTCTACCAGCCGCAATGGACGTGACTCGCTAGACGATGCCGGAAGCAGGTCGTCCCGCAGTCCGAGGTGGGTGTCATTGAAGATCACTTTGCCGGCCCGCAGCGCATGGAGCGCGATTGGCGCCAGCTCGCGTAGTTCGGCAGGCAGCTGATACGGCGTCTCGTCTGCCATCACCTGCACTGGTCCTGCTTGCAGCACCCTGTCGGCGGCCTGATGCACCATCATGGTGCCGCGGTTCGGGACCCTCAGGTATTCCGCGCCCTCGTAACCGGGCGGCGGCAGGTCTTCCGGGAACGGCCCCGCCGCTTCGAGCCGCCAGCGCGCCCGCAAAGCCAACTCCCATCGTCCAAACCGCCCGGCCCCGGCGGGCGGCTGGTGCACCGGTCAGGACGCCGGGGCTGCGGTGGCCAGGGCGCGGTCGTCGGCGGTGAAGTCCTGATCGGCGTCGTCCGGCGGGTTGGCCAGGTGCCAGCGCACCGAGGCGGCGATCCCGGCCTCGGGCGGGCCCGGCCGCCATCCCAGCATCGCCTGTGCTTTGTGGCTGCCGAACAGCAGGTGCTGGGCGTAGTGCCGGGTCAGGTCCATGTCGCCGGGCACGTCCGGGTCCGGCACGGTGACCAGTTCCGCGTCGTGCCCGGCGGCGGCGAGTATCTGCCGCATCCAGTCCGCCACCGTGCCGGACGCCGTCTCCACGATGTTGAACACCTCACCGCCGGCCGCGTCATTGCCGAGCGTGGCGAGCACCGCGCTGGCTACGTCGCCGACGTAGCAGCGGCTGAGCAGCCAGCAGCCGGTCCCGGCCGGGATGCGCCGGCGGCCGGCCCGCACCCGGCGCAGGATGAACTCCTCACGGCGCTGCGGGTCGTGCTCGCCGTAGATGAAGCCGAGCCGCAGCACCGTGCCGCCGCGCTCAAGGTAGAGCGGCTCGACGTCGAGCTTGTCGTAGTCGTCCAGGCCCGCGATCTTGCCGCGGTAGGGGTAGCGCTCGCGCCGGACCGGCGACTCCTCGCCGATCGGCAGCGGCACCTCGCTGGTGGGGCTGTCTTGCAGTTCGAAGGCGCGGTATACGTCCCCGCTGGACAGCACGACCAGCCTGGCGTCCGGCAGGTAGGGCAGCACAGCTTCCGTATCGGCCCGGGTCATCGCCAGCGTGTCCACCACGGCGTCCGGCCGTAGCTCCTTGACCTGTGTGGCCAGGCTGGCGAAGTCTCGCCGGTCGGCGTGCAGGTGTGCGCAGCCGGGCAGGCCCTCGGGCTCGGTCTCGCCGCGGTGCACCACGGTCACCTCGTCGCCGCGGGCGAGAAGTTCCTCGGTGATGCGGCGCCCGATGAACTTCGTGCCGCCGATCATCAGTACCCGCATGCCGCCTCCAGGTGATCTCTGCGCACAGTCCAGCACGAATCACCCACGTGTCGGCGTGCTTTCGCAGTCAGCAGATCCAGCGCGCCGCCGGGGTTACTTGGCGGGTTTGCGGTCCAGCTTCTCGACGATCAGGCGGTAGAACTGGCGCGGGCGGCCGGGTTGCGGGGTGCGGCTCGGTGGCAGCGGCCAGGCCAGGCCCTCGTCCACCAGGGTGCGCAGCAGCCGCCGCGCGGTGCGTGGCGTGACGCTGAGCAGCCGGCCCGCCATCTCGGCGTCCACCACCAGCGCCTCGTCCGACCCGGACAGCTTGTCGGCCAGCCGGGACAGCGTCTCGATGCCCTTCGGCCTGCCCTGCTGCTGCGGCGCGGCGGGCTGCCGCGGCGCGGGCACCAGGGCCCGGCCCTCCCGGTCCAGCGCGAACATGCCGGCCCGCTGCCCCGACTGGGAGCGGCCGAGCGCGGCCCGGGCGTGTGCCTCGGCCTCGTGCGCGGTCCGGCCCATGCCCACTCCCACCTCGAGCGCGATGCCCAGGCCGGACCGGGCACGCTCGGTGAACGGCGGCATCCGGAACCCGTCGGTGGCCGGCTGCAGCGAGCCGCGGGTCGCGGTGACCAGGAAACAGTGCTCGCCCATCGGGCTCACCGTGGCCGCGATGCGCTGCGCCTCCTGCACCAGGAACCGGTGCACGGTGAGCCGGAGCTCCTCCCTGGATTGCCGCGGCGCGGACCGGCGCTGGGTGTCCCGCAGCGTCGGCACCTCAACGACCACCACGGCCAGCTGCGCCTCCTCCAGCCTGCGCTGCGTGCCGAGCAGCGTGGCGGTGCGCAGCCCGGCCCGGATCGCGCTGCCCGTGGGCCGCACGGTGATCACCGGCACGCCCGCCGTAGTGAGCCGTTCGGACACCGAGTTCAGGCAGGTCAGCGCCAGCGACGTCTCGGTCCGGCGCCACAACCGGTCGTGGAAGGCGGACAGTGTGGCCGCGCTGCCGGCCTCCTCCCGCACGTGCACGCCGCGGGTCGGCAGGCCGAGTTCGCCGTAGGCCTCCTCGATGTCGGCCCGGCCGAGCACGTCCACGCTGACCCGGGTCAGGTCGTAGCGGCCGTCCTGCATCGCCCGCAGCAACGCGGAGTACAGCGCGCTGCCGTTCAGCGGGACCGAGGTGGCCGGGCCGCTCAGCGCCCCGGCCTTGCGCGCGTACTCGTGCGGCACCCGGCTGGCGAACAGGCAGACGTCCACCACCGGCCCGAGCCGGACCACCTTGTCCGAGGCTTCCTGCTCGTCCCGGTAAGCGGCGGCGACCAGCCGCCGGGGCGTGGTGCCGGGCTGGCCCGCCCCGGACCCGCCGGACAGCATGACCCGCTCGACGAGTTCGTGTGGCCCCACCACACCGATGGTCAGATCGCCCGCGGGCTTGGCCTGCATACTCACCGTGAGTCACCCGGCCTGGCGGTGACCCGCGTACCGCGGTGCGGCGGGCGTAGGCAGCGGGACAGGGGAGACGGGTGAGGGGCAGACCGCTCCCGCGGCGCCCGGTTGATCATGCACGGCGTGCATTCGCCAACCGCCCCCCAGCCGCGGTTGCGTTCTTCTCCCGTGCACTCATGTCAGGCCCATCTACGCGGAGCAACTGCCCGGATTCTACATTCTGTAACGGCTCAGGAAGATCGCGGAACGAGATCTTCACCGAGCGGGTTTCGGCGCCGCCGCCACGCCGCCGTGGCGTGGAGGCAATTCCACTGCGGCATTGCGCCAGCCCGCCTGGTCACAGTGGGTAATGCTTTCGTGGCCGGAGGTACGCCCCACAACACCGGCACGTCGGGCGGGCCGGTGCCGGGCGGGTGCTGCGGAAGGGTTACGCGCTCTCGGCGGTGATCTGCGCGCCGAGCGCGGTCAGCCGGGCCGCGATCGCCGCGTGGCCGCGGTCGATCAGGTAGCCGGGCGCGACCACGGTCTCACCCTCGGCGGCCAGCCCGGCCAGGATCAGGGCGACCCCGCTGCGCAGGTCGTGCGCGATCACATCGGTGCCCTTGAGCGTGCCAGGTCCGTGCACGATCACCGCGCCCGCGTCCACCTCGATCTTGGCGCCCATCTTGGCCAGCTCGCCGACCAGCGTGTAGCGGCCGTCGAAGATCGTCTCCCGGACGTAGCTGGTGCCCTCGGCCAGGCAGCTCAGCGCCATGATCGGCGACTGCAGGTCGGTGGCGAACCCGGGGTACGGGCTGGTGATGACGTTAATCGGACGCAGCGGGTGCGCCGCCCGCACCTGCAGCACGGCGCCGTGCGTGGCGAACTCCACGCCCATCTGCTCCAGCTTCCAGCGGAACACGCCGAAGTGCTCGAGCCGCCCGCCGACCAGGCTGAGCTCGCCGCCGGTGATGGCTGCCGCGATCGCGAACACGCCGGCGTCGATCCGGTCCGGCATCACGGTGTACTCCACCGCGGACAGCTCGTCCACGCCCTCGACGGTGACGAACCCGGTGCCGCCGCCGCTGATCCGCGCCCCCATCTTGGTCATGAACGCGATCACGTCGAGCACTTCGGGCTCTTTCGCGGTGTTGTCGATCACCGTGCGGCCCGGGGTCAGCGAGGCCGCCATGATCAGGTTCTCGGTGCCGGTGTGCGACGGCGTGTCCAGGTACAGGTGGGCGCCGCGCAGCTGGCCCGCCTTGATGTGGATCATGGCGTCGCCCTCGGTCACGTTGGCGCCGAGCCGGGCGAAGCCGCGGTAGTGGAAGTCCAGCTGCCTGCTGCCCAGGTTGCAGCCGCCGACGCCCTCGATGACCGCCTCACCGAGCCGGTGCAGCAGCGCGGGCACGAACAGCACCGACGCGCGGAACCTGCGGGCGATCTCGGCCGGCAGCACCGGGCTGGTCAGCTGGGACGCGTCCACCACCAGGATGCGCTCGGCCTCGTGGAACTCGACCTTGGCCCCGACCGCCTGGGCCAGCTCGACCGCCCGGCGGACATCCTCGATGACCGGGACATTCCGCAGCACGGTCCGCCCCCGGGCGGCGAGCAGAGAGGCTGCGATCATCTTGAGCGCGGCGTTCTTCGCACCCTGGATGAAGACAGTGCCCTCCAGCGGGGCGCCCCCCCGCACGCGGTAACGGGTTTCGGAACCCAAGGTCATCAGCCTGCAACTCCTGTCAGGATCGACGCTGGCCCAGCGGTTCACCAGCTAGCCGTAGATGTCTTTCCGGCCAAGCTAAATTTTGTGACGCCCGGGACGTGGCCGGGCGGGGTGGCCGCGTTACGGGCCGCAGCCAATGACCCGACCAGTATTCCATCGAGAACCCGGTGCGGCGGCCATCCGAGCCGATCCGCGCGCGGCGCCGGTGCGGCTAGCTGAGCTGTTCGAGACGGCTGAATACCCCGTCCAGCCGTTCGACATAACGCTCTGGCCTGCACGCCTCATCGAGCCGCGCCTCGTCCAGAAGCTGACCGTGCGCTTTGGCCGCGGCACGCAGCGTCACCCGGAACGGCGTGCCCGTGTCCCAGGTCTCCATCGCCGCCTGCTGCACGAGCGCGTACCCGTCCTCCCGGCTCATCCCCGCCCTGACCAGCTCGAGCAGCGCCGCCGAGGTGTAGATGAGCCCGCCGGTCGCGTCCAGGTTGGCGCGCATCCGCGGCACGTCCACGGTGAGCCCCTCAACCAGCCCGGTGGTCTGCGCGAGCAGGTAGTCGGTGCCGATCGCGGCGTCCGGCAGCGCCACCCGCTCCACGCTGGAATGCGAGATGTCCCGCTCGTGCCACAGCGCGATGCCCTCCGTCACCGGTGTGACCTGGGCCCGCACCACCTTGGCCAGCCCGCAGATCCGCTCCGACTTGACCGGGTTCTTCTTGTGCGGCATCGCCGAGGAACCCTTTTGCCCTTTTCTGAACGGCTCTGCCAGCTCCCGCAGCTCGGTCCGCTGGCCATGCCGCACCTCGAGGGCGATCGCGTCGCAGACCGAGGCCGTCAGCGCGAGCACGCTGGCCCATTCCGCTATGCCGTCCCTGATCACGACCTGGGTGGCGACCGGCGCGGCGCGCAGCCCGAGCGCGGGCATGACCTCGGCCTCGACCGCCGGGTCGATGTTGGAGTAATTGCCGACCGGGCCGGACAGCTTGCCGACGGCCACCGCGTCCCTGGCGCGCAGCAGCCGGTCCCGGCAGCGCGCCATGGCGAAGGCGAAGTCGGCCACCCGGTGCCCCCACACGTCGGGCTCGGCGTGGATGCCGTGCGTCCGCCCCACCCGCAGTGTGCCGCGGTGCGCCAGCGCGTGCTCGCGCAGCACCGCCACCAGCGCGGTGGCCTTGGCCACCAGCAGGTCGGTAGCCTCGGTGAGCTGCAGCGCCAGCGCGGTGTCCACCAGATCGGAGGAGGTCATGCCGAAGTGCACGTAGGCGGCCGCGTCCCGTGGGGTGGTGTTGTCCGCCCAGGCGGTGAGGAACGCGATCACGTCGTGGTCGGTCACCGCCTCGGCCGCGGCCACCGCCTCCGGGGTGGGCGGCGGCGCCTGCCGGACCGGCTCGACGCTGCCGGCCGGCACCGTGCCCGCCCTGGCGTGCGCCTCGAGCACGATCGTCTCCACCCGGCACCACAGCTCGTACCGGTGCGCCTCGCTCCAGACGTGCCCCATCTCGGGCAGCGTGTACCGCTCGATCATGCGGTCAATTCTCCCCCCGCCCCCCGCCCGCCTCCCCATTCCCCCTTCTTTGCCCGCTTCAGGCGGTCAGTTCCCCGGCGGCCCGCTCGGCGATGTCGCTGCGGTACCAGCCGCCGCGCATCCGGATCTGCTTCGCCGCCCGGTAGGCCGCGGCGCGGGCGGCGGCTAGGTCCGGGCCGGTACCGACCGCATTGAGCACCCGGCCGCCCGCGGAGACCACCTGCCCTTCAGGGTTCCGCGTGGTGCCCGCGTGCAGCACGTAGTGGGGGCGAAGCCGTTCATCAGATTCAAGACCTTCGATGAGATCGCCGGTCACCGGGTCCTCGGGGTAACCCTCGGCCGCGACGACCACAGCCACCGCGGATCCCGGGGACCACTGCGGCGGCGGCGCGGCGGCCAGGTCACCGGCCGCGGCCGCGTGCAGCAGCCCGGCCAGCGGGCTGGCCAGCCGGTCCAGCACGACCTGCGTCTCCGGGTCGCCGAACCGGGCGTTGAACTCGACCACCCGGGGCCCGGCCGCGGTCAGGCACAGTCCCGCGTACAGCACGCCGCGGTAGGGGGTGCCGCGGCGGCGCAGCTCGGCCACCGCCGGCCCGATCACCGTGTCCATCACCTCGCCGGACAGGCCGGCCGGCAGCCACGGCAGTGGCGCGTAGGCACCCATCCCGCCGGTGTTCGGGCCGTGGTCGCCGTCGTGCGCCCGCTTGAAGTCCTGGGCGGGCAGCAGCGGGACGGCGGCGGTGCCGTCGCACAGCGCGAACAGCGACACCTCAGGGCCGTCCAGGAACTCCTCGATCACCACCGTGCCGCAGCACTCCGCGTGCCGCGCCGCGGCCTTGCGGTCGTTGGTGACCAGCACGCCCTTGCCGCCGGCCAGCCCGTCGTCCTTCACCACGTACGGCGGGCCGAACCCGGCCAGCGCGGCCTGCGCCTGCGCGGCCGTGGTGCAGCGGTGGCTGGCCGCGGTGGGGATACCGGCCGCCGCCATCACGTCCTTGGCGAACGACTTGGAGCCTTCGATCATCGCCGCGGCCGCGCCGGGACCGAAGCAGGCGGTGCCGGACTCCCGCAGCGCGTCGGCCACCCCGGCGACCAGAGGCGCCTCCGGGCCGATGACGACCAGGTCGGCGGCCAGTCTGGCGGCCAGCGCGGTGACCTGTTCCTGGCTGGTCGGGGTCACCGGGTGCAGCTCGGCGAGCTCTGCGATGCCGGCGTTGCCGGGCGCGGCGTGCAGGCTGGTGACCGCAGGATCGGTGGCCAGCGCGCGGGTCAGGGCGTGCTCGCGGCCGCCGGACCCGATGACGAGGACTCGCACGGCGGCGAGCCTACCGCGTGCCTGCTCACCGCCCGTGCCGTGCGGGCCGGCCGTGCCTGTGCTGACCGCGCTGCCTGTGCGGTCCGGGCGGTCCGGGCGGTCCAGCTGGTGGCGAGCGCGCTGACCGCGTTGGCGCCGGCGATGGCCGCGATGGCGGCCCAGGCCGTCCAGGGCAGCGACTGGCCCAGCAGCACCAGCCCGACCAGCGCGGCCAGCACCGGGTTCACGCTCATGAAGATGCCGAACGAGTACGCCGGGACCCGGCGCAGCGCGAGCAGGTCGGTGCGGAACGGCACGGCCGACGACAGGATCCCGGCCGCGGCCGCGCAGCCCAGCGCGGCCACGGTGGGCGGGTGCGCGATCATGATCAGGATGCCGGCCGGGATGAAGGCCAGCGCGGACAGCCCGGCGGCCAGGGCCGGGCCCTGCGAGTCGGGCAGCCGGCCGATCTGCCGGTTCAGCAGGATGTAGCCGGCCCAGCAGAGCGCGGCCAGCAGGGCCAGGCCGATGCCCAGGTAGTCGGTGCTCGGCCGGGGCCTGGTCAGCAGGACCACGCCCGCCGCGGCGGCCAGTGCGCAGCCGAGATCCACCCGGCGGCGCGAGCTGACCAGCGCGACCGACAGCGGTCCGAGGAACTCCAGCGTCACCGCCAGGCCGAGGCCGAGCCGGCTGATCGCGGTGTACAGCGAGAGATTCATCGTGGCGTAGACGACGGCCAGGGTGAGCACCGGCCAGGTTTGCGCCCAGCGGAGCTCGCGCAGTTCGTGCAGCCGGGGCCGGGCGGTGGCCAGCAGCGCGGCGGCCGCCACCCACTGGCGCACCGCGACCACGCCGGCCGGGCCGATCACCGGGAAGGCCAGCACCGCGGTGGCCGCGCCGAGCTGGTTGGCCAGTGCGCTGCCGGACATCATGGCCACGCCGGTCGCGTCCAGCTTCTGAGACCTGTGCATATCCCGAGCGTCCCGTATTCCGCGTGTTGCGCAAAATGCAAGAAACGGATCAGTTATACGATCTGGTTATGCAGACTCATTCAAAACTCGGCCCAGTGCCTGCTGTCACCGGGCCGGAAAGGGAGTTTTGAATAAGTCTGATGTGGAGCTGCGTCAGCTGCGCTGCCTGGTCGCGATCGTCGACGCGGGCACGTTCACCGACGCGGCCATCGAACTGGGCATCTCGCAGGCCGCCGCGTCGCGCACGCTGGCCTCGCTGGAGGCCGCGCTCGGGGTGCGGCTGCTCCGCCGCACCACCCGGGAGGTGACCCTCACCGCGGCGGGCAGCCGGGTGCTGCCGCACGCCCGGCGCGCCCTGGCCGAGGCGGACGACCTGGTCCGCGAGGCGACCACCGGGCACACCCGGCTGCGCATCGGTTATGCCTGGTCGGCGATGGGCCGGCACACCCTGGCCTTCCAGCGCCGCTGGGCCGCGGCGCACCCCGGAATCGAACTCCAGCTCATCCGCATCAACTCTGCCACCGGTGGGCTGGCCGAGGGCGCCTGCGACATCGCGGTGATCCGCACCCCACCCGGCGAGGCCCGGTTCGGCGACGCGATCGTCGGGCTGGAACGCCGCTACTGCGCCATGGCCGCCGACGACCCGTGGGCGCACCGGCGGTCGATCCGGCTGGCCGAGATCAGCGGCCGGGTAGTCCTGATCGACCGGCGCACCGGCAGCACCACCCTGGACCTGTGGCTGCCCGGCGCCCGCCCGGCCACCGAGCACACCGGCGACATCGACGACTGGCTGACCGTCATCGCCACCGGCCGCTGCGTCGGCATCACCGCCGAGGCCACCGTGACGCAGTACCCCAGGCCCGGCGTGGTGTACCGGCCGCTGCGGGATGCCGCGCCCATCCCGGTCCGGCTGGTGTGGTGGCGGGACGAGGCGCACCCGGCCACCGCCGCGGCGGTCGGCCTGCTCACCGACATCTACCGCGGCCGCTGAGCCTGCCCCTGGGCCGGGGCGCGACCTGGTGTTCGGCTGGCAGTTCCCCGGTGCCGGGCGGGGAGCCGTCAGGCCGCCAGACCCCTCAGGCCGTCAGGTGAGCGGCCGGAGCAGCAGCGTCTGATCGCGGCGCGGCCCGACGCCGATGCCGCACACCGGCGCGCCCGCCATGTCCTCCAGCGTCTTGACGTAGGCCTGTGCGTTGGGCGGCAGGTCGGCGAACTCCCTGGCCGTGGAGATGTCCTCCCACCAGCCGTCCAGGTACTCATAGACCGGGCGGGCATGGTGGAACTCCGTCTGCGTCATCGGGACGTCCTTGTGCCGGGTGCCGTCGATGTCGTAGGCCACGCAGACCGGCACCTTCTCCAGGCCGGAGAGAACGTCCATCTTGGTGATGAAGTAGTCGGTGATGCCGTTGACCCGGGTCGCGTATCTGGCGATCACCGCGTCGAACCAGCCGGTGCGCCGCGGCCGGCCGGTGGTGACGCCGTACTCCGCCCCGGTCTTGCGCAGCCACTCGCCCCGCTCGCCGTCCAGCTCGGTCGGGAACGGGCCGGCGCCGACCCGGGTGGTGTATGCCTTCAGCACGCCGATGACCTTGGTGACCCTGGTCGGGCCGATGCTCGACCCCGCGCAGGCCCCGCCCGAGGTGGGCGAGGAGGAGGTCACGAACGGATAGGTGCCGTGGTCCACGTCGAGCAGCGTGGCCTGGGCGCCCTCGAGCAGCACCGTCTTGCCCGCGTCGAGCGCGTGGTTCAGCACCAGCCCGGTGTCGGCGGTGTACGGGCGCATCCGCGCGCCGTATTCCACGTACTCCGCCGCGACCGCCTCGGCGTCGATCCCGCGGCGGTTGTACACCTTGGCCAGGACCTGGTTCTTCTCCCGCAGCACGAGCTCGAGCTTCTGGCTCAGGATGCCGGGGTCGAACAGGTCCTGGACCCGGATGCCCACCCGGGCCACCTTGTCGGCGTAGGTCGGCCCGATGCCGCGTCCGGTGGTGCCGATCCTGGCGCTGCCCAGATACCGCTCGGTGACCTTGTCGAGGGCCCGGTGGTGCGGCATGACCAGGTGCGCGTTGGCCGAGATCAGCAGCCGCTCGCAGGAGATGCCGCGCTCGGCCAGGCCGTCGATCTCCTCGAACAGTACCTTCGGGTCGATCACCACGCCGTTGCCGATGACCGGGGTCACCTGCGGGGAGAGCACCCCGGAGGGCAGCAGGTGCAGCGCGTAACTTTCGTCGCCTATGACTACCGTATGGCCGGCGTTGTTGCCGCCCTGGTAGCGGACCACATAGTCGACCTGGTCACCCAGCAGGTCGGTCGCCTTGCCCTTGCCTTCGTCGCCCCACTGGGCGCCGACGAGCACGATGGCCGGCATCTGGGCCAACCCCTTCCTTGCGCTTGGCGGGCCGTGCCGGATGGTACGGCGGCGGGTTCCCCCGTCCGCATAACGGATAGCCCGTCTCCCGGCGGCGTGCGCGGCGGGGCCGTGCTGTCCGAGGCTACCGGAACTTCCTGTGACCAGGCCCGCCGCACCACGGAACCCCACCCAGGCGTCTCCCGCAGCACCACGAGCAGGTGTCTCGCGGGCACCTTTGCGGCACCTTCGCGGGCACCTTCCGGGGGGGGTGCCCTGGCCGGCTCAGGGAACGGGCCGCATGTGAAGATGCTGTGGTGATGATCACTCCCGACGACGGCGAGGCGGGCGCCGCCGGGTCACACCCCGGCCGGGTCCTGGCCACCCGCGGCCGCACCGAGAGCGACCTCGACGAATGCGTCAACCTCATGGCCGAAGTGCACCGCCGCGACGGCTACCCACTGCGCTGGCCCGCCGATCCGCGCCGCTTCCTCGGCACGTCAAAGATCTTCGCCGCCTGGGTGGCCACCGTGGACGGCCAGGTGGCCGGCCACGTCGCGCTGTCCGTGGCCTCGCCGGACGACGCGGCCCCGCAACTCCTGGGCGTCACCTGCAGCGCACCGGCCGGCGGTGACACGGCAGATGACGGCGAGATGAGGGGTACCGGCGGCGCGGCGGGTGGCGGCGGTGTCGCGGCGGGAGACAGCGGCGGAGTCGCTATGGTCAGCCGCCTGTTCGTCGGCGCGGCGGCGCGTGGTTACGGGGCCGGCCGCGCCCTCATGCAGCAGGCCACGGAAGCCGCCCACGAACGCGGCCTGCACCTCCTGCTCGACGTGCACTCGGCCAATACCTCGGCCATCGCGCTCTACGAACGCCTCGGCTGGAACTTCATCGGCACCTCACGCGCCCAGTGGGGCCCCGACCAGGTGACCCTGCTCTCCTATACCGCCCCGTCCCGGCTGCGCGCCTAGCTGCTTAGCCGTCCGGTTACGCGGCCAGTTCCTCGCGGTCCGGCCTACGAGCCCAGCGCCTTCGCCGCTTCGGCGCTGCTGGCGCGCAGGAAGTCGGCGCACCGCTCGGCCTCATCGATCTCGCCGATCGCCTCAGCCGCCTCGCTCAGCATGTACAGGCAGCGGAGAAAGCCGCGGTTCGGCTCGTGCCCCCACGGGATCGGCCCCTGGCCCCGCCAGCCAGCCCGGCGCAACTGGTCCAGGCCGCGGTGATACCCGGTCCGTGCGTACGCGTAGGCCTGCACCGCCTCACCATTCCCGAACGCCCGCTCCGCCAGCGTCGCCCAGGCCGCCGAGTACCCCGGGAACTTGCCCGCCACCTCGGTCGGGTCGGTCCCGCCGGCCAGCAGCCCTGCCGCCGCAGGATTGTCCGGCAGCCGCGTCTCCGGCGGCTGAGCCATCAGGTTCTGTTGTTCCATCCGCCCATCTTCCCCCACCCCCGACCCGCACTCGTCCGCCCTCCCTCCCTCCCTCTCTCTCCCCCCCACCCGCCCCCTTCGCCGCTGCTTTCCATGATCGTTTCAACTTTGCACGCAATCTGGTGGGGACAAATTGTAATAAAACGGTCGAATGGCCAACCAAAATGAGTGCCAAGTGGGCGAGGAGGCTGGAAGACACCCGGTGTCGGAGGGGAATGGGACGCTCGGTGCGTGGGGAGCGAGGAGGCTCGGCGGATCGGTGCCCAAAGTTGCCAGGTTCGGGCAGATTGTTGCCACCGGCCAGTCGAGACAGCAAGTTCGGCGGCTCGTCGGGGAGGGACGGCTGGCCAGGGTCCGCTGGGGCGTTTACGCGTCGGCGAACACGGTTGCTAACGGCCCAGATCAGGAACGCCAATATGCGGTGCGGCTCGCAGCCGCGATCGCCGCGAGCGATACCTATGCCGTGGGGAGCCATCGGTCGGCGGCGGTCATCCACGGCCTGGACTTGATCGGCAGGAAAGCGCATAGGCAACTCACGCTGACGCGTTCGCCTGACGATGCGGGCAGCCGATCCCGGCGGGGCGACGTCCATATGTATTCGGCTGCTCTTCCTCCTCGTGATGTGACCACCACGTATGGGCTCGTCCTTACTTCTGTGGCGCGGACGGTGGTTGATCTGGCTCGGACTTGTTCTTTCGCCGAGGGGGTGGTCGTGGGCGACTCTGCGCTGCGGATGCGGAAGACGACGCCGGGTGAGATGCGCTCGGTTCTCGCCGACTGCGGGCGGTGGCCAGGGGTAAAGCGGGCACGGGAGGTGCTGGCGTTCTGCGACGCGCGGGCCGAGTCGGCGCTGGAGTCGATCGGGAGAGTGGTGTTCCGCGGCTACGGGTTGCCGGCACCCAGCCTGCCGCCCCGCCCGGCCAGCAGAGGCGGCCGCCCCGCCCGGCCAGCAGAGGCGGGTTAGCGGAGCCGCTTGCCGGTGGACAGGAGGTCTTCGCAGGCCTCCATGACCCGGGCGGCCATCGAGGCCTCGCCGGCCTTGCCCCAGGACCGCGGGTCGTAGACCTTCTTGTTGCCGACCTCGCCGTCCACCTTGAGCACGCCGTCGTAGTTCTTGAACATGTGCCCGGCGACCGGCCGGGTGAAGGCGTACTGCGTGTCGGTGTCCACGTTCATCTTGACCACGCCGTAGGAGATGGCCTCCCGGATCTCTTCCAGCGCGGAGCCCGATCCACCGTGGAACACCAGGTCGAACGGCTTCTCCTTGCCGTACTTGGCCCCGACGGCCTCCTGGATCTCGTTCAGCACGGAGGGCCGCAGCTTCACGTGGCCCGGCTTGTACACGCCGTGCACGTTGCCGAACGTCGCGGCCAGGATGTACCGGCCGCGTTCGCCGAGGCCGACGGCTTCGGCGGTGGCCAGGGCGTCGGCCGGCGTGCTGTACAGCTTCTCGTTCATCTCGCCGACGACGCCGTCTTCCTCACCGCCGACGACGCCGATCTCCATTTCCATGATCACGCGGGCCTTGGCACACTCATCGAGCAGCTCAGACGCCAGGCGCAGGTTCTCATCCAGCGGCACCGCCGAGCCGTCCCACATGTGCGAGCCGAACAGCGGCTCCCGGCCGCTGGCCACGCGCTGCTGGGACAGCCCGATGAGCGGGCGCATGTACCCGTCCAGCTTGTCCTTGGGGCAGTGGTCGGTGTGCAGGGCGACATGGACCGGGTACTTGTCCGCGACGACGTGGGCGAACTCGGCCAGCGCGGCCGCGCCGGTGACCATGTTCTTGACGCCCTGGCCGGACAGGTACTCCGCGCCGCCCGTGGACACCTGGAGGATGCCGTCGCTTTCCGCCTCGGCGAACCCCTGCAGGGCAGCGTTCAGCGTCTGGCTGGATGTCACATTGATCGCCGGGTAGGCGAACCCCTGCTGCTTGGCCCGGTCCAGCATCTGCGCGTAGACCTCTGGGGTCGCGATGGGCATAACGGTCTCCCTGTTGTCGTTCGTGCCGTCTGGTTGTGCGCCTGGGCCTTCCGGGTGGCTACCCGAGTCCCAGGTCGGAAACGTCGAAGGCGGCACGGTACGGCAGCCCGGTCTCGAGCACCCGTGACCTGGCGCCGCGCTCCATCACGACCGCCACGCCGACCACCTCCGCGCCGGCCTCGCGCAGCGTCTCGACCGCGGTGAGCACCGAGGACCCTGTCGTCGAGGTGTCCTCGACGGCGAGCACGCGCCGGCCGGCCACGTCCGGGCCCTCGATCCTGCGCTGCAGGCCGTGTTCCTTGCCTGCCTTGCGCACCACGAAGGCGTCGAGCTGGCGGCCCTGGTGCGCGGCGGAGTGCATCATCGCCGCGGCCACCGGGTCGGCGCCCAGGGTGAGGCCGCCGACCGCCTCGTAGTCCAGGTCGGCGGTCACGTCGAGCATGACCCGGCCGGCCAGCGGTCCCGCACGGCCGTTCAGCAGCACCCGGCGCAGGTCGATGTACCAGGTGGCGCGCTGGCCCGACGACAGGATGAAGTCGCCATGGATGACCCCGTGCTGCCGGATCTCGTTGAGCAGTTCTTCGCGATCGTCCACGGGAAGCGAGCCTAAGGCAGGCCGCCCGTGCCGGGCCACCTAGGGCAGATCTTCGCTGCTGGCTCCGCTGGCCAGAGCCGCCGGAGCGGGTAGCGGGCCGCCGGGGAGGCGCAGCCGTCCAGGCAAAAACGGGACTACTGCACGGTAATCGCTGGGCCGCCGGCGCCGGTCCCGACCCCTCCACGGGACGCTCGGCGCCGGCGGCGTCAGCGGGCCAGCCCGTCGAGAAGGCGCAGTGCCTCCTCCTGCTGGGCTGGCGGCTTCAGCAACCGGAGCCTGGTGCCATGCAAGGCGGCCAGGTTGCGGCGCAGGCCGGTAGCCCGGAACCGGAGTTCCGGGAGAGCGCGTACCAGGGCGAAGGCGCGAGCCGACGAGGCCAGCGCGAGGGTTTCCCCGCCAGGGAAGGCGGCCCGAAGTTCGTTGCTGACCAGGATGAGCACGGACAGCCGGTCCCACGGGTCCAGCTGGCCGGGCAGTTCGGCGACCAGGAGCCGGTACGTGTCGGCGGCGCAGCCACCGGCCTGCCGGGCCTCGCGGTACACCTCGCCGAGGCGGGTGCGCAGATAGGGCAGGGTGGCCAGCCCGGTGAGCGGGTCTTCGCAGGTGGCCTTGGACATGCTGGCCAGCCCGGCGTCCGCCCAGCCCTCGGCCAGCGGCCGGGCCAGGTCCAGCGGCGGCTCCCCGGCGCCGGTCAGCACATAACACAGCGCGGCCAGGTCGGTCAGCGCCTCGCCGATCCCCACCCCGCCGCGTGCGCGTTCCCGGCCCAGCCCGCCGCATGCGGCGGCCAGCCCGACGCCGCGCAGCGCGGCGGCGGCCACCGTGTCGACCGCGGCCACCCGCCAGTCATCGTCGGCAGCCCAGCCGCGCATCAGGCTCTGCCGCCGCCAGGCCTCGCACAACCGGACCAAGCCGGGGACATCGCTCAGGCGGATGCCCGCCGGGACGCCAGCCAGCTGGAGGCGCTCCCGGTCCATGTGACCGGCGTCGTCCGACGTCATCTCAGTCCGACCCTTCTCCACCCGGCCATCCGGTCAGGCGATAGCTTTCCTGCTACGGTGACCTGCGCTTATGTCACCCGGCCGGGCCGATGTACGGATGCCCGCCTCAGGCCATGACGGAGGCAGGACATCGGCCCGGCCGGTGCCAAGCACCAGTCGCCGTGGTGACGGAGGGCCTGTCAGCCCCTGTATTGACAGGAGCCGCCACCAAACTGATGACGTAGAACCAGTTCCTCCATGACGCGGAATACGGGATGATTTTCCGTAGCCTTAAGCGACGGGTAGGGGACGGTGAGTAGTGGGCGAAGCCGAGACCGGGCAGGCGCTCATCAGCGATGCGGATCTGATCGCGGAGATCAGGGCCGGTGACATGGCCGCCTACGGCGACCTCTACCGCAGGCATGTGGCTGCCGCGCAGGGCCTGGCGCGCCAGCTGGTGCACGGGCCGGCCGAGGTCGACGACGTCGTCGCGGAGACCTTCTCCAAGGTGCTCGACCTGATGCGGCGGGGCGGCGGGCCGGAGGATGCGTTCCGGCCGTACCTGCTGACCGCCGTGCGCCGGGTCGCCTACGACAAGTTCCGTGGCGAGCGCAAGAGCGTCCCGACCGACGAGATAGAGACGTTCGACCCCGGCCAGCCGTTCGTCGACCCGGCCGTGGCCGGGCTGGAGAGATCCCTGATCGCCCGGGCCTTCCTCTCGCTGCCCGAACGGTGGCGGGCTGTGCTGTGGCACACCGAGATCGAGGGGCAGAAGCCGGCTGAGGTCGCGCCGCTGCTCGGTCTCACCGCGAACGGGGTCGCGGCGCTGGCCTACCGGGCGCGGGAGGGACTGCGGCAGGCCTACCTGCAGATGCACCTGTCCGGTGCGACCCGGCAGGAATGCCGCCCGGTGGTGGACAAGCTCGGTGCGTTCGTCCGTGGCGGGCTGTCCGCCCGCGAGGCGAAGGTAGTTTCTGATCACCTTGACGGCTGCCGCGACTGCCGTGCGGTGTACGCCGAACTAGCCGATGTCAACGTCGCCCTGCGGGGCGTGGTCGCACCGATCTTCCTCGGCCCGGCCGCCGCGGCCTACATCGCCTGGGCCGCCAAGGGCGGCGCCGCGGCCTGGCTCCTCGGCAAGCTGCTGTGGATCCGGCACGCGCCCAAGCAGCAGCAGGCCGCGATGGTGGCCGGTGTCGCCGCCGCGGCCGCCGCGATCGCGGCCGCGCTGGCGCTCACCGGCAACAGCACGCCGCTGCACCCGCACCACCACGTCGCGGCGCTGCCTCCGCCGGTGTCTCACCAGGCGACCGCGCCCGCGCCACACCACGCGGCCCACCCCGCCCATCCGGCGCCGCCGGTGAACGTGAAGTCCCGCGTGACGCCACCCAAGTCCACCCCGTCCGCCAAGCCGGCGCCGTCCGCCAAGCCGACGCCGTCCGCGACGACGCCGCCACCCAGCACGCCGCCACCCAGCTCGCCGCCGCCGAGCAGCCCGCCACCCAGCAGCCCGCCGCCCACGTCGCCGCCGCCATCCTCACCGCCGCCTCCGCCGCCGGTCACGCTGGCCGCGCACATGGCCCCGGTGGGAGCGCTGCTGCGCAACTCGACCGGGATGCTCACCTTCACCGTGTCGAACACCGGCAAGCAGGCCGCCAAGCAGCTGGCGGCCACGGTCAAGCTGCCGCCCGGGGTCTCCTACGTCGGCGGCGGCAGCATGGGCATGGCCGCCCCGATGGCCGCCGCGGCGCCCGGCGGGTGGAGCTGTGGCGCCACCGCCACCGGCGCCAGGTGCACCCACGGGCCGCTGGCCGGCGGGCAGAGCACCACCACCTACCTGCAGGTGGCGGTGGGCACGAACGCCAGCTACGGCGTGCCGCCCAGCCTGTCGGTGGCCGGCGCGGGCCGGCCCGTGACCGCCTCGGCCGGCAGCGGCGTGGTGCGGTCCGGCCTGCCGGCCAGGTTCGCCAGCGTCGGGCGGCTGGACACGGTCGTCGCCGGCAACACCCTGCCGCCGTGCTACTACTGGAATTTCGGCTGGCACCCGCCGTCCAGCTCGGCCCAGGTCGCGCTGCCCGGCCCGGTACTGTGGGCCGGGCTGTACTGGGCCGGCGCGGGTGACGCGACGCAGCCGCAGATCGACCTGAAGGGGCCGGGTGGCTCGTTCCAGCCGGTCAGCGCCGGCGGCGCCGGCACCACGGACATCTACGGGTTCCCGGTGTTCCAGGCCTACGCCAACGTGACCAGCCTGGTCGCCTCCTACGGCGGCGGAACCTGGCAGGCGCGGGTCCCGGCCGGGGTGCGGAGCCCGGCCTCGGACACCGGATGGAGCCTGGTCGTGGTGACCCAGGATCCGTCGGCCCCGGTCGGGGAGGCCGTCGTGGTGGACGGCGCGCACGCCGTCACCGCGTTCGACCCGACGTTCCGCGTCCCGCTCAACGGCCTGCTGCAGCCCGGCGCCAACGCCGGCGTGCAGCTAGTCACCTGGTCCGGCTTCGGCTACGGTAACGACCCCTCGCTGTCCTCGCGGCGGGAGACGCTGCCGGCCAGCCCGGCGGTGAACCTGAGTTCGGGCTTCCAGCCCTATCTCGTGGGGGTCGTGGCCGCGACCACGTCGGCGGACAGCACGCAGCCCGGCCCGCCGCCCTACTCCGGCTGGCCCGGGAACCGGTGGGACGGCTGGCGGGTCGGCGCGGGCGGCCGTCCGGGCTGGTCGATCAGCAGCTGCAGCTGGCTCAGCCTGCAGCAGATGCACGCGGCGGCGCACATGAAGAGCGTCAGCGACGCCCGCCGCAAGCCGTCGCCCGCGGCCAGTTCGCCATCGGCTGGCGGCCCGTCGCCGGGTACGAGCCCGTCGCCCACCGCAACCCCCTCGCCGAGCCCCTCGCCGACCAGCAGCCCGTCGCCGGGCAGCAGCCCGTCGCCCGGCAGCGGCTCCAGCCCCGGTGGTTCCAAGCCTGGTGGTGGTTCCAAGCCTGGTGGTGGCGGTAAACCGGGCGGGTCAAAGCCCGGCCAGAATCCGCCGCTCCCGCGCGGGGTCAAGCCCGATCCGAGCCCGGTGTGCAAGATCCTGCCCCGGCTCTGCGCGAGCGGTGGCGTCGCCGCACAGCCATCCCCAGGTGTCCCGCACGGTGTCAGCCAGCGGGCGGTAGCGCATGCCAGCCAGCCTGGCCCGCTCGCCCGCGGCCTCCCACGTGCCAGCCAGTTCCGGGATGTCCGGGGCCCACATGGGAAGCTCGCTGTACGGCTCGACCCCGGCCGCCAGCAGCACGCCGTCCGGCACCCACACCAGTTCGGCCGGAGCGGCACTGTCTGCCCTGGTCACAGCGAGGCAAGCGTCCAGCAGCTGGCCCAGGGTGCTGCCGCGCGGGCCCGGAACGTTCACGACCCCGGTGATGCCGCGGCGCGCGCTGTCCAGAGTCCAGGCGGCCAGGTCGCGGGCATCGGTCAGCCGGACCGGCCGGCCGGGGTCACCGGGGGCCAGCACCCGGCCGCCCCGTGCCAGCCGGCCAAGCCACCAGGAAAGCCTGCCTCCCACGTCGTGCGGCCCGGCGATGATCCCGGGGCGCACGATCAGGTTCCGTCCCGGGAAAGCAGCCTCGACCGCACGCTCGGCACCTGACTTGAGTGCGCCGTACCCCAGGGTCTGCTCGTCCCCGGCCGCGTTCGGCGCGCAGTCCCAGGTGGCCGACTCCTCGGTCACCGGCTCGGCCGGCCGCGCGGAGTACACCGACAGGGTCGATATATAGGTGTAGTGCCGGACGTGGCCGGCCAGCAGCGCGGCCGAAGCGGCCACGTGCGCCGGCGCGATCACCGAGGTGTCGATGACGGCGTCCCAGTCGCGGCTGGCCAGCGGGAGCAGGTCCGCCGCATT
This sequence comes from Streptosporangiaceae bacterium, assembly GCA_036501145.1. Lineage (GTDB taxonomy): Bacteria > Actinomycetota > Actinomycetes > Streptosporangiales > Streptosporangiaceae > PALSA-505. Next base: position 27,948 of record DASYAV010000095.1, on the reverse strand, counting down.
GGTCCGGTCGCCGTGCAGTGCCTCGGCGCCCGGACGCGGCTCACCGTGCTGTCCCCTGGTGAACGTCGTCACGTCATGACCCCGGGATACCGCCTGGTCAACGACGGCCCGCCCGACGAATCGGGTGCCCCCTAGCACGAGAATCCGCATGGCGTGACATTCTGCCGATCGGCGCTGAATTCGCGGAACGGCTTACGCCGTGAGCGGACTTGAATACTCTGTGGGAAGCCCCCGGGGACGCGATGGACCTGCGTGGTGGGCGGGCTGGGCACTGGAAGCGTCTCGTGTCGAGGAAGGACGGTGTCGGGTGGACCGCTGCGCGCTGTTCGTGGACGCCGGATACGTACTCGCCGACGGCGCGATGGCCGCTCATGGAACCAGCCAGACAGACGCCGTCACCTGGGATTTCGCCGGGCTGCTCCGGTTCTTCGCGGGCCTGGCCACCGACCGCACCGGGCTGCAGCTGCTGCGCTGCTACTGGTACGAGGCTACCGCCGATGGCCGCCGCACCGCCGAGCACGACACGCTGGCCGACCTGCCCGGGCTGAAGCTCCGGCTCGGCCGGATGCGGCCGGGCAAACGTGAGGGCGTGGAGACCGAGCTCCACCGCGACCTCACCACGCTGGCCCGCAACCGCGCGGTCAGCGACGTGCTGCTGGTCAGCGCCGAAGAGGATCTCTCACAGGTCATCGCCGACGTCCAGGACCTGGGCGTGCGGGTGATCATCGTGCACATCACGGTGGACGGCAACTGGACGGTCTCCCGCTCGCTGCGGCAGCAGTGCGACGACATCGTGGAGATCCAGGGCGCGCAGCTGCGGCCATTCGCGGATCTGGCCAGCGGCGCGGACGCCGCCCGGTACAGCGAGCAGTACGCGGCGGCCGTCTACGCCGGCCGGCCGATGTCCAACGGGCACACCGCCGGCCTGGCCGCTGGTGGCCACCAGGCGCTGAGCAACGGGCCCGCCGCGCACCCGGCTCCGCCCGCGATCTACACCGCCCCGGTGGTGGCCGACTACCAGCAGCCTTCCCCGCCACAGGCGGCACCGCAGCGGGATCAACCTGAGCCCACCCCGGCCACCGGCAGCACCCCGGCCGAGCAGCACCAGTCCCGCGGCCTGCACGAAGGCTCCGCACCGGGGGGCGCGGGCAACGCCGGCGGCCAGGGGAACGCCGCGGCGAACATCCCCCAGCTTGGCCACCTGCCCCAGCCTGGCCACCTGCCCCAGCCCGGTCAGCCCGGTCATCCTGACCAGCCCGGTCAGCACGGTCAGCAGAACCAGCCCGGCCAGCAGCACCAGGCCGCGCAGCACGGCCAGCCGCCGCAGCCACAGATCCAGCAGTTGTACGCGGCGCCCACCCCCGGGGTCTATCCCGAGCAGCTCTCCCAGGGCCAGCCATCCGCCCCGGCCGCCTTCCATGACCTGTCCTCCGGCTCGGGCCAGAACGGGCCCGTGCCAGGCCAGCAGCATGGACCCACCGCGGACATGCCCACGGTGCACGGCCAGCCGGCCGTGCCCCAGGGTCATCCCGGCCCGGCCCGGCAGGCACCGCATCAGCAGGCCCCCCAGCAGCAGGCCGCCCCTCAGCAGGCACCGCATCAGCAGGCGCCGCATCAGCAGGCACCGCAGGCCGGGGCTCCCCAGGCGCCGGCCCAGCCTGACCAGCGCCCCGGCCCTCGCCCGCCGTATGAGCCGGCTCCGCCCGGGTTCGGCGATGCGCCCGGTGGCCAGTTCCCCCCGCCGCCCCCCGAGCAGTTCAGCGCCGCGCCGCCTAGCCTGCCGAACCGCCGTGGCGCACCCGGCCAGGATCAGCCAGGGCCGCGCTCACCGGGCCAGGGTTCACCGGGCCAGGCGGCACCGGGCCAGGCGGCACCGGGCCAGGGGCCGGGTCACTGGTCGGCGGCGCAGAGCGGCCCGCAGCCGGCCCGCCCGCAACAGCCTCAGCAGCCGCAGCGGGGACAGCAGGCGCAGCGGCCCGCGCCCGGCCCGGGCTATGTGCCGCAGCAGGCGCCGTACAGCGCTTCGTCGCTACCCGGCCCGCTGGCCGGGGCGGGCTCGCTGGCCGACAACGTGCAGGCCGCGCACGCTGAGGGCTTCGAGTTCGGTGAGTCGGTGGCGCGGGACGCGCCCGCGCTGTGGCTGGAGGCCGTGCTGGCCAGGAAGCCGCGGATGCCCACGGATCTGGAAGCCCGCCTGCTGCAGGGCTCGACGTTGCCGATCGACTCGCTGCTGCACGACGAGGTCCGGCACGCTCTGCGCCGCGGGTTCTGGGACGCACTGGAGCGTTCCCGCAGGTAGGCGCCGTCGGTATGTCGGCCAGCACCCCCGTCGGCAAAGCCCAGGGAACCCGTCGGCAGGTCTGTTCAGCGCGCCCCCGTGCTGCCTCCGGCACCCCGTCCGGCGCCTCCTCCGGCCACAGTGTGGCCATTGCCTGGTAACACAACGGCGACAACCTGGGTATCACACCGCCCTGGCAGGGTACTTTCGCACCGTGGCCCTGCTGTCCCGTGACGAGTTCGACGCCCTTGAGTTCGGCGCTGCACGCACCGGTGATCACCGTGATGCGGCGCTGCAGATGAGCCAGCTGGTAGTGGCGTGCACCCAGACGGCGGGGATGACCCGTGCCGAGGCGCACCTGCGGGCGGGCGAACAGTGGCTGCTCGCCGACGACCCGTCCGCCGCGGTGGGCTGCTTCCGGCAGGCGCTGCGGGACGGCGGCGACTCGTTCGTCGACGCCAAGGTCGCGCTGGCCCGCGCCCTCCTCCTGCTCGGTGACGAGGACGGGGCGCGCAAGATGGTCGATCAGCTCGAGGCCGACGGCCGCGGCGACCCGCGCAAATGCGACCTGGTCGCCGAGCTGCTCTTCGAGCAGTCCGACCTGATCGGCGCGCTCGACTGGGCGAACACCGGTGTCGAGCTGTGCCTGGCCGTGGCCGGCGAGGCCGGGGCGGTCGTGCCCCGGCAGCTGCCGTCGGCCGTGGACCAGACCGAGCTGCGGATGCTGCTCAGCCTGCGCTACCGGATCCGCAACGACATGGGCCTGGACGAGGACGAGTACGACAAGCTCCTCGACGAGCTCTGACCGGCCCCGTGCCCGGCTGCGTCAGCTGACCCGCGCCCCCGACCGCACGGTGAGCGAGTCGGCCGCCTCGTCCAGATCCACCACAACCTGGTCCCCGTCGTTGATCTCGCCCGCCAGCAGCGCCCTGGCCAGCTGGTCACCGATCGCGGACTGCACCAGCCTGCGCAGCGGCCGCGCCCCGTACAGCGGGTCGAAGCCGGTCATCGCCAGCCACTCCCGGGCCGCGGAGGTCACGGTCAGCGTCAGCCGCCGGTCGGCCAGCCGCTTGCCCAGCCTGTCCACCTGCAGATCCACGATGCTGGCCAGGTCGGACGTGGACAGCGAGTCGAAGATGATGATGTCGTCCAGCCGGTTCAGGAACTCCGGCTTGAACGTGGACCGCACCACCGACATCACGCCGTCGTGCCGGGCCTTCTCGTCCAGCGCCTGGTCCGCGATGAATTGCGAGCCCAGGTTGGAGGTGAGGATCAGGATCGTGTTCCGGAAGTCCACGGTCCGGCCCTGCCCGTCGGTGAGCCTGCCGTCGTCGAGCACCTGCAGCAGGATGTCGAACACCTCCGGGTGCGCCTTCTCCACCTCGTCCAGCAGCACCACGCAGTACGGCCGGCGGCGGACCGCCTCGGTCAGCTGGCCGCCCTCCTCGTAGCCCACGTAGCCGGGCGGAGCGCCGACCAGCCTGGCCACCGAGTGCCGCTCGCTGTACTCGCTCATGTCGATGCGGATCATGGCCCGCTCGTCGTCGAACAGGAACTCGGCCAGCGCCTTGGCCAGCTCGGTCTTGCCGACGCCGGTCGGGCCGAGGAACAGGAACGAGCCGGTCGGCCGGTCCGGGTCGGCCACCCCGGCGCGGGCCCGGCGCACCGCGTCGGACACCGCGTGCACCGCGCTGGCCTGGCCGACCAGCCGCTTGCCCAGCTCGTCCTCCATCCGCAGCAGCTTGCCGGTCTCGCCTTCGAGCAGGCGGCCGGCCGGGATGCCGGTCCACGAGGACACCACGTCGGCCACGTCGTCCGGGCCGACCTCTTCCTTGACCATCGGCGCGTCGTCACCGGGCATCGCGTCCGCGCCGGGCGCGGCCGCGGCCTCGGCCAGCTCGCGCTCCAGCGCGGGCACCTCGCCGTACATCAGCCGGGAGGCCGCCTCGAAGTCGGCGTCCCGCTGCGCCCGCTCGACCTGGGTCCGCAGGTCATCGAGCCGCTTCTTCAGCTCGCCCACCCGGTTCAGGCCGGCCTTCTCCCGGTCCCACCGGGCCACCAGCGCGGTGAGCTGCTCCTGCCGGTCGGCGAGGTCGCGGCGCAGCCGCTCCAGCCGCTCCTTGCTCGCCGGGTCTTCTTCCCGCTCGAGCGCCAGCTCCTCCATCTTCATCCGGTCCACCTGGCGCTGCAGCTCGTCGATCTCCACCGGCCGGGAGTCGATCTCCATGCGCAGCCGGGACGCCGCCTCGTCGACCAGGTCGATCGCCTTGTCCGGCAGGAACCTGGCCGTGATGTAGCGGTCGGACAGCGCGGCCGCCGCGACCAGCGCGGCGTCGGCGATCTGCACCTGGTGGTGCGCCTCGTACCGGCTCTTCAGGCCACGCAGGATCGCGATCGTGTCCTCGACCGACGGCTCGTTCACCATCACCTGCTGGAACCGCCGCTCGAGCGCCGGGTCCTTCTCGATCCGCTCCCGGTACTCATCCAGCGTGGTGGCGCCGACCATCCGCAGCTCGCCGCGGGCCAGCATCGGCTTGAGCATGTTGCCCGCGTCCATCGCGCCCTCGGCCGCGCCCGCCCCGACGACGGTGTGCAGCTCGTCGATGAACGTGATGACCTGGCCTTCGCTCTCCTTGATCTCGTTGAGCACGGCCTTGAGCCGCTCCTCGAACTCGCCGCGGTACTTGGCGCCGGCCACCATGGCCCCCAGATCCAGCGCGACCACCCGCTTGTTGCGCAGCGACTCCGGCACGTCGCCGGCCACGACCCGCTGCGCCAGCCCTTCCACCACGGCGGTCTTGCCCACGCCGGGCTCGCCGATCAGCACCGGGTTGTTCTTGGTCCGCCGCGACAGCACCTGGATGACCCGCCGGATCTCGGCGTCCCGGCCGATCACCGGGTCGAGGTCACCGGACCTGGCCAGCTCGGTCAGGTCGATGCCGTACTTCTCCAGCGCCTTGTAGGTGCCCTCGGGGTCCTCGGAGGTGACCCGGGCGCTCCCGCGCACCTTGCTGAACGCCTCCAGCAGCGCGTCAGGCCCGGCGCCGTGCTGGCGGAGCAGGCTGGCCACGTCCCCGCCGCTGGTGGCCAGGCCGACCAGCAGGTGCTCGGTGGACACGTACTCGTCGCCCAGCTGCCGGGCCTGGTCGGCCGCGGTGTTGATCGTCGCCAGCAGCGGCCGGGAGGTTTCCGGCGCGCTCATCGTGGCCCCGGCCGCCCGCGGCAGCCGGGCCAGCGTCGCCTGCGTCTCACGCAGGATCACCGCCGGGTCCCCCCCCACGGCCTGCAGCAGCGGTACCGCGGTGCCGCCGGACTGCTCGAGCAGGGCGGCCAGCAGGTGCGCCGGCGAGACCTGCGGGTGGCCGTCGGCCGCGGCGCGGCGTACCGCCGCGCTCAGCGCCTCCTGGCTCTTGCGGGTGAGCTTCTCGTCCATTACTCCGGTTGCTTCTTTCTCGGTGTCTCGTGCAAGGTTCGTGCGTCAGTGGTCCCGGCCGGGTGCGGCCCATCGGGCAGCTGCCGGCCGGGCAGATGGTGGCCTGGCCGCTGCCGACCGGGCACCGGGCTAGGGTGCTTCCTTGTCGCCGGCGGGCGCCTGCCACGGCCCGCCGGCCTGGGCCGGCCGCACCGGCACCAGGTCGGCGCCGGCTGCCCCGCCCCGGCGGAGCCTGGCCAGCCGGGCCGCGACAGCCCGGGTGGACTCCAGTTCGGCGCGCAGCCGGGTGATCTCCCCGTGCAGCTCCATTGCCAGCTGCTGCGCCCGTTCCAGCTGCTCGGCCAGTTCCAGGATCCGCTTGATCCCGGACAGGTTCACGCCGTCCTCCTGGGAGAGCCGCTGCACCTCGCGCAGCGCGAGGATGTCCCGCATCGAGTAGCGGCGGCCCCGGCCTGCCGCCCGGCCTGGGGAGACCAGGCCGAGCCGGTCGTAGGCGCGCAGCGTTTGCGGGTGCATCCCGGACAGCTCCGCGGCCACGGAGATGACGTAGACCGGCGTGTCGTCGGACAGGCTGTCGAACGGGCTGGTCATGTCGTCACCTCCGTGCCGCGTCGTGGCCGCCTGCTAGGCGGCGGCCATCCGGGCCCGCGCATCGCCGGTCAGCTCCTCGCCTGGTGCAGCAGCGAGCTGCGCGGGTCCTCACCCGCGGTGGCCTCACGGAACGCCTCCAGCGCGGTCCGCGCCTTGTCGTCCAGCTTCTCCGGGACGACCACCTCGATGGTGACGTGCACGTCGCCGGGCAGACCGTCCGAACTGCGCCGGAATCCCTTGCCGCGCAGCCGCAGCACCTTCCCGTTCTGCGTGCCCGGGGGGATGCGCACGGTGAGCGGCACGCCGTGCAGCGAGGGCACCTTGATCTCCGCGCCCAGCGCCGCCTCGGTGAACGTCACCGGCACGGTGACGGTCAGGTTGTCGCCGGACCGGCCGAACACCGGGTGCGGCTTGACGTGCACCTTGACGTAGAGGTCACCGGCGGGCCCGCCGCGCTCGCCCGGCACGCCCTTGCCCTTGAGCCGGATCCGCTGGCCGTCGGCCACCCCGGCCGGGATGCGCGCCAGGATCGTCCTGGTGCTCATCGCCCGGCCGCTGCCCGAGCAGACCTCGCACGGGTCGTCCACGACCATCCCGCGGCCGCGGCAGGTGCGGCACGGCTCGGACAGCGCGAAACCGCCGAGATTCCGGTTCTCCTGGCCCGAGCCCTCACACGTAGGGCAGACCCTGGGCACCGTGCCGGCCTTGGCGCCGGTGCCACGGCAGGTTGGGCATGGCCCCTCGGACGGCAGCCGCAGCGACACCGTGGTGCCGTCGAGCGAGTCGGCGAACGAGAGGGTGGTCTCGCTCTCCAGATCCGCCCCGCGGCGCGGCCTGGCCTGCTGGCCGCGGCCACCGAACACGCCGCCCAGCAGGTCGCCGAGCCGGCCGCCGGTGGTGTTGGCGCCACCACCGCCGAACAGGTCGCCGAGGTCGAAGGAGTACCCGCCCTGGCCGGCCTGGCCGCCGCGCGGCATCCGCAGCCCGCCGCCGCCGAACAGGGATCTGGCCTCGTCGTACTCCTTCCGCCGCTTCTCGTCGGACAGCGTGTTGTACGCCTCGGAGATCTCCTTGAACCGCTCCTCGGCCGAGGGGTTGCCCTTGTTCGCGTCCGGGTGGTATTTCCTCGCCAGCTTGCGGTAGGACTTCTTGATCTCGTCGGCGGACGCGGTCTTGGATACGCCGAGAGTCTTGTAGTAGTCCTTCTCGAGGAAGTCCTTGGTGCTCACTGGTCCCTTCTCACCCGGCCTCAGCCGCCGCCGTCCGCAGCATCGTGCTGCGGCGGCTCGCTGCCCCGTACGCCGGTCTCACCCGGGGCACCGTCCGCGGTCCCGTCGTTGTCGTCGTTCCCCGGCTCCGCGACCGCGACCCGGGCTGGCCGCAGAATCCGGTCGCCGATCTTGTAACCCGGCTGCAGGATCTGCACGCAGGTGGGCGCGCTCACGTCGCTGGAGTAGGAGTGCATGAGGGCCTCGTGCACCACCGGGTCGAAGGGGTCACCCTTCTCCCCGAAGCTGGTCAGGCCGAGCTTGGCCACCGCCGACTCCAGCGAGTCGGCGACGGACTTGAACCCGCCCGACAGCTCACCGTGCTCCCTGGCCCGGCCGATGTCGTCGAGCGCCGGCAGGAACTCGCCGAGCACGTTAGCCAGCGCCTGCTCACGGACCGCCGCCCGGTCGCGCTCGACGCGCTTGCGGTAGTTGGCGTATTCCGCCTGCAGCCGCTGCAGGTCGGCGGTCCGCTCCGCGAGCTGGGCCACAGCCGCGGCCGTCTCGCCGGCGCCGGTGGCCGTCCCGGCGTCCCGCGGCTCGGGAGCCGCGTGCTTGCCGGAGCCCCGCTGACCAGTCACCTTTCCTCCTGCTGGCGGCGGCGAACCGGAGCCGCCCGGCGCCGCCCCCGGCGCACCGGGCTGGTCAGGGTTTCTGACCTGCCCGGTGTCCGGGTCGATGCGCCTGCGGTCTCGGATCACCGGTCCCGCGCTGGTGTCGTCGGGAGAACTCATCAGGCAGCGCCGCCCTCCCCATCGGCGGGCTTGCCCTCATCGACGATCTCCGCGTCCACGACTTCCTCGTCGTCGGCCGGCGGTGCGTCGGTCTGGGTCTCCCCATCCGGCCCGGCCGCCGAGGCGTTCGCGGCCTGCGCCTGCGCGTAGATCGCGGACCCCATCTTCTGGCTGACCGTCGCGGCCTTCTCGCTGGCCGCCTGGATCGCGTCGGTGTCGGTGCCCTCGAGTGCCTTCTTCAGCTCGGCGATGGCCTCTTCGACCTCGGCCTTGACGTCGTCGGGGACCTTGTCGCCGTTCTCACCCAGGAACTTCTCCGTGGTGTAGGCGAGGGTGTCGGCGCGGTTGCGGATCTCCGCCTCCTCGCGCCGCTTGCGGTCCTCCTCGGCGTACTTCTCGGCGTCGGCCATCATGTTCTCGATGTCCTCCTTCGGCAGCGCTGAGCCGCCGGAGATGGTCACCGACTGCTGCTTGCCCGTGCCGAGGTCCTTGGCCGAGACGTTCACGATGCCGTTGGCGTCGATGTCGAAGGTGACCTCGATCTGCGGCACGCCGCGCGGCGACGGGGCGATGCCGGCCAGCTCGAACGTGCCGAGCTTCTTGTTGTAGGCCGCGATCTCCCGCTCGCCCTGGAAGACCTGGATCAGCACCGAGGGCTGGTTGTCGTCCGCGGTGGTGAAGATCTCCGAGCGCTTGGTCGGGATCGTGGTGTTCCGCTCGATGAGCTTGGTGAAGATGCCGCCCCGGGTCTCGATGCCCAGCGACAGCGGGGTCACGTCGAGCAGCAGGACGTCCTTGACCTCGCCCTTGAGCACACCGGCCTGCAGGCAGGCGCCGACGGCGACGACCTCGTCCGGGTTGACGCCCTTGTTCGGCTCCTTGCCGCCGGTCAGCTCCTTGACCAGGTCCACGACGGCCGGCATCCGGGTGGATCCGCCGACCAGCACCACGTGGTCGATGTTGTCGACCTTGATCCCGGCGTCCTTGATCACCTGCTGGAACGGCGACTTGCACCGGTCGAGCAGGTCGGAGGTCATCCGCTGGAACTCGGCCCTGGTGAGCTTCTCGTCCAGGTGCAGCGGGCCCTGCTCGGAGTGGGTGATGTAAGGCAGGTTGATCGTCGTCTCGGTGGAGCTGGACAGCTCGACCTTGGCCTTCTCCGCGGACTCGCGCAGCCGCTGCAGCGCCATCTTGTCCTTGGACAGGTCCACGCCGTAGCCGTTCTTGAAGTTCTTGACGAGCCAGTCGACGATCCGCTGGTCCCAGTCGTCGCCGCCAAGGTGGTTGTCACCGCTGGTGGCCTTGACCTCGACCACACCCTCGCCGACCTCCAGCAGGGAGACGTCGAAGGTCCCGCCGCCCAGGTCGAAGACCAGGATGGTGGCCTCGGACTCCTTGTCCAGGTGATAGGCGAGCGCCGCCGCCGTGGGCTCGTTGATGATGCGGAGCACGTTCAGCCCCGCGATCTGGCCGGCCTCCTTGGTGGCCTGCCGCTGCGCGTCGTTGAAGTACGCGGGAACGGTGATGACCGCGTCGACGATCTTCTCGCCGAGATAGGCCTCCGCGTCCCTCTTCAGCTTCTGCAGGATGAAGGCGCTGATCTGCTGGGCGGTGAACTTCTTGCCGTCGATGCTGACGGACCAGTCCGTGCCCATCTGCCGCTTGACCGACCGGATGGTCCGGTCCACGTTGGTGACGGCCTGCCGCTTGGCGACCTCACCCACCAGAACCTCGGCGTTCTTGGCGAACGCGACCACGGACGGGGTCGTCCGCGAGCCCTCCGCGTTGGCGATGACCGTGGGGTCCCCGCCCTCGAGGATGGCGACAACGGAGTTGGTCGTCCCGAGGTCAATCCCTACCGCACGTGCCATGTGTAGTCCCTATGTTTCCGTGTTGGCTAAGTTGAGTGTTTCCGGCGCAAGATTGCCAGCCAGTGGTTGGCAAGTCAAATGACTTGAGCCAGGGTGACTCAACTTTTCTAACGCCCGCCCCACCGGGATGATTCCAGGTCCCGGAGAAATATTGAACGGCTGACGCCTGCCTTGCCCGCGCACCCCCCGCGTACGCGGTCGCCGGCCCACACCGGTGCGCTGCCTGACCTGCGGCGCCGCGCCGCCGCTGCTGACCGTGCGGGCCAGCGGGCCGTTCAGCTCATCGGGCACCGCGCCCGCCGGGAAGCTCTTCCCGCTCACCCTCACCGCCGAGCAGGTGTCGGCCGCCGCCCACCTCACCAGCCTGCGGCTGAGCATGTCGGTCAACGGCGGGAAGACCTGGCGCCCGGTCCGCCTGCACCGGGCCGGCGGGCGCTGGCTGGCCCTGGTGAGCAACCCAGGGGCCGGCGGCTACGTGTCGCTGCGCACGTCGGCGGCCGACTCGGCCGGCGACAGCGCCCTGGCCACCACGATCCGCGCCTACGCAACGGTGCCCGGAACCGGGTCACACAGCTAAGTTACTAGCCGGTAAGATAGCGGCCGCGGCGCACGGTCTCCTTCCGTGCGCCGCGTAGATCACCGGCGGCTCCTGGGGCGTACGCTGGCTGATCTGGTCGCATCCCAACAGGAGGTGGCAGTGGCGCTGCGCATCATCGTGGGCCTGGCCCTGACCGTCGTCGCGTTCGCGATCGCCGGCCGCCGGGTGTGGTGGCTGTACCGGCTTTCGGTCAGCGGGCAGCCCGCGCCGGAGCGGCTGGAGATGGTGCGCCAGCACCCGGGCGGCGACGTGCGCACCCAGGCGGTGGAGGTGTTCGGCCAGCGCAAGCTGCTGAAGTGGTCGGTGCCCGGGGTGGCGCACTTCCTGACCTTCTGGGGCTTCATCATCCTGATCCTGACCATCATCGAGGCCTACGGGGATCTGTTCAGCCGCACGTTCGCGATCCCGGGGATCGGCCACTGGGCCGCGATCGGCTTCCTGGAGGACCTGTTCGCGGTGGCCGTGCTGGTCGGCATCATCGCGTTCGCGGTGATCAGGCTGCGCGCCGACCCGAAGCGGGAGGGACGCAAGTCCCGGTTCGCCGGCTCGCACACCGGCGCCGCCTGGCTGGTGCTGTTCATGATCTTCCTGGTCGTCGCCACGCTGCTGCTGTACCGCGGCGCACAGATCAACACCGGCGTCTTCCCCTACTCCCACGGGGCGTTCGCCTCGCAGATCGTCGGGCACTGGCTGCACCCGCTCGGGGTGGGCGCCAACAAGGGCATCGAGACCGCCTTCGTGCTGGCCCAGCTGGCGGTCATCCTCGGCTTCCTCGTCCTCGTGGTGCACTCCAAGCACCTGCACATCGGCATCGCCCCGTTGAACGTGCTGTTCGCCCGCAGGCGGCCGGGCGCGCCGGCGGGCACGCCCGGCGGGCTGGGCCCGCTGCAGCCGATGCGGTCGGGAGGGAAGGTCCTCGACTTCGAGGAGGCCGACCCGGACACCGACGTGTTCGGTCTCGGCAAGATCGAGGACTTCAGCTGGAAGGGCCTCCTCGACATGGCCACCTGCACCGAGTGCGGGCGATGCCAGTCGCAGTGCCCGGCCTGGGTCACCGGCAAGCCGCTGTCCCCCAAGATGGTCATGCTCGACCTGCGCGACCACGCGTTCGCGAAGGCGCCATACCTGCTGGCCGGCTCGGACGAGCAGCGGGAGAAGCTGCCCGAGGCGGTCCGCACCGAGGCCGAGCGGCCGCTGGTCGGCAGCAAGGACGACGGCGGCGTGATCGACCCCGACGTGCTGTGGTCGTGCACGAACTGCGGTGCCTGCGTCGAGGAGTGCCCGGTGGACATCGAGCACATCGACCACATCACCGGCATGCGCCGGCACCAGGTGCTGATCGAGTCCGCCTTCCCCACCGAGGCGGCGACGATGCTGAAGAACCTGGAGAACAAGGGCAACCCGTGGGGGATGGGGGAGAAGAAGCGAACCGAGTGGATCGCCGAGCTCGACTTCGAGGTCCCGGTGGTGGACGGCCCGATCGGCGACGACATCGAGTACCTGTTCTGGGTGGGCTGCGCGGGCGCGCTCGAGGACCGGGCGAAGAAGACGACCAAGGCGATCGCCCAGCTGCTGCACACCGCCGGGGTCAGTTTCGCCGTGCTCGGCCCGGCCGAGTCCTGCACCGGTGACCCGGCCCGCCGGATGGGCAACGAGTTCGTCTACTCGATGCTGGCCCAGCAGAACATCGAGACGCTCAACGAGGTGCAGGCGCGCAAGATCGTCGCCAGCTGCCCGCACTGCTTCAACACCATCGCCAACGAGTACCCGCAGCTCGGCGGGAACTACGAGGTCATCCATCACACCCAGCTGCTGGCCCGGCTGGTCGCCGAGGGCAAGCTGACCCCGGCCAGCCCGGTGCAGGAGAAGATCACCTACCACGATCCGTGTTTCCTGGGCCGGCACAACCGGATCTTCACCGCGCCGCGGGAGATCATGGAGCAGGTGCCCGGCGTGCAGGCCGCCGAGATGCACCGGTGCAAGGAGCGCGGCTTCTGCTGCGGGGCCGGCGGCGCGCGGATGTGGATGGAAGAGCGGATCGGCAAGCGGATCAACACCGAGCGGATCGAGGAGGCGCTGTCCACCGACCCGGACACGGTGTCCACCGCCTGCCCGTACTGCCTGGTGATGCTCGGCGACGCGGTCAGCGCCAAGAAGAGCAGCGGCGAGGCCAAAGAGTCGCTCGAGGTGGTGGACGTGGCGCAGCTGCTCGTCAGGTCGGTGCAGCCGGCCCCGGCCGCGGCCGCGCCCGCCGCGGCGCAGCAGCCGGACGGCACACCACCCGCGGACAGCCCGGAACCCTAGGCGCCGCCAGCCAGGATCAACCGGGCTCGGCCCGCCGGACCGCCCGTGCCCGTCGGACCGGCCGTGCCCGCCGGACCGCCGGCGCCGCCTGGGCCACCTGGAGCCGACGGGCCGCCGGGATCGCCCGTGGGTGTCCGGCCGCCGGGACTGCCCGGGGTCGGCGGGCCGCTGGAGCCGCCCGTGGGTGTCGGGCCGCCGGGATCGCCCGGGGTCGGCTGGCCACCGGGGCCGCCCGTGGGTCGCGGCGCGCCGGGACCGGCCGGGCGCGGTGGCGCGCCAGGGCCGCCCGGGGATGGTGGCGGGGAGAGCTTGACCGGCAGCCAGATCCGCACCCGGGTGCCCTGGCCCAGCACCGATTCGATCGCGGCGTCGCCGCCGTGCGCCCGGGCGATGGCCTGCACGATGGACAGGCCCAGCCCACTGCCGCCCCGGTCGTTCCCGCTCTGGCCGCCGTCGCTGCTGCCGCGGTGGAACCGGTCGAACGCCCGCGCGGCATCCTCAGCCGACATGCCCGGCCCGGCGTCGGCCACCTCGAGCACCGCCGCCGGCCCCGATTCGGCCAGCCGGACGGCGGTGGGCGTGGCCGGCGGCGTGTAGGCGCGCACGTTGGCCAGCAGGTTGGCCAGGATCTGCCGGATCCGCGGCTCGTCCACCACCGCGACCAGGTGGGCCGGCGCCTCGGCGTAGACCGACCGTTCCGGCTCCACCGCGGCGGCGTCCGCGACCGCGTCCCGGACCAGCGCGGCCAGGTCGGTTTCGGTCAGGTTCAGCGAGGACGTCCGGTCCAGCCGGGCCAGCTCAAGCAGTTCGGCGACCAGCCTGCTCATCCGGCCGGCCTCCTGCTCGATCCGGCGCATGGCGTCGGGCAGCCGGTCCGGGCCGAGCGCGCCCTGCCGGTACAGCTCGGCGTAGCCGCTGATGGTGGTCAGCGGGGTGCGCAGCTCGTGGGAGGCGTCGGCGGCGAACTGCCGCACCTTGTGCTCGGAGGCCACCCGGGCGGCGAACGCCTGCTGGATCCGGTCCAGCATGGTGTTGATCGCCGCCGACAGCCGCCCCGCCTCGGCCCGGTCGCCCGGATCGGGCATCCGGGCGGTCAGGTCCCCCCGGGTGGTGATCTGGTCCGCGGTGGTCGCCATCCGGTCCAGCGGGGCCAGGCCGCGGCGGATCAGCCACGGCCCGAACAGCGCGAGCAGCGCGACCAGGATGGCGCCGGTGATCACCTCGGCCAGCAGGATCTGGCGCAGCGGTGCTTCCCGCTGGCTGAGTTTCTTGGCCACCACGATGATCGCTTGCCCGCGCGGGACGGCTTTCTGGTTGATTTCCGCTTTCGCCTCCACCCGCCGCCACACCGCGCGCAGCGCGAGCTGGCCGCCGTCCAGATTGATGGTGAACGGCGTCAGCTCACGCACCGCAGGACGCCCGCGCGGGCTCGCGGCCACCTCGGCGAGCCAGGCTTGCAGCTGATGGCCGGGCTGCGACGCCGCACTGATCAGGCCGGTGCGGCCATGAGCCGGCGAGTAGAACACGGCGTACCCGTCAGTCGAGCCGACCAGCCGCTCGACTGGCTGGGCCGCGTTCCCCTGGAGCTGGCCGTCGAAGTCGGCGCCGAGGCGTTTGCCCACCACGACCAGGGCCACCCCGCCCAGGGCGAGGAGGAAGACGGTGGTGACGGCGAGCAGCGCGGCGAGCAGCCGGGCTCGCAGCGACAGGCGCGGCAGGCGCATCGCGGCGCCGGCCTATGCCTCCGGGGCCGGGCCGGGACCGGCCAGCCGCAGGCTGTAGCCCACGCCGCGCTGGGTGTGGATGATCGGCGGCCCGAGCGGGTCGAGCTTGCGGCGCAGGTAGCTGATGTAGGTCTCGACGATCTGCGACTGCCCCCCGTAATCCCAGCCCCACACGTTCTCCAGCAGCTGGTCCCTGGTCAGCACCCGTCCCTCGTGCCGCATCAGGTAGGCCAGCAGCCGGAACTCGGTGGGTGACAGCTCCACCGCTGTGCCCGCCCGGTGCACGGTCCAGCGTGACTCGTCCAGCTCCACGTCCCCGGCCCGCAGCACCCGGGTGTCGGCGTCAGCGGCGCCGCCACCGGCGTCGGTGTGCACGACGCTCCGGGAGGCCCGGCGCAGCACCGCCCTGACCCGGGCGACCAGGGACTCCACCGAGAACGGCTTGGTCACGTAGTCGTCGCCGCCCAGGGCCAGCCCGGTCACCGTGTCAGATGAGGTGTCCCGGGCGGTCAGGAAGATGACCGGGACCTCGTTGCCGGACGCGCGGAGCCTGCGGCATACCTCGAAACCGTCCAGGTCGGGCAGCATCACGTCTAGCACGATGAGGTCGGGCCGGTTCGTCTCGGCTTGCCTGAGTGCGTCCTTGCCGGTCGCCGCGGTGGTCACCGAACAGCCGTGGAACTGCAGCGCGACCTGCACGAGCTCACGGATGTTCGGCTCGTCGTCCACGACGAGCACGGTGGGTATGCGGTCGTTGTTAGCCATCGTCCTGGGTTCATTCTCCAGCATGCCCGCCGTCGCCGCGCCCGGGACGGGACACACCGGCGCCCGCTCTAGCCCCACCGCGGTCAGGTGCCCGACGCGGAGCTGCCGGAGGATCCCGCGCCCGACTGACCCGGCGAGTGGCCGCCCCGGGTGTTCTTGGGCGGGCGGACGAACACCAGCCTGGCGTCCCGGCTGCTGCCGGTCACCTGCCCGCCGACGAACACCCGGGTGCCCCCGGTCAGCTGGCTGGCCGGGATGGTCTGGCCGCTCTTGCGGATCATCGAGCTGCTGGACAGCGTCCAGGTCCACTGGGTTCCGTCGGGGGCGTGGACGGTCAGCTTGCCGCTGCTGGCCGAGGCGACCGTGCCGCGGCCGCTGCTGGCCGAGGCGACCGTGCCGCGCTCGAACGCCAGCGTCTGCGTGCCGTTCGCGCTGTGGAAGGCCACCTCCCCGTACATGCCCTTGATCTCACGCAGCCGCCGCCGCAGGCACCGGCGGTGCCCGGCGCCGGCCCCGCGGGCACCGTTCCCCTTGGCGCTGCTTCCGTGGGCGCTGCTTCCGTGAGCGCTGCTTCCGTGGGCGCCCTTTCCCTGGGTGCCGGCCGGTCCCGGGCAGCCCCGCCCCGGGGCGGTCAGCGCGGCGTTCAGCGCGACCGCCTGCGCGGCGTTGGCGGGCGTACCGGTCAGTTCCAGCCCGGCGGCCGTCCCGCCCGCGGCCAGCAGCGCGACGGCGGCGATGCCAGCGCCCCAGCGCAGCCGTTTGGAGTGTCTCCAGCCCTTGCCCGGCGGCTGCTGCGGGCCGCCCGGACCGGCCGGACCGCCCGGGCCGCCCGCCCAGGGCGGCCCTGCGGGCGGCGGCATGCCGTACGGCTCCTGTGCGCCCGGCGGCGGTGGCCCGGCGTACGGGCCGGGCGGCCAAGGCCCGCCGGGTGGCTGCTCCCCGCCTCCCGGAATCGGGCCGGTGTAAGGCCCGTAACCCCAGGACACGCCGGGTGCCTGCTCGCCGCCGCTCTGGCCCGGGCCAGGAGCGGGCCCGTAGGCCCAGGGTCCGCCTGGCAGCTGTTCGCTCCCGCTTTGGCCTGGGCCAGTTGGGCGGCCGTAATCCCAGGGCCCGCCGGGTGGCGGCCCGGCGGGCGGCACACCCTGCGGCCATGACGGTGGCGGCCCGCCCGGCGGGGCCTGGAACGGCTGGGTGGGCGAGTGCTCCTCCGGTTGCCCGTGCGGCTCGTTCGCGTGGTCCATACGGCCGAGACTGCCTCCGCGATCTGGGACACCGTGTCGCGGAAGCTGAGTTTTCGCTGGGATCTGCCCGGAACCAGCCTGCCGCGCGGCCGGCTACATCCGGTCCGGCACCGGCACGCCGAGCAGGCCGAGCCCGGCCAGCAGCACCCGCAGGGTGAGCGCGGACAGCGCCAGCCGGGAGTCCCGCACCGCGTCGCTGCCCGCCTGCAGCACCGGGCAGTTCTCGTAGAACGTGGTGAACAGGCTGGCCAGATCGAACAGGTAGGCGCAGAGCCGGTGCGGCTCGGCGGTGCCGGCCACCTGGTCGACCACCGCGGCGAAGCCGAGCAGCCGCAGCGCGAGCGCCCGTTCCGGCTCTTCGGTGACCACGATCGGGCCGGACACCGCGGCCGGGTCGAGATCCGCCCGGCGGAAGATCGACCGGATCCGGGCCGTGGCGTACTGCAGGTAGGGCCCGGTGTTCCCGTTCAGCGCGAGCATCCGGTCGAAGTCGAGGGCGTAGCTGCTGTCCCTGGCCACCGACAGGTCGGCGTACTTGAGCGCGCCTACACCGACCTCCTCGGCGATCTGCCGCCGCTGCGCCGGGTCCTCGTACCGGTCGGCGATGACCTGCTCCGCCCGCTCGACCGCCTCATCGACCAGCGACGCCAGCTTGACCTGGTCGCCGCTCCTGGTCTTCAGCCGCCCGCCGCCGGGCGCGGTGACCAGGCCGATGACCGCGTGCTCCACCTGGACGTCCCCGGCCAGCCAGCCGGCCTGATCCGCCGTCGCGAACACCATCGACAGGTGCAGCACCTGGTCCGAGCCGACCACGTAGATGATCCGGTCCGCCTTCAGGTCCCGGGTCCGGTACCTGATCGCGGCGATGTCGGTGGTGGCGTAGCCGTACCCGCCGTCGGTCTTGCGCAGGATGAGCGGCAGCGGGTTGCCGTCCCGGCCGGTGAAACCGGGCGGGAACACGCACAGCGCGCCGTCGCTGACCGTGGCGAGCCCGTCCGCTTCCAGCTCGGCGCACACGTCGGCCAGCATCGGGTTGTAGAAGCTCTCCGGATCCATGTCGGCGTCGGTGGACAGCGTGACGTGCAGCCGCCCGTACAGCCGCCGCAGGTAGGTCATGGACTCATCGACCAGCAGCCGCCAGATCCGCAGCGACTCCTCGTCGCCGCCCTGCAGGCTGACCACCCGCTGCCGGGACCGCTCGGCGAACGCCGGATCGGCGTCGAACCGGGTCCTGGCGGCCTGGTAGAAGGCGGTGAACTCGCCCGCGCCGAGCTGCTCACGGGTCACCGCTTCGCCGGCCTCGAGCGCATGCTCGATGAGCATGCCGAACTGGGTCCCCCAGTCACCCAGGTGCGCCGCCCGGACTACCTCGTGCCCGAGATGCTCCAGCACCCGGACGATCGCGTCACCGACCACGGTGGCCCGCAGGTGACCGGCGTGCAGTTCCTTGGCCACGTTCGGCCCCGAGTAGTCCACCACCACCCGCTGGGCCGGCCGCGCATCGGCCACACCGAGCCGTTCGTCGCCGAGCAGGCCGGCCGCCTGGCCCGCGATCCACTCGTCGCGCAACGTCAGGTTGATGAAACCGGGCCCGCTGACCTGCGGCTCGGTGCACACGTCGGCCACGTCGAGGTGGCGGCTGATCTCCGCGGCCACCTCGCGGGGCGGCCGGCCGAGCCGCTTGCCCAGCGGCAGCGCCACATTGGCCTGGTAGTCGGCGAACTGCGACGGCCTGATCACCGGGTCGTCGCCGGCGTGGTCGGGCCCGAAGGCCGCGGCAAGGGCATGCCGCACACGCTGCGCGAGAACCTCCTGGGGATCGGCCATGCGTTCAGCCTATCGGCCACCCCGGCCCGGCCAGCACCGGTTTCAGCGCCGCTGGCCTGCCGGGCTCACTCCGGGCCGGTGTCCCTGGGGTGGCCGAGCGGCCGGCGCAGGAAATGCCGCTCCGGGCCGAGCCGCTCCCGGATCTTGCTGGTGATCTGCCGCTCCTCCAGGTCGGCGGCGAGCCGGCACGCCGAGGTTACGCCGCGGGCCCGGCTCGCGCCGTGTGCGATCACCACCGTCCCGGCCAGGCCGAGCAGCACCGCGCCGCCGTAGCTCTCCGGATCGACCAGCGCGCCGAACCGGCGCAGCCTGCGCCGCTGCAGCAGAGCTCCGGCCCGCGCGGCCGGGGACGAGGTGGCGATCTCGCGGAGCTGCCCGACGGTGAACCGCACCGCGCCCTCCAGCGTCTTGAGCGCGACGTTCCCGGCGAAGCCGTCGGCCACCGCCACGTCCACCTTGCCGGTGAGCAGGTCGCCGCCCTCGATGTTGCCGATGAACCCGATCGGCATGCCGCCGTGCGGCGGGTCCTCCGACAGCAGCTCATGCGCCCGCCGGGCCAGCTTGTTGCCCTTGCCCGGCTCGGCGCCGATGGTCAGCAGCCCGACCCGGGGCTCGGCCACGCCGTGCCAGACCTGCGCATAAGCCACGCCGAGCTGAGCGAACTGCACGAGCATCTCGGGTTTCGGATCGGCGATCGCGCCCGCGTCCAGCAGGATCGTCGGGGTGGGCAGGCTGGGCAGCACCACTGCCAGCGCGGGGCGCAGCACGCCGGGCAGCAGCCGCAGCCGCATCCGGGCCGTGGTCACGATGGCGCCGGTCGACCCGGCGGACACCACCGCGGAGGCCAGGCCCCGCCTGACCAGCTGGCACGGCACGGCGATGCTGGACCGGGGGCGGCGCCAGCCGACCAGCCCGCCCTCGTCCATGCCCGGGGAATCTTCTGCCGGGACGATCCGGATCTCGCCGGTGGCGTGATGGCCGGCCAGCAGCGGCCGGAGCTGGCCGGGACGCCCGGCGAGCACCACGCTGACCCCGTGATCGCGGGACGCCGCGACCGCGCCCGCCACGATCTCCGCGGGGGCGTGGTCACCGCCCATGGCGTCCACCGCGACCACCGGCCGCGCGCGGCCGGTGGTGCTGTCTGGGCCCGCCGCCTCCAGCGGGCGGCAGTTCCCGGTCAGCCTGGCACCGCGCCGGTCAGGGTCCTGGCCGGAAACCAGGACCTGGCGGAAGAACCGGTGGCAGCGGACCACATGGCACTAAGCTTCCCACCTCGAGATCGCTAACGGGATCACCGGTGCGATTCTCGTCGCGCCAGGTCATATGCCACGCCCGGGGGGCCCGCGGGAGCGGGTTTGCCCGCCGTGTGTGGCGTATGGCGCCTCTACGCCCTGACCCGCGTGGAGGTGGCGGCCGGGAACCTCGTTCTTTACCCGCACGTTTCACAGATGTGACCTCAACGCTAGGGTCACGACTAGCTCTCCTGCCGTACCCGGCGGTGTGAGGGTGACCAGACGCAGCGGGGTGTCTTGGCGGCCATCAGGCTGATTCGCCATCCGTGCAGGACGTGGCGGAGGCGACCAACCGAGAGGAGTTGCGTGACTGGATCCCAGCAGGCCGGGGCCGCACAGCGGCCCACCGGCCTCACGGTGCCGATACAAGGTCGGCGATTCCATGCATATACGGCAAAACACTTGGATGAGTTCACGGCACGAGCCGGGCTGTCCGAAGCGGAGCGCCTGTCGGTCCGCGCGGTCGCCACGGTTCTGCCGTTCCGGACCAATTCCTACGTCGTTGACCATCTCATCGACTGGGACGCCGCACCGGCCGACCCGATATACCGGCTGGTCTTCCCGCAGTCCGACATGCTGCCCGAGGACGACGTCAGCCGGATCGCCGGGCTGCTCAGCCGCGGCGCCCCGGACGCCGAGGTCCGGGCCGCGGCGCACGAGGTGCGGATGCGGCTGAACCCGCACCCGGCCGGGCAGCTTGCCCTCAACACGCCGGTGCACGGCGACGAGCCGGTGCCCGGGCTGCAGCACAAGTACCCGGAGACCGTGCTGCTGTTCCCCAAGCAAGGGCAGACCTGCCACGCCTACTGCACCTACTGCTTCCGCTGGGCGCAGTTCGTGGACGAGCCCGACCTGAAGATGGCGATGGGGGACGCCAGCCTCCTGGTCAGTTACCTGCTGGACCACCAGGAGGTCACCGGGGTGCTGGTGACCGGGGGAGATCCCATGATCATGGGAGCTCCGGTGCTGCGCCGCTACATCGAGCCACTGCTCGACCCGCGGCTCGAGCAACTGGAGTCGATCCGGATCGGCAGCAAGTCGCTCGGCTACTGGCCGCAGCGATTCGTCACCGACCCGGACGCCGACGACACCCTCCGGCTGTTCACCGAAGTGGTGGAGTCCGGCCGGAACCTGGCCTTCATGGCGCATTTCTCGCACCCGCGGGAACTGGAGTCGCCGCTCGTCGCCGAGGCGGTGCGGCGGATCGAGGCCACCGGCGCGATCATCCGCACCCAGGCGCCGCTCATCCGGTCCATCAACGACGACCCGGCCATCTGGGCGGACATGTGGCGCAGCCAGGTCCGGATGGGGATGATCCCCTACTACATGTTCATCGAGCGCGACACCGGGCCGCAGGACTACTTCGCCGTGCCGCTGGCCCGCGCCTACGAGATCTTCCGGGACGCCTACCGCAGCGTGTCCGGCCTGTGCCGGACGGTCCGCGGGCCGTCCATGTCGGCCACGCCGGGCAAGGTGGCGGTGGACGGCATCGCCGAGGTGGCCGGGGAGAAGGTGTTCGTGCTGCGGATGCTGCAGGCGCGTGACCCCAGCCTGGTCGGCAGGCCGTTCTTCGCTAAGTTCGATCCGGCCGCCGCGTGGCTGTCGGACCTGGAGCCGGCCTTCGCGGCCAGCTTCCCGTTCGAGCCGGCGCATCAGGAGCTGCCGGGCCTCTGGTCGCAGGAACTGCTGGAACCGGCCAGCTGAGCAGTCAGCCGCTGGCCCCCGGGTAGCTGACGGGGGCCAGCGGGCTCTGCCTGGTCAGGCCTGCGCGGAGGTCTTCTGCTCCGGGGTCTGGGCCGGGGCCGGGGTGCCGCCGCGCTGGCGGCGCTTGATCGCCAGGCAGCTGGCCGCGGAGAGCAGCATGATCGCGACCGGCATGATCGCGGTCCAGCGCATAGCGGTCACGAACCCGTGGCTGAAGACCGAGGCGCCGATCTCCTCGATCCGGTGCAGCAGCGCGGGCGACGAGCCCGGCGGCAGCTTGACCGCGGCCCCACTCTGCCCCGCGCCGACCTGCAGGCCGCTCTTGGCCGCGTCCTGGAACCCGGCGATCACATGCGCGCGCACCGGGGCCGGCAGACCACGGGTCTGCGTCGTGGCGTCGGCCGCCCACGAGGAGACCAGCTGGTTCTGCAGCAGGGCGCCCACCGTCGCGGTGCCGATCACCGTGCCGACCTGCCGGACCGTGTTCAGCACGCCGGACGCCGCGCCCGCCATCTGCGGCTGGACGTTGCGCATGGCCGTGGTGGTGAGCGGGGCGAACGTGCCGCCCATGCCGATCCCGGCCACGATGAGCGGGGGCAGGAAGTCCTGCCAGCTGGACGTGGTCCGGGCGATCAGGTACATCCAGCCCATCCCGACGGCGAACAGCGTCAGCCCGGTGATCAGGATGTACTTGCCGCCGATCCGGTCGGTCAGCCGGCCCGCCACCGGCGCGATGAACACCGAGATCAGCGACGCCGGCGCCATGGCCAGGCCGGCCTTGAGCGCGGAGAAGCCCAGCACCGACTGCAGGTAGATGGTGAACGGCAGGAAGATGCCCATCATGCCGATGACCAGCGTGCCGGACACGAAGTTCATCAGCGCGAAGTTGCGGTCCCGGAACACCGAGAACGGCACCAGCGGCTCGCGTCCCTGCTGCAGCCACTGGGACACACCGAACGCCACGAGCAGCACGACCCCGGCGCCCAGGATCAGCGGGATGCTGATGAACCCGGTGATCGTGCCCCAGTTGTAGGTCTGCCCCTCGACCAGGCCATAGCAGATGGCCAGCAGCGCGGCGCTGGCCAGCACCACGCCGGTGTAGTCCAGCCGGTGCTTGCGCCCGGGCGGCAGCACCGGGATCAGCACATAGGTGAGCGCGAGCACGGCCACGCCGATCGGCAGGTTGACGAAGAAGATCCACCGCCAGTCGAAGGCGGTGATGAGCAGCCCGCCCAGCGTCGGCCCGGCGATGGTGGCCACGCCGGCCACCGCCCCCCAGATGCCGAAGGCCGCCCCGCGGCGCTCCGGCGGGAAGATCATCGTGATGATGGCCAGCGTCTGCGGCATGAGCAGCGCCGCGCCCAGGCCCTGGACGGCACGGAAGGTGATCAGCCAGCCCGGGCTGGGCGCCAGGCCGCACGCGGCCGAGGCCGCGGTGAACAGGGCCACGCCCGCCGCGAACATCGCCCGCGTGCCGAACAGGTCACCCAGCCTGCCGCCGGTGATGACGAGCACCGCGAGCACCAGTGCGTACGCGTTGATGACCCACAGCACGTCGTCGAACGACGCGTGCAGCTTGGTGATCATGTTGGGGATCGCGATGTTCACGATGGTCAGATCCAGGAACTTCCCGGGTGTGATAGTTTGACGTTGCAGGTCAACGAGGGAGGACGGGATGGGCGAGTACACAGGGGTCTGGTTCCGGGTTAGCACGGGTGGCCAGGACGAGCAGAACCAGGTTCCCGACGTCGGGCGGCACGTCGAGGACAAGGGGTACGAGGTCGCCCGGACTTACACGCTCCACGGCAAGAGCGCGAGCAAGGGCGAGCAGCAGAAGGAGCTAGACCGGATGCTGGCCGACATGCGGGCCGGCGTGATCTCCGTACTGGTCGTCTGGCGTGATGACCGGATCGAGCGGCGCGGCGTCCTGCACATGATCCCGTTGATCAACGCCGTGACCGAGGCGGGCGGCCGGATCGAGTTCGTCACGCAGCCCCACCTGAACGATTTGACCACGATGGCTGGTCGCATCAGTCTGGCCGTCATGTCGGAGGTATCGCATGCGGAGAGTCAGACCAAGCGGGAGCGCGCCCGGATGACCCGCGACCGGATCGCGGCGGACGGCGGTTTCGTCGGCCGTGCCGCGTGGGGATACGAGACCAGCGGCCCGAGGTACGCCAAGACGATCGTCCCGACCACCGAGGGACGGCGGCTCGTGCCCGAGGTCTTCGCCCGGGTGATCGCAGGGGAAAGCCTGAGCACGATCGCCCGGTGGCTGGAGGCCGAGACCGGCCGGGCGTGGTGGGCGCGTTCGCTCGGCGGCATGGTCAGGAACGCGACCTACCGTGGCGCGGTCGAGGACGGGCACGGCAAGGTCGTACACAAGTGCGAGCCGATCGTTGACGCGGCCACGTGGCGGCGTGCCGGCGAAGCCCTGGACTCCCGGCCGAAGCGTGGGCCGGCGAACGCTGAGAACCGCGCCCTGCTGGCGGGGATCCTGTTCTGCGGCAACCCGGATTGCTCGGCCGGCCCGGATTCCCCGATGTACCGCGTTAACGCCACGCAGGGCGGCGGCTGGTACCGCTGCAGCGGCCGGGGTTCCAACCGGAAGGGCTGCGGCTCCCTCGTCCGTGTGGTCACCCTCGACGGGATCGTGGGCATGCTCATGCGCAACCGTGGGCGGGACGTCGAGATCATGGAGACGAAGCTCATCCCGGGCACCGACCACGCGGCAGAACTGGACGAAGTCCGTTACCAGATCCGGGCGCTGGCCACCGAGGACCTGACGGACGATCAGTACGACACCCGGCTTGCCGAGCTGCGGGCCGAACGTGACCGGCTGGCAGCCCTGCCAAGCACGCCAGATCGTCTTGAGAGCGTCGGCACGGGCGAGACCTACCGGGACAAGTGGCAGCGGCTGAGCGACCAGGAGCGCGGCGCGTGGCTGCGGGAGCGGGGCCTCACTGTCCGGGCCACGAAGGGTCACGTCACGATCGAGGACAGCACGGGCGTGATCTACGAGTACACGACGCCGTCACACGACGACCCGGCGCGGGCATGAGATACTGACGTAGTCGGTTCTAGTTGGTCGTCTGGAGGGGCGCACCGCCGGAGTCATGCCCGGTTGGTGCGCCCCTCTTCGGTTCTCCGAGACGGGCGACCCGGCCGACACCGACCAACCAACTAGACAAAGGACATCCCATGACTGAGCCATTACCCAAGACTCGCCCGGTCCAGGGCTCCGAGTGGATGATTGCCGTCCGCGACTCCGAGACGGATCTGCCTCTGGCCGAGTGGGCGCTAGGCGCGTTATACGGCACGTACGGCAACTGGGGCCAGAAGGCGTACCCCTCCGACCGCTGGATCGCGCAACGGCTGCACATCGGGCGCGACAAGGTCCGCACCGCCCGCGAGGGTCTCATCGGCAAGGGGTTGCTCGAGAACATCGGCCAGGCCCCGAACGGCCAGCCGAACCAGCTCATGTACCGGCTGACGCTGCCCGTCGAGGTCGAGGGGGTGGACCCAGATAGGGCCACCTCCCAGGATGCTGGCAGGGGGGTGGACCTAGATAGGGCCACGGTGGACCTATGTGGGTCCACGGGTGGACCTATGTGGGTCCAGGGTGGACCTGCTGTAAGTCCACAAGAGCTAGAAGAACTAGAAGTAGACCTAGAATCATCTACGGTAGTAAATGATCAAGAACCAGAAGGTCAAGAGCCGGACGGGCCTACGGCCCCGGGCAAGGACATTCCCTCTGGCCCCTCGGTAGACGACCTCAGGACTGACTTCCTGGCGTACGTGCGTGAGCACGCTTCCCAGGACAGCGGTGTACGTCCAGCCCATGTGTTCGACGCCCTTGGCGTCAAGCCCACAGCGAAGGCGTTCGTGGCGATCGTCGGGCAGCTCCGTGATGACGGCCACATTCTCCCGTGCGATGGCGGCTGGTACCCGGCCCCCGTCGCTGCCTAACTCAGCGTTAGTCCGGGTCACGTTCCGAAATCGAACTGGTTCTCTTGTACCATTGAGGTACGGAACCGACCAAGGAGACACCATGATCATCGAGACCGAGTTACCCCGCGAGTTACCCGGCCGTGCGGCTCACGGGCTGCGCGGCAACCCCCTGTACCGCTACTGGGCGAACATGCTCCAGCGGTGCCAGAACCCGAAGGACCCGGGCTACAAGTACTACGGCGGCCGGGGCATCAAGGTCTACGAGCCCTGGCGGGCTAGCCCGGTGGCGTTCATCTCCTGGGTAGAGAAGAACCTCGGCCCGCGTCCCGATGGCAAGACGCCCGGCGGCCGGGCCCGCTGGTCCCTCGACCGGATCGACAACAACCAGGGCTATGCGCCCGGCAATCTCCGGTGGGCCGACACGGTGACTCAGCAGCAGAACCGCCGCTCTACCAAGCTCACCCTGGCGACCGCCCGGGAGTTACGCGAGATGGCCGCGTCCGGGCATTCTCACAAGGAGCTGGCCGAGCAATACGGGATCACGCCTAGCGCGGTGAGCAGCGTTGTTCAGTATCGGGTGTGGCGGAATGCCGGCGGCCCCCGGGCCGTGTGAGTTACTACTCCGCTGAATCCATCATCCGGGCTCGGCGTGAGACAATAGAGAGAGCCATCAGAACAACCCAAGGAGAGAGCATGAAGGACATCTGGTTATCCATCCGGTATGAGTTCCGGGTCCGCGTCGAGGACCGCTTATACCGCTGGATCCTCGGCGTGGGCCGGAAGGACCTCGAGGCGTTACAGGCGGGCCTGGCTGAGTTCCGCCGGTACAGCGAAGGACACGGCGGTGAGGCGAAGTGATCGCCTACACCGTGACCTACGAACACAGGGACTACCTCGGCGGGATCCGCACCGAGATCGACAGTGTGTGGTTATCCCAGCCCCGCGCGGTCGCCCGGCGCAAGGAGATCAATTCTGACCCGGTGGCCTACCCGGGCATGGTGGCCGACACCCAGGAGTTCCCTATCCACGACTACGCCTTGATGGTGCCCGCACAGCCTCAGGGACGCGCGGGACGCCCGAAGCTCACCGCCGAACAGGCCGTCGAGATCCGCGAGCGCTACGCCGCAGGCGAGAGTCTCAAGGCCATAGGCCGGGCGTACAACGTCACCCATCAGACGGTGTCCGACATCGTGAACCGGACGACCTGGCGTCATGTCTGAGGCCGAACTCCAGCGCCGGGTCCTGAAGCTCTGCCGTGAGTACTCCGTCCTGGCGTTCCACGACAACGACTCACGCCGCAACGACGCGGGCTATCCAGACCTGACCCTGGTCGGTATCGATGGTGTCGCATGGGCAGAACTCAAGGCCGAGCACGAGCAGCTTCGCCGCGAGCAGACCATATGGCGATACCGGATCCTGGCAGCCGGTCAGCGGTGCTACGTCTGGCGGCCCGCAGACCTCCACAGCGGTGCGATAGACGAGGTCCTGTCTAACCTCTAGTCCCAATCCCCCAAGGCCCTCCTTCGCGCGTACACGCGTGGGGAGGGTCTGCTAATTAACGTCCGAGCCGGGGCGATAACTTATCCGCGCAAATTGCGGCCCCGCGACCGAGAGCCAGCCTGACCCCCGGGCATGCGATCCGTAAAATCGTAATGAGTGCGTAGGAGAATCCTCGGGAGAGTGAGCCGTGCCAAAGGGTCCGTCCCCGCAGTGGCGACGCCGCGTTGAGCCGGTGTTAGACCACGAGGTGCAGGCGAGCATTACCCGTGTCAACGGTGAGCACGATCCGGACACGGGCTGGTATGGCGTTCTGCATCACACGGGCTGCCCCGACTATGACCGGGCCAAGGAGATCAAGCGGGCGTTATACCGCTCGGCCCGGCACCTGAAGGTCTCGCTCCACACGAAGATTTTCAAGGCAACTGACGGATCGTGGACGGTCGAGTTCGTCGCCATCAACAAGGCGCATGGCCGCGCGTATGTCGCCCAGCAATCAAACGGCGATCCGACCCGCCTGGCCTACAACCCGTATCACCGGCCGAGTCTGGAGAAATGATGTGTGATACCTGCGAGAGGATCGCTGAAGCGCTCCATTCGGCCGAACGTGAAGAGGCCGGGCACGTCGAGGAAGTCACCGACGCGTCCGTGCGTATTGCGGAGATCGAGGCAAACAAAGAGATCACCCTCGCCAAGATTAACCGTGGCCTGGAAGAGAAGATCGTCGCGGCTGAGACGGACGCCGAGCTGGTCAAGGCCGAGACCGAGGCAGAGGTTCTCGGGGAAGTCGTGGAAGCCATGACGCCCGATCCCGAGCCCGCCGCGCCGGTCGCGCCCGTTGTGGTCGCCCAGGACGTGGGCACCGCGCCC
>DASYAV010000094.1:0-17373 GCA_036501145.1 Streptosporangiaceae bacterium | reverse complement strand
CGCCGCGGCCCCGCCGGGCCAGGTACACCGCGCTCACCGCGTTCGGCAGGCTGGTCACCACGGCCAGCACCAGCCCCCCGGTCACGATGTCGGCGACCCCGTACCGGCGGCCCAGGGCCGTGGCTGCCACCTCCATCACCGTGCTCGCCCCGACCACCGCGATCAGCGCCGCGGCTGCGGCGGCCGCGTCCCGCCAGGTCCCCCGGGGGGGCCGGATCGCCTCGGCGAGCTCGGCCTCCTCCTCATGCACGGCCGCGACCAGCCACCGGACCCACCCGGCCGGCAGCCGCAGGCCTTCCAGCCGGGCGCGGCGCATCCCCAGCACTGCCACGTACGGCACCAGCACCACGGCCGCCAGCGCCAGCCCGCCGACCGGGGCCACCACCCCGGCCACCGTCAGCAGGCACACCGCGGCTACCCATACCGCGGGCACCCCGGATAGGACCACCACCCGGCGGTGGAAACCGATCCACCCGGCCACCACCGCCGCCAGCCCGAGCAGCGCGGCCAGGTTGAACACGTTGGACCCGATAATCACCCCGGCGCCGACGCTGGCCTGGCCGCGGGACAGCGCGGTCACCGCGGAGGTGATCTCCGGGGCGTCAGCGGCCAGCGCCGCGACCAGCCCCAGCCAGGCCTCGGAGAACCCGGCGCGCTCCCCCAGCCGTTCCAGCCGGGAGACCAGCAGCCAGCTCGCGGCCAGGCTCACCACGACCCCGGCGGCGAACAGCAGGGCCCGGATTCCGGTTACCGGCATGGAACGTGCGTGCTCAGAGCGGGACCGGGTTGTGCGGGAGCGCGCCGTACCCGTCGCCGGCCGCCTGCACCAGCATGCGCAGCGCACCGGTGAGCATGGCCCGCTCGGCCGGCTCCAGACCGTGCAGGATCCGGGTGAGCTCCCGCTTCCGCCAGGCGGCGACGTCGGCCACCAGCCGCTGCCCGCGGGTGGTGAGATCCAGCGTCACCGCGCTGCGGTTGCTCGGGTCGACCTCGCGGGACACGTGCCCGGATGCGACCAGCCGGTCCACCAGGCGGGTCACCGTGGAGGCCTCCAGGCCGAGCGCCGAGGCCACCCGCGCCGACCGGGCCTGCCGGAGGTCGGCGAGCACCGCGAGCACCCGGAACTGCGGCAGCGACACCGCGCCGTCCAGCACCTCCAGGCTGCGCAGGGCCACCCCGGCCAGCACCCGCGTGGCGTCCTGCAGCGCCTCTACACCCTGGAGGATCTCACTCACAATGTGGCCCAGCCTTCCTGGCCTCGCCCGGGCAGGGGTTCACGTTCTCCCGCGACGGCGGGACTGTAGCACGTCTGGCCGTCTTCGCACCTGGGTCTGCCCGGCGGAAGTACCGCCGGGTTTGAACGGCGCCGCGCTGAGCGAGTATTGTATTTAGCAACACTTGTCGTGCAGGCAGGCGGCTGGGCAGCCCTTCGTCCTCCGCGGACCGGGGCCCCGTCCGCCGTGACGAGAGGGCATGCCGATGTCGCACTGGATGTTCAAAGCCCTCGTCAGCCTGGACCAGGCCCGCGCCGGCCACCAGGACCACGCCTACCCCAGCGAGGCACACGGGCTGATGGTCTGCGCGGGACGCTGCAACCACCCCAGCGAACTGCAGTACTTCCGTGCCGTCATCGTGACCGACGACGACCAGCCACTGGTGCCGGGCGACCGCCATTCGCACACCGTGACGGTGACGGTGAACGGCGATGAGCCGGGCCAGTTCTTCCGGCCCGGCCAGCATTTCGCGGTGTGGAACGGCAGCGAAATCGGCCACGGTGTCGTCTCCCGCCGTGTCTTCTTCTCCTAGACGGCTGGCGCCTGGCCCAGGCGCCGGTCAGCCGGCGCCGGCCTCACGCTCAGCCCAGTCCGTGGCGCCGCCAGGCCCACCACGGTACCGGGCACCGTAACCGGGCACTTTGGCCGTGCCCGGCCACGACGGTTCCTGGCAGAACGAGCCGGAGGCGGCCGTCCAGGCCGTGGCCGACTGCATCAGCATGACCACGGCCAGGTGGCCGGCCCGGGCCGCGAGCAGGCCGACCAGCGCCGCCGCCCGGGCCAGCGGGCGGCGCAGCCAGCCGAGCCGGGTGCGGACGTGTTCCGTGGCGGGCATCGGCTCGGCCGCACCGAGCTTGCCGAATATCGCCAGCATCGCGGCGAGGTGGGGGTCAGACCGGCGCAGCGCGTCCTCGGTCCGCCACAGCAGCCGCTCCTGGCGGAAGCAGAGGCTCATCCGGCACCTCCCTATGGTTTGCCGGTCGCCGGGTGTCAATTCGCTCCCTACCCAGACAGTATTGCTATATGCAACACTTATCGGAATAGCCGGCCCCCGGGAATCGGGCCGGGACCGGCGGGCATGATGGCCGTGTGGGCAGCGATGAATGGGACCGCCGGTACGCCGGCAGCGAGCTGATCTGGACCGCGGAACCGAACCGGTTCGCCGAGGCCGAACTGCGGGACCTGCCGCCGGGCCGGGCGCTGGACCTCGGCGTCGGCGAGGGCAGGAACGCGATCTGGCTGGCCGGCCGCGGCTGGCAAGTGACGGCGGTGGACTTCTCCGCGGTCGGCCTGGACAAGGGCCGCCAGCTGGCCGCCAGCCGCGGGGTGAGCGTGGACTGGGTGCACGCCGACGTGCTCGGCTACCAGCCTGCGGCCGGGGCGTTCGCGCTGGTGCTCATCGCCTACCTGCAGATGCCGGCGGCCGAGCTCACCGGGGTGCTGCGCGGCGCGGCGCGGGCGCTCGCGCCCGGCGGCACCCTGCTGGTGATCGGCCACGACGTGGACAACCTGACCGAGGGTGCGGGCGGGCCGCAGGATCCGGCCGTGCTCTACACGCCCGGGCTGATCACCGGGGCGCTGGACGGCCTCACCGTGCTGCGGGCCGGCCAGGTCCGCCGTCCGCTGCTCACCGGGGACAGCGGCAAGCAGGCGGTGGACACACTCGTCCGCGCCGTCCGCCCGGAACCCGGCTGACCCTGGCCGGCTATCCCACGTCGGCCGGGTGGAGGTCGAAGCCGGTGATCAATTCGGGGTTGATGCGGATGATCTCGCCGGGCTCGGTGCCGAGCCAGGCGCCCAGCGCCTGGCGGTAGCGGGCGGCCTCCGCCGGTTCGCCGACGAGCGAACTGAGCCCGGTGGCCACGACGCTCCACGCGGTACGCCGCGCGGGGTCGATCCCGTCGGCCTGGAAGGCCAGCACGGCGCCGCTGCGGGCGGCCTCGGCCAGCGCGATGCTGCCGTGGCTGCAGATGACCACCCGGCCGCCGTCGAGCATGTGGTTGACCGGGCGGATCGCGGGCAGCGCCCGCTGGGTGAACACCACCCGGCCGTAGGAGACACTGCCCAGCCGCTGCAGCGCCTCCGATCCGCCCAGCTCACGGGTCACCGCCGGCCCGCCGTCCATCGGCACCATCCGTCCCTCGCACAGCCCTGCCACGGCCCGCTGGCCACTAAGTATCGGGCAGCCGGCCGCGCAGCGGGAGACCCTCGCGGCGCTAGGGGACTAAAGTCCCGGACCGGACCGATCCGGCGTTATTGCCTTGCCTTACGGAGCACTGCGCTCGTATGTACCTAGACAGTTACGTATCCAGTTTGGTACATTCGCAGGCACAGACGGTCCGGAGCAACGAAGGAGCATCCATGACTTACCAGCGGGGCGGGGTGAGCAGCACCCTCACCGGGTCACTGCACGCCGTCGGCGGCACGGCCACCGTGCGGGTGGAGGACCGGTTCCGCACCGGCATCGACGACCTGTGGTCGGCGGTCACCGACCCGGAGCGGCTGGCCCGGTGGGTCGTCCGGGTAAATGGCGATCTGCGGCTGGGCGGCATGTTCCACGCCCACTTCACCAGCAGCTGGGATGGCCCAGGGCGGGTGGACGTGTGCGAGCCGCCGCGGCGGCTGCTGGTCACCATGTCGCCCGGCGATGAGGATCAGACCGTCATCGAGGCCGAACTGTCCGCCGAGGGCAGCCAGACCCGCCTGGTGGTTGAGGAACGCGGGCTGCCGGTCGAGCATGCGTACGGGCACGGCGCCGGCTGGCAGGCGCACGTCGAGGATCTGGGCAGCTATCTGGCGGGCGAGCAGCCCGGGGACTGGAAGGCGCGGTGGACCGAGCTGACCCCGGCCTACCGCGAGCTGGCCAGGGACCTGCGATGACCGGCCCCGGCACCGAGCACGCCGACCTGACCGCCTTCCTGGCCGCGCAGCGGCGGGCCGTGCTGGACATCATCGACGGCCTGGACGAGGCCGCGCTCCGGCAGACCGTGCTGCCCAGCGGGTGGACGCCGCTGGGCCTGATCGAGCACCTGGGCGGGGCCGAGCGCTTCTGGTTCCAGCGCATCCTGACCGGCGAGGTCAGCGAGCCGCCCTGGCCGGATTCCGGCCAGCGCGACGAGGACGAGGACGCGCCGTTCACCAGCGAGCACCCGGTGCAGGAGGTGCTGGCGTTCTACCGCGACGCGTGCGCACGGTCCGACGCGGCGCTCGCCGCCGCCTGGCTGGACGGCCCGCCGCGCCGCGAGATCCCGTCCTGGATGCCGCCGGAGACGCACAACGTGCGGACGATCCTGCTGCACATGATCGAGGAGACGGCCCGGCACGCCGGCCACCTGGACGCCGCGCGGGAACTGATCGACGGCCGCACCGGCCTGGGGGCGCGTTAGCGCCGGCGCGGGGTCGCGCCCGGGCCGGCCGGCACCCGCCAGGTGAACCGGCGGCCGCCCTCGATGGCCTCGGTTTCCAGGCTCATCCCGGTGGCCTTCGCCCGTGCTTCCAGCTCGCCGAGCCCGCCGTTGGCGTCGGCGCCGCCGTCCCGGGCGAACGCCGTCTCGACGACCGCGACCAGAGAGGAGTTGTGCACCGCCAGGTCCACCCGGGCCGGCACGCTGTACCGGCCGATCTCGGTGAGCGCGTCGTGCAGCACGTCCAGCAGCTGAGCCCGGCCGATCGGCGGCAGCGCCCCGTCGACCGGGCCGGTGAAGCTCATCGCCGGGGCCGGCGAGAGCTGGGCGCCCAGTTCCTGGATCCGGGCCCGCAGTCCCTGGCCCCTGGTGCGCTGCTGGAGCCCGAAGATCGCGTCCCTGAGCACCCGGATGACGTGGTCCAGCTCGTCCACGGCCGACTCGACCCGCGACCTGGCTTCCGGCTGGCGGATGAGCGCCGCGGTGCCCTGCAGGTTCAGCCCGGCCGCGAACACCCGCTGGATGACCTTGTCCTGGAGATCGGCGGCGATGCGGTCCCGGTCCTCCAGCAGTGACAGCGCCCGCAGGCGCTCCTCGAGCCTGGCCCGCTCCTGTTCGCCCCGCCCGATCCTCGCGCGCATGGTGTGCACCGCCACCGAGATGACCGTGGCCAGCGCGGCCCATAGGAAGATCCGCCTGGCCAGGACGGTGCCCCCGTCGGTCACCGGGGTCAGCGAGGTGATGATCTCCACGATCACGATGGCCACGACGACGCACGCCGACTCCCACGGCCGGTGATACAGGGCGGTCCAGATCAGCGGGACGAGGATGACGATGCCCACGCCGGCGGTGACACCGGAGGCGAAGATCAGCGCCAGCACCGACCCGGTATAGGTCAGCGGCACCAGCACCGGCGCCCAGTGCGGCAGCCGCGGCCAGGGCAGCAGCACGAACGCGGGCGGGATGGCCAGCAGCAGCAGCAGGCTGATCAGCACCGGCCACAGGTCAGCGGGCAGCGGCGGCAGCGCCAGGCTCGCTTCGGCCAGCGCCGCGATCGCGGCGAACGGCGCCGCCCTGGCCAGGGCCCCCGGCCCCCGGAACGGGTAACCGTCGGTACGGGCGGCACCGGCGGGGGGCGCCGGGCTGATGGAAGAAACCATCGGCACGGCTCCTCGGAACACGGATCTGCTCGCTGCGGCGTCAGGGTGGCGTATTGCCCGGCAAAAGTGGCAAAACCGCTATGCCGGGCAAATGGGACGGGGCGCCCTGACGAGATCACTGTACGTCGGCGCCGCCGCCCCGGCTAGCCTTACCTGCAGGTCAGAACGGCGGTGCTCGCACGGGCCGCGGGCAGGCTGCAGAATGGGCCCAGCTTGCGGAGAGCCAGCGCGCGGAAAGGTTGTCATGCCGGGCAGGAACACTCCGGCCGCTGCGGCGGCACCGGTGCCCACGCTGTCCCGGCGGCACGAGGCGGGCGCGGCCAGCGCGCGCGGGCTGCTGTTCACCCTGCTGGGCGAGTTCGTGCTGCCCACCGGCGGGGTGGCCTGGACGTCGGCGGTGCTGGACGTCTTCGGCCGGCTCGGGGTCGAGGAGAAAACGACCAGGCAAGCGCTGATGCGCACGGCCGCGGCAGGCTGGCTGCACGCGGACAAGGTGGGCCGCCGGACCAGGTGGCTGCTCAGCGACAGCGCCCGGCAGCTGCTCACCGACGGGGCGGAAAGGATCTACTCGTTCACCGGCTCGGCCCAGGACTGGGACGGCCGCTGGCTGCTGGTCTCGGTGCGGATCCCGGACGGCGACCGGCGGGCCCGGCACGTGGTGCGCAGCCGGCTGACCTGGGCGGGATTCGGCTCGCTGGGCGCGGGCCTGTGGATCAGCCCGCACACCAGCCGGGAGGCGGAGGCGGCGGGCGTGCTGCGGGCGGCCGGGGTGGCCAGCGACGCGCACGTGTTCGTGGCGGC
Organism: Streptosporangiaceae bacterium; assembly: GCA_036501145.1. Taxonomy (GTDB): domain Bacteria; phylum Actinomycetota; class Actinomycetes; order Streptosporangiales; family Streptosporangiaceae; genus PALSA-505. Next base: position 10,734 of record DASYAV010000094.1, on the reverse strand, counting down.
CCGGTCCGGCGTCGGCGACGTGCGGGACATGGTCGCGGCCGCCTGGGACCTGACCGCGGTGGAGGAGCAGTACGAACGGTTCGTGGCGGAGTTCGGCCGGGCCCAGCTCAGCCAGGAACGGGCCGGCGGTGCGCTGGCCAGGCAGGTCGAGCTGGTGCACGCCTGGCGGCGGTTCCCGGCCATCGACCCGGTGCTGCCCCGCGAGCTGCTGCCGCGGCGGTGGAGCGGCCTCAAGGCGGCCAGCCTGTTCGCCGGCCGGCACGCCGAGTGGTCGGCCGCCGCGCGCCTGGAGTGGGCGCGGCTCAACGACGTGGACTGATGCCGGCAGCGCCCTGGCGAGGGCGCAGCCGTTCATCAGACCGCTATTGATTTAAATTCTACGAATGCTTGACGGATAGGCCGAGAAAAGTAGAACATGTAGTTGTGTCCAGAGTAGATTTCCGGGTGGATCCCGCGCGCTACCGGCACTGGCGGCTGGACTGCGACGGGCCGGTGGCCACGCTGAGCATGGACGTGGACGAGGCGGCCGGGCTGGTGCCGGGGTATGAGCTGAAGCTGAACTCCTACGACCTCGGCGTGGACATCGAGCTGTACGACGCGGTGCAGCGGCTGCGGTTCAGCCATCCCGGGGTGCGCACCGTCGTGCTGACGTCGGCCAAGGACAAGATCTTCTGTGCCGGGGCGAACATCCGCATGCTGGCCGGCTCGCCGCACCCGGCCAAGGTCAACTTCTGCAAGTTCACCAACGAGACCCGCAACGGGATCGAGGACGCGGCCGCGCACTCCGGCCAGACCTACCTGGCCGCGGTCAACGGCACCGCGTCCGGCGGAGGGTATGAGCTGGCGCTGGCCTGCGGGCACATCATGCTCATCGACGACCGGTCCTCGGTGGTGTCGCTGCCGGAACTGCCGCTGCTCGGCGTGCTGCCCGGCACCGGCGGGCTGACCCGGGTGGTGGACAAGCGGCACGTGCGCCGGGATCTGGCCGACTACTTCGCGACCCGGTCCGAGGGCGTGGGCGGGCAGCGCGCGGTGGCGTGGCGGCTGGTGGACGAGACCGTGCCGCGGGCGCGCTGGGCGGAGGCGGTCGCGGCGCGGGCCGGCGAGCTGGCCGCCCGGTCCGGCCGCCCCGAGGGCGCGGCAGGCGTCGAGCTGACCCCGCTGGCCAAGACCCGCACCGGCGATGAGATCGGCTACCGGCACGTGACCGCCCGGCTCGACCACGGCCGCCGGGTGGCCGAGATCACCGTCAGCGGGCCGGTCGACGGCCCGCCGTCCGGCATCGCCGGCGTGCACGAGCAGGGCGACGTGTTCTGGACCCTGGCCATGACCCGTGAACTGGACGACCTGATCCTGGACCTGCGGACGAACGAGCCCGAGCTGGGCACCTGGGTGCTGCGCACCAGGGGCGACGCGCAGCGGGTGCTGGCCTATGACGAGCTGCTGGCCGGGCACGCCGGCGACTGGCTGGCCAACGAGATCATCCACTACGTCAAGCGCACGCTGAAGCGGCTCGACGTGACCAGCCGCAGCCTGCTCGCGCTGATCGAGCCGGGGTCGTGCTTCGCCGGGTCGCTGCTGGAGCTGGCGCTGGCCGCTGACCGGTCGTTCCAGCTCGCCGGGGTCTTTGAAACTGTTGATTCAACCACGGGGGACCCGGACGCCGACCCGGCGGCCATCGTGATCGGCCCGATGAACCTCGGCCCGCTGCCGATGGGCAACGGGCTGACCCGGCTGCAGACCCGGTTCCTGGGCGACGAGAAGGGCCTGGCCGCGGCGGAGAAGCGGGCCGGGACGCCGCTGCTGGCCGCGGACGCCGAGGAGCTCGGCCTGGTCACGTTCGCACCGGACGACATCGACTGGGACGAGGAGATCCGGATCGCGATCGAGGAGCGGGGCAACTTCAGCCCGGACGCGCTGTCCGGCCTGGAGGCGAACTACCGGTTCGCCGGGCCCGAGACGCTGGAGACCAAGATCTTCGGCCGGCTGAGCGCCTGGCAGAACTGGATCTTCAACCGGCCCAACGCGTCGGGGCCGGATGGCGCGCTGCGCCGGTTCGGCACCGGCGAGCGCGCCGACTTCGACTGGAAGCGAGTCTGAACCCGATGACCACACCGGCCGACTACACCGAGAAGATCCCGAACAACGTCAGCCTGCGCGACGACCGGCGGCTGCAGCGGGCGCTGGAGTCCTGGCAGCCGAACTTCCTGAACTGGTGGGAGTCGATGGGGCCGGCGCTGCCCACCCAGGACGTGTACCTGCGCACCGCGGTCAACGTGGGCCGGGAGGGCTGGGCACACTTCGGCCACGTGCCGATGAAGGACTACCGGTGGGGCATCTTCCTGGCCGAGCGGGACGCCGGCCGGCAGATCGCCTTCGGCCAGCACAAGGGCGACCCGGCCTGGCAGAAGGTGCCCGGCGAGTACCGCGCCGACCTGCGGCGGCTCATCGTCATCCAGGGCGACACCGAGCCGGCCTCGGTCGAGCAGCAGCGCAACCTGGGCGCGACCGCGCCGTCGCTGTACGACCTGCGCAACCTGTTCCAGGTCAACGTCGAGGAGGGCCGCCACCTGTGGGCCATGGTCTACCTGCTGCACGCCTTCTTCGGCCGGGAGGGCCGGGAGGAGGCCGAGGAACTGCTGCACCGCAACTCCGGCAGCGAGGACTCGCCGCGCATCCTCGGCGCGTTCAACGAGGAGACCCCGGACTGGCTGTCGTTCTTCATGTTCACCTACTTCACCGACCGGGACGGCAAGTACCAGCTCGGCACGCTGAAGGAGTCCGCCTTCGACCCGCTGTCGCGCACCTGTGAGTTCATGCTCAAGGAGGAGGCGCACCACATGATGGTGGGCACCACCGGGGTGGACCGGGTGGTCGAGCGGACGGCCCAGGTGATGGTGGAGAACGACACCGACGACGTGGCCGCGCTCGGCGTGATCCCGCTGCCGGTCATCCAGAAGTACCTGAACTTCCACTACTCGGTGTCGCTGGACCTGTTCGGCGGGGAGACCTCGACCAACGTCGCCAACTACTACACCGCCGGGCTCAAGGGCCGGTGGCTGGAGGAGCGGCGCAAGGACGACCACCGGCTGACCGACGACGCGGTCATGGTGGACGCGCTGGTGGACGCCGGCGACGGCCAGCAGAGCATCGGCGAGACCGAGGTGGCCGCGCTGACCGGCCTGAACACCGACCTGCGGCGGAACTACATCACCGACTGCCAGAGCGGCGTCAACCGGTGGAACAAGATCCTGGCCTCGGCCGGGCTGCCGCAGCGGCTCAGCCTGCCGCACATCGCGTTCAACCGGAAGGTCGGCGCGTTCGCCGGCATCGAGGCCTCCCCCGGCGGCGAGCAGCTGACCGCGGGCGAGTGGGCCGGGAGCAGCGCGCAGTGGCTGCCCACCGACGTGGACAAGACGCACGTCCGGTCGCTGATGCGGCCGGTGCACGAACGTGGGAAGATCGCGGCCTGGATCGCCCCGCCACGCAACGGGATCAACGGCAAGCCGTTCGACTACGGCTACGTGCACCTGGCCTAGCCGGCAGCCGGGGCGGGGCGCGGCGCGCTGGGGAGGGTGCGGGCGATGGCGGAGCTGCTCAACGCGTGTGAGTACCTGCTCGACCGTCGGCTGGCGGCCGGCGACGGTGACCGGCTCGCGCTGGCCGGCCCGGCCGGCGAACTGAGCTACGGCCAGCTGCACGACCGGGTGCTGCGCGCGGCCGCGGCGCTGCGCGGGCTCGGGCTGGAGCCGGAACAGCGGGTGCTGATGTGCATGGCGGACTCGCCAGCATTCGTCACCGTGTACCTGGCCGCGATGCGGGTGGGCGCCATCCCGGTGCCGGTGTCCACGATGACCAGCGCGGCCGAACTGGCCGCGCTGCTGCGCGACTCGCGGGCCCGGCTGCTGGCGGTCACCGGCCAGTTCGCCGGCCTGGCCGGGCAGGCGGCGGCCGCCGCGCCGGAGCTGCGCGGGGTGCTTCTGGCCGGTGACGGGGCTGACGGTGCGGCCGGCCGGGACGCCGGGGCGGCTGGCGAGGCGGCCGGGCCGCCGTGGCATGCGTTCGGCGAACTGCTGGCCGCGGCCGGGCCGGACCCCGCGGTCTACCCGGCCACCGCGGACTCGCCTGCGTTCTGGCTGTACACCTCGGGCACCACCGGCACGCCGAAGGGGGCGATGCACCGGCACGGCTCGGTCCCCGTCGTCTGCGAGACGTACGCGGCCCAGGTGCTCGGCATCACCGCCGGCGACCGCTGCCTGTCCGCGGCCAAGGCGTTCTTCGCCTACGGCCTGGGCAACTCGGTGCTGTTCCCGCTGTCGGTGGGGGCCGCGGCCATCCTGGAGCCGGCCCCGTCCAAGCCTGACGTGATCGCCCAGCGGGCCCGGGAGCACGGCGCCACGCTGTTCTTCGCCGGGCCGACGTTCTTCGCCAACATGCTCCGGGCCGGCCTCCCGGCCGGCGCGCTGGGCGGGGTGCGGCTGGCCGCGTCGGCCGGCGAGGCGCTGCCCGCCTCGCTGCACACCCGCTGGACCTCGCACTTCGGCGTGGACATCCTGGACGGCATCGGGATGACCGAGATGCTGCACATCTTCCTGTCCAACCGCCCCGGCCAGGTGCGCCCGGGCACCACCGGGGTCGCGGTCCCCGGGTACGACCTGCGGATCGTCGACGAGGCCGGGCAGCAGGTGGCACCCGGCACGCCGGGCACGCTGCTGGTGTCGGGCGCGTCGGCGGCCACCGGCTACTGGTCCCGGTACGACGCCTCCCGCCAGGTGTTCCAGGGCGAGTGGCTGCGCACCGGCGACACCTACGTGCAGGACGGCGACGGCTATTACGCCTGCCTCGGCCGCACCGGCGACATGCTCAAGTCGAGCGGCATCTGGGTCTCCCCCGCCGAGGTCGAGGCCCGGCTGCTGGCGCACCCGGCGGTGGCGCAGGCCGTCGTGGTGGCCGCGCCGGACACCGACGGCCTGGAGAAGCCGGTGGCGTACGTCATCCTGCGGCCCGGCGGCACCGCGACCGGCGCCGAGCTGGCCGAGTTCTGCCGGGACGGCCTGCCCGCGTTCAAGCGGCCGCGCCGGATCGTGTTCGTCGGCGGCTACCCGACCACGGCCACCGGCAAGATCCGCCGGGTCGAGCTGCGGCAGATGGCCGCGACCGTGCTGATCACCCCGGAATTGCCCGGGAGCTGACGCTGCCGACACGGCAGCTGGCTGGCAGCAGCATTTCAGAGGCAATTCATATTTTTGACCTCTTGACTGCGGCTTGAATCCGTCGTTGATTCTGGTGCATGGAAAACAAACGTGTTTCTGCCGGCAAGAGAACCAGCCGGCGCGCCTTCCTGTCCGCGTCGGCGGTCACCGCGGTCGCCGCGCCCATCGCCGCCGCCAGCGCGGCCCCGCCCGTATCCACCGCTGATTCGCGGCCGGCCGTTCAGCACGGCCGGCCGCTCACAGACGGCCGCTCACGGACGGCCACCGAACTGCCAGTTGTGCACCTCGACGGCGGCGTACCGGTCCACGGTCAGGACGGCGCGCGCCGCGGCCGGGTCCGGCGCCCGGACCAGCGCCGCCGTACCCAGCCACGCGGCGCCGTCGTCGGACAGCAGCGGCCCGTAGGCGATCAGCTCGTCCCGGCCTGCCGGCACGGCGAGGTCGGCGCCCTGCCCCGCGCCGAGTCCGAGCACCAGGTAGCGGCGGCCGTCCTCCCGGCCGCTGGGGAAGTCCCACATGGTGCGGCCCAGCAGGTTGCGCCAGCGGCGCAGCAGCACGTCTTGGTACACCCCGGCCTGGTAGTTCGGCTCGTCGAAGGCGAAGGCGCGGGCGGCGGCGGGGTCGGGCAGGCCGACGATGTGCACGCTGCCGGTGGCCGTGTCGCCGTCGCTGGCCAGGGTCGGGCCGCGGGCGATCAGCTGCGCCTGGTACCGGTCCATGTAGCACCAGTGATCTTCGAGCAGTTCATCGCGCAGCGCCATCGAGCCGGGCCGGTCGCGGTGGTAGCAGAAGAACTCCGGCCCTTCGGTGTCGACGCTCAAGGGCTCAGCCTCCATCCGTTCCCGCCGCCGGCGGGCCGTCGTGGTGGAAAACCAGCTCGTCACCCCGCTGCGCATGGTGCTGGCGGCCCACCGGGGCGAAGCCGAGCTTGCGGATCAGGTTCAGCGACGCGACGTTGCCCGGGCTGATGCTGGCCCGGAACCGGGTGATGTTGTGCTCGGCCGACGCCCAGGACATCAGCGCCCGGGCCGCTTCCTCGGCATAGCCGCGGCGGCGGTGCGCGGAAACCACCATGTAGCCGATCTCCACCCGGCCGGTCTCATCCGGCGGGCCGTGGAACCCAGCCTCACCCACCACCACCACCTCCGGCGCCGCGCCGCCGCGATCACCCGCCCCCCGCAGCAGCAGCATCCGGCCCAGCCACCGGGCGGCCGACGGGTCGGCCTCGGCCTGATCGGGCCGGTCGCCCAGCCATTGCCAGTACCCGCCATGCCATTCAGCGGGAATGTCCGCGCCGAGCAGCCGGCCAGCCTGGCTCCAGTCGGCGGCCAGCAGCGCCCGCATCAGCCCGGGCGACATCAGGATCAGCTCCAGCCGCCGGGTGAGGATCATCGCGTCACGTTCCGGCACGGTCACCCACGCTACCGTCCAGTTCCCCCCGTGATGCCCGAGGGCGGGCCGCCTGACGAGCGGGCCCGCCCTCGGTGCGGTGGCCGGCCGTCAGGTGCTGTCCCTGGTCCCCGGGCCGGGCTGGACGACGCCGACGGCCAGGTAGACCGGGCCGGTGCTGCAGCTCGGCAGGTCCCAGAACGCGCTGGCCGAGCTGGTCTGGTCCGGCGGGATGACCTTCAGCTCGGCGGCGTTGGCCGGACTGCACCCCGGCGCGACCTGCACGGTCACGTACTGCAGCATGGCGTGCGCGGTGCCACCGGGCGCCAGGTTGACCACCCGCGCCGTGCCGGGATTCCACCGTGCGGACTGGCCGAGCTGGTGCCCGGCGCCGGTGACGGCGGAGACACCCGGATGCCCGTACAGGTAGCAGGTGCTGCTGCTCAGGTTGGTGATCTCCAGCGGGTAGTAGATGCTGCCCGCGGTGCCGTCGGACTGGTCGGCGGCCACCCAGACGCCCAGGTCCGCGGCGGTGCACTTCGCGATGCCGGACGCGCGCGCCGGCGTCGCGGAGTGGGCCGACGTCGCGGCCGCGGCGGCGGTGCTGGCGCCAGCCGCCGCCAGGACGGCGGCGGCGCAAACCGCCCCCCACCGCCTGGCTCCTCGCATGCTGGTCCCCCGTACGTACTTGATCATTTCGTTCCCTCTCGGCAACCGCTCCTCCGGTGAGGAGTCCCCATGCCTCTGAGACGCCGGGAGCAATGCGCCGGTTGTACCCTTTTGCGAAGTTATCGCCGGGCGCGTGGCCGGCCAGCGCCAGCCATCCGGCGCGATAGCGGGCCGTTCCGCTACCAGGTCTATGCCGATAGTTACCTGACGGCTACGCCGCGGACTCCTTGGTGCAGGTGGCGGCGTCGCGCTGGCTCACCCCGCCCGGCGCCATGCGCCGTGGAAGGTCAGGCCGGCGTTGACCGGCAGGTGCGCGGTGCACAGCGGGCCGGCCGAGAGGTCCCGGGCGTCCAGGACCACGGCGTCGGTCGTCTCCCGGCGCGGGTCGTAGACGTGCGCGACCAGCCAGCCGTCATCTTCCGCGGTGCCGTCCGGCCGGGGAACGAAGATCGGCTCGGAGACGGGCAGGCCGGCGCCCGGGTCCCAGCAGTCGGTCTCGCCCGTCTGCACGTCGACCCGGCCGATGCGGCCGTCCAGGCCCTGCTCCGGCTCCATGAAGACGCCGTAGATCAGGCGGTATCCGCCGGTGGCCAGGTAGCCGTTGACCTGCGGGAACTCCACGCCTTGCGGGGACAGCTCGTGCCCGGTGGCCCGGCCTGTCCTGGTGGCGACCCGGTACCGCCACAGGGCCGGCGCCCGGCCGAGGGCCGCGCTGGCCCGGTACGCCCGCAGGTACGGGCCGACGTCGTCGTAGCGCTGATAGCGGGCCAGATCGATCACCACGTCGTCACCGTCGTCGTAGGCCGCGGCGAAGTGGAACTGGAACCAGGCGGGCGCCTCCACGCGCACCGGTTCCCCGCCGGCCCGCGGCACCAGGACGATCGTCGTCGCCTCGTCCGGGTGAAACTCCAGCGAGTCGCCGAACGCCGCGCCGCCGGTCAGGAACGGGACCAGCCGCATGCGCAGCGGGTTGAGGCAGAACACCAGCCAGCGGTCGGTGATCATGAAGTCGTGGTTCATCACCGGCGCGGGGGCCGCGACCCTGGCCAGCTGGTGCAGCCGGCCCGACCGGTCAATCCGGTAGCAGGCCACCGAATTCTTCCGGCCGTACACCATGCCGAAGTTGAAGATCTCGCCGGTACGCGGGTCCCAGTGCGGGTGCGCCGAGAACGGCAGCCGGGTGTCCAGCGCCCCGTCGAAGTCCATCTCGCCGATCGTCTCAAGTGTCGCCGGGTCGATCTGCCACGGATGCCCCGCCTCCCACAGGGCCAGCAGCCGGCCGGCGGTAAACATCACGTTGGTGTTGGCCGCGTTGCTCTTGCCCGCCGACAGCTGCAGCGCGTTGCGCAGCCGGCCGCCACCGCCCGCGAGCGTGCCGAACCCCTTCACGGCCGGCCGGCTGGCGTGCAGCTCGGCGAGGTACTTCCCGGTCCGGACGAACCTGTTCGCCCAGTGCACGCCGCCGTCCCGGCCGAACCGCACCGCGCTCACCATCCCGTCCCCGTCGAAGAGATGGTGGGCCATGTCGAGCTTGCCCGGGCCGACCCGGTAGAGCGTCCCGGCCAGGCCCTCGGGCACCTGCCCCTGGACATCGGTCACCGGCTGGTCCACCTCGGCCGGGGTTCGGTAGACGCTCATCCAGGCAGGCAGAGCGGTCCTTGTCGCCGCCGTGGCCGCCGCCGTTCCGAACACCGTCATCTCAGCCTCCGAAATGAACCGTCTGAATCGGATGGTTCTAACCGTAAGATAGGCTCGGTCACGTGTCAACGCCCCGGCTGTCCAATACCTCGTACCTGGTGCTCGGCCTGGTCAGCGGGCTCGGCGCGGCCACCCCTTACGAGCTCAAGCAGGTGGTGAACACCTCGCTCGGGTACTTCTGGTCGTTCCCGCATTCGCAGCTCTACAGCGAGCCGGACCGGCTGGTGAAACTGGGCCTGCTCGAGGTGGACCAGGAGCACGAAGGCCGCCGGCGCAAGCGGTACTCGCTGACCGGGGAGGGCCGGTCGGCGCTGGCCGCCTGGCTGGGCGACCCCGGGGCCGGGAGGCCGGAGGTGCGGGAGCCCGCGCTGCTGAAACTGTTCTTCGGCGCGCTGGCCGGCACCGGGGACATGACCACGCTGGCCCGGACCCGCGTCACGTTCTACGCCGAAGAGCTCGAGCGGTATCTGGAGATCGAGAAGACGATCACCGGCGAGCCCGACCTGGGCTACCCGCACGCCACTCTGCGGCTGGGGATCGCCTGGGTCCGGGCCAACCTGGCCTTCTGGTCCGAGGTCGCCGAGTCCGAGGATGCTGGGTCCGAGGACGCCGGGTCCTAGCGCTCAGTTGCCGTGCTGACGTGTGCCGGGGAAACTGGCGTCGGGGGTTGAACGGGTCAGCGTTTTGTGAGCAAACGTGATCGAACGTGTGTTTCTACGGGTGTGTGAAGTTGGCTGAATGGGCTCGCGCAAACGGCGTGCATCCGCAGACCGCGTACCGGTGGTTCCGGGAGGACCGGATGCCGGTGTCTGCTCGCAGGCTTGAGTCGGGCACGATCTGGGTCGACGCTGCCCCGGGCGGAAGCGCCGGCCGGACGGTGGTTTACGCACGGGTGTCCTCGCATGACCAGCGAGCTGATCTGGACCGTCAGGTGGCACGGCTGACGGGGTGGGCGACCTCGAACGGGCATGAAGTCGCGGAGGTCGTGACCGAGGTCGGGTCCGGGCTGAACGGAAAGCGCCCGAAGCTGCGGCGTATCTTGTCAGACCCGTCTGCGAGCGTGGTCGTCGTGGAACATCGTGATCGTCTTGCGCGGTTCGGGGTTGAGCACCTCGAGGCGGCTCTGTCTGCACATGGCCGCAAGGTCGTGGTCGCCGATCCGGGCGAGACAACCGATGATCTGGTGCGCGACATGATCGAGGTCCTCACCTCGATGTGTGCCCGGCTGTACGGGCGCGGTGGCGCGCGGAACCGGGCGATGCAGGCGGTCACCGCCACGAAGCAGACCGGGCCTGAGCCCAGGGCCGTCTGATGGCCAGGTTCGATGTTCCCGACGGGTGGGTCGCGCAGGCGTACCGGTTTGCGCTGGACCCGTCCCCGGCCCAGGAGCGGGCGTTCCGGTCCCATGCGGGTGGCGCCCGGAAGGCACACAACACCATGCTCGCAGCGGTGAAGGCCGTCATGGGCCAGCGCCAGGCGGAACGGTCCTACGGAATTGCCGGGAAGGATCTGACGCCGCCGCTGGGCTGGTCGCTGGCCGCGCTGCGCAAGGAGTGGAATCGCCGCAAGCCCGTGGCCGCGCCGTGGTGGGGGGTGAACTCCAAGGAGGCCTACAACACCGGCTTGGACGGTCTGGCTCGCGGCTTGGCGGCGTGGTCGGCGTCCAGGAAGGGTGAGCGGGCTGGCCGGGCTGCCGGGTTCCCGAGGTTCAAGACCGCCCGGTCCCGGCGCTCGGTGCGGTTCACAACCGGCACCATCCGCGTCG